>JAQBEY010000075.1:0-22908 GCA_032123655.1 Betaproteobacteria bacterium
AGCACGATGGTCATCGTCCCCTTCTGCTGCAGCACCGCCGCGACGGCGAGGATCAGCAGCAGGTAGGGGATCGAGCTGAACACGTTGTAGAACCAGTTCAGCGCGTCGTCGACCCAGCGGCCGTAGTACCCGGCAAACGCGCCCAACACGGTGCCGATGAACGTGGCGACCAGCGCCGCGGCGAGGCCCACGAAGATCGACGTCTCGGAACCCTTGATGGTCTTGGCGATGACGTCGCGCCCCCACTTGTCGGCGCCGAAAGGAAGCGTCGCGCGGCGTCCCTGCGCGTCCACGGCGGTGTCCTTCGTGCCCGCGCCGGACTTGCCGGCCTCGATGTCCTTCATCACGTCGGCCAACGGATCGACGAACCCGCCGCCCTTTGGTGACGCGGTCTTCCGTGATGCGCCCTTCTGCGCCTCGATTTCCTTCATCACGTCGGCGAGCGGATCGACGAACCCGCCTTCGGCCGGCGCGGCCGGCGCGCCTGGCGCAGCCTTGGTGCCGACCTTCGATTCGGCCATCAGCGCAGCCTTCAACTCGGCGATCACGTCGCCGATCGGATCGATCACCGTCGATTCGAATACCGGGCCGGACTCCGGTGCGGCGGACTGCGAACTGACGCGCGCAGCCTCGGCGGCGACCGCGGCGGCATCGGCGCCGACAAACGACGGCGGCGCATAGTTGACACCGACCTCCCGGGCCCAGTCGCGTGCCACGACACCCAGTCCGGACAGGAGCACCACGATCAGGAATGCGACGACGATCGCCAGCGATACCATCGCCACGCGATCCGATCGCAGCCGCCGCCAGGCCAGCGTCCAGAGCCCCGGCGAAACCGTGTGCGGAATCTCGCGCCGCGGTGCGACGGGAGAAGGCAGCGTCATTTCGCTCATCGCCGGAGAATCACTTGAGCTGCACCCGCGGATCGACCGCCTTGTACATCAGGTCAGCGGCGAGGTTGACCAGCATCGTCGCCACGGCAACGTAGACGGTCAGCGCCTTGATCACCGGAAAGTCGGAGCGCTCGACGGCGAGGATCACCTCGCGGCCGATGCCGGGGATCGAGAAGAAGCGCTCGATCAGGAACGCGCCGATCAGGAGGCTCGGCAGCGCCGACATCACGTGGGTGATGATCGGTATCGACGCGTTGCGCAGCACGTGCACCCACATGATCCGGTTCTCGCCCAGGCCCTTGGCGCGGGCGGTGCGCACGTAGTCCTGGTTGATCTCGTCGAGGATGAAGGTGCGATAGAGCCTCAGGTTGGGCGCGATCGACACCACCAGCGCGATCAGGATCGGCAGCGACGCGTATTTGAAGAGATTTTCCCAGAAGTTGTTGCCCCAGCCCTGCACGGGGAACCAGCCCAGTTTGTAGGCGAACACGTACTGGAACACGATGATGTATACGAGGATCGAGATGGACAGGCCGACCGTGCAGACGATCATCACCATGCGATCGGTCAGCGAGCCGCGAACATAGGCCACGGCCAGCGCGAGACCGATGGCGATCACGGTCTCGAGGATGAGCAGCGGAATCAGCACGGTCAGCGACGGCGGCAACCGCGTGGCGAGAATGTGCGAAACCGGCTCGTTGGTGCTCCACGAAGCGCCGAAATCGGCGGTCACGATCTGTTTCATGAAGATGCCGAGCTGAACGTAGAACGGCTGGTCGACGCCCAGCTGACGCCGGATGTTGTCGATCTGCTCGGGATTGGATATCTTGCCGGCGAGCACATAGGCAGGGTCGCCGCCGACCCAGTTGAACAGCACGAACACCAGCAGCACGACGCCCAACAGCGTCGGGAGCATCTGCCACAGCCGGCGAATGATGTAGGCCCACATGCCTGTTTCGTCTCGCGTTGTTCCGGTTCGCCCGGGCTATTTGCCGGCGGGTGCCACGTCGATGTATTGCCAGGTCGACGTCAGGATCGGATGCCTCCGATAGCCCAATACGCGCGGCTGGATCAGCTGGTTGCGGTAGCGGCTGATGGTCAGCCGCTGGAAGGCGTAGACCTCCATGATCCGCGTCATGTCCTGGTAGAGCCGGTCGCGCTCGGGCCCGGCCGGCATCTTCGTCGTCTTCCTGTACAGCGCGTCGAACTCCGGGATGGTGACGCAGCCGTTGTTGCTCTGGTAGGAATTGGGGCCGTAGAAGAGCTGCATGAAATTGTCACCGTCCGGATAGTCGGCGATCCACGCCGCGGTCCGGCTGAGCAGCTTGCACTGCTTCTCGAGCTTCAGCAATTCGGGGAATTTGTCCTTCTGCCCCTCCATGCGCACGCCGATGCCGTCGTAGGCCTTCTTGACCATTTCCTCCTGTTGCCGGCCAAGCGTGTCCGGACGCGACGCATAGCGGATCACCAGCGGCTTGCCGTCGGGCAGCGTTCGCCAGCCGCCGGGACCGCGCTTGTAGCCGAAACGGTCGAGCAGCGCGTTGGCCAGCGCCGGGTCGTAGCTGTTGAGGCTCTTCCAGTTCGGCACGTGGCCGACCACGCCCGGAGGGATCGGGTACGCCGCCTCGACCGCCTGGCCGTTGCGCACGACGCGAATTTCCTCGGCGACGTCGTAGGACATCGCCAGCGCGCGGCGCAGCGCGATCTTTTCCTTCGACATGCCGCCGACCAGCGGGTCGAGCATGTTCCAGTAGATGTAAAGGAGTTCGGCTTCGACGACGCGATCGAGGCGCACGCCCTTGGCGGCGAGCGCGGGGATCAGCTTGCCGTCGACGATGGCGTTGGGCGCAAGCGGCCCTTCCATGTTCATGAGGTCGAGTTCGCCGCCCTGGAAGGCGAGCCAGCGCGCCTGGTCCTCTTCCATGACGCTGATCTCGACACGACCCACCAGCGGCATTGACTTGCCCTTCATTTCCGCCACGAGCTTGTCGTCGTCGGGTGTTTGCGCCTTGAAATTCCAGGTGAAACCGCGATACCCGGGATTGGCCTCGAGCACGATTTTCGAACTGCGCACCCACTGCGCCAATCGATAGGGGCCGGAGCCGACCGGATGACTCATCACCCGTCCGTCGGATTCGCCGTATTTTTCGACCACCTCGCGTGCCAGCGCCGAAGTTGCCTCATGCGCCAGGATGTACGGCAGGTTGTAGTCGGTGTCCTTGAGCCGGAATCGCACCGTGTGCCGGTCGACGACCTCCAACCCTGGAATTTTTTCGTCGTAGTCGAATTTGCCGGATTTCTTTGCTGCTGCAATGGCCTCGTCCAGACCGACGAACTTGCCCTCGATCAGAAACGACCACGGCGAGCGCAGCTTCGGGTCGGCAAGGCGCTTGAACGAATACACGATGTCGGCGGCGACGAGTTCGCGCTGCTTGCCCGCGAACACCGGGTCGGTCGCGAAATGGATGCCCTTCTTGAGCCTGACCGTGTAGATCCTGCCATCGTCGGTGATCTCCGGCATGCCATCGGCCGCCTGCGGCACGATCTTCGCCGGACGCGCCAGGTAGTCGTAGGTATAGAGCCGGTCGAAGATCGCCTGCACGATGCCGGCCGAATACAGGTCGTGCATCGCCGCGGGGTCGAAGCCGGTTTCCGCGACCGGAAACACGTCGCGGATCACCTTGGCAGGGTCCGCCGCGGCCAGTGCCGGCGTGCCGGTGACCGAAAGCCAGATTGCGCAAACGCCCGCCAGCCAGCGCGAGGAGCGGGCATTCACGATTTTTGGTGAAATCCCGCCGCCGTGTGCCAACATCACGTCACTCATACCCGAATAATCGCGACTCACACCAGAATTTGGTCCCGCTGGGAACATCCGGACTGCCCGAAAATCAAACCGGGCTAATGTAACAGCTTCGGTCACGCTCATGCCACGCAGACTCCTGAAGGACTTTACCGCGCGCTGGCAGCCCGCCGTCGACCGCATCACCTCGCATCATTGGGTGCGTCGCTACCTGCCGGCGCTTGCCGACCCGGACCTCTGGTACATCAATCGCCGCTCCGCGGCGCGCGCGGTGGCCATCGGGCTTTTTTGCGGACTGATTCCGGGACCATTGCAGGTGCTGTCGGCAATCGTAGTCTGCCTCGTGGTGCGGGCGCAGTTTCCGCTCGCCGTGATCACCACCTTCTATACCAATCCGTTCACCATCGTCCCGCTGTACGTGGTGGCCTACGAGTACGGCCGCTTGTTCATCACTGACGCACCGCCGATTCCGAAATTCGACGTGCCGCTGACCACCGGGTTGACCGAATGGCTGCCGGCACTGATGCAATGGATGGGACAACTCGGCAAGCCGCTGGCGCTGGGGCTGCTGCTGCTCGCCGTGACGCTGTCGGCGCTCGGCTTCGTGCTCACTCGCGTCCTGTGGCGCTGCCACGCGGTGTGGTCCTGGCGCCGGCGCGCCCGGCTGCGCCGGGTCGGATGAACGGGGTGCGTTCCGCGGCGCGGGAACTCGCCACTGCGGCGCTGCCGCGCGACCATCCGAGGCGATTGCCGCGATGAAGCCCGTTTACTGGGACCGCGCCAAGCGGGCGCTGTCGCGCAACGACCCCGTGATGCGTTCGCTGATCGCGGCCTGCCCCGACGTTCATCTGGCGCGCCGCGGCGATCCGTTCACCACATTGGCGCGCGCCATCGTCGGCCAGCAGATCTCGGTCAAGGCGGCGCAGTCGATCTGGGACCGGCTGGTGATCGCGACGGCAGGCGCGGGAGACCCCGTGCGCCTCGATCCAGCCCGCGTGCGTCGAACGCGCATGGCGAGCTGCGCCGCGTGGGGTTGTCCGAGCGCAAGGCGAGTTACCTGACCGACCTCGCGCGCCACTTCGCGAGCGGCGTGCTCGATCCGTCCCGCTGGGGAAGCTTGTCCGACGAGACGCTGATCGGGCTTCTATGCGACGTGCGCGGCGTCGGTCGCTGGACCGCCGAGGTATTTCTCATCTTCCACGAATTGCGCGCCGACGTCCTGCCGGTTGACGACATCGGACTGCAAAAGGCCGTCGCCATCCACTACCACGGCGGCTTGCGCCCGACCCCGCCGGAATTGCGCGCCTTCGGCGCCTGCTGGGCCCCTTATCGAAGCGTCGCCACCTGGTACCTGTGGCGCCCGCTCGACCCGATTCCGGTCGAATACTAGACATCCGTTGCAGCGCCTGTCCGGCCGCAGCAAGGCGCTGCTCGCGTGGGACGGCAAACGCGGTCAGCAACCGCTCGTCACGCCTGCACCAGCCAGCCGTCGACCAGATTCAGCACGCGGTCGGCGCGCGCGGCCAGTTCCGGATCGTGCGTGACGATCACCAGCGCGGTGCCGTGATCGGCGTTGAGTTCGAGCATGAGGTCGAAGACCTGCGCCGCGGTCTTGCGATCGAGGTTGCCGGTGGGCTCGTCGGCGAGCACGCAGCGCGGCTGCGTCACCAGCGCGCGCGCCAGCGCGACCCGCTGGCGCTCGCCACCCGACAACTCGCCCGGCCGGTGGCGCAGCCGATGCGCGAGGCCGACCCGTTCGAGTATCGCCGCTGCGGCACCGTGCGCCGCGGCGGGTGCCACGCGCCGCACCAGCAGCGGCATCGCCGCGTTCTCCACGGCACTGAATTCGGGCAGCAGGTGGTGAAACTGATAGATGAATCCCAGCGCGCGATTGCGTATCCGGCCACGCTGCGCCTCGGTAAGCGCGGACAGGGCGACGCCGTCGACCTGCACGTCGCCGGCCGTTGGCGCGTCGAGACCACCGAGCAGGTGCAACAGCGTGCTCTTTCCCGAGCCCGATGCGCCGACGATCGCCACGCGCTCGCCTGACCTGACTTCGAGATCGACCCCGGTCAGCACCGGCACATGCGCCGGCCCGCTGGTGTAGGTCTTGAACAGTCCGCTGCAGGCGATGACCGGAGGCGCAACGTCACTCATAGCGCAGCGCCTCGGCCGGATTGACGCGCGACGCCTTCCACGCCGGGTACAGCGTGGCAATCAGCGCCAGGACGAGCGCGATGGCCGCGATGGTCAGCACATCGCCGCGCTGCAGGTCGGAGGGCAAGTCGCTGATGTAGTAGATGGACTTGTCGAGGAACTGGATGCTGAACGCGCGTTCGATGGCGGGCACCACCGTGCTCACGTTGAGTGCGAGCAGCACGCCTCCGACCACGCCGAGCGCGGTGCCGATCATGCCGATCAATGCGCCCTGCACGATGAAGATCGCCATGATCGAAAGCGGCGAGGCGCCAAGCGTGCGCAGGATCGCGATGTCCGCCTGTTTGTCGGTGACCACCATCACCTGCGCCGAGACGATGTTGAATGCCGCCACGGCTACGATCAGCGTCAGGATGATGAACATCACCCGTTTCTCGATCTGCACGGCGCGGAAGAAGTTGGCATGGCTGCGCGTCCAGTCGCGGACCTCGGCGGAGACCGGCATCTTCTGCCAGAGTGCGCGCGCCACGGCCGGCGCCGCGAACAAATCGTCGAGCTTGAGCCGGACGCCGGACACGCCGTCCAGCCGATAGAGTCGCTGCGCGTCTTCGATGTTGACCAGTGCCAGGCCACTGTCGAACTCGTACATGCCGACTTCGAAGATGCCGACCACCGTGAAGCTCTTCACCCGCGGCAGCGTTCCTGCCGGAGTGACCGTCCCCTGCGGCGTTATCACCACGACGCGGTCGCCAGGCCCGGTCCCCAGCGCACGCGCCAGGTCACCGCCCAGCACGATGCCGAATTCACCCGGCCTCAGTTCGGCCAGCGAGCCGCGCCGCATATGCCGGCCGATGTCGGCCACCGTGTCTTCGCGCGCCGGGTCGATGCCGCGGATCAGCGCGCCGCGCGTGGCGTCGCCGGCCGCGAGCATCGCCTGCCCGAGCACGTAGGGCGCGGCCGCGATCACGCGCGGCTCCTGCCGCGCGATCTCGGCGATCCGCGACCAGTCCGTCAACTGCGGCAGGCCACGGATCTCGATGTGCGACGCGACCGACAGGATGCGATTGCGCAGTTCCTCCTGAAAACCGTTCATCACCGACAGCACGACGATCAGCGCGGCGACGCCGAGCGCGATTCCCGCCATCGAGATCAGCGAAATGAAGGAGATGAAGGTGTTGCGGCCCGAGCCCTTGCGGGCGCGCGTGTAGCGCAGGCCGATGGCGAGTTCGTAGGGGGACACGGATGAGGGCTGCGCTTGGCGGCGGGCACCCCGCCGATCGGAGGAAATTATCGCATGCTAGACTCCGCCGCCCCGCCGGTGGTTCCTGCGCATCACGCGCGGGCGAGCACACACCATGCATCTCGTCCTTGTCGTTCCGCAGCTCCTCGGTCTCCCACCGGAGGCCTACACGGCCTGTGCGGCGTTGGGCCGGTTGGCGCGCTACGCCCCTGCCCCGACGCCGTTTCCGGACGGGCTCGACGTGGGACTGCTCGCCGCACTGGGCTGCCCGCAGGACACGCCCTGCGCGCCGCTGGCGGCGCTGGGCGCGGGATTCGATCCCGGCGACGCGCTGGTCATGCGCGCCGATCCCATCTCCCTGATTGCGGGACGCGACAATGTTCGCCTCGCCGGACGCGTCGACGACCTGTCGACGCCGGACACGCAGGCGCTGGTCGACGCGCTCAACGCGCACTTCGCCGCGGACGGCATCACCTTCCACGCCTCTCGTCCGGACGCCTGGTTCCTCACCACGACAATTGACGAGGCACCGACGACCACTGCGTTGCCCGCCGTCACCGGGGCCATCCATGCCCAGATGCCACGTGGCCGGCAGAGTGTCGCCTGGCGGCGTTGGTTGTCCGAAATGCAGATGCTGCTGCACGCCGCCGCGGCGAACGCCGCGCGCGAGTCGGCCGGGTACGCGGCGGCGAACGGGATCTGGATCTCCGGTGGCGGCAGGCTGCGTGAGGTGGCGCCGGCGCCGGTCGTCGTGTGCGCAGCGACGCAAAGGGAAGGCGACGTCGCCCGGGGGCTTGCCTTGCACGCTGGCACGGTCCCGCTGGACCTGCCCGCGAACCACGCGTCATTGCCGGTGGCGGAGCGGGTGGTCGCCGTGTTGCCGAAGGTGGCGGATGTCGACGCGCTGCACGCGCTCGACGTGGCGTGGCTCGCGCCGGCGGTAGCCGCGCTGGAGCGTGCCGCGCTCGATTCGCTCACCGTCGTTGCCGACGCCACCGGCAACGCCGCCCACCTGTGGCGGGCGCGTCGGCCGGCCTGGCACCGGCGCCTCGTCGCCCGCTTCTCGCCCGCGCCGTTCGTCCCGCCTGCGCCGGGTGGCGAAGAATGAGCATCGCCATCGTCCGTCGGGCGCCGGCGAACGCGGCGGAGTCGCTGGAACGCGAGGGACTGCCGAGGGTGCTCGCGCGCATCTACGCCGCGCGCGGAATCAGCGCCGCGGCGGAGCTCGACCACTCGCTGCATGCGCTGCCGCCGTTCGCCTCGCTGCGCGGCATCGATGCGGCGGCCACCCGGCTGGTGCGGGCGATCACCGACCGCGAGCGCATTGTCATTGTCGCCGACTACGACGCCGACGGCGCGACTGCCTGCGCGGTGGGCGTGCGGGGGCTGCGCGCCTTCGGCGCAGATGTCGACTTCCTGGTACCCAACCGTTTCGAACATGGCTATGGACTCACGCCCGAGATCGTGGCGATCGCGGCACAGCGCGACCCCCGCCTGCTCATCACCGTCGATAACGGCATCGCCAGCGTCGACGGCGTGACCGCCGCCGCCGGATGTGGCATCGACGTGCTGATCACCGACCACCATCTGCCGGGCCCGGCGCTGCCGTCGCCCGCGATCATCGTCAATCCGAACCAGCCGGATTGCGCCTTTCCGAGCAAGCACATCGCCGGAGTCGGCGTGATGTTCTACGTGCTGCTCGCGACCCGCGCCCGCCTGCGCGCTGCGCAAGCGTTCGGCTCGCGTCCCGAGCCCAATCTTGCCGAATTGCTCGACCTGGTCGCACTGGGGACCGTCGCCGACGTCGTCAAACTCGACCAGGTCAACCGGATTTTCGTCACGCAGGGACTCGCGCGCCTGCGTGCCGGCCGCGCCCAGCCCGGCGTGCTCGCGTTGTTCGCGGCGGCCGGTCGCGACCCGCGCCGGGCCACCGCCTTTGACCTGGGCTTCGCCGCCGGACCCCGGCTGAACGCGGCCGGCCGCCTCGCTGACATGTCGCTGGGCATCCGCTGCCTGCTCGCCGGCGCCGACGAAGCGCAGGCGCTTGCCGCCGAACTCGACCGGCTGAACCGGGAAAGACGAGCCGTCGAGGCCACCATGCAGGACGAGGCGCTGGCCGATCTGGACTCACTCGCCGCCGAAGCCATCGACGGCAACCACACCGTCTGCCTGTACCGCCCCGATTGGCATCAGGGCGTGGTGGGCATCGTGGCTTCGCGGCTCAAGGATCGGCTGCATCGGCCGGCTTTCGTTTTTGCCAGAGGCAGCAACGGTGAACTCAAGGGTTCGGGACGCTCGATCGCCGGATTTCACTTGCGCGACGCGCTGGACCTGGTCGCCAAGCGCGCGCCCGGCGTCATCGCAAGGTTCGGCGGCCACGCTTTCGCCGCCGGGCTGACCCTGGCCGAGGCCGAACTACCCCGCTTCCGCGAGGCCTTCGAGGCAGTCGCGGTCGAACGGCTGACCGAGGCCGACCTCGCCCAATCCTGTGCATCCGACGGCGAGCTCGGCCCGGGCGAACTCACCTTCGATCTGGCCGCAACGCTGCGTGAACACGTCTGGGGTCAGGGCCTGCCGGCGCCGACCTTCGACGACCGCTTCGACGTGGTCGCTAGCCGCATCGTCGGTGGGCGGCATACCCGGCTGGTGCTCACCCGCGCCGGCGAGCGTTTCGAGGCCATCCTGTTCAATCACGCCGAACCGCTGCCGGGACGCATTCACGCGGCTTTTCGCCCGGAAGTCAACGAGTGGCAGGGAAGCTCGACGCTGCAATTGACCATCGAGCACTGGCTGCCCGCCTAGGGCACGGATAGCCGTCACCAGTGCAGCATGGCGGCGCCAGGTCGCACCGGAAAATCAGCGAGAACGGCACAGGCCGTGCCAGAAACAAAACCTAAGATATTGTTTTATATGAATAATTTGGTAAGTGGCCACTGACTTGCGCTAGATCATGGAAGCTTGAATTGGCCTTGTGCAACGCACCATTCCCGGCTATATTGCAGTGCATCGGGCTTGGGTCGCGTTCGGCGCCTGGGCGTCATGGAACATTGAGGAAATCGCCATGCGGCTGCTGGACAAGGTATCGATCATTACCGGCGCGGGTCAGGGTATCGGCCGGGCGACCGCACAGAAATTCGCCAAGGAAGGCGCCAAGGTCGCGGTCTGCGACATCAACATGACCACGGTGGACGAGACGATAGCGCTGATTCGTGCAGCGGGCGGCGAGGCCGCCGGGTTCCGCGTCGACGTCACCGACAAGGCCAGCATCGCGGAGATGGTCGAAGGCGTGATGGCCAAGTGGGGCCGCATCGATACCCTCGTCAATAACGCCGGCATCGTCCAGGACGCGCAGTTCAAGAAGATGAGCGAAGACCAGTTCGACCGGGTCATCGACGTCAACCTGAAGGGCGTCTACAACTGCACCAAGGCGGTGGTGGACATCATGCTCGCGCAGAATTCGGGCTGCATCCTCAACGCGTCGTCGATCGTTGGCATCTACGGCAATTTCGGGCAGACCAATTACGCGGCCACCAAGTTCGGCGTGATCGGCATGATGAAGACTTGGGCTCGTGAGCTGGGACGCAAGGGCATTCGCGCCAACGCGATCTGTCCGGGCTTTGTCGAGACGCCGATCCTGGCGTCAATGCCGGAGAAAGTCGTGCGCATGATGGAAGATCGCGTGCCGATGGGCCGCCTGGCCAAGCCCGAGGAAATCGCCAACACCTACGCCTGGCTGGCGTCCGACGAAGCGTCGTACATCAACGGCGCGGTCATCGAAGTTTCGGGCGGCGTCACCATCTGACGTTGGCGCCTGTTTTACGGCCCCGAAGGGGTGCCCCGACGCAGCGCGGGCTTTGCGCAGGGCGTCCAGCGCGGTAACATTCGCATTTCGTTACCGCAATTTCCGTCTGCTGCCATGACTTTGCGCCTGACGTTCGCCTTCGCCGCCCTGTTCTTCGCGCTGCACCCCGCGGCAGCCTCGGCCCAGAAATTCGACCCGGGAAACAAATACGTCTGCCCGCGCCATTCGGATAGCGGTCTGGACTGCTATCTCGAGGCCGTGACGCATCTGTACACGATGTGCAGGCACGTGAAGAGCATCGAAATCATCGAATACGGCCACGCCAAGGCACAGGAAGGCACCAACGGCGCCAAGAGCGACTACTGCGTCGACAAGCAAAAGCTCAACATCACCCGCCCCTATCAGGCCGCGTTGCGCGAAGCGACCGGCTATCGCGAGGCCGTCGACGGCCTGCGTGTGCTGCAGCAGTTCTGGCTCGATGCGCTCGTGGCACTGCGGTGGCGCGAAGGCGAGGCCGGATCCGACTACGAGGACCGCGTCAACCGCGTCTACGACCAATTGTCGTTCCAGATCGAGGACGTCCGCGTCGGCTTCACTACTGCGCCGGACGGTGCCGAGGTCAAAAAGGCGAAGCTTCCCGACAAGTCGTCCAAGTCCAACCGGCGATCCACGAAAAAATCCACCGACAAGGCCAAGGCCAACTGAAAACAGCAGCGCCGGTGGACGCCGCGGATCCGCAAACGGAATCCGCGCAACAGGCGCCGGCTGCCGGCGACCCAGCGCTCGCGGCAATCTTCGGTGAGCGTGGAACACTCGCCGCTTCGCTCGGTGGCTTTCATTTTCGTCCGCAGCAACTCGCGATGGCCGAGGCGATCGCCCGCACGATTGCCGCGCGCGGGCAGCTCGTCGCCGAAGCCGGCACCGGTACCGGCAAGACCTTTGCGTATGCGGTCCCTGCGCTGCTCTACGGCGGGAAGGTGATCATCTCCACCGGGACCAAGACGCTGCAGGACCAGCTCTTCGAACGTGACCTGCCGCTGGTACGCGACGCGCTGCAGGTACCGGTGACGGTGGCGCTGCTCAAGGGCCGCGCCAACTACGTGTGCCACCACCATCTCGAGCGCGCGGCGCACGAAGACCGACTGCCGTCGCGCGACGACGCCCGGCATCTTGCCAAGATCATTGCGTTCGCACGGGCGTCCGAGCGCGGCGATCGCGGAGAGTTGGCCGACGTGCCCGAACATGCGTCGATCTGGCCTCTGGTCACGTCCACGCGCGACAACTGTCTCGGTCAGGACTGCGCCCACCACGCCGAGTGTTTCGTGTTGAAGGCCCGCAAGGACGCCCTGGACGCCGACATCGTCGTGGTGAACCACCATCTGTTTTTCGCCGACGTGGTCCTGCGCGACGAAGGCGTTTCCGAATTGCTGCCCAACTGCAACACCGTGATCCTCGACGAGGCGCACCAACTGCCCGACACCGCGACGCTTTTTTTCGGCGAGCAACTGGCGGCGGGCCAGCTGGCCGAGCTCGCCCGCGACGCCGAGGTCACCGCGCGGACCGCAGCGCGGGACGTGCCGGACCTGCCCGGCGCCGCCACCGAACTCGCGCCGGCGATCCGCAAACTGCGCCTCGCCGCGGGTGACACGCCAGGAAAATTTGCCCGCAGCGCGATGGCCGCACGGCCGGACTTCGTCAGCGCGCTCGACGGACTGGTCGCCGCGCTGGATCGGTTGGCCACCGAACTCGGGCACTTCGCCGAGCGCGGCGAGGAACTAGCGCTGGTCGCCCGCCGCGCCGCGGATGCGGCACTGCAGGCTGCCCGCTGGCGCGACGGAACTACCGCGATCCCGCAGTCGCCCGAGGACGTGCAGGAGTGGATTCGCTGGATCGACATCACCCCACACGGATTCGCGCTGCATGCGTCGCCGTTGTCGGTCGCCCCGCTGTTCAGGCGCCAGATCGAGACCACTGCCCGCGCCTGGATCTTCACCTCGGCGACGCTGGCCGTCGGCCGCGATTTCTCCCACTACACCAGCCAGCTTGGTCTCGAGGACGCGGCGACCGGCGCCTGGGAGAGCCCGTTCGATTATGCGCAACAGGGCCTGCTCTACATACCGCGCGGGCTGCCCCCACCGAACTCACCGGAGCATACCGACGCGGTGGTCGATGCCGCACTGCCGCTGCTGCGGGCAAGCGGTGGTCGGGCGTTTCTGCTGTTCACGACGCTGCGCGCGCTCGCCCGCGCCCGCGAGCGCCTGGCCGCCGCGCTCGAACGCGAAGGCCTCGCTCTCCCGCTGCTCGCGCAGGGCGAGAGTTCACGCACCGAGCTTCTCGTGCGCTTCCGCGAACTCGGCAACGCAGTGCTGTTCGGCAGCGCCAGTTTCTGGGAGGGCGTGGACGTCCCTGGCGATGCCCTGTCGCTGGTGGTGATCGACAAGCTGCCTTTTGCGCCGCCGGATGACCCGCTGCTGGCTGCTCGCCTCGAGCGCCTGCGTGCCGATGGCGGGAATCCGTTCATGGACTGGCAACTGCCGCAGGCCGCGATCAGCCTGAAGCAGGGTGCGGGGCGATTGATCCGCACCGAGACCGATCGCGGCGTTCTTTGCATCTGCGATCCGCGGCTCGTGGACAAGCCCTACGGCCGGCGCATCTGGCAAACGCTGCCACCGATGCGGCGTTCACGCGACGAGGCGGAGGCGGTCGAGTTTCTGGCGATGCTGGCAGGCACGAGGGCGCCTGCGAACTGAATCCAGCTGCGCGTCAGGACGCGCCGCCACCCCAGAATTTCCACCACGGCGTGGTCTGTTCGCCGGGCTCGATCGCGATTTCAGCCGGTGTACTACCCCAGAATTTCCACCACGGAACCGACGTGTCGCCGAGCACGTACTTGCTCTGCGGAAACGTCTTGGCGAGGATGCGCTCCGAGTCGTCGGCTAGCTGGATCAGCCCGAGCCGCCGGTAACTGTTGCGCAGAATGTCGAGCGCCTGCTCGTTCGCAGGAGTCTGCGGGAAATTGACCAGCGAGCCCTGCGCACGGTCAGCGGCGGCGACGAAAGCGCCGCGATTGTAATAGTAGTTCGCCACCTTGACTTCGTAGGTCGACATCGCGTTGGTGAGATAGCGCATCCGGCTGACCGAATCCTGGAAATACTGGCTGTCCGGAAAACGCGCCACCAGTTCCTTGAACGCCGCGAACGACGCGCGCATTTCCTTCGGATCGCGTTCGGAGAGGTCGAGTTCGTAGACGTACCCGATCAAGCCCTGGTCCTCACGAAAATGGACGAGCCCCTTCAGGTAGTACGCGTAGTCGACATTCGGATGATTGGGGTAGGTACGGATGAAACGGTCGCATGCCGCAACGGCGGCCGCCTGCTCGCCGCCGCGCCAATTGGAGAACGCGATCTCGAGGATGGCCTGCTGTGCATAGCGGCCGTAGGGGAAGCGCGCCTCGAGTTGCTCGAACAGCTTGCCCGCGCGTATATAATTTCCCTCGAGCATGGCCGAGTGCGCCGTCTGGTAGAGGCGGTCGGCGCTCCAGTCCGCCGTTTCCTCCCTGACTTCAGGGAGCAGCCCGCAACTCGCGACAAGCAGCACGACGGCGAAGGCCGCGAGCACGGTGCGAGTGAATTTTCCGATCCTGTTGATCATGGTTTCGCCGTTGCGTGACGCCTGCAGAACACGGCCCGACAGTAGCCGGACCGCGCATCCGGAATTATAGCCGACCCATGCCCACCCAAGCGCCGCCTGCCCCCCTGGACCTGCACCAGACGATTGCCGTCCCAATGGCGCTTGCCGGGACCCGTCTGGACCAGGCGCTCGGGAAGCTCCTCGATCAGCATTCACGCACGCGACTGAAGGGGTGGATCGAGAGCGGATTCGTCCGGGTCGATTCGGTGATCGTCATCGAGGCCCGCCGCAAGCTCAAAGGCGGCGAAATGCTGGAGGTCGCGCCGCCGGCGGATATTTCGCATGCCAGTGCGGTGGCCGCGCAGGACATCGCGCTGACCATCATCCACGAGGACGCAACGCTCATCGTTGTCGACAAACCCGCGGGGCTGGTGGTGCACCCGGGCAACGGCAACCGCGACGGCACGCTGCAGAACGCCCTGCTCCACCACGACCCCGCCCTTGCCGCCCTGCCCCGCGGGGGGATCGTGCATCGCCTCGACAAGGAAACGAGTGGGCTGCTGGTCGTCGCCAGGACGCTCGAGGCGCAGACCGATCTCGTTCGACAGCTTGCGGCGCGCACGGTGAAACGCGAATACATCGCCGTGGTCCACGGCAAGCTCGCCCGGGCGACGACGATCGATGCGCCGATCGGGCGCCACCCGACACAACGCACGAAAATGGCCGTGATCGAGCGCGGCAAGCCGGCGCGAACGCATGTCGAAGTCGTCGAGCGTTTCGCCGCCGCCACGCTGGTAAGGTGCCGGCTCGAGACCGGCCGTACGCATCAGATTCGCGTGCACCTGACCGCGATCGGTCATCCGCTGCTTGGCGATCCGACCTATCGTGGTCGATACGCGCATTCCGCCACGCTGCCTCTGCCCGCTCGCGAATTCGCGCGGCAGGCGTTGCACGCGCAACGTCTGGGACTGGTCCATCCACTCACGCGCGCCGAACAGCAATGGGAGTCGCCTCTGCCCGCCGATTTCGAACGGCTGCTCGCCGCGTTGCGCGAAGGCGATTCCGGAGCGCGCCGTTGAGTGCTGACCTTGCCAGAGCCATCGCGAAGGACGAACTCGACTGGATCGTTCCAGCATGGTCGGGGGCGCCGCGTGTAGCGGCATTGTTCACCACCCGCAACGGCGACGCCGGGAACCAGATGACCGCGCCGAACTCGGGACAGGCGTTGCCGTCGAATGAACCGCAAGCCTTCGCGATCGCCGGGAACCGGCGCCGGCTGCGCGCGTTTCTCCCTGCCGACCCCGTCTGGCTGGAGCAGGTTCACGGGCGCGATGTCGTCCTGGTCGATGCCACCAATCTCGCGGATCTGCGGCGGGCGCCCCCCAAAGCCGACGCCGCGGTTACACGCACACCCGGAATCGTGCTCTGCGTGCGTACCGCCGACTGTCTGCCGGTGCTCCTCGCCGATCGCCAGGGCGCGGTCGTTGCCGTCGCCCACGCCGGCTGGCGCGGACTCGCGCGAGGCGTACTCGAAGCCACGCTCGACGCCATGCAGGTTTCCGGTGGCGATATCGTCGCCTGGATCGGCCCGGGGATCGGTCCGCGAGCGTACGAAGTGAGCGACGATGTGCTCGCCGCTTTCTGCGCTGCGGACCCTGGTGCTGTTGCCTGCTTCGCGCCGCTGCGGGAAGGCAAGTGGCTGGCCGACTTGCCGGGTCTCGCCCGGCGGCGGCTCGCCGCACGTGATGTGCACGAAGTCGCGGTCGACGGCGGTTGCACGTTCACCGACGCCGCGCGCTTTTTCTCCTACCGGCGCGACGCCGCGAGCGGGCGGATGGCGCTGGCGGCGTGGTTGGCCCACGCCGCGAACTGATCAGTGGTCGACGAGCTGTGGTGTGGCGATGTGCTGCTGGCCGAGCGCGCGGAGGCGACGCCCATACCGCTGCTATACTGCCGCCGACCTGCACGCCTGCGACGGACCAGCGTATCGCGCGATCCAGAAATGCTCACGTGAACACGCTCACTCACACCGTTATCGCCGCGCTTGCCGGCGGCGTCCTGGCCACCGCCGCGGCCGCGTTGACCCTCGCTCTGCATGCCCGCTGGATTCCCCGCCTGGTGTCCTTCGCCGTCGGCGCGTTGCTCGGCGCCGTGTTCATCGAACTGTTGCCGCACGCACTCGAGGAAGGCCGCGCGGGGCCGGTGATGATGACCGTTCTCGCCGGACTGCTGGCCTTTTTCCTGCTGGAGAAACTGGTCCTGTGGCGACATGCGCATGGCCATGACGAGCACCAGCAGGACGTCGACGAATCCGAGCACGACCACGCGCTGCACGGCCACGTTCACGGCGACAGCGGTCGCTCCGGGCTGATGATCCTCATCGGCAACAGCGTCCACAATTTCTGCGACGGCATCGTGATTGCCGCGGCGTTTCTTGGCGACCTGCGGCTGGGCATCGCCGCAACCGTGGCGATCGTGGCCCACGCGATTCCGCAGCAGGTGGGCGATTTCGCCGTTCTGTTGCACTCCGGATTTACCCGAAGCCGCGCCTTCGCGTTCAACATCGCGGCGGGTAGCGCGACGCTTGCCGGCGCGCTGGCCGGCTATTTCGCGCTCGCGGGAATGCAGCAGGCGCTGCCCTTCGTGCTCGCGGTCGCCGCGGCAAGCCTGCTCTATGTCGCCGTCGCAGACCTGATTCCCAGCCTGCATCGCCGGCCAGAGCCGGCAGAAACAGCGCGACAGATGCTGCTGATCGGGTTGGGAGTCGCAGTGATCGGCATTGCCCACTTCGCGCTGGAGCGCTGAGATGATCCGCGGCATCGCACATTGAGCGCGGCGCGGCAGCGCGATACCATCGGCGGGTAGCTGCGTCGGCAGCGCAGCCAAAGTTGATTGTCATGGCCCCCCTCGACCCCCGCAATCCGCAGATCTGGACAGAACTGTTTGCCCAATGGCAGCAGGCGCAGGACGCCTGCACGCAGTGGTGGACGACTGCGCTGAATCCACCCGTCGGAGCGACCGTGGGCGCGTCCGCCGACACCTCCGCAGCGAATCCTGTTTTCGAGGTTGCGCAGGACGTTGCGAAGATAAACGCGCGCTTTCAGTCCCGGTGTCAGGCGCTCGCCACCGCCGTGATGGCGTTGCCGACCGCGGGGGGCGCCCTTCCCGAGTTCGTGTCACCGCTTCCCGGAGACCGCCGATTCAAGGCGGCGGCCTGGCGGGAGCAGCCGTACTTCGCTCTGCTCAAGCAAGGCTATCTTCTCTACGCCGAGTACCTGCGCGAACTCGCACACGACGCGCTGCTGTCTCCCGTGGACAGGCGGCGCCTCGAATTCGCCACCCGGCAGTACCTTGACGCGGTCGCCCCGACCAACTTTCTCGCGACCAATCCGGACGCGCTCGCGCGCGCGCTCGCCACCGAGGGCGCGAGCCTGGTTCAGGGCCTGAACAATCTCGCGGCCGACGTGCAGAAGGGCCGCATCACCATGACCGACGAGCACGCCTTCTGCGTCGGCGAAAATCTCGCCGTCACGCCGGGAAGCGTGGTATTTCGCAACGACCTGATCGAGCTCATCCAGTACGCCCCGACCACACCGACCGTGTACCGGCGGCCGCTGGTGATCGTCCCGCCGAGCATCAACAAGTACTACATCCTGGATCTCAGGCCAGAAAATTCCTTCGTGCGTCACGCCGTGGCGCAAGGCCACACGGTATTCATGGTGTCGTGGCGCAACATCCCGCCGGAACTGGGCAGTCTCGGCTGGGACGACTACATCGAGCAGGGTGCGCTGACGGCACTGCGTGTCGCCCGTGAAATCTCGGGAAGCCGCACCGTCAACGCGCTGGGTTTTTGTGTGGGCGGGACGATCCTCGCCTGTGCGCTGGCCGTGCTCGCAGCGCGCGGCGACCGCAGCGTGACCAGCACGACGCTGCTCACGACCATGCTCGACTTCACCGACTCCGGTGAAATCAGTGTCTACGTATCGCGTGAGCTCCTCGCCGCTCGCGAGCCGCAACTCGCCGCCGGAGAGCGCGTGCACGGGGCCGAACTTGCGAGCGCCTTCGCAAGCCTGCGCGCCAACGACCTGGTCTGGAACTACGTGGTCGGCAATTACCTGAAGGGCGAGACGCCGCCGGCGTTCGATTTGCTCTACTGGAACGGCGACTCCACCAATCTCCCCGGTCCGATGTACGTCTACTACCTGCGCAACATGTACCTCGACAACCGGTTGCGGGAGCCAGAGGCGCTGACCGTGGCCGGCGAACCGGTCGATCTGGCGCGGATCACCATGCCGACCTATGTCTACGCCTCGCACGACGACCACATCGTGCCGTGGCGCTCGGCCTATCGAACCACCGCGCTGGTCGGCGGCGACGTGACTTTCGTGCTGGGCGCGTCCGGTCACATCGCCGGCGTCGTCAATCCACCCGAGCCGCCGCGACGTCACCACTGGGTCAACGATCTGCTCGCCGACGATCCGGACGACTGGCTTGCCGGCGGGCAGACGCGACCCGGCAGCTGGTGGCCGCACTGGTCCCGGTGGCTGGCGGCGTACGGTGGCGCACGGCGACGGGCCCCGGCCAAGACGGGAAATCGCAAATATCCGCCGCTCGAACCGGCACCCGGCAGTTACGTCCGCGCTCCGGCCTGACCTCCGCCGCACGTTCGCCGGCAGGCGCTGCGCGCGTTACGGGCGATAGCCGTTCACGGTTTCCCGGAATTGCGGTTGTGGCGCTCGCTGCGGGCCGTCGCGTGCGCGGACTGCGCACCCTGCGCTAAAATGCCCCAGGAGAACCGGCGCGGCGCGCGCTGCGTCGGTCACGATTCGGGGGACGCATCCCCGACAACGAGGAGGAGGGTCAACATGGCTACTGACACACATCGCGTCGCGCTCGTTACCGGCGGCATGGGCGGCCTGGGCGAGGCGATTTGCCTCAAGCTCGCGGCGCTGGGCTACACCGTGGTGACCACCTTCTCTCCGGGCAACACCAAGGCGGCCGACTGGCTCGCAGCGATGAAAAAGGACGGCTTCATCTTCCACGCCTTTCCCTGCGATGTCGCCGACTGGGAGTCGGCCGTCGCCTGCGTGAAGAAGGTCACCGCCGAAGTCGGTCCGGTCGAGGTACTGGTCAACAATGCGGGGATTACCCGTGACATGACCTTCAAGAAAATGGACAAGGCCAACTGGGACGTGGTGTTGAAGACCAATCTCGATTCGTGCTTCAACATGACCAAGCAGGTCTGCGACACCATGGCCGAGCGCGGCTGGGGTCGCGTTATCAACATCTCGTCGGTGAACGGCCAGAAGGGTGCGTTCGGTCAGACCAACTATTCGGCGGCCAAGGCGGGAATGCACGGTTTCACCAAGGCGTTGGCGCTCGAATATGCGCGCAAGGGCGTCACTTCCAACACCATTTCACCGGGATACATCGGCACCAAGATGGTGATGGCCATTCCCAAGGAAGTGCTTGACTCGAAGATCGTTCCGCAAATTCCGATGGGGCGTCTTGGCAAGCCCGAAGAAGTCGCGGGACTGGTCGCCTACCTCGCGAGCGAGGAAGCGGCCTTCGTCACCGGCGCCAACATCGCCATCAACGGCGGGCAGCACATGTTCTGACGCCGCACTCGCGTCACGCGCACGAAGTCGGCGGCGGGTCGCAGGATCCGCCGTTCTTGTCCAATATGCAGCGTCCGGTCGGACGTCCTGCGCCAACCGGTCGCTTTCCGGATCGGAATTCCACCATTGGAGCGAACATGGTCAAAGTATGGCGCATCGAGTCCCACTGCATGCCGATGCGCGTCGGCGCGCTGGCAGTACTGCTCGTCGCGGCGCCGCTGGCGCAGGCGCTGCAGCCCACCTCGGCGCAGGCGAACGCCATCCGCCAGTCGTGCCGCGCGGACTTCCAGGCGAACTGCGCGGGCGTACCAACCGGCGGTCAGGCGGCGCTCGCCTGCCTGCAGCAGAACGCCGCGAAGACGTCGCCGGCATGCCAGCAGGCGCTGCGGGCCGTCAGCGGTACGCCGCCTGCCGCACCCGCCGCGGCCACTGCGCCGACATCCGCAGCTGCGACACTGGCGCAGGCCTCGGCGTCCGCTCCTGCGGCGGCCACCTGGCCGCACACGGTGACCGGCGCGAACGGCACTGCCACCATCTACCAGCCGCAGGTCATCGCGTGGCCGGACCACAGAACGCTCGATGCGCGCATCGCCATAGGCGTGACGCCCAACGGCACGAAGTCGCCGATGTTCGGCGTCGTCGAAGTGGCCTTCGACACGCGGACCGAACTCGCCGAGCGCACGGTGGTCCTGACCGCGCCGCGACTCGTGTCGGTGAAATTTCCGTCGGCGGACGCCGCGCAAAGCGCGCAGATCGAGGAACGGATCCGCTCGGCGCTCGCCTCGATGGGCGTCAAGCGCGTGCCTCTCGCGAGCGTCGTGGCGAGCCTGCAGCAGCAATCGGCCAAGCCGCCGGAGGTCGCGCTGGACAACACGCCGCCGCGCATTTTCGTGAGCGCGCGCGCCGCGAGCCTCGTCGTGTTCGACGGCGAGCCCGTGAAGGCGCCGATCGCCGGCACGACGCTGTCGTCCGTGGTGAACACGAACTGGGACGTCTTTTTTGACGGCCAGACGAACAGGTGGTACCTGCTCGACAACGGTGCGTGGCTGGCCGCGCCCGACGCCAGCGGCCCTTGGACACCAGCGGGCACGCTGCCACCGGCGTTCGCGGCACTCCCCGCCGACGCCAACTTCGCCGCCGTTAGGAAGCAGATGCCCGGGCGCCCGCTGAACGCGAAGGACGCGCCGACGGTATTCGTCGCGACGACTCCCGCCGCCATCATCGTGACGACCGGGCCACCGCAGTTCGTGACGATCCCACGCACGGCGCTGCAATACGTTGCCAACACCGACGCCGCGCTCTTCCGGCACATGCCGGACGGACGCTTCTACTACCTGGTGTCGGGCCGCTGGTTTGCGGCACCCGGGCTCGATGGCCCTTGGACGTTCGCGACCGCGAACCTCCCGGCCGACTTCGCGCGCATTCCCGCCAACGGTCCGCGCGGTTTCGTGCTCGTGTCCGTGCCCGGAACGCCGCAGGCACAGGAGGCGCTGATCGAGGCGCAGATCCCGCAGCAGGCGACGCTGCGGCGCGACGCGGCGAAGCTCGACGTCGTCTACGCCGGCGCACCGTCATTCGCGCCCATTCAGGGCACGCCGATGAGCTATGCCGTCAACACGTCGTTCAACGTGATTCAGACGGGTGAAGGCTACTACTCCTGCTACCAGGGGGCGTGGTTCGCCGCGCGCGCGCCTGCCGGGCCGTGGATACTCGCGGCGAGCGTGCCGCAGGTCATCTACACGATCCCGCCCGCGAATCCGGTATATCCGTGCACCTATGTGCGCGTGTACGCCGCCACGCCCGAGGCGGTCACCTACGGCTACACGTCGGGCTACGCGATGAGCTATGTGAGTGTCGGCGTCGTCGTCTACGGTACCGGCTACTACTACCCGCCCTACCTCTATCCGGCGCCGATTCCGATCTACTATCCGCGGCCGTATTCATACGCGGGGGCCACCTACTACAACCCGACGACCGGCGCGTGGGCGCACGGTGGCGCGATCTACGGGCCCTACGGCGGCGTCGCCAAGGGCGGCACCGCGTACAACCCGACGACCGGCGCGTGGGCGCGGGGCGGCGCGATCTATGGGCCGAACGGCGGCGCCGGCGCATTCTCCGCCTACAACCCGACCACCGGCAGCTATGCGCATGGCAGCGCGGCATGGGGACCCGGCGGCGCATCGGGCAACGCCAACTGGTACAACGCCAACACGGGTCGCACGGGCTCCACGCAGCAGAACAGCAACGCCTATGGACGCTGGGGTTCGACGACGGTGTCCGGCCCGAACCAGACCGTGCACACGCAGAGCCAGAGCAACGCGCGGGGTTCCGCTGGATCGTTTTCGTCGTCGAGTGGCGCCAAAGGCGCCGGCGTCTCCGGCGCCGGCGGCAACAGTGCCGGCGCGGTCAAGACGGCCGGTGGCGACGTTTACGCGGGTGCGGACGGCAATGTGTACAAAAAGACCGATTCCGGCTGGCAAAAATACGACAACGGTTCGTGGAACTCGGTCGACAAGCCCTCGACCCAGCGCTCGTCGGCACAGCCGGGCACAACGTCCGCTGCCGCGACCCAGCGCAGCGCAACGCCGTCGGGCACAACGTCCGCCACCGCGACCCAACGCACCGCGACGAAATCGGGTGCATCGTCCGCCGCCGCGACCCAACGCACCGCGCCGAAATCGGGCGCATCGTCCGCCGCCGCGGCGCAGCGCCAGGCACCGGAGGCCGCCGCGCAGGGCCGCGCGGGCGGGCGCCAGGCGGGCGCGGGC
>JAQBEY010000076.1:0-19539 GCA_032123655.1 Betaproteobacteria bacterium
GATAGCCGTTGACCACCGGCGCGCCAAGGCGCTCGGCGAGCGCCTTGCACTCCTCGACGGCGTCGCCCATCACCACGCCGCCGCCGGACAGAATCACCGGAAACTTCGCCTCGGCGAGCAGGGCGGCGGCGGCGTCGAGGCGGTGCTCGCCGCCGGCGCCGCGCTCGACACGGATCGGCTTGGGAATCTCGGTGGTGATCTCGCCGTAGAAATAGTCGCGGGGAATGTTCAATTGCGTCGGCCCCATTTCCGAGATCGCGCGGTCGAAGCAGCGCGCCGTGAACTCGGCCATGCGCTTGGGATTGACGACGTGGCCCTGATAGCGGGTGAATTCCTGGAACATCGGCAGCTGGTTGGCTTCCTGGAAACCGCCCAGACCCATGCCCATGGTGCCGGTTTCGGGGGTGATCACCACCACCGGCGAATGCGCCCAATACGCCGCAGCGATCGCGGTGACGCAGTTGCTGATGCCCGGGCCGTTCTGCCCGATCACCACGCCATGACGGCCGCTGACGCGCGCGTAGCCATCGGCCATGTGCGCGGCGCCCTGTTCATGCACCACCGGGATCAGCTTGATGCCGGCCGGCGCGAAGATGTCCATGGCGTCCATGAAGGCCGAGCCCATGATGCCGAACATGGTGTCGACATCCTGCGCCACCAGGGTTTCGACGAATGCTTCCGAGGGCGTCATCTTTTGCGTGCCGCTGACGACGGTGCGGCGATTGGTCTTGGCGCGGGCGCTCATGGGAAGTCTCCTGAAGGTCGAGTGAATTGGGCGGCGTTGATACGGTGCCGAGACGAAACCGAGACGGTGCTGACGATACGGTGCCGAGACGATCCTGACGAGTCATCCGACAAATCGGAATGATTCGTTCCGAAAAGAAAACTCTTGGTCAAATCCGGTCCGGAATGTTCCGAGACGCGTCGAAAATCAAATAATCGGAACATTATGTACACATTATTGGAATTAGGCTAGCATGCTCGCCATGAAGATCGGTCTACCGCCCAAAGCGGATCTCACGGCCATCAACGGCGACACGCCCACCTTGCGGCTGTTTTCGCTGCTCGAGGTGATCGCCTCGCGCGACCAGTTGTATTCGCTGCAGGGACTGGTCGACGAAACCGGGCTGCCCAAGCCGACGCTGCATCGCATGCTGCAGCAACTCGAGGCTGGCGGTTTGCTGCAGCGCGAGGACGACGGCCGCCGTTACAGCACCGGTGTGCGCTTGCGCCGCCTGGCCGAAAACCTGCTGCTCAACAACAGCTTTCACGGCGCGCAGCATGCTGTGCTGAGCCGGCTGGTCGACGAAGTGGGCGAAAGTTGCAACCTGACGGCGCTGGCCGGGAGTGAAGTGGTCTATCTCGATCGGGTGGAGACCGCCGCGCCGTTGCGCTTTTACCTGCACCCGGGATCGCGCGTTCCGGCGCATTGCTCGGCCAGCGGCAAGCTGTTCCTGGCGCAGTTGAGCCCGGCGCAGCGCCGCCGCCTGCTCGCGCACGTGCCGCTGGAGGCGTGTACGGCCAGAACCCTGACCGATCTCGACGCGCTCGAAACAGAAATTGCCCGGGTGCGGCGCGACGGCTACGCACTCGACAACGAGGAATTCCTGCCGGGACTGATGTGCATCGCGGTGCTGGTGCCGCGCGCGGATGGCCAGGGTCGCGCCAACCTGGGCATTGCGGTGCAGGCCCCGAGCATGCGCCTGGGCGCCGACAAAGCGCTGCAGCTGCTGCCGGCGCTGCAACGCGCCGCGACCGCGCTGGCTGCCATCGACGCCGAAGCGCCGCGGGAAAATGGCGCGCGTGCCTGAATCGACCCGTTCGTTCAACCCACCCGCCCGAACCGACCGATTGCCCACGATGCCCTGGCTGTTGATCCTTTTTTCGCCGCCTGACCGGATCGCGGCATGCAGGACAATGCGGTGAGCGACCTGACGCAACTGCAACCCGATCGCCTGTTGTCGGTGCGCGATACCTTCGGCATCGACTCGCCGCTGCAGGTGCCCGCCTTCAGCGAGCGCGACGATCACGTCCCCGACATCGATCCGGTCTATCGCTTCAACGCCGACGTGACGCTGGCGCTGCTCGCGGGCTTCATGCGCGACCGGCGCGTGCTGGTGCAGGGACTGCACGGCACCGGCAAGTCGACGCACATCGAGCAGGTCGCGGCGCGACTGAACTGGCCTTGCGTGCGCGTCAACCTCGACGGCCACATCAGTCGTCTCGACCTGGTCGGCCGCGACGCAGTGGTGCTGCGCGACGGTCAGCAGGTCACCGAATTTCAGGAGGGCATCGTGCCGTGGGCGCTGCAACGACCGGTGGCGCTGGTCTTCGACGAATACGACGCCGGCCGGCCCGACGTGATGTTCGTGATCCAGCGCATTCTCGAGCGCGACGGCAAGTTCACGCTGCTCGACCAGAACCGGGTGATTCGACCGCATCCCTGCTTTCGGCTTTTCGCCACCGCCAATACTCTTGGCCTGGGCAACCTGAACGGCCTGTATCACGGCGTGCAGCGTCTCAATCATGCGCAGATCGATCGCTGGAACATCGTCGCAGCGCTGAACTACCTGCCGCGCGACGAAGAAGTGGCGATCGTGCTGGCGCGGGTGCCCGGCAAGAACACCGACCAGGGCCGTGTGCTGGTCAGGCAGATGGTCGCGGTGGCCGACCTGACGCGCAGGGGCTTCGCGGCCGGCGACCTTTCGACGCTGATGTCGCCGCGCACCGTGATCACCTGGGCCGAGAATTGCGAAATCTTCCGTGACCCGACGGCGGCCTTCCGCCTGTCGTTCCTGAACAAGTGCGACGAAGCCGAACGGCCGATCGTGGCCGAATATTTTCAGCGCTGCTTTGACCGAGAATTGGACCAATCCCTCTCGCTTCCGACCGGAGCGGCGTGATGGGTGCGCATCAGGATGGCGCGCCGGTCGCTGCCAGATACCAGCAACAGGTCGAAGAACTGTGCGCGGCCAGCATTCGCGCGCTCAGCGGCGAGACCGATCTGCATTTTCGCGCGCGCCGCCTGCACCGCGGAAGAAAACTGCTGCCGATCTTCGGGCCGCATCTGCAGCCGTCACTTGAGGAAGACGACTTCGGGTCGTTTCGCGGCGCCGCCGATGGCATTGCCTTGCGCCTGGCGTTCTCCGACGCCGCGCTGCATGCCCGGCTGTGTCCGGCAGATCCGGTACAGCGCTGGATTTTCGAACTCCTCGAGCAATGCCGCGTCGAAGCGGCCGCGCCTCCCGACATGCCGGGCGTCGCGCATAACCTGCGGCACCGTTTCGAACAATGGTCGCTGGCCTATCACCGGAGCGGACTGACCGACACCGCTCGTGGACTGCTGCTGTACACGGTGGCGCAGATGGGTCGCAGCCGCGTCACCGGCGAGCCGGTGGTCGAGGCGACCGAAGATCTTCTGGAAGCAACCCGGTTTGCCATCGGCCCGGCCATCGGGCACGGACTGGCGGGATTGCGGCGCCAGCGTGAAGATCAGGCCGCGTATGCCGTGCATGCGCTGGCGATCGCGGCGGTGATTGGCGAAATGATCCAGCAGGGCGACGAGGCGGGTGCCGACGCGGCAGGCGACGAATCCAACGGCCCGAACGACGCTGCATTCAGTCTGCTGTTCGACTTCGACGGCGAGATCGAGGACGGCATTGCCCATGCGGAAAGTCGCGACAGCCGCGTACTCGGTGAGGCGACGGATGGCTACCGCGTCTTCACCACCGCCTACGATCAGGAACTGCGCGCGGGCGCGCTGGTTCGGCCGGCGCTGTTGCGCGAATATCGCGAGCGGCTGGACCGGCGCATCGCTGCGCAGGGCTTCAACATCAACCGGCTGGCACGACAGCTGAAGGCGCTGCTCGCGATACCGATGCGCGACGACTGGGACGACGGCCGGGAAGAGGGCCGCGTCGACGGCCGGCGCCTTGCGCTGCTGATCAGCTCGCCGGCTGAGCGCCGTCTGTTTCGCGTCGAGCGCGAACAGCCGGTGGCCGATGCGCTGCTGACTTTTCTGATCGACTGCTCGGGTTCGATGAAACAGCACAGCGAAGCGGTGGCGTCGCTGATCGATGTTTTCGTGCGCGCGCTCGAGCAGGCCGGTGTGGCCAGCGAAGTGCTCGGATTCACCACCGGGGCCTGGCACGGTGGCCGTGCGGCGCGCGACTGGCAGCGCAACGGCAGTCCACGCCACCCGGGCCGGCTCAACGAAATCCAGCATCTGGTCTTCAAGGACGCGGAGTCGCCGTGGCGACGTGCGCGGCACGACATCGCCGCCTTGCTCAAGGCCGATCTGTACCGCGAAGGTGTCGACGGCGAAGCGGTCGACTGGGCCTGCGATCGAATGCTGGTGCACAACGCCGGGCGCCGGCTGCTGGTGGTGGTGTCCGACGGCTGTCCGATGGACGGCGCCACGGCGCTCGCCAACGATGGCTACTACCTCGATCATCATCTGCGCGAGGTCGCTGCGCGACGCGAGCAGGAGGGCGCGGTGGAAATCTTTGGTCTCGGCGTCGGGCTCGACCTGAGCCCGTTCTACAGCCGATGCACGGCGCTCGATGTGGCCGCCGGCCTGGACAATCGGCTGTTGTTCGATGTCGTGTGCATGCTTGCCGGACGGCGGCGGCGTTGAGTGCATCCGGCGCACGGCAGACAAACACGCGCGCGATCAATCCGCTTGACAGCTGGACGGTCGTGATCGATTCTGAAATCCGGGGAGACAAACCGGACGCAGGAAAAGCAGGACCACTGAACAAAGAGATCGAAATGCGTAATTCCTGGAGGGGCGCCATTTCGTTGAACGGTCCGACGCGGCCGTCGGTCGATGCGGCGCCACAATTTTCGTCACAATGCAAAGGAGGCATCATGATGTCGCGACATCTTCCCCGCACGACGCTGCTGGCCAGCGCCCTGGCCACAGCCCTGATCCTCGGCACTTCGGTGGCCGTAGCCCAGGAGAAGTATCCCAGCCGACCGGTTGAAGTGGTCGTGACCTTCGGTCCCGGCGGTGGCGCCGACTCCATGGGACGCAAGATGTCGCAGCTGCTGGAGAAACAGCTCGGTGTTCCGTTCCCGGTCGCCAATGTCGGTGGCGCGTCGGGCAACGCCGGCCTGACCAAGGTGCTGACCTCGGCGCCGGACGGCTACACCGTCGGCACCCTGATCGCGCTGACCGTGTCGTCCTGGGCGTCGGGCCTGGGTACGGCCAAGCCCGAGGATTTCGCCATCGTCGCCGTCACCCAGGACTCGCCTTCGATGATGTTCGTGCCCGCCGACAGCCCGTTCAAGTCCTTCAAGGACATGCTCGACTTCGCCAAGGCGAACCCCGGCAAACTCAAGATCGCGACCTCGGGCTACGGCACGCAGGACGACATAACGGTCAAGTACTTCGCGTCGAAGGGATTCAAGATGACCAACGTCCCCTTCGCCAAGCCGGCGGAACGCTATGCATCCCCGATCGGCAAGCATACCGACGCGATCTACGAGGAGCCCGGCGACGTGGCGCCGTTCCTCGCCGCGGGAAAACTCCGTCCGCTGGTGGTGTTCGATGTCGAGCGTCATCCGGCCTTCAAGGACACCCCATCGTCGAAGGAACTCGGATTCGAGATCAACGATCTGCCTAACTTCCGCACGCTGGCGGTGAGCGCCAAGACGCCGCCGGACAAGGTCAAGCAACTCGCCGCCGCGGCGAATGTGGCGCTCGATTCTCCGGAATGGAAGAAGTTCTGCGCGGCCACCTACACCTGCGCCTCGCGACGCTATACGCCGGCCGAGGCCCAGGTCTACGTCAAGGGCTTCCAGGACAAGGTCAAGGCTTACCTCGCGACCTTCAAATGAGCGCACCGGCCGCATCCTGGCGGCCGGTGGCGGCACCGCTGGCCTTTGCCGTCGCGGCAGCGGTGCTGACGCGCTTCGTCACTGACCGCCCGGAAGAGGCGGCGGCGATGGCGCGCGGCATCGCCGGCCCGACGACCTGGCCCACGATCATGCTCTACTGCGTGATGCTGTTTGCATTGGCGTGGGCGGTGCAGCGCGTGGCGCTGGTGCTGCGGCGGCGCGAGCAGCCTGCCGGCGCCGCGATGCCGGTGGTCGCCGGCGGGCCGCGCGTATGGCTCGGCATCGCGCTGGTGCTCGCCTATGGCTTCAGCCTGCCGACGCTGGGTTTTGCGCTTGCCACCTTCATCTACATCCTGCTGTGGTTGCCGCTCGGCGGTATCCGCGCACCGTTGCAGATCGCGCTCACCAGCATCATCGGCACCGTGATGTTTCTGTACGTGTTCATCAAGCTGGCGCTGATGCCGCTGGACCGCGGGGCAGGGCCCATCGGCGAGTTCAGCGTCGCGCTGTATCGCCTGCTCGGGATCTATTGAGCAGCGTCGGCCATGGATGTCTTCATCAATCTCTTCCACGGCCTGTTGACGGCGTTGCAGCCGTACAACTTCGGCATCATGCTCGTGGGGCTGGCCGTGGGCGTGATCGCCGGCGCGCTGCCTGGCATCTCGTTCGTCAACGCGATGGCGATGGCGCTGCCGTTCACCTACCTGATGACCCCGCTGACGGCGATGGTCTTCCTCGGCGGCATCTACGCTGGCGGTGTGTTCGGCGGCTCGATATCGGCAATCCTGATCAATATTCCGGGCACGCCAGCCTCGCTGCCGAGTTGTTGGGATGGCTACCCGATGACCAAGCGCGGCGAGGCGGCGCGCGCCTTGACGCTGGCGATCGCTGCGTCGGCCACCGGCGGCATGGTCAGCGCGCTGCTGCTCACTTTTGGCGCCCCGCCATTTGCCAATCTGGCGCTGGCCTTCGACCAGCCGGAATTCTTTGCCGCCACTTTCCTGGGACTGGTCAGCATCATCGCCATCGCCAAGGCCACGCCGTGGATCAGCCTGGTGTCACTGTTCGGCGGCATCGTCATCGGCAGCGTCGGCGTCGATCCGTTGTACGGGCTGCCGCGACTGACCTTCGGCGTGCCGGCGTTGCAGAACGGCATCAACTTTGTCGTCGTGATGATCGGCCTGTTCGCGCTTGGCGAAGTGCTCGAAATGCTCGGCAAGCGCAGCCATGGCCAGAATGTCGCGCATGGCGTCAAGCTCAAGCTGCCGTCGCTCAAGGAACTATGGGCGTTGAAAGGCGCCGCTGCGCGCGGCACCGGCATCGGCTGCATGATCGGGATGATCCCCGGCGCCGGCGCGACCGTTGGCGCGGTCATCGCCTACGGGGTGGAGCAGCAGGCTTCGCCGCGCGGCGCCGAATTCGGCACCGGGGTCGAGGCCGGTCTGGTGGCGCCCGAAGCGGCGAAGAATGCGACCACCGGTGCGGCGATGATTCCGCTGCTCACGCTCGGCATCCCGGGCAGCGCGGCGACCGCCATCATGCTGGCCGCGCTGGTGCTGCACGGCGTCACGCCGGGGCCGCTGCTGTTCGCCACCCAGACCGACATGGTCTACACCATCTTTGCCAGTCTGCTGCTGGCCAACCTGTGCATGATCGGCGCCGGCGTGCTGGTGGCGCGCGGCTTCGCGTCGCTGATGAAGGTGCCGCCCACCGTGCTCGGGGCCTTCATCGTCGTGCTCAGCGTGGTCGGCGCCTTCGGCGTGCGCAACAACATTGCCGATGTCTACATCTGCCTCAGCTTCGGCGTCATCGGCTACCTGATGAAGCGATACAACTTTCCGTCGGCACCGCTGGTGCTCGGCGTCATTCTCGGGCCGCTGGCCGAGCGCTATTTCATGACCTCGCTGGCCAATTACGACAACGACCTGACGATCTTCTTCACGCGTCCGATCAGCGCCACCATCCTCGGCTTCGCCGGTCTTTTCGTGCTGTGGGCGCTGGTGCCCGACATGAAGGGCAAGGTGATACGACTCATTGCAGGGAAGTCCGCGCCATGAACGACGTACAGGACCGCATTGCCGCGCTGGTTGTCCGCGCCCGCGCCGCGCAGCGCATAGCCGATGGCCATGACCAGGCACGCGTCGATGAAATCGTCGCCGCCGCTGGCTGGGCCATCATCGAGCCGGCGCGCAACCGCGCGCTGGCGGAGATTGCCGTGACGGACACCGGCATCGGCAGCGTCGACGACAAGATTCGCAAGAACCACCGCAAGACGCTTGGCCTCCTGCGCGACCTGGCCGGCGCGAAGTCGGTCGGCGTGATCGCCGAAGATGCCGCGCGCGGACTGATCGAAATCGCCCGCCCGGTCGGCGTCGTTTGCGCGATCACGCCGTCGACGAATCCGGCCGCCACGCCGGCGAACAAGATCATCAATGCGCTGAAGGGCCGCAATGCCGTCATCGTCGCGCCCTCGCCGAAGGGCTGGAGCACGGCCGCAAAGCTGATCGAATACATCCACGCCGAGTTCGACCGCATCGACGCGCCACGCGATCTGGTGCAACTGCTGCCGGCGCCGGTGACCAAGCAGTTGACCGCCGAGTTGATGCGCCAGTGCGATCTTGTCGTCGCCACCGGCTCGGGCGCGAATGTCCGCGCCGCTTACGCCAGTGGCACGCCGGCCTTCGGAGTCGGCGCCGGCAATGTGGCCGGCATCGTCGACGAGACTGCGGACGTTGACGCGGCGGCCGAGCGCATCGTACGGTCCAAGACCTTCGACCACGCAACCAGCTGCTCGTCGGAGAACAGCATCGTTGTCGTCGAAGCGGTGCGCGCCAAACTCCTGGCCGCACTCGCGGCGCGTGGCGCCGTGCTGCTGAACGCTGCACAGAAGGGCGTCCTGCAGCAACTCATGTGGCCCGACGGCAAGCTGTCGCCGGCGGTCATCGGCCAGTCGGCCGAACGCATCGCTGAACTGGCCGGCCTCTCCAAGTCGGTTGGGCCGGACCTTCGCATGCTGATGGTGGAAGAGGACGAGCAAAAGGGTTTCGGCTCCGATTTCCCGTTTTCCGGCGAGAAATTGAGCCCGGTGCTGACGCTCTACACGGCGCGCGATTTTGCCGATGCCGCGCGCATCGTCGAACGCATCTACGACTTTCAGGGTGCAGGCCATTCGGTCGGTCTGCACAGCACCAAGGCCGATCGCGCGCTGCAGCTTGGCCTGACACTGCCGGTGTCGCGGGTGATCTTCAATCAGGCGCACTGCATTGCCACCGGGGGCAGCTTCGACAACGGACTGCCATTCTCGCTGTCGATGGGCTGCGGCACCTGGGGCAAGAACAACTTCTCCGACAACATGAACTACCGCCACTACCTCAACACCACGCGCGTGTCCCGCCCCATCGCCGAAACGGTGCCGACGGAAGCCGAAATCTTCGGCGCCTACTTCGCCAGGCACGGAAAAGCATGAGTGCCGCCGGGCCGCCCCAAGGCACTCGCCCCCCGGGGGGCGCAGCGCGCAGCGCCGTTCGGGGGGAACCTATCGCCGCCGGGCCGCCCCAAGGCACGCGCCCCCCGGGGGGGGCGGCGCGCAGCGCCGTTCGGGGGGAAACGGTTCACGCGTTGATCGAGCGGCAGGCACGCGAGCAGCCTGCTGCGACGTATGCGCTGGCGACCGACACGGCGCGTTCGATCGACTTCGGCCAGCTTGCGCTCGACTGCCGCGCGGTGGGTGCGTGGCTGCGTACTCATGGCTCGGCGCCGGGCGAGGTGGTCAGCGTGATCATGCCCAACGGCCTGCAGACCCTGCGCGTGCTGCTTGGCGCCATGCACGGCGGCTGGTGCGTCAACCCCGTGAACCTGCTTGCCCAGCCCGAACAGATGGGGCACGTTCTTACCCACTCCGACTGCCGCGTGGTGATCGTGACGCCGGAACGCGAAGCCATGGTGCGCGGTTTGTTGTCCGGCATCGGGCGTGAAATTGCCGTCATCGTCACCGAGGCCGACGCTGACGCGATTCCGGTGCCACCGGGACCACCGGCCGCAGCGCCGGCGCCGGATGCGCTGGCGCTGCTCATGTACACCTCCGGCACGACCGGCATGCCCAAGGGCGTGATGCTGACGCAGGCCAACCTGGCGGCGAATGCGACCTCGGTCAGCGTCGAGCATGAATTGACTGCGAACGACCGCGTGCTCGCGGTGCTGCCGCTGTATCACATCAACGCCTTCGCGGTCACGATGCTGGCACAACTGGCACACGGCGGCAGCCTGGCGATGACGCCGAAATTCTCTGCCGCACGTTTCTGGACCCAGGCCCGGGATGCGCAGTGCACCTGGCTCAATGTCGTGCCGACCATGATTTCGTACCTGCTCGAAGGTGCCGATGCTCCGCCGGGAACGACCCAGGGGATTCGTTTCTGCCGCACGGCGTCGGCGGCGCTGCCGCCCGAGCATCTGAGCGCCTTCGAGGCGCGCTTCGGCATCGGCATCGTCGAGACCATGGGGCTGACCGAAACCGTCGCTCCGGCATTCAGCAACCCGATGGATCCCGCGCGGCGCAAGCTTGGCGCGGTTGGCCGGGCGTCTGGCTGCGAGGCGCGGGTCATCGACGCGGCGCAGCAACCGCTGGCCGACGGCGAGACTGGTGAAATCGTGATCCGCGGGCCCAACGTGATGCGTGGCTACTACAAGAACGAAGAGGCCACGCGCAGTTCATTCACGCCCGACGGCTGGTTGCGCACCGGCGATCTCGGCCACCGTGACGCCGACGGATTCTTCTTCATCACCGGCCGCATCAAGGAACTGATCATCAAGGGCGGCGAGAACATCGCGCCGCGTGAGATCGACGAGTTGCTGCTGCGCCACCCGGCCGTGCTGGATGCGGCGGCCGTCGGCATTCCCGACCGGCACTACGGTCAGGAGATCATGGCCTGCGTCGTGCTGCGCGAAAACCAGACCTGCAGCGAAGAGCAACTGCGCGCCTTCTGCGAGCAGCATCTGGGTCGCTTCAAGACGCCCAAGCGGCTGCATTTCGTGCGCGAACTGCCGCGGGGACCGTCGGGCAAGGTGCAGCGGCTGAAACTGCCCGACATCGTCGGCGGCTGACGAGGGGGCGTCATGGACGGACGCTACGCGCAGCGCTTCATCGGAAGCACGCCTGGGCGTGCAGGGTGCCGGCCCAGGTAGGCTTCATGACTCCGCAACTGGCCAGCGCCGAGACTGCGCATTCGGCCGCACCCTGGGCGATGTGGATGTCGGCTTCCTCGCGGCGCCGCGAGCGGCAATCACCGCAGGAACAGGACGGGCACCTTGGTACTGGCGAGCACCTTGGTCGCGACGGAGCCCATCACCAGTCCCGCGAGCGCGGTGTGGCCATGCGTGCCCATGACGATGAGGTCGAAGGCGCCGTCGGCCGCGAGCGTGACAATCTCGTGCGCGGCTTCGCCGACTCGCTTTTCGACAGCGTGCGCGACGCCGCGATCGCCGAGCAGCGCCCGCGCCGCGGCCAGCGCGACATCGCTTTCTTCGTCGTAGTAGCGGTGAATCGCCTCCTTGCCGGCCCAGGCGGCCGCCTGCTTGTAGGGCAGCGACGGATGCGCGTAGCAGAGCGTCAGTTCCACCAGGCCACGGAACCAGTCGAGCCGCTCGAGCAATGCTTCGATGGCGACAAGCGAATGCGCGGAACCGTCGACGGCGACGAGAATTTTCATGGGATCGGACGGGAGTCGAGGCTTTCAGTCTATCGCAACGCAACCCGGGCCGGCAGCGTCAGACGAATTCCCTGACGACGATAAACCGGGCGTTAGCGACCGTAGCCGTGCCACATGCGGTTGGCGTAAAATCCGCCAGTATGCCAGCCGAATTGCGATGACGACCAACAGGAATGGCACGACCTGTCACTACCCGATCAGCAGCAGTCGGTCCCGGCCGGCACATGGCGCCGGCGGCGTCAATTTCCAGGTTGTGGTCCGGGCGATTTGATACATGCGCCACGTTGAGTGTGCGCACCATTTCAGCGGTTGACTTGCTGCCACAATCCACTGCCACGAGGCTCCTGATGAAAATGTCCCGTTCGATCGGATTTGCAACGACAGTCATTGTATTTTCGGCGTGCCCGCTGCTGCCGGCGACTGCGGCAGCTCAGACCACGCAGTCCGCCTGGGACGGCGGCAAGTGGCATTACACGGCGTCCATGTACGGCTGGGTCCCCGAAATCAACGGCAAGGTGAACTTGCCCGGCGACGCGGGCAGTACCGACCTCCACGTCAGCATGAGCGAAGTTCTCAATCATCTGAAAATGACGTTCATGGGGACGTTCGATGCGCACAACGGCCGCTGGGGCGTGTTCACGGATTTCATCTACGTCGACCTTGGCGGATCCAAATCGCAGACGAAGGATTTTTCGGTCGGCGACATCGGGATTCCGGCCACCGCCACCACGGACCTGAGCCTCGACTTCAAGGCCATCGTCTGGACCGCGGCCGGTGAGTACCGCCTCGCATCCGACCCGGCCTGGACCGTGGACGTGCTCGGCGGCGCCCGGATGCTGAAGGCCAGACCGACGCTGGGGTATTCGATCAAGGGCGATATCGGTCCGATCCAGATTCCCGGCCGGGACGGAAGCAAGGTGGTCAACGAAACGCTCTGGGACGGGATCGTCGGGGTGAAGGGCCGCTACGCCTTCGGCGACCAGCACCGGTGGTTCGCGCCGTTCTATGCCGACGTCGGCACCGGGCAGACCAAGCTGACCTGGCAGATCGCCGGCGGGCTCGGATACCGGTACAACTGGGGCAGTGTCGTGGCGCTGTACCGGTACCTGGACTGGAACGCCAAGTCGGGGAAGCCCATCGCCGACCTCAGCATGGGCGGCCCGCAGATCGGCGTGGTCTTCCAGTGGTGACCGCGCTCGCCTGCGCGGCGCGCGGAGGTCCCCGGGACGGTCTGACCAACGAGGGCTTGCGCACCAAATGAAAAGGGCGCCTCGACGGCGCCCTTTCGTTCGTGCCGGTGTTGCGCGTCGGGTCAGGCCGACGCCAGAGCCTTGATGGCGCCGGACAGGCGCGACTTGGTGCGCGACACGAGGTTCTTGTGCACGATCTTCTTCTCGGCAATGCGGTCCATGACCGCCTGCGATTCCTGCATGGTCTTCGAAGCCGCGGCCTTGTCGCCGGTGGCGATGGCCTTCTTGACCTTCTTGACCGCTGTGCGCAACTCAGACTTGAGGCTGGCGTTGCGCATGCGCGTCGCTTCAGCCTGTCTGGCCCGCTTCTTTGCTTGTGCCGAATTGGCCATGACTTGGGGGTCCCTGGAAAAACGTATGGATAATCAGTACCAAGCCCAACATAATATCCGAAAGTCGCCTTTACGGCAACTTCGACCTCCCGGGCCGTAGAATGCCCGCTTGGCGCGCCATCGCCTCCCGTCCACGTCCGAAATCTGCCTTGAATCTCCTCCGCGCCCTTTCCACCGTAAGCGGGATGACGCTGCTGTCGCGGATCACCGGGCTCGTCCGCGAGAGCCTGAAGGCGACGATTTTCGGTGCCGGCGCGCAGATGGACGCCTTCGAGGTGGCGTTCAGGTTACCCAACATCCTGCGCCGGATGTTCGCCGAAGGCGCGTTCTCGCAGGCCTTCGTGCCGATCCTCGCCGAATATCACCGGCAACGCGGCCAGGACGCCACGCGCGAATTGGTCGGCAAGGTCGGCACGCTGCTGGCGCTGGTATTGCTCGGACTCTCGGTGCTCGGTGTGCTGGCGGCGCCCTGGCTCGTCTACCTGCTGGCCAGCGGCTTTGCGCAGACGCCGGGGAAAGTCGAGCTGACGGCGCAGATGATCCGCATCGTGTTTCCCTATGTCCTGTTCGTGTCGCTGGTGTCGCTTGCCGGTGGCGTGCTCAACGTCTATCGGCGCTTCGCGATACCGGCGTTCACGCCGGTGCTGCTCAATGTCGCCATCATCGGCGCGGCGATCTTCCTGTCGCCTTATTTCGACCCGCCGATCCTGGCGCTGGCCTGGGGAGTGTTCATCGGTGGGATCGCGCAGCTCGTGTTGCAGCTGCGACCTCTGGCACGGATCGGCCTGCTGCCGCGGCCCAGCCTCGACTGGCGCGACGCGGGGGTGCGCCGGGTATTGCGGGCGATGGGTCCGGCGCTGATCGGTGTGTCGGCGGCGCAGATTTCCGCGCTGATCAACACGCAGTTGGCATCGGCGCTGGGCGACGGGCGCATTTCCTGGATCACTTACGCCGACCGGTTGATGGAATTCCCCAGTGCGCTGCTGGGCGTGGCGCTCGGCACCGTGCTGCTGCCCACGCTGGCCAAGTACCACAGCGACGCCAATCAGACCGAGTACTCGGCGCTGCTCGATTGGGGTCTGCGGCTGGTGTTTCTGCTGGCGCTACCGGCGGCGGTCGCGCTGTGGCTGCTTTCGTTGCCGCTGGTTTCCACGCTGTACCAGTATGGGAAGTTCAGCGTGAACGACGTGCTGCAGACCCGCGCCGCCTTGCTCGGCTACAGCGTTGGCCTGCTGGCGCTGATCCTGGTGAAAATCCTGGCACCCGGTTTCTACGCGCGGCAGAACCTGAAGACGCCGGTGAAGATCGCCTTCTTCACGGTGTTCGTCGCGCTGACCCTCGCGGTCATTCTGATGGGGCCGCTCGGTCACGCCGGCCTGACGCTGGCGACCAGTCTCGGCGCCTGCGTCAACGCGGCGCTGCTCTTCTGGTTCCTGCGCCGCCGGGGGTACTACCAGCCGCTGCCGGGTTGGTTCGGTTTTGTTGGTCGCCTGCTGGTCGCGCTCGTGGCGCTCGCCGCCGCGTTGTATGGTCTCGCCGGCCCGGAGAAGTTCTGGCTGGCCGCGGATCTCTGGGCCAAGGTCGGGCGCCTCGCCTGGGTGATCACCGCCGGCGCCGCCGTCTACTTTGCCATGTTGTTCGTGCTCGGATTCCGGCCCGCCGACTTCAGCCGCCGCGAAGCGTCGGCACCGGGTGGTCCGGCCTGATATCGCCCCCGGCTAGCCCTTGCGATGCGGGCAGCCTGTCTTGGTGCAGTCTGCGTACAGATACAGCGCATGCTCGCGAATCTCGAAACCATGTTCCCTGGCGATCTTCACCTGCCGGCGTTCGATGTCGGCGTCGTAGAATTCCTCGACACGGCCACATTGCAGGCAGACCAGGTGGTCGTGATGCGTGCCGGGATTCAACTCGAACACGGACTTGCCCGATTCGAAATGGTGGCGGACCAGCAGTCCCGCCTGTTCGAACTGTGTCAGGACGCGGTAGACGGTTGCCAGTCCGATGTCCAGTCCATCCGCGAGGAGCAGGCGGTAGACGTCCTCGGCGGTCAGGTGCCGGACGTCCGACGACTCGAAGAGATTGATGATCTTCAGGCGCGGTACGGTGGCCTTGAGGCCGGCGTCTTTCAGATCCTGCGGCGAAGTCATGCGTGCGGGCGTGTACAGGGGAGGGGAGATCGACGGCTATAATAGCGCGCTGTACGCGGCCAGACAGCCTGGAGCTGTGGCCGACCCGTCCCGGATCAGTCAAGGCCCCTCCTTCCCAGCACCGATGAATCGAAACCTGCCCCTGTCCCGATCCTGGAACCTGCGTACCAGGGCGGCTGCGCTGCTGGCGGCCGTCACGCTTTCCGGCTGTGCATCGGTGACGACCCCGCTGGATGACTATTTTCCGCTGATCACCCAGTTCGGCGTATACAGGCTCGACATCAATCAGGGCAACTACCTGTCTCAGGACATGGTCGACAAGCTGAAGGTCGGCCAGACCAAGCAACAGGTGCGCATGGCGCTCGGCACGCCGCTGCTGATGAGCGTGTTCCGCGACAATCGCTGGGACTACATCTACCTGTTCAAGCGCGCTGGCCGCGTTCGCGAGCATCGCCAGTTCACCGCCTATTTCACCGACGACAAACTGGCGCGCTGGGAAGGCGACGAGATGCCGCAGTCGGCGCAGGATCTCAACCGTGCCGCGGCATCGCGCACGCTGCCGAAGGACCCCTATGGGGAGGATGCCGGCGTGATGGGCAAGGTCATCGATTTCTTCAATCGGATCGTTGACCCGACGGCGCCGCCCACGCCCTGACATGGAACCCGTGCGCGTCGCAATCGCCGGCGCCGGCGGCCGGATGGGTCAGGCGCTGATCGACGCCGTGACCGCGGCGCCGGGCCTCGTGCTTTCTGCGGCGCTCGACGTTCCCGGCAGTCCGGTGCTAGGCACGGATCCGGGCGCGCCGTTCGGACATGCGACCGGAGTGCTGATCGGCAGCGACCTCGACGCGGCGCTTAAGTGTTCCGACGTCCTCATCGACTTCACCCGACCTGCTGGAACGCTGGCGCATCTGGCGGCGTGCGCACGGCATCGCGTCGCCGCGGTGGTCGGTACCACCGGTCTGGACGAAGCGCAGAAGACGGCGCTCGCCGAACATGCCCGCACCGTGCCAGTCGTCTTTGCCGCCAACATGAGCGTTGGGGTCAACGTGCTGATCGATCTGGTCGAGACCGCGGCGCGCGCGCTCGGCCCGGCCTACGATATCGAGATCGTCGAGATGCATCACCGGCACAAGGTCGACGCGCCGTCGGGAACCGCGCTGAAGCTGGGCGAGGCGGCCGCCGCCGGCATTGACGCCAACCTGGCCGAGCGCGCCGTGTACGCGCGCGAAGGCGTAACGGGTGAGCGTCCGTCGGGCGCCATCGGCTTCGCGACACTGCGGGGCGGCGATGTCGTCGGGGAACACACGGTGATCTACGCCGGCATTGGTGAGCGCATCGAGATTTCACACCGCGCCACGTCGCGCCAGAATTTTTCCGCTGGCGCGTTGCGCGCGGCGCACTTTGTCGCGGGCAAGCGCGCCGCCGGCGAGGCGGGACTCTTCGACATGCGCGACGTCCTCGGCCTGGTCTAGATGCCGGCGCATCCTTTTGCGCTCGATGGGCGCGTCGCGTTGGTCACGGGTGGTGGCTCGGGCCTGGGCCTGGCGATCGCCGAAGGCCTCGCGGCAGCCGGGGCGCGGGTGGTCATCAACGGCCGCAACCGGGAAAAGCTCGATGCCGCGGCGGCAGGTCTGGTCGAGGCCGGGCACGTGGTCAGCGTTGCCGTGTTCGACGTCGCCGACGAGGCAGCGGTCGATGCCGCGATCCCGGAAATCGTGCGCACCGTGGGCCCGATCGATATCCTGGTGAACAATGCGGGCGTCAACAACCGCAAGCCGTTGGCCGGGTATCCGCATGCCGAGTGGCGGGCGCTGCAGGCGGCCAATGTCGATGGGCCGTTTCTGGTGATCCGGGCGGTGCTTCCGGATATGCAGGCGCGGCGGCGCGGCAAGATCATCAACATCTGCTCGCTGGCGTCGGACCTCGGGCGCCCGAACATCGTCGCCTATGCGACCAGCAAAGGGGCGCTCAAGATGCTCACCCGCGCGCTGGCGGTTGAGGTCGCGCCGTACAACATCCAGGTCAATGGCATCGCGCCGGGTTTTTTTCGCACCGAGATGAACGCCGCGTTGGTCGCCGACGCCCAGTTCTCGGCCTGGGTGGCGCAGCGCACGCCGGCCGGCCGCTGGGGCGATCCGCCGGAAATCGCCGGCGCCGCGGTCTTTCTCGCATCGTCTGCCGCCAATTATGTTACCGGCCATCTCGTGTACGTGGACGGCGGGTTCAGCGCGGCGTACTGAAACCAGGCGGCAATTTGTCCTGGACCGCGGGTTCGCGGTATAATCTGACCGGTCAAAGCGGGGAAGGGGGGTGCCTTCCCCGTTTGCACGTCCACCGCGCGTCCACCGTACGTCCACTGCACGATTGCCGCAACTTTTCCCGGCCGAACCGGCGGGAGCGCGGGTCGATGCGGTCTTGTGGCAGGCGAGGTCGCGCCGATCGCCCAAGTGAATCTGCCATGACTGCCCCAGCGCCCACTGCCACTCCGCCCGCACCGCTGTTTGCGCCGTTCGTCGAGGCGGCGCTGGCGCTGGCCGACGGCAGCGTGTTCCGGGGTCGGGCCATCGGCGCGACCGGCAGCACCGTCGGCGAAGTCGTGTTCAATACGGCGATGACCGGTTACCAGGAAATTCTCACCGATCCCTCGTACGCCGGGCAGATCGTCACGCTGACCTATCCGCATATCGGCAACGTCGGTGTCAACGTCGAGGACGCCGAATCCGTGCGTCCGTTCGCTGCGGGGCTGGTGATCCGCGACCTGCCGCGGCTGGCGTCGAGCTGGCGCGCGCAACAGGACCTGGGCACCTACCTGCGGGCGCACGGGATCGTGGGCATCAGCGACATCGATACGCGCAAGCTCACCCGCATCCTGCGTGAGCGCGGCGCACAAAACGGCTGCATCGTGACGCAAGCCGAACTCGATGATGCCGCCGTCGACCAGGCCGTGGTTTCCGCGCGGTCGGCGCCGGCGATGGCCGGGCAGGATCTGGCCAGGATCGTGTCCTGCCGCGAGCCTTACGCCTGGACCGAGTCGACCTGGGCCCTTGGCGTCGGCTTCCGGGAAATGGAGGCATCGCGCTTCCACGTGGTGGCCTACGATTTCGGCGTCAAGCACAACATTCTGCGCATGCTCGCCGAGCGTGGCTGCCGGCTGACGGTGGTTCCGGCGCAGACTCCGGCGGCCGAAGTGCTGGCGCTGCACCCCGACGGCGTGTTCCTCTCCAATGGCCCCGGTGACCCTGAACCCTGCGATTACGCGATCGCGGCGATCCGCGAAATCATCGCTGCGGGGTTGCCGGTCTTCGGCATCTGCCTCGGGCACCAGTTGCTGGGCCTGGCCGCGGGTGGGCGCACGCTCAAGATGAAGTTCGGCCACCACGGCGCCAATCATCCGGTGCTCGACCGCGATACGGGGCAGGTGCTGATCACCAGCCAGAACCACGGCTTCGTCGTGGACCCAGCATCGCTTCCCGAGAACGTGCGCGTTACCCACGCTTCGCTGTTCGACGGCAGCCTGCAGGGCATGGCCTGGATCGACCGGCCGGTGTTCTGCTTTCAGGGGCACCCGGAAGCGAGCCCCGGTCCGCATGACGTCGCCTGCCTGTTCGATCGCTTTGTCGGAATGATGGAGAAGAAGTAGCGATGCCCAGGCGCAGCGACATCGAGTCGATTCTGATCATCGGCGCCGGCCCGATCATCATCGGGCAGGCCTGCGAATTCGACTATTCGGGTGCGCAGGCCTGCAAGGCACTGCGCGAGGAAGGCTATCGCGTAATCCTGGTGAACAGCAATCCGGCGACGATCATGACCGATCCGGAAATGGCCGACGTCACCTACATCGAACCCATCACCTGGCCGATGGTCGCGAAGATCATCGAGCAGGAGCGCCCGGATGCGCTGCTGCCGACGATGGGTGGGCAGACGGCGCTCAACTGCGCGCTCGACCTTGCGCGCGAGGGCATTCTCAACAAATTCGACGTCGAACTGATCGGGGCGTCGAAGAAGGCGATCGACAAGGCCGAGGACCGCGAGAAGTTCAAGGCGGCGATGACGCGGATCGGTCTTGCTTCGGCGCATTCGGGGATCGCCCACAATCTCGAACAGGCGCTCGAGGTGCAGGCGACGATCGGCTTTCCGGCGGTGTTGCGTCCTTCGTTCACGCTCGGCGGCACCGGCGGCGGCATCGCCTACAACAAGGACGAATTCGTCGATATGGTGAAGCGGGGACTCGATCTCTCGCCGACGCGCGAGATGCTGATCG
>JAQBEY010000077.1:0-15364 GCA_032123655.1 Betaproteobacteria bacterium
AGCTGGGGTGGTCCGGGGTTGCCGCGGGGCCAAGGTAACCCCGGGTGCAGGTGTTTTGCAAGCGTCAGCGCGATCGCGTCGCCTGCCGGCGCGCCGCAGGCGCGCGCCTGGTCGGCGTCGCACGCGGACGGCGGTCGACGATCAGGCTTACCAAGCGATGCGTTGATCGAACTCGTAATCCGGTGCGGGCGGGGCGGTGGTCGCGGCCGGCGCGAGCGCGGTGACCGCAGCGCGCAGCGATGAGTTGGGTGCGAGCACGCCGAAGTAGCGGTGGCGATGGACGCGCGGTGGCGGCACCAGGGTGGCGATGCGATCGATCAACTCCAGGGGTGGCGCAGACGTCCACGCAATGGTCGCCATAGGGTTGGCAGCAGGTTCCGCCGCAATGGTGGACGAGGCGTGATCGCAGGAGGCAGGAATCCGGACGGCAACAAGCCTAGAGGTCGACGGCGCGGCGCTCGACCAGCGACGTGCGCAGCGCGATGCCGATGCGCGTGGCCTCGGTGGCGTCGTGCAGCGTCAGTCCGGGCGGGCGATCGTGTCGCACGCAGTCGATGAAATGGATGGTCTCGCGCAGGAAGGCCTCCTCGAAGCGTTCCCAGAAGGTCGGCGTCGTCTCGGTGCGCACGCCGTGCGCATCGGCGATCTCGACCTGGTTGAGCCTCCCTTCGCGGCCAACCGTCAGCCGCCCGGCGGTGCCGAAGATCTCGGTGGACGTCTCGTGGCCGTGCGCCATCGTCCGCGACGCGTAGAAGCAGGCCATGCGGCCGTCGGCGAATTCGCAGATGGCCACGCCGTTGTCGACGTCGCCGCAGTCGGCCAGCCCCTCGTGGATGGCGATGGCGCCCGAGGCGAACACGCGCAGCGGCTTGGGCGCGCCGAGCAGCCAGCGCGCCAGATCGATGTCGTGCACGCTCATGTCGATGAAGATCCCGCCCGACTTGGGCGCGAAACGAACGAAAAAGCCGGAGGGATCGTTCATGTCGCAGGTCTGCGAGCGCACCAGGAAGGGCCTGCCGATCGCACCCTCTGCAATGCGCCGCTGCGCGTCCTGGTAGCTCACGTCGAAACGGCGCACGTACCCGACCATCACCTTGAGCTGCGGGTGGCGCGCCGCCTCTGCTTCCACGGCCAGGCATTCGGCCAGGTCCAGCGAAAGCGGTTTTTCGCAGAACACGTGCTTGCCGGCCTGCAGTCCCGCGATCACCTGCTCGGGGTGCAGCGTGTTCGGCGTCACCAGGAAGACCGCGTCGACGTTCGCATCGGCGAGCAGCGCCGCATAGTTGTCGTACAGCGCCGGCACGCCCAGCGTCGAGCCCGCCCAGGCGCGTTCGTCCGCCGACGGGCTGCAGGCGGCGACCAGCTGCGCGCCGGGGACGCGCCGTGCAAGGTTCTCGGCGTGGCGAACACCCAGCCGCCCGAGTCCGACGATGCCAACACGAACGGTCGGTGTGGTCATGATTTCCCCGCCGTGACCGCGCCACCATTGGCAAGCTGGATCATTGCGTTCGTACTCGTAATCATTACAGCTCGACGATCCGCTTCTCGCGCCACGACAGCGTCGCGGCATCGGCCAGCTCCAGCGCCTTGACACCGTCGGCGATCGACGTGCGCACCGGCGTACCCTTGGCCAGAACGTCGAAGAAATGCGCCATTTCATTGGCGTAGGCCGCCCGATAGCGCTCGAGGAAGAAATGCTCGGGCTTGTCGCAGGACACGCTGGCCGCGGTCGACGCGGTGACCTCGGTCGGGCGATGGTTGCCCGCCTGCAGCATCCCGGCGCTGCCCAGCACCTCGAAGCGCTGGTCGTAGCCGTAGGCGGCGCGGCGACTGGTGTTGATCTGCGCGAGCCGGCCGCGTCTGGTGCGGATGGTGACCGCCGACGAGTCGATGTCGCCGACGCTGCCCACCGCCGGGTCGGTCAGCACGCTGCCCGTAGCGTAGACGGTGGCGGCCTCGTCGTCGAGGATCCAGCGAAAGATGTCGAAGTCGTGGATCAGCATGTCGCGGAAGATGCCGCCGGAGCGCTTCAGGTATTCGACCGGCGGCGCGCCGGGGTCGCGGCTGGTGACGACCAGCATCTCCGGCTCGCCGATTTCGCCGGCGACCAGCCGGGCCTTGGCTGCGGCGAAGGTGGGATCGTAGCGGCGCTGAAAGCCGATCAGGCAGGTGACGCCCGCGCGGGCCACCGCCTCGGCGCAGACCCGTGCGCGGTCGACGGCCAGGTCCACCGGCTTTTCGCAGAAGATCGCCTTGCCCGCCGCGGCCGCGCGCTGGATCAGGTCCGCATGCGTGTCGGTGGACGAGCCGATGACCACCGCCCCCACCGCCTTGTCGGCGAACACCGCGTCGGCGGCGGCGACCTGTGCCCCATGCTGCGTCGCCAGCGCGTTCGCGGCGGCAGCATCGACGTCGACGACGTAACGAAGCTTGATGCCGGGCTGGCGAACCACATTGCCGGCGTGGATCTTGCCGATCCTGCCGGCGCCGAACAGGGCGACATCCATGGTCAGGCTCTCCGCTTGGTCATTGCTGCAGCATCCATTCGTGCGCGGGGTCGTTGCGGAAGCACCATTCGCGCTTCGGCCCCGCCATCACGTTGAGGTAATACGACTGATAGCCGTAGGGCACGACCACCGGGTGATAGCCGCGCGGCACCATCACCACGTCATGGTTCTCCACCGCCATCGACTCGTCGAGCGAGCGATCGTCGGTGTAGACGCGCTGGAAGGCGAAGCCCTGCGCCGGATCGAGGCGGTGATAGTAGGTCTCCTCCAGCGAGCTTTCCTCCGGAACGCTGTCGGTGTCGTGCTTGTGCGGCGGATAGCTCGACGAGTGGCCCGCAGGCGTGCGCACCTCGACGACCAGCAAACTGTCCGCCGGCTCGGTCTGCGGCAGGATGTCGCAGACGTAGCGGGTGTTGAGGCCGTCGCCGCGGATCGACAGGTGCATGTTGGCCGGGTCGAGCAGCCGCGCTGGTCGCTTGGTCGAGGCAGGCGCGCGGGCGATGCCGATTTCCACGCTGGTATGCGCGGTGACCGTCACCCGCTCGTCGCGCGACACGAACACCGCCCACGGCGGTTCGTCGTTGAAAACGCTGTCGCGCTTGCCGAACTCGGAAAAAACCGCTTCGCTGGTCGCCACGCTGACGATGCCGCGCAGCACGACGATGCAGGCCTCGTCGCCGCGGGTCTCGAACTCGTGGTGCTCGCCCGCGTCCAGCCGATGCGCCGAGAAGCCGACGTACTTCCAGCCCGCTGACTGCGGCGTCACCGTGACGATGTCGCGGCCCTCGCGGCGACCCTTGACCAACAGGCTCATTGTTGGACCCCCACGCTTGCAGCCGCGTTGACCAACGCGGCTGCGGCGCTGCCCCCAAAAAAGGGGGAGCAAACCGCGCCTTGGGACGGCCCGGCGGCGCGGTTGATCATGCCTGAATCCGCTCCACGATCCTGCGCAGGTGCCGATAGCCCTTGTCGGCATAGGCGTAGCTGGGCGCCACCGCCGGATCCTGCTCCGCCTCGACCACCAGCCAGCCGTCGTAGTCGTTGGCCGCCAGCAACCCGAGGATGCGGTCGAAGTCGATGGCGCCGTCGCCGGGCACCGTGAACGCGCCATTGACCACCGACTCCAGGAAACTCCAGTCGCGGTTGCGCGCAAGGCGGATGACTTCGGGACGCACGTCCTTGCAGTGCACGTGGCACACGCGTCCGATGTGCTTGCCGAGCATCGCGACAGGATCGCCGCCGGCGAAGTTCATGTGGCCGCTGTCGAAGAGCAGGCCGACTTCGTCGCCGACCAGGCTCATCAGCCGGTCGACGTCGCCGGGCGTTTCGACGTAGGCGCCCATGTGGTGATGATAGGCGAGGCGCACGCCCCGGGCGAGCGTGTGCCGCGCGAAACGCGTCAGCCGATCGGCGTAGGCGCGCCAGTCGTCGTCGTGGAAAAATCGTGGCCGCTTGTACAGCGGCTGCTGCGCACCCTGGATGCTGTCCGCCACCTCGCCGTAGACCATGACCTTCGCGCCATTGTCGGCGAGCAGCTCGAGGTGCGGCCCAACCGCCGCAATTTCCTCGTCCACGCTCCGCCGCGCGAGACGCCCGGAGTACCAGCCGGAGACCAGCTCCAGTCCGTGCCTTGCGAGCACCGCGCGCAACGCCTCCGATTCGCGGGGAAACTTGTTGCCGAGTTCAAAGCCATCGTAGCCGATGCGCTTGCCCTCGGATAGCGCCGTTTCGAGCGGCGTCTCGCCGCCGAGCGACGGCAGGTCGTCGTTGCTCCAGGAAATGGGGTTGATGCCGATTTTCGGCGCGAAGGTCCTGCTCATGGCGTCTGCTTTCTCTTGTCGTCCTCGTATTGCTTGCGCGCCGCGCGCACCTCGCCGCGTTCCGATACCTCGGGCACCGCCACCTCCCACCAGCACCCGCCCTCGGCCGTGGTGCGCGCCGGGTCGGTCTCGATGCAGATCACATAACTCGTCGCGGCCGCGCGCGCACGGACCAGCGCGGCTTCGAGTTCGGCGATGGAGTTCACGTTCTCCGCCTGCGCGCCCATCGCCGCTGCGTGCGCGGCGAAGTCGACGCGCGGCGCGCCCTCCGGTGCGGGCGTGCAGCCGTCGAGCAGGTTGTTGAACGGCGCGCCGCCGCAGGCCTGCTGCAGCCGGTTGATGCAGCCGTAGCCGCGGTTGTCCAGGATGACCACGATCAGCTTGTGCCCGAGCATCACCGAAGTCGCCAGCTCGGAGTTGAGCATCAGGTAGCTGCCGTCGCCGACCATCACCACGACCTCGCGTTCGGGCCGCGCCATCTTCACGCCGAGTCCACCGGCGATCTCGTAGCCCATGCACGAGTAGCCGTACTCCATGTGGTAGCCGCCGGGCACCGCGGTGCGCCAGAGCTTGTGCAGTTCGGCCGGCAGCGTACCTGCCGCGCAGACCACGATGTCGTCGCGGGGCGAATCCGTCGCCGAGCGCTGCACCGCGCCGATGACGTCGCCCTCGTAGGGCAGCGCCACGTCGCGCACGTTGGTCAGCCGCGCGACTTCGCCGCGCCAGTCGTCGGCGGCGCGGCGCGCGCGCGCCTGCCACGGTACGTCAGCTTGCCAGGACGTCAGCGCCGCGCGCAGCGCCTCCAGGCCCAGCCGCGCATCGCCGACCAGCTCGACGCCACGCCACTTGCGCGCGTCGAAGGCGTTGACATTCAGATTGACCAGGCGCGCCTGCGCGAACAGCGAGTGCGAGCCCGTCGTGAAATCGGACAGCCGCGTTCCGACGCCAAGCACGAGGTCGGCGTCGTTCGCCAGCGCATTCGCGGCGGTCGATCCGGTGACGCCGATGGCGCCCAGCTGCAGCGGGTGGTCCCAGGGCAGCGATCCCTTGCCCGCCTGTGTCTCGGCCACCGGCACACCGTGTGCCTCGGCGAAACTACGCAGTGCAGCGGTGGCTTCGGCGTAAAGCACTCCGCCGCCGGCGATGATCAGCGGCCGCCGGGCCGCGCGGAGCAGCGCCGCCGCGCGCGCGAGCTCGGCCTCGGCGGGCGCCTGCGCGCGGAACTCGATCACCGACGGCTCGAGGAATTCCTCCGCATAGTCCCAGGCCATGGTCTGCACGTCCTGCGGAAGCGCCAGCGTCGCCGGACCGCAGAGCGCGGCGTCGGTCAGCACGCGGATCGCCTGCGGCAGCGATTCCTGCAGCTGCGCCGGATGCACGATGCGGTCGAACCAGCGCGACACCGGACGCAGGCAGTCGTTGGCGGTGATCGTGCCGTCACCGAAATCCTCGACCTGCTGCAGGACTGGGTCGGGCGCGCGCGACACGAAAACGTCGCCGGGCAGCAGCAGCACCGGCAGGCGGTTGACGTGCGCCAGCGCCGCGGCGGTGACCAGATTGGTCGCACCCGGCCCGATCGAGGTCGTGCAGACCATCATGCGGCGGCGGAAATGCGCCTTGGCGTAGGCGATGGCCGCGTGCGCCATCCCTTGCTCACTATGCGCGCGCAACGTCGGCAGATCGGCACGGTGCCGGTACAGCGCCTCGCCCAAGCCGGCGACGTTGCCGTGACCGAAGATCGCGAATACACCACCGAACAGCGGCAGCTCACCCCCGGGCGCGCGCACCCGCAGCGCCGCAAGGTGGCGCACCAGTGCCTGCGCCATGGTCAACCGCACGGTCCGGCTCATTGCTGGATTGCTCCGCCTTCGGGTGGCTTCGCCGCACGCGTTCCGCGCCACGCGTCGATCAGTGTCTCGTAACTCACCCGCACCCGGCGCACGAGTTCGGCGTCGTCGATCTCGTTGGCCAACCAGGCGCGCGATGGCTCCTGGAAGATCGTGCGGCCTACGGCAAAACCGCGGCAGGACCGACTCTGCGCCGCATCGCGAAAGCCCGCGACCAGCACCTCGATATCGGCGGCAAGTCCGAGAATCACCACGCCGCGGCAATACGGATCCCGCTCCTCGATCAGCGTGTCGACCATCTGCCACTGCGCCGGCGACATGGGCTCGAGTTTCCACCATTCCGGATGAATGCCGAGATTGTAGATGCGCTTGAGCGCGCGCAACAACGTATCTTCCGCGCGCGGCAGGTGCCTGGGCGGAATGATCTCGAGCAGCAGTTCGTGTCCGCTCGCCTGCGTCGCGTCGTAGAGCGCGCGCATCTGCGCTTCCTGCTCCAGGCGATGCGCGATGGCATCGTCGGGATGGTAGTAGACGAGGCATTTGACGATGTGCTCGGCCGGCCAGGAGACGAGCGTCGTGCCGACGCTGCGCCCGCGGTCGAACTGCACGGGGTTCGATCCGGGCAACTCCACCGGCCGGCCGATCCACCAGCCGCGCCCGGTGGCCGCGTTGAGCGCATCCTGCCCGTAGCGATCGTCGCAGAGAATGCCGACCGCGTTGTCCAGTCCGCGAGCTTTGGCCGTCTCGGCAGCGGCGGCGACGAAGAGCCGTTTCAGCGCCGGCAGTCGCGACTCGTCCGCACCTGCGGACTGCGCCAGGTCGAAAAGCGGATTGCGGTGATCGAAAGCGAAGGCCAGCACCTCGGAGTGCGGCGCGCGCGGCGCGGTCACGCGATGCAGGCGGCTGAGCAGCGCATCCTGATCGGGCCGCGGAATGGCCTCGGCGTTGGCGAGAAAATAGTCGAGTTCGACCCGCGTCGGCATCGCCGGCGAGCAGCCGTGCCGCGACACCACCAGTGCGCCGCAGGCGTTGGCGTAGCGCGTGCAATGTTCGTAATCCTCGCCGCGCACCCAACCGGAAAGGAATCCGGCCGAGAAGGCGTCGCCGGCGCCCAGCACGTTCAATACTTCGACCTCGACGCCCCTGCCGTTGAACGCATCGTCGAGCGAAGCGGGAATCGCTCCGTCGATGATCGCGCAGCCCATCGCGCCGCGCTTCACCACCAGCGTGGCGGTGGTCAGCGCGCGCACGCTGCGCAGCGACGCCATGATGTCGGTACTGCCGCCGGCGATGTTGAATTCCTCGATGGTGCCGATGGCGAGGTCGATCTTGGGCAGGATCTTCTGCAGGTGCGCGGTGACCCCGTCCGACGGAATGAAACGCGTTTCGCCGTCGCCGCGCCGGGTCAGTCCCCACAGCACCGGCCGGTAGTCGATATCCAGCACCGTGCGCACGTCGTTGGCGCGGGCACGGTCGAGCGCCAGATGGCTGATGCCATTGATGTACTCGTTCGAAAAATGCGTGCCGGTGATCAGCAGTGCGCGCGCCTGCCGGATGTAGGTCTCCTCGACGTCGGCGTCGGTGATCGCCATGTCGGCGCAGTTCTCGCGCATGAAAATCAGCGGAAACGTGTCCTTGTCCTTGATGCCGAGCACGACGGCGCCGGTGAGACGCTCGGGGTCGACGCTTACGTGGCTGACGTCACAGCCCTCGCGCGCGATGGTCTCGACCAGGAAGTGGCCGTTGGCGTCGTCGCCGATGCGCGAAATGAGACCGGCTGACAGACCCAGCCGTGCGCAGCCGAAGGCGGTATTCGCCGACGAGCCGCCCAGGTACTTGGCGAATGAAGTGACGTCTTCGAGGCGCGCGCCGATCTGCTGCGCGTAAAAGTCGACGGCGAAGCGGCCAAGACAGATGACGTCCAGGCGGCGGCCGGAAGCGAAAGTGGTGTGGTTGCGCATCGCGGGTTGCGGGGGAGGGCTGCGTCGGGCGGATCCGGATTCCAGCAGGCAATTTTCCCGCAGCCCCAACTGAAACGCAAGTTTCGTTTCGCCATGATTTGGAATTTTCGTTCCATTTCGCACCGTGCTTGCTAAAGGGCTCCCGTCGGCCCCGCCGCCTCCCGGCATCTCGACCAACGCCGTCGTGAGGCCCCAGCCTGTCCGCTGCGGACCGGCAATGTCAAGGGCCAGCGCTTGGGACGCGTCGTGCTAACTTGCCATGCCTCCCCTTTCCGCCACGCGCCTTTTTCCGCTGCCCATGCACACTCGGCTTTCCGGCCGCGACTTCGCCCTCGTCCTCGCCGTCGTAGCCGTGTGGGGCTTCGCTTTCGTGGTGATGCGCTGGGCGTTGGAGTCCGTACCGCCGTTCGCGCTCGCCGGCCTGCGCTTTCTGTGCGCGGCGGTGCCCGCGGTGTTCTTCATTCGCCGACCTGCCGTCGGCTGGGGCACGCTGATCGCTTATGGGCTGGCGATCGGCGCGTTCCAGTTCGGCCTGCTCTTCCTCGGCATGAAGCTCGGAATGCCGGCTGGCCTCTCCTCGCTGGTGATCCAGACACAGGCCTTCTTCACCATCGGCCTCGCGGCGTGGTGGCTGCACGACCCCCTGACACGCCACAGCCTGATCGGCGCGGGCATCGCCGCGGCGGGCATCGGCGTACTGGCGTGGCAGCAGCTGGGGACCGGCGCCGCCGCCACCTTCGCCGGCTTCATGCTGGTGATCGCCTCGGCGCTGTCCTGGTCGATCGGCAACATCATCGCCAAGCGGGCGGGGGAGAAACATCGCAACGCCGGGCCGCCCCAAGGTGCGATCAGCGCCCCTTCCGGGGGCAGCGCCGCAGGCGTCGAGGGGCCCAACCCCACCCGGGAGGAATTCGACATGCTGGGCCTCGTCGTATGGGCCAGTCTCGCCGCGCCGCTGCCGCTGGCGCTCGCGTCGTGGATGTTCGAAGGCGGCCCGGCGGCCTGGACGGCGGTCACCGGCATGACCTGGTTGCCGTGGGCCTGCGTGCTGTTCATGAGCTACGGCGCGACGCTCTTCGGGCTGGCGCGCTGGAACGCGCTGCTGCACCGCTATCCGACGACGGTGATCGCGCCCTTCTCGCTGCTCATTCCTGTATTCGGACTGGGCAGCGGCGCGATCTTTCTCGGGGAAGGGCTCGCTCCATTGCAATTCGCCGGCGTGGCGCTGGTGCTCGCGGGACTGGCGTGGAACGTGTACGGCACCCGCGCCCGCGCGTGGCTGCTGCGGTCAATGGACTGATTGGCGAAGCCCGCCGGCGCCGGCATGACGCGCACCGCGCCGGAACACGCAAGCACCCCAGGACACTGCGCGCCCCGGCTTGCGGATTGCCTGCTAGCGCGTCTGCGCCGCCTGAATGCGGTCGAGCTTGGCCGCGTACAGATCGTGCTCGCGGCGTGTGGTGCTGTTGCGCATCGCCAGCGCCAAATGCTTGCGCGCGTCCTCGACTTCGCCAAGGTTGGCGTGCGCAATGGCCAGCCAGAAGTGAAATTCATGGTAATCCGGAGACCGGGCAACTTCGCGCGCGAACGCGTCGAGCGCGCCCCGCGCGTCGCCCTCTTCCATTGCCGCAAGCCCACGGTTGAAAAACGCGAACGGCGGATCCGGATCCAGGTCGTCGAGCCTGGCATGAAGGCGAGCCGCCTCGTCGTTGCGACCCATGCGCTCGAACACGGTGGCGAGGTTGGACATCGCCTGCGTGTTGGTGGGTTGACGCTCCAGCACATGGGCCAGAACCGCCGCAGCCTCGGCCAGATCGCCGTGGCGCTGATAGATCGCGCCCAGCGTGTTGTACGCCGCCAGGAATTCCGGCGACTGCACCATGGCCTCGCGCACCCAGCCGTAGGCGTCATCCAGCCGTCCGCGCGCCAGCGCCTCGACCGCACGGTTGTTCATGTACATCGCGACGATGACATCCTCGCCGATGTCTTGCGTGCGCACGTTGCGCAGGGCGATGGGGGGCAGGAAGTCGATCATCATTCCCTCGGACTCCGGCGGCCGCTTGCCGACGCGGTAACCGAAGCCTCCCCCATCCACCTTCTTCGCGCCCAGCACCAGGTTCACGTGACCGATCGCCAGGTAGATGTCGCCATCGCGCGCCCAGGTGTCATCGACGTATACCTTCCGGTAACCCACCGCGAGACCGAGTTCCTTGCCGAAAGCGGCGGTCATGATCACCAGCGACAGGCAGTTGCCCGAGCGCGCGGCAAAGGCCTGCGCCGCATTACGGGTAAATTCGGTGTCGTACTCGAGCTTGAGTTCACCCCGCGTGTAGAGCGCGTCGAGCAGTCCGTGCTGCCGGCCGCGGACGCGGGTTCGGGCAGTGATCTCCGTTTCGATGTAGGCCTTCATCTCGGGCGACAGCGCGAAAACATCGGCGGCGCGGATGCGTTCCGACGGCGGCCCGAACAGATGATCGTGAAAGTGGCGCCCGTCGGCGACCGGCGGCGGCGTGGTTGCGCAGCCGGCAAACAACAGGGCGGAAAAGAGCGCGATCGCCAAGCGTTTCATGGGGCGCCTCCGTTTGCTGCGGGAAGCACGGCGCTCCCGCACCGGGAGCAGGCACCGCAGCCGATACCATTCTAGCGCCGTGGCACCCGTATGCACAGGACCAGTGCGCAGCGGGAGACCCGGCTATTGCGCGGCGGGAGAGAACAGCGCCACTGGGCAGCGGATAACACCGCGCCTGCGCGGCGGGGATCAACGCGCCTGCGCGACAAGTGGGAAAAGCACCAGCACGCGGCGCGAACCCGGGCCGCGCGCACCGCCGGTCAGTGGAATACGACGGTCTTTTGACCGTTGAGGAATACCCGCCGCTCGACGTGATAGCGCACCGCGCGCGCCAGCGCCCGGCATTCGACGTCGCGGCCTACCGAAGCGAGCTCGTCCGCGTCCATGGTGTGCGCAACGCGTGCCACTTCCTGCTCGATGATCGGTCCCTCGTCGAGTTCCGAGGTCACGTAGTGCGCGGTCGCGCCGATCAGTTTCACGCCGCGCGCATGCGCCTGCGCATAGGGCCTGGCCCCCTTGAAGCTCGGCAGGAACGAGTGATGGATGTTGATGGCGCGTCCGGTCAGGCGTGTGCAAAGCGCATCGGACAGCACCTGCATGTAGCGCGCGAGCACGACCAGCTCCGCGCCCGTTTCCTCGATCAGCGCGATCAACTTCACCTCCTGCGCCGCCTTGGTCGCCGCCGTCACCGGCAGGTGGTGAAAGGGGATGTCGTAGGACGCGGCCAGCTTGTAGCAGTCGCGGTGGTTGGAGACGATCGCCACCGGGTCCATCGCCAGCGCGCCGACCTTGTAGCGGTAGAGAAGGTCATTGAGGCAGTGGTCGAATTTCGACACCATCAGCAGCACGCGCGGGCGCACCGCCACGTCATGCAACTCCCACTGCATCGTGAAGCGCGTGGCGATCAGGCCAAAGGCAGTGGCCAATTCCGCCTCGTCGGGGGCTTCGGGCAGACGCTCGAACGACACCCGCATCATGAAGCGGTTGGTATCGACGTCGCCGAACTGCGCCGACTCGAGGATGTTGCAGCGATGGTTGGCGAGAAAGGTGCCGACCGCGCCGACAATGCCGGGACGGTCGTCGCAGGAGAGCGTGAGGATATGGCGGGCAGCGGTCATTGCGGCGGATGCCGTATGGTTTGCGGGGCGCAGATGCACCAGGGAAAGGGCCGCCGTGTAGGATTCACAGTTGCGGCCTGCAGATCCGAAATCGAACCTGCCGAGCCGAAGGCAAGTATCCCATGAAATAATTCAAGTTGATGAATTTTAACAGATTTCCTGACGAATGCGCGGACGCGCCGCCACGCTTGCGCCTGTCCCAAGCCTGACCGTCGCAGGAACCCGGAGCAATTCGCATGACCGCCAGCCACCCCAGCATCGCCGACCGGCGCCGGACATTCCGCCAGCTTCACGAGGCCGGATGCTTTGTCATTCCCAACCCCTGGGATATCGGGAGCGCACGAATGCTGCAGGGCGTCGGCTTCAAGGCGCTGGCCACGACGAGTTCGGGCTTCGCCTGGTCGCAGGGACATCCCGACAATGGCATCACCCGCGACATGGCGCTCGCCCACCTGCACGAAATCGTCGCGGCGACCGAGGTGCCGGTCAACGCCGATTTCGAAAGCGGATTCGCATCGGATGCAAAAGGTGTTGCGGCGAGCGTTCGTCTGGCGGTTGAAACGGGCGTGGCCGGATTGTCCATTGAAGATTCGACCGGGGATGCGGCAAACCCGCTCTACCCGCTCGACATCGCGTGCGACAGGATGCGGGCTGCACGCAAAGCGATCGACAGCGCAGGCGGCGACGTCCTGCTGATCGGGCGCGCCGAATGCTTTCTGGTAGGCCGGCCCGACATCGACGAAACCATCGCCAGGCTCAAGGCGTACGCGCAGGCGGGCGCGGACTGCCTGTACGCGCCGGGTCTGCGCCAGCGCGAACACATTGTCGCGACGGTCGACGCCGTTGCCCCAAGGCCGTTAAATCTGCTGGTGGGTTGGCCGAGCGAGTTGACGATGTCCGATATCGCCGCGTTGGGTGTGCGTCGCGTCAGTGTCGGCGGCGCGATGGCGCGCGCCGCCTGGGGTGGTTTCCTGCGTTCCGCCAGGCTGCTTGCCGAACAAGGCAAGTTCGATGGCCTCGAGCATGCGGCTTCGGGTCAGGAGCTCAACGCCTTCTTCTCGGACGACCGAAAGAGAAGAACGACGACCTAGGCAGCATGTCCACGACCGGTCATTGCGCTTTGCTGCCGGCGAGGCGCCGCCGCCGCCACCGCCTTTTCGAGCACCGCGAACGTGGTCCAGACGAAGTCGGATTGTTGCTCGAGCGGCTTGTTGAGACGCAGCGAATAGGTCGCCGCGGACGAAAGCAAGGTCACGTAACGGCCCGCGTTGAAAACACTCGCGGGAACCAGCAAAGTCTTGATCGGCATGGTCGGATGCTGCTCGCTCGCCGGCAGGTACAGCGCCCCGAAACACTTTTGTCCGTCACCCGGCACCTCGTCGACCGACGGGACCAGCCTGTGATCAGTCAGCATCTTGACGAAGCGGGGTCGGCGTCCAATGAATTCGACGCAAATCTCGAGGTGGTCAACCATGAGCCTGCGCAGCCGCCTGACCACGGCAATAGTCCATTGGGCGCCTTCGTTTTCCCGCATGGCGATCAATGAACCCGGGATCAGGCGATTCAGGTTGGCGGTCTGGCCGCGCATCCGGCATCCGGAATCGCTTCGGTCCTTGACCTGCCATGCGTTGATCCTTGCGCCGAAGGCTGTCTCGATCGAAAGCGCCGCAAGACCGGCGGCGCCTGGCATGGAAGGCAGAATACGTGTGTGTCCGCCGGCTGGAAGAATGGTGATTTCCTCCAACTGCGCCACGGCACCCGGCGATGATCCGCTTTTCCTTTGCGCGTCCTCGCGCATCACCTGGACAATGTGTGCAAGGCTCGAGATCGCTTCGACGGACATGGCCAGCGATTCGCGATCGCCACGGCGCTCGATGTGGACCGCTTTTGGCGCAAAGAGGGTACCGAGTCTGGACAGCAGCACGCTCCGACTTTCCCGTTCCGGCGCCAAGGGCGAAGCGTCGGCGGCCGCCAGGTCCTTCAGCGCCGCCAACTCCTGTTCGATCGCCTTTGCCAGAGGTGCGGTGTCGAGATACAGGAATTCCCCGGGTTCTCCGGCGTTGTATCGTCTCAGCCCTTCCGTGCTGCGCAGATCGACCACGAAGCCGTGCGCGTCATCGCGATTTCCGCGGGCGGCGCCGACAACCCGCAAAGTCAGCAAGCGGCGCCAGCGGCCGATCCATTCGCTCGCCCAAAGCAGCTCGCGCGGCGAAAATTGACCGGTGCCCATCGCGCCGAGCAGGAGTATCTGGATGAATTCCTGCTCGATCGCCTGCCCGGATGCAGGCCCTTCGCCGGCGTCGTCGCGTGGCAGGCCATCGTTCGCCAAACCGCGCGCCTGCGCGGACGCATAGATCGCGTGGATTTGCCGCCACTGCTCGGAGTTGCGCTTCTTGTAGCGGAAGAGCCGCAACAGGAGTTCCGATCTCCGGTGCCGGAACCATTGGACCAGAATGGTCCTCGCGTGCTCGCGCCAGAATTTTTCGACCGGGTTTTCAATATGTCCCAGGAAACATTCGTAGGCTTGCGAGAACGTCCGGCTGATGCGCTGCGCGGCAATGAAGAATTCGCGATCGAGCGAGCGCAGCTGCGCATCGCCCTCCGCGTATTGAAGCAGCAGGCGTTTGCTGACCTGGTGTGCGTACCGATCGAAGACCAGCAGCGCGCCAAGCTCGGCCTGGTCGGGCTGGCGATTGGAAAAAAGCCTCAGCACCTCCTCGCAGAGAAGCACCTGCGCAGCGATCGGCTCCTGCCTTGGCAGCGAACGGCAAAATTCCTCCTCCGCCGTCCTGCCTCGCGGCGCAGCGGATCGACCAGCTTCAGAAGTTGCCGTACGCGTTTCCGTCATCATGCTCTTGGTCGTGGCGTCTCGAATGGTCGGACTCCAGCCATTCGATGCAGCACGAAACGTGCCTGTTCGTTTTCGTCTCGAACGCCGACTGGATTTCGCCAGGTCTCGCGAGCAGTTCCGGCGGATGGCGACGCGGGCTGCGGCGTCCGCTTGCCCGTAAGTGGCACGACGTGCCCGGGCGGAAACCGATCTGAGGTCAATGTACCCGGCATCGGCAGATATGGCCGCACGGCGCGGACGCCCTCGACAACCACGTTTTCGGCAGCCTCGCCGCATGGGCGACCGCGCCGCGAGAATCACGACCGCGGTGCAGGCGCGTTCGATACCAGTTTGTCCGGACGCGAAACGCCGCGTCTGCAATGGTCAGTACAATTCGCTCGTCGACACAATTGATGCTATAGGTATTCGACCGATACAAGATGGCACCAACGCCGGCGCGTTCCGGCAGCACTGCCCGTGCCGCCTTGCTGAACATTGCCGCTTTCAACTGAAACAGAAAAGACCAAGGGGAGTACACATGGATGGTTCCAGTCGAGGTTCGAACGGTCACGCGATTGACCGGGAGGCAAGCCGCACCCGGATCGGCGGCATTGCAGGGGCGGCGCTCACGCTGCTTGTGACGTTTTCTGCACCGGCCTTCGCCGGCGGCACGTACACCTTCGTCTACGGCCCGGCGGCCAATCCGACCAGC
>JAQBEY010000078.1:0-23244 GCA_032123655.1 Betaproteobacteria bacterium
TCGCTGCGCTCGCTGCCCCCAAGGGGGAGCATGCAGTCCCTTGGGACGGCCCGGCGGGACTGCACACGACCCCCACGTTCGCTGCGCTCGCTGCCCCCAAGGGGGAGCATGCAGTCCCTTGGGACGGCCCGGCGGGACTGCACACGACCCCCACGCTCGCTGCGCTCGCTGCCCCCAAGGGGGAGCATGCAGTCCCTTGGGACGGCCCGGCGGGACTGCACACGACCCCCACGTTTGCTGCGCATACGGGGAAGCATTCAGCCCTTCGCGGCGGCCCGGAAAGACTGAGCGGCGATGGCGCTCCTCGAAATTGAAGACCTGAGTGTGGAATTCCCGACGCAGCGCGGCGTTTTGCGCGCCGTGGACGGCGTCAGCCTGTCGCTAGACGAGGGTGACGTGCTTGGCATCGTCGGCGAATCCGGCTCCGGAAAGAGCGTGACCATGCTGGCGCTGATGGGGCTGGTGGCGTTTCCCGGCCGGATCCGTGCGCGCCGGCTCGAGTTCGACGGGCACGATCTGTTGAACCTGCCAGATGGTGCGCGTCGTCGCGTAATCGGCAAGGACATCGCGATGATCTTCCAGGAGCCCACGACCAGCCTGAATCCGTGCTTCACCATCGGCTTCCAGCTCGCGGAGACGCTGCGCCTGCACCTGAACCTCGATCGCAAGGCCGCACGCAGGCGTTCGGTCGAACTGCTCGAAGCGGTCGGCATTCCCGCGGCTGAAAGCCGGCTCGACGACTTTCCGCACCAGCTATCGGGCGGTATGAACCAGCGCGTCATGATCGCGATGGCGATCTCGTGCAATCCACGGCTGCTGATCGCCGACGAACCGACGACCGCGCTTGACGTGACCATTCAGGCACAGATCCTCGACCTCTTGCGCGACCTGCAGAACGAGCGCGGCATGGCGCTGGTGCTGGTCACGCACAACATGGGTGTGGTCGCGGAAATGGCGCGACGCGTCGCGGTCATGTATGCGGGGCAGGTGATGGAGGAGCGTGAAGCGGACGCGTTGTTCGCGGCGCCGCTGCACCCGTACACGGCGGCATTGCTCGCGGCGATGCCCGAGCGCCACATTGGCGGCGCGCGTCTGGCGACGATCCCGGGCGTGGTGCCGGGTCTGGGCGACCGGCCTGCCGGATGCCTGTTCGCGCCGCGCTGCGCCGACGCGACCCGCGCCTGCGGCGAACGGCCGGTGTTGCGCGACTGGAGCGGCGGGCAGGCACGCTGCCACTACCCCATCGGCGAGACCGGGCGCGCCGAGCGCATGGCGCGCGATCTTGGCCGCGCGGCCGCATCGGCGGCGCAACAATGACGACACCGGTCGTCTCGGCGCGCGACCTGCGCCGCGTCTATGCCATTCGCCGCGGGGCGTTCCGCGAGCCTGCGCACCTGACTGCCGTCGGCGGCCTGTCGTTTGCCGTCGCGGCGGGCCGCACGCTTGCCGTCGTTGGCGAATCCGGCTGCGGCAAGTCCACGCTGGCGCGTATGGTCGCGCTGATCGAGACGCCGTCTGCTGGCGTGCTCGACCTGGGCGGCGTCGACGCCGTGAACGCGGTCGGACCGGCGCGAAAGGCGTTGCGCAAGTCGGTGCAGATGGTGTTCCAGAATCCCTACGGGTCGCTCAATCCGCGCAAGAAGGTCGGCGCGATTCTCGAGGCGCCGCTGGCGATCAACACGACGCTGTCGGCGTCCGGGCGCGAGGAGCGCGCGCGGGCGATGCTGGCCAAGGTCGGGTTGCGACCCGAGCAGTACGAGCGCTACCCGCACATGTTCTCCGGCGGGCAGCGGCAGCGCATCGCGATCGCCCGTGCGCTGATGCTCGATCCGGCGCTGGTGGTCGCCGACGAGCCGGTGTCCGCGCTCGACGTTTCGGTGCAGGCGCAGGTGCTGAACCTGCTCGCCGACCTGCAGGCCGATCTGGGAGTCGCCTACCTGTTCATCTCGCACGACCTTGCCGTCGTCCGCTACATCGCGCACGACGTGCTGGTCATGTATCTCGGACTGGCGATGGAACAGGGGCCGAAGGAATCTGTTTTCGCGCGGCCGCTGCATCCCTATACGCGGGCGCTGCTGGCTTCGACCCCGGCGTTGGGGGGAGTGCGCAAGGCGCGCATCGTCCTGACCGGCGAACTGCCTTCGCCGCTGAATCCGCCAGCCGGCTGCGTGTTTTCGACGCGCTGTCCGCACGCCGACGACCATTGCCGGGCCGAGCGTCCGGCGCTGCGGCCGCTCGACGGCCGCCACGTTGCCTGCCATCACGTCGAACGTCTTGCCGGACCGGTTCAGGAGGATAATGCCGGCCTGTCGCTGCACTGACTGCAGCGTTTCCACCAGGGAGAGCGCAATGAAGCACCGCAATCCGTCGGGCCTGCGCCCGCGTACCGTCCGCCTTGCCGTCGTCGCCGCGCTCGCGCTGGCCGCCGCCGGCGCCTCCGCCAAGACGCTGGTGTTCTGCTCGGAGGGAAGTCCCGAGAATTTCTACCCGGGGATCAACACCACGGGGACCTCGTTCGACGCGAACAGCCAGATCTACGGCCGGGTCGTCGACTTCGAACGCGGCACCACCAAGGTCGTGCCGGGGCTCGCCGAATCGTGGGACATCTCCCCCGACGGCACCGTCTACACATTCAAGCTGCGCAAAGGCGTCAAGTGGCACAACCACCGTGCGTGGAAGCCGACGCGCGACTTCAACGCCGACGACATGATCTTCATGCTCGAGCGGCAGGGCGACGAGGGCAACCCGTACTTCAAGGTGACGAGTTCGAACCATTCGTACTACAACGACATGGGCATGCCCAAGCTCATCAAATCGATCCAGAAGGTCGACGACTACACGGTGCGGATCACGCTGAACAAGCCGGAGGCGCCGTTCCTGTCGAACCTCGCGATGGAATACGCCGGCGTGCAGTCGAAGGAATACGCCGACGCGATGATGAAGGCGGGTACGCCCGAGAAGATCGACCAGGAGCCGATCGGCACCGGGCCGTTCTACCTCGTGCAATACCAGAAGGACGCGGTGGTCCGCTACAAGGCCTTCCCGCAGTATTGGGGCGGCAAGGCCAAGATCGACGACCTGGTGTTCGCGATCACGCCCGACGCCTCGGTGCGATGGGCCAAGCTGCAGAAGGGCGAGTGCCACGTGATGCCCTACCCGAATCCGGCCGACCTCGACGCGATCCGCAAGGATCCTGGCATCACCGTGCTCGAGCAACCGGGACTCAACGTCGGCTATCTCGCGTACAACACGACCAGGAAGCCCTTCGACGACGTGCGTGTGCGCAAAGCCATCAACATGGCGATCAACAAGAAGGCGATCATCGACGGCGTCTACCTGACGACCGGCGTCGCGGCCAAGAACCCGATCCCGCCGACGCAGTGGTCGTACAACGACGCAATCAAGGACGACCCCTACGATCCCGCGGCCGCCAAGAAACTGCTGGCGCAAGCGGGCTATCCGGATGGCTTCACGACGGACCTCTGGGCAATGCCGGTGCAGCGGCCGTACAACCCCAACGCCAAGCGCATCGCCGAACTCATGCAGGCCGACCTCGCCAAGATCGGCGTCAAGGCCGAGATCAAGAGCTTCGAGTGGGGCGAATACCGCAAACGCATGCAGAACGGCGAGCACCAGATGGGGATGCTCGGCTGGACCGGCGACAACGGCGACCCGGACAACTTCCTCGCCACGCTGCTGGGCTGCGACTCCGCCAAGACCAACGGCAGCAACGTCGCCAAGTTCTGCTACCAGCCCTTCGAGGAACTCGTGCAGAAGGCGAAGACCACGTCAGGCCAGGCTGCGCGCACGCCGCTCTACGAGAAGGCGCAGGTGATCTTCAAGGAGCAGGCGCCCTGGTTCACCATCGCGCACGCGGTGCAGCTCAAGCCGGTGCGCAAGGAAGTGGTCGATTTCAAGCTGTCGCCGTTCGGCCGCCACTCGTTCTACGGCGTTGATATCAAGCAGTAGCAGGACATTGCCGCGGCAGACGTCCCGCGAACCCCGCGGCCCTGAAAGGGTCCGCGGGGTATTTCCTTTTCGCACCTGTCATGGTGTTCGACCCGATGGCGCGTCGAGTGCCGACGCTCGTTGCCAAGGACAACGACTGGCATTGATTACAATGCCTTGGCCAGGCATGGACGAATCGACGTGGCGTGTTGATAGAGGGTTGCCTGAAATGTCCCGAACGGCGGCCTTGGCCGCTGTTGCCATCGCGTCGCTGGTGACCGGCTGCGCGAGCCTGCCCCCGCTCACGGGCGCAACGAGCCCTTCGCGCTGACCGACACGGCAGCAACGCGGCTTGGCCGCGTGATCACGCCCGAAGTCGCCGCGAAACTGGCCAAGACCGGGATCCACGCGCTTCCCCAACGGCCACGACGCCTTCGCCGCGCGGGTGCTGCTCGCCGGTGCCGCCGAAAGGTCGCTCGACGCGTAGTACTTCATCTGGCACGGCGACCAGGTCGGCTACCTGCTGTTCGTGGCGCTCTGCAAAGAAAGAAGTGTCCGCGGAAGCAGGTCCACTCCAGAGGTGTCCATCAAACGTGGGTACCTCCAAGTCGACCCAAAGCAGCGGTCCGAGTGAGGATCGGGCTGCCTTAGAGCGGTCATTGATCATGACGGTGGTCCAACTTGGGGGAGCAGGTTGGGCACCCAGGTCAACGCTTCGAGAATCGCCGGCGCCTGTCACCGTCCCATCAGTACAGCCGGATCGCCACGTCGAAGTACCAGGTTCGGCGGATCTCGATCACGTCGAACTCGCGGGCCAGGCCCGGCGGGAATGCCTGGTAGGGCGTCTGGCTGCGCACGACGCGTCGTATCGCTTCGTCGAGGGCCGCCACGCCGCTGGATTGAACAATGGTCACCGACTCCACCGAGCCGTCGCTGCGAATGGCCACGGTCACGAGGGGATTGGTGTGAGGCTGCTTCGCCGCTTCGCGGACCATGTCGAACGTCATGTTCATCTGGATCTTCCGGCTCCAGGCTTCCGCGTACAGGATGATTTCCGCGTTGGGGTCAGTGCGGCCCCAGAGCCTGTATCGTCGTACGCTGCTCCACGACGGTAACAGCCGCGCTGCAGCCGTTGCAGCTTCCCGCCTGGCGGCCTCCTCGTCCAGTTGTCGTCCTATCGCCCGAAGCACCGCTTCCCGTCTTGCCTCCCGCGCCACTTCGATCCGTGCTGCCTCATTCCGTGCTGCCGCTTGCTGAGCCGCTGCTTGCTGAGCCGCTGCTTGCTGAGCCGCTGCTTGCTGAGCCGCTGCTTGCTGAGCCGCTGCTTGCTGAGTCGCTGCTTGCGGAGCCGCTGCTTGCTGAGCCGCTGCTTGCGGAGCCGCGGCTTGCTGAGCCGCTGCTTGCTGAGTCGCTGCTTGCTGAGCCGCTGCTTGCTGAGCCGCCGCTTGCTGTGCCGCTGCTTGCTGAGCCGCCGCTTGCTGAGCCACTTCCTGCCGTGCCGCTTCCTGCCGTGCTGCCTCTTGCCGTGCCGCTTCCTGCCGTGCGGCCTCTTGCCGTGCCGCTTCCTGCCGTGCTGCCTCTTGCTGTGCCGCTTCCTGCCGTGCCGCCTCTTGCTGTGCCGCTTCCTGCCGTGCCGCCTCTTGCTCGTTCGCAGCCACCCTTTCGGCCTCCTGCCGTGTGGCATCCTGTCGTGCAGACTCCTGCCGCGCCGCCTCTTGCTCGTCTGCCGCCTGCCGTGCGGCCATCTGCCGCGCCGCCTCCAGCTGTTCCGCCTGCCGTTGCTCCTCCTGCCTGGATGGATCGGGCTTGGCCTGTTCAACGGCTCGCTCGCCCGTCTCTTGGTCGATTGGCGCCCGGGATACATCGCCAGCATCCCGAAGCGACGGTATCGCAATATCCGGAATCGAGATGCTTGGCGTTGCCGCGATGCCGGGCGCTGGCATCGCAGGAGTGGCGGGGACGACCCACGTGGACTCGTCGGTCCGCGCCACGGCGATTACGGCCGGCGCGGGGACCGGCGGGGGCACTGTGTCACCAGGCCGATCGGCGCGCAATGGCAATTGCGCAGGGGGCACACCGGTCACGGCGTCTGTTCTTGGATTGGCCTCCGGTACGATCGCTGCTGCTGCTGCTGCTGCCGCCGGTCGGCGGCTCGTGGCACGGGACGCGGAAGGCTTCGGCGCGCGGGACGCGGAAGGCTTTGGCGCGCGGGACGCGGAAGGTTTCGGCGCGCGGGACGCGGAAGGCTTCGGCGCGCGGGACGCGGAAGGCTTCGGCGCCCGGGACGCAGAAGGTTTCGGCGAACGGGACGCGGAAGGCTTTGGCGCGCGGGACGCGGAAGGTTTCGGCGCACGGGACACGAAAGGCGTCGGCGCGCGGGACGCGGATGGCGTCGGTGCCCGGGAGACCGATGGCCTTGGCGCGCGGGACACGGATGGCATCGGCGCCGGCCCACTGGCAACTGGCTGCTCGACCCTTGCCTGCTGCAACGGCTTCGCGGCCGGCGTGACTGCCGACTCCGCGGCTGCGACCTGCTCCGGAACGATCACGACGCGCAGATCGGGTAACTCGGACCGTCGATCCTGCCAGGGAAAGACGAAGCCTGGAAGCCAAGGTCCCTGGCCACCGAAAGTCAGGTTCAACAGCAACGCGTGGAACAGCAGCGAGAGCAGCAGCGCATGGGCTAGGCGCCTGTGCTCAGGGCTCATGCGTTGACCGTCGGCGCGTCAGTGGAACCTGTACAACTCAAGCGAACTCCGCCGTCGCTGCTCGAGCACTGCTGCTGGCATGAGGCAGGATGGCACCACGTCCTGTGCGCCGGTCGACCTGACGGGCCCACCGGTCATGACCTTGCCTGAACACCTCGAAGACATTCGTGAACCGCATCCGGCCCCTTGTCATTTCCAACCCAGTCAGACTTGGGAGTCGATTCCCAGATGTCCGAACGAACCGTCGACGCAGGGAGAGCCATTGCGCACTGAATCTATGCGCTGATTAACCACTGGACCGCTTCTGGCCGAACCCCGCCCGTCAAGCGCAGAGACTACCAAACACAGTCTGCAGATCAAATTGTGGTCAGGACAAATTGTCCTTTCGAACGATGGCGTGGCGGATCGACACGACCTTTGCCCAGTTCGCGCGCGCACCGCTGCCGGCACATGAACTCGAACGCCTCGATGGACAGGCAAAACCAGTGTCGGCCAAGGATGAGGTCCATTTCCTCAACCGAGATTTTGCCGTATTCCCCTATGGGAAGGGGAGAGGGGCTTGCGCAAAGTGGCGGGCGATTGCGCGCTATCTGGAGGCGGAGGTCGGAATCGAACCGGCGTAGACGGCTTTGCAGGCCGCTGCATGACCACTCTGCCACCCCGCCTTGGGGTTGCGCCATGCCATTGTGGCAGGCGCGACGAGCAAAAAATTGGGAGAGCTTCTTTACAGAGCTCTCCCTTCAAAGTTTGGAGCGGGAAAGGAGTCTCGAACTCCCGACCTCAACCTTGGCAAGGTTGCGCTCTACCAACTGAGCTATTCCCGCGTCGGTAAGTTGCGAATTATAGCGGATTTCCGGATTCGGTCAAAACGTCCGGTTCGACCATGGAAGCGGCGTCTGCGCGGACCCTGGCGCAGGCGGTTTTCAGCGCATCACGGCGGCAATGGCGTCGACCAAGTAGTCGAGATTGCAATCGTTGAGCGCGGCAACGCAGATCCGGCCGGTGTCGACTGCGTAGATGGAGTATTCGTCGCGCAGCCGCTTCTTTCCGGAAGCCCGTTCCGTCTGCCTCGAGTGGGTCGGGCGCCGCGTCGCCCAGCTGCCGACCGAATGGTGGGCAGTTCGGGGCCGCGATTCGCTCAATGAGCCATGCGGCGCCAATCATCATTGCTGCCAGCGAGGCCATCCGGTACTCGCCGCCGCCGCAGCGAATTCCCACGGCATCTGATGCTCGTGGGGGATCAGCACCAGCTGGCTTCGTCGCCGCTGGGTGCCCGCAGGAGTTCTTGAATGTTCGCCTCCAGCAAACGGAACCCGATGTTCCCGTAAAGTTTCTGGCGCCCCTCGTCCAACACGAAGCTCGGACTGCCTTCGATCCGCATCTTGTCGGCGTCCTGGTAGTCCGCAGCCAGGCGGGCGAATGCGCTGCCACTGTAAATGGAATCCTGGACAGCGCCGATATCCACGCCAAGGGGCTCGGCTATCTCGCATTGGACATCCCAGCGAGCAATGTCGCGATTATCGCGGAAGAAAGCACAGCGGAAACTCCACATCACTCGATCGAAAAGACTCGGTACGGATTGACTTTCTGGCGCTGCGGATTCGAGATCGCATTGCTGGACCGCTTTCATGAATAGATGCGCGCTGGCCGAAGTCAAAGGGCGCGTCTTCAGCCAGATCTCGGGATGAACTTCGATATGCGGAAACCTCTTGGCGACCTGCCGCAAATGCGAGTTGAACCCCGCATATCCACCTTTGTCCTTCCAGGTCGAGGCAATCTTCCCCGCCGTATCGGCGAAGACGGAGCAGAATCGATGCTCTATCCGCACGGCGTCACCAAAGGTGTCCTTGACGGCATCAATGCGAGTTTGCGAGGCATATGCCCATATGCACAATACGTCGGAGAAACAGGTAATCTCGACCACGCTCATCCCCCGTCAATTATGTAGGTTGAATCACGAGCAACGCCATACGCGTTGCTCATTTCTCGATTGCGGCGGCGGGTCGGCTCCCGGCAGACCAAGTGATTATTGCGCAGCGTCCCAGGCCAATCTCCGGACTCACGAGGCCAATTTGTTCAGGATGCAACTCAATTCCCTTGCGGTCTGTACGAAATCACACATAGCACGATTGCATGTACGTCCAGCGGGATGATTCATGGCGCAGCGCGCGCCGCTGCTCGAGCGAAAGATTGGTCGGTGCAGAAAGGCCATGAGCCGACGACGGAGTGCGCCCCTCGGATTGCCCGCAAGCGGCCAATTCGCGGGTGCGAGGTACATCGACACGGTATCTGCACTTCGCCAATATGAAACCAACCGTTGCGGCAAGTATGGCTATGTTCGCTGCCGAACCGACATTGGTGGAGTCTCGGGGTAGTTTGCCCGAATACGAGATTGGAAGTCGTTTGTCTTGCTCGGCGGGTGTGCCACTACCAGGCGGTGCCATCGTCAGGCGACGGTCTCGGAGTGGGGAGTTTTGCGTACCGGAATCAAGGGATGGAGTGATGAATGACCAATTGATACTTCGCCAAGCGATATCTGCACGATCACGTCGCCTGGCACCACGGCTCGTTGCGAGTCGACCACCAAGGAGAAACACATGACGAAACTGACAATCGCCGCGGCCATGACGGCATTGGCAATTGCGGTGACGGTGCCCTTTGCACTTGCACAGACGGCGCCCGCTTCCGGTCCGGCACCGCCGGCCGCATCGTCGCCCGGTTACGAAATCGGCCCCGGCATGATGTACGGCCCAGCGCAAGCGCAAGCGCAAGGCCAAGGGCAAGCGCAAGGGCAAGGGCAAGGGCAAGGGCAAGGGCAAGGGCAAGGGCAAGGGCAAGCACCAGGGCAAGCGCGAGGGCCGGCACAAGCGCCGGCACAAGGCAGCTACGGTCCAGGCATGATGTACGGCCAAGGACCAGGGCAAGGTGGCTACGGTTCCGGCATGATGGGTGGCTATGGCGCCGGCTGGATGGGTGGATATGGCGGGATATGGCTGCCCATCCTGCTGATCCTCGCGGTTGCGGGCCTCGTGGTATGGGTCGTCAAGCAGAAGGGCAAGCAATAGTCAGGCGAGGCGCCCAGCAACGTGGGGCCCGGAGTCGGTAAAGCGCGGATTGCAGCCGATTTTCGTTATGGTCAAAACCCGCGCGCGTGCACTCGCGATGCAGGCCATCAAGGTGGAGCAGACCCCTGGTTCAGGCCATCACCGTGGCCATGGCGTCGGCCACATAGTCGATGTTCGCGTCGTTGAGCGCCGCGACGCAGATGCGTCCGGTGTCGACCGCATAAATGGAGAACTCGTCGCGCAAACGCTGCACCTGCGCCTTGGTCAGCCCGGAGTAGGAAAACATCCCTCGCTGAGCGACGACATACTGGAATTTTCCACCGGGAATCCGCTTGGACAGCTTTTCGGCGAGCGCGGCCCGCATGGCCTTGATCCGCTCACGCATGTCGGTCAGTTCCTGTTCCCAGAGCGCGCGCAAATCGGGCGTGCCGAGCACCATGGCGACGATCTGGCCACCGTGGGTGGGCGGGTTGGAGTAGTTGGCGCGCACCAGGCGCTTGACCTGCGACAGCACGCGTGCCGCCTCGTCGCGGTCGGCGGTGACCACCGACAGCGCACCGACCCGCTCGCCGTACAGCGAGAACGACTTGGAGAACGACGACGCGACGAACAGCGGGCCGGGCGTGGCGGCGAAGCGGCGGACCACGGCACCGTCGGCATCAATGCCGTCACCGAAACCCTGATAGGCGAAATCCAGGAAAGGCAGCAGACCGCGCCGGCGCACGGTTGCGAGGATTTTCTCCCATTGCTCAGCGCTGGGGTCCACACCGGTGGGATTGTGACAACAGGCGTGCAGCACCACGATCGCGCCTGCGGGCATATTTTCCAGCGCAGCCTGCATGCCGGCAAAGTCGAGACCGCGCGTGGCGGCATCGTAGTACGCGTAGTTGTTCACCTTGAAGCCCGCGCCCTCGAACAGCGCGCGATGGTTTTCCCAACTGGGGTCGCTGATCCACACCTGCGCGTCCGGCGCGAACTTGCGCAAAAAATCGGCTCCTACCTTGAGACTGCCGGTGCCCCCCAGAGCCTGCACGGTAACCGTACGGCCCGAGGTCACGACCTCGCCGTCCGCACCGAACAGCAAACTCTGCACGGCACGGTCGTAGGCCGGCAGGCCGTCGATGGGCAGGTAGCCGCGCGGAGCGCCCTTGTCGGTCATTTCCCGTTCGGCGCGGCGGACGCACTCGAGCAGCGGCAGCTTGCCGGTGGCGTCGTTGTAGACACCGACGCCGAGATTGATCTTCTTTGGATTCTTGTCGGCGACGAACGCCTCGGTCACGCCGAGGATGGGGTCGCGGGGCGCGAGTTCAACGGCGGACAAGAGCGAGGCGGGCGGCGGCGCGTTCATGAAGGTGGCGGAAGTGGAGAAGCGGCCAATTTTACTCCAATCCCGGGCGCCACTCTGAATTGGCCAGGCTGTCCGCGCGGCCTCCATCCAACTGCGCGGGAGTATCGTTCTCGCCGTTGCGGCAGGCTATCCGGCGCCCAGCAACCCGATGACGCTGGCCAGTGCCGCCGCCCATGTCACCGCCAGGGCAAACATCGAGATCCTGAAGCCGCGGGCGCGCTTGCCCGCTGCGGCCCAATAGCCGAGGGCGTAGAGAATGCGGCCAATCAGCCAGACGCATCCGGCTAATGCGGCAAAGCGCGGGTTGCCGAACACCGCGAAGATCCACATCGCCGGCATGAATGCGACGAACTGCTCGAGTTCGTTCATCTGCACCCGCATCGCGCGCATGAATTCGGGATCGCCGGTCATTGCCGGCGCGGCGACCTTGTGTTTGGTGCGGGCACGCCCCACCTGAAACCCGGTGACGACGTACCACAGTATCGCCAGCAGGGTCAGCAACGCGGGCAGCGACAACGGGTGGGACAAGACGTACTCCTCGAATTCGGCACGCAGGCCCTACAATGAGCCTGCTCCGCCGGCCGCAAGGCTATCTCATAGTCGCTTCGTGGCGCAATCGCCCCGATTCACCAACCGGACTCCATGGCTCGACGCTACGCGCCGATTTCGCTCGACGCTCCCAAGCTGCCGCCCGTCACCGCGCTGAAGACGCTGGCGCGTATCGGGCAATTCCTTCGTCCCTATCGGCGCGAACTGGTATTCGCGGCGACGGCGCTGCTGTTCGCCGCCGCCGCCGTGTTGACCATCGGCCAGGGTCTGAAATTCGTCATCGACCGCGGACTGGCGGCGAACAATGCCGCCGAGCTCGACCGCACGCTGGGTTTCATGCTGGGTGTGGTGGTGGTGGTCGCGGTGGCGACCTATGCGCGTTTCTATTACGTGTCCTGGCTGGGCGAACGGGTGACTGCCGACTTGCGACGCGCGGTGTTCGACCACCTGCTGGCGCTGCCGCCGGGCTGGTTCGAGGTCACGCGTACAGGCGAGGTCATTTCCCGCCTGACCAACGACACGACGATGCTCGAAACCGTGATCGGCTCCAGCGCCTCGATGGCGATCCGCAATGTGTTGCTGATGAGCGGTGGCCTGGTGATGCTGGCGCTGACCAGTGTCAAGCTGACGTTGCTGGTGCTGGTCGGCGTGCCCTTCGTCCTGGTCCCGATCATCTGGTTCGGTCGTCGCGTGCGCAAGCTGTCACGGTCGAGCCAGGATCGAGTCGGCGACGTTGGCGCCTATGTGGACGAGGCCCTGCACGAGATTCGCACCGTGCAGGCCTATGGGCACGAGAACGAGGATCGGCGGCAGTTCGCCACGCGGGTCGAGGGCGCTTTCGCCATCGCGCTCGAACGCATCCAGCAGCGCTCGCTGTTGGTGGCGACGGTGATCATGCTGGTGTTCGGTGCGATCGGCATCATCCTGTGGATCGGCGGCCACGACGTGGTTTCCGGAAGGATCACCGCGGGTGAACTTTCCGCCTTCGTGTTCTACGCAGTGATCGTCGCCGCCTCGGCCGGCACCATCAGCGAGGTGATCGGCGACCTGCAGCGCGCGGCCGGCGCCACCGAGCGGCTGTTCGAGCTGCTGGCGATCGAGTCGGAGATACGCGCGCCGGAGCATCCGGTGCCACTGCCGGATCCGCCGCGCGGCACCGTGCAGTTCGCGGATGTGACTTTCCACTATCCGTCACGCCCGGATAACGCCGCGCTGGAGGCGTTCAGCCTCGACATCGCCGCGGGCGAAAAAATCGCGCTGGTCGGGCCTTCGGGTGCGGGCAAGACGACCGTTTTTCAGCTGCTTCTGCGCTTCTACGATCCGCAGCTGGGCAGCGTGCGCATCGACGGCGTCGAGCTCACCGCTGCCGATCCGGCTGCGGTGCGCGCGCATCTCGCCGTCGTTCCGCAGGATCCGGTGATCTTCGGGGCCAGCGTGCAGGAGAACGTCCGCTATGGCCGCCCCGAGGCGAGCGACGAGGAGGTGCACGCCGCCTGCGCCGCTGCCTACGCGACCGAGTTCATCGAAAGGTTGCCCGATCGCTACGCCAGCTACCTGGGCGAACGCGGCGTCCGGCTGTCCGGCGGCCAGCGGCAGCGCCTGGCCATCGCCCGTGCGATTCTCGCCGACCGGCCGGTGCTGTTGCTCGACGAGGCGACCAGCGCGCTCGACGCAGAGAGCGAACGCATGGTGCAGCTCGCGCTGGAACGGCTGATGTCCGGTCGCACGGTGCTGATCATCGCGCATCGGTTGGCAACGGTGCGTCATGCCGACCGGATCGCGGTGCTGGAGCACGGCCGCATCATCGCCACCGGAACGCACGATGAATTGACCCGTTCCAACCCGCTGTACGCACGGCTGGCGGCACTGCAATTCGGCCTGGAGACCGCCGGCAACGACGAAGGACTTCGACCGGACGCGAGCGCGGCAGTACAATGACCGGTTGCCCTCAGTCAGCGTTGACCAGCGCGCGCCGGAACCGATGCCCATCACTTTTCCCGACAGCCCCTTCGAATTGCACCAGCCGTTTGCCCCTGCGGGTGACCAGCCCGAGGCCATCGCCAAACTGATCGAAGGCATCGGCGACGGGCTGTCGTTCCAGACGCTGCTCGGGGTCACCGGCTCGGGCAAGACCTACACGATGGCCAACGTCATCGCCCGTACCGGCCGGCCGGCGATCGTGCTCGCGCCCAACAAGACGCTGGCGGCACAGCTGTATTCGGAGTTCCGCGAGTTCTTTCCCACCAACGCGGTCGAGTACTTCGTCTCCTACTACGACTACTACCAGCCGGAAGCCTACGTCCCGTCGCGCGATCTCTATATCGAGAAGGACAGCTCGATCAACGAGCACATCGAACAGATGCGCCTGTCGGCGACCAAGGCGATCCTCGAACGCCCCGACTGCATCATCGTCGCCACCGTCTCGGCGATCTACGGCATAGGCGACCCCTCCGAGTACCACAGCATGATCCTGCACCTGAAGCAGGGCGACCGGGTCTCGCAGCGCGACGCGATCAAGCGGCTGACCGAGATGCAGTACACGCGCAACGACGTCGAATTCAAGCGCGGCGTCTTTCGCGTGCGCGGCGACGTGCTCGACATCTTTCCGGCCGAGAATGCCGAGAACGCGATCCGCGTTTCGCTGTACGACGACGAGGTCGAGTCGCTGCAGCTCTTCGACCCGCTGACCGGGCACCTGAAACAGAAGCTAGCGCGCTTCACGGTCTTCCCGTCGTCACACTATGTGACCGGACGCCAGAAGGTGCTTTCCGCGATCGACCAGATCAAGGCGGAGCTGTTCCAACAGAAGGAATTCTTCGTCGGTCAGATGAAGCTGATCGAGGCGCAACGCATCGAACAGCGCACGCGATTCGACCTGGAGATGATGACCGAGATTGGCTACTGCAAGGGCATCGAAAATTATTCACGCTATCTGTCCGGGCGTCCGGCCGGCGAACCGCCGCCGACGCTGATCGACTACCTGCCTGCCAATACGCTGATGTTCGTGGACGAGAGCCACGTGACGATCCCGCAGGTCGGCGGCATGTACAAGGGCGACCGGGCGCGCAAGGAAAACCTGGTCAACTACGGCTTCCGTCTGCCTTCGGCGCTCGACAATCGACCGCTGCGCTTCGATGAATTCGAGAAGCTCCTGCCGCAGACGGTATTCGTGTCCGCGACGCCCGCCGTCTACGAGCAGACCCACGCGGGGCAGGTGGTCGAACAGCTGGTGCGTCCGACGGGACTCGTGGATCCGACACTCGAAGTGCGTCCGGCGACTACACAGGTGGACGATCTGCTCGACGAAATTCGCCTGCGCGTTGGGCGCCGCGAACGCGTGCTGGTCACCACGCTCACCAAGCGCATGGCCGAGGACCTGACCGACTATATGGCCGAGAACGGCGTAAAGGTCCGCTATCTGCATTCGGACATCGACACTGTCGAGCGCGTGGAAATCATCCGCGATCTGCGCCTGGGTGAATTCGATGTGCTGGTGGGCATCAATCTGTTGCGCGAAGGACTCGACATTCCCGAGGTGTCGCTGGTGGCGATTCTCGACGCAGACAAGGAAGGTTTCCTGCGTTCGGAGCGATCGCTGATCCAGACCATCGGCCGCGCCGCACGGCATATCAACGGCAAGGCCATCCTCTATGCGGACCGGGTCACCAATTCGATGACCGGAGCGATCGGCGAAACCGAGCGCCGCCGCGCGAGGCAGCTTGCCTGGAACGAGAAGATGGGTATCACGCCGGTTGGCGTGCAAAAGCGCATCAAGGACATCATCGAGGGTATCTACGATCCGGACGAGGCGAAGAAGGGCCTGCGTGCGGCGCAGGCAAAGGCCAAATACCAAGCCATGCCCGAGAAGGATCTTGAGCGCGAACTGAAGCAGCTCGAGCGACAGATGCTCGACGCGGCGAAGAATCTCGAGTTCGAGAAGGCGGCCGAGTTGCGCGATCGGCTCTACCAGTTGAAACAGCAGCTGTTCGGCATCGCGCTGCCGGTGGAACCCTAGGGCAGGAGGCGGGCGTGGCGTGTCGAATTTTCCCCTCGGCAGCGTCGCGAAAGTGGTCCGCATGATGCGGCGCGAGGCAGGGACCGCCGTGCTGTTCGTCTGCATGGGCAATATCTGCCGTTCACCAACCCTCGAAGGCGTGTTTCGGACGATGGCCGCGCAGTCTGGAATTCAGCGCATTCATGTCGATTCGGCAGCGACGCACGATTACCACACGGGCGCGCACCCTGACGAGCGCGCGATTCTCGCGGCGCGGCGACGCGGCTTCGACATCGCGGCGTTGCGTGCGCGGACGATCACCCGCGCCGATTTCGACCGCTTTGGCTGGATTTTCGCGATGGACCGCGCCAACCTGCGTTCGCTCGGATCCATTTGCCCGCCGGACTACTCCGGCCATCTCGGTCTGCTGCTCGACCTGCTACCGGAATTGGGTCTGCGGGATGTTCCTGATCCGTACTACGGCGGCACACAGGGCTTCGAACGCGTGCTCGATCTGGCCGAAGCGGCCAGTGAGGCCCTCGTGGCCAGGTTGGTCGCGCCACCCGACTCGTAGTCAGAACACGCCGGCGGCAAGCCCGGCGGCCAACGTGGCGCCCAGCTCGGTGCAGCGGTCGAGCACTACGCGGGGGATTGACTGCGACTGCGCGGTGACGCCGCTGGTGTGGATGAGGCCGGGCAAGACCTTTCTCAGCCGCAGTCCGGTGGCAATCCGATCGGTTTGCAACATCGCGCCGGTGCCATCGCTGCCGGCGCAGACGAGAACGGTGTAGGGCTTGCCCTCGACCCGTTGCTCACAAGGGTAGTAGACGCGTTCGAAAAAATCCTTGGTCATTCCGGCAAGAGAGCCGAAGTTCTCGGAAGTCGCCACAAGCAATCCGTCGCAGTCGAGCAGGTCGGCCACGCCGGCATTCCGGGCATGCAGATAGCGCACTTCGACGTCGCCGTCGGATAGCGCGCCATCGCGGGCGGCGCTGGCCATCTGTGCGGTACCGCCAAACTGCGTATGCCAGACAATCAGCAGTGTTTTCATGAGTGTGGCGTGACGTTGCGTATTGGCAAAAAAAGGGGCGGACGCAGGCGTCCACCCCTTCAGTCTCGCACGCCAGACAGATCAGCTCGCGGGCGGCGCCGGATCCTTGCGCGTCTCGACGATCTCCAACGGCTCGCTGACGACCACCGCACGAGGCGGTCGCGAACGCTTGGGGCGCGGCGCTTCCGGCGCCGCCTCGGCCACGGGAGCGGCCGGCCGGCGTGCCGTTTCGACTAGTTCGAGCCCGGAGTCCGGCGGCAAGGTCAGCGCGATCGGGGGGATCTCGGGGAAGGGTGCCCGCGCCGCTGCACGCTGAGGCACAGGCGGTGGCGCCGCCACGATTGGCATCGGTTCCGGCGCAGATATGGTTGCCACGATTGGTGTTGGTTCTGACGCAGGTATTGATGTTGCGATCGGCGTCGGTTCGGGCGCGGTCATCGCCGCCACGATTGGCGCTGGTTCGAGGGCAGGCATCGCAGCCGCGATCGGCGCCGGGGTGAAGGCGTCCATGGCGGACGCCGTTGCCGGGGCCTCGGACCTGGCCGACCCAGCATCAACCGCGCTGGCTTCCACTGGAAGGTCGGCGGACGACGGCGCGACCGATTCGGCCGGTGCCGGCGCTGGTTGGCGTGGCGGCTCATCCGACTCGCGTGACCCCCGACGCTCGCGCGACTCGCGCGGCTCACGAGGCTCTCTGGGCTCGCGCGGGGCCTTCGGCGGACGTGGTTCACGCGACCGCTGAGGCGTAGCCTCGACCGCGGGCGTCGCGCCGTTGGTCGCCTGCGCATCCGCCGGCGAGCTGGTGTCGACCGAGTCCGCCGCAGTGTCGCCGGACTGTTCGTCCTGCGCCTGGTCGCCGCGGTCTCCTCCGCGGCCACGACGGCCACGACGGCGGCGACTGCCGCCTTCCTTGCCCTCGTCGGCCGGAACGTGCGTGAGCGCGGCGGTTGCGCCATCGGCAACTTCCGTCATCAGGATCGCTTCGTCGCGGGTCTCATTCACATCGCGCGGTGGGCCCGACGCCGTTTCGGGTCGCTGCGCCTCACGCTGCTCGCGCGGTGCATTGCGACCTTCACCTCGTCCTTCACTGCGATTTTCACCACGATTTTCACCGCGTGCTTCGCCACGACGTTCGTTGCGGCCCTGGCCTTCGCCTCGTCCTTCACCGCGACGCTCGTCGCGCCGTTGCTGGCCCTGGCCCGCGCGCGGCTGTGCCTGCCCACGCGCCGCCTCGCGACCCTGACCACGGCCATCGCGTCCTTCGCCGCGGCGTCCATCGCGCGGCTCGTCGCGGCGTCCATCACGCGGCTCGTCGCGGCGTTGTTCGCCGCGGCGGCCGTCGCCCCGGTTACGATCGCGCCCGTCACCAGCACCGCGTCCATCGCGGCGGCTGTCGCGATTTCGATCCGCCGGGCGCTCCTTGCGCGCGTCCTTGTTCACTGGCGCGGCAGGCGTTTCCGGGGTGGTGCGGAACCAGCCGAGCACCCGCGCAAGCCAGCCACCAGTGGCGGGCACCGAGGGCGATGCAGACATCGGCGTCGCCGCCTTTTCCACCGGCATCGGTGCCGGCTCGGCAGGGGTAATTCCCTTGACCATCGCTTCCTGGCGCGGAATCGAGGCGTCTTCCAGCTTCTGCTTGGCGACGTCGATTTCCTCGGGCTGCTGCACCATGTTGAAAGACAAGGGCAGCGGCTCCGCCTGATTCAGTTCGTCGTGACGCAGGCGTTCGATCGTGTAATTGGGCGTCTCCAGATGGCGATTGGGGACCAGCAGCACATTGACCTTGAAGCGCGTCTCGATCGTCAGCACGTCGGTACGTTTTTCGTTCAACAGAAACGTGGCGACGTCAACCGGAACCTGGGCGATGACCTGCGCGGTGTTGTCCTTCATCGCCTCCTCCTGCACGATGCGCAGGATGTGCAACGCCGTGGACTCGGTGCCACGAATGTGGCCGATTCCGTGGCAGCGTGGACAGGGAATGTGCGCGGCCTCCGACAGCGCCGGGCGCAGTCGCTGGCGCGACAGCTCCATCAACCCGAAGCGCGAGATCTTGCCGAATTGCACGCGCGCACGGTCGTAACGCAGCGCGTCACGCAGTCGCGTCTCGACTTCACGCTGGTTCTTGGCGCTTTCCATGTCGATGAAATCGATGACGATCAGACCGCCGAGGTCGCGCAGGCGCAACTGGCGGGCGACTTCGTCGGCGGCCTCGAGATTGGTATTGAACGCGGTCATCTCGATGTCGCTGCCCTTGGTGGCGCGCGCCGAGTTGACGTCGACCGAAACCAGTGCCTCGGTGTGGTCGATCACGATGGCGCCGCCGGACGGCAGCGGCACCTGCCGCGAGTACGCGGTCTCGATCTGATGCTCGATCTGGAAACGGGAGAACAGCGGCACGTCGTCCTTGTACAGCTTGACGCGCTGTACGTTGGAGGGCATCACGTGGCCCATGAACTGCTGGGCCTGTTCGAAGACCGCTTCGGTGTCGATCAATATTTCGCCGATATCCGCATGGAAATAGTCACGGATCGCGCGAATGACGAGGCTGGATTCCTGATAGATGAGGTAGGCGCCCGCCTGCATCTTGGCGGCGTCCTCGACGGCGTGCCACAACTGCAACAGGTAATTCATGTCCCATTGCAATTCTTCGGTGGAGCGGCCGATGCCCGCGGTGCGGGCGATCACGCTCATGCCGTTGGGCACCTCGAGGCCGTTGATTGCATCGCGCAGCTCGTTGCGCTCTTCACCCTCGACTCGACGCGAAACGCCGCCGCCGCGAGGGTTGTTGGGCATGAGTACGAGGTAACGTCCGGCGAGCGAGATGTAAGTGGTGAGCGCCGCGCCCTTGTTGCCGCGCTCGTCCTTGTCCACCTGGACGATGAGTTCCTGGCCTTCCTTGATCTGGTCCTGGATTCTGGCCCGCGCCGGATCACCGTCCCGGTCGCGGAAAAAATCACGGGAGATTTCCTTGAAAGGCAGGAAACCGTGGCGATCGTTGCCGTAGTCGACGAAGCAGGCTTCGAGCGAGGGCTCGACGCGAGTGACGACCGCCTTGTAGATATTGCTCTTGCGTTGTTCCTTGGCAGCGGATTCGATATCGAGGTCGATCAGCTTCTGGCCATCGACGATCGCCACCCGGAGTTCCTCCGCCTGGGTGGCATTGAACAGCATGCGTTTCATGGGCATTCCCGAAAGCGCGAAACGCCGCAGGGAAGCGGGAGGGCGAAGCAGGGCGCGCCGCGAATTGCCGCGGTGGCCAAAGCGCTATGGTGCGGCGGTCGCAGGCGAAGACAACGACGCAGGCAGCAATTGCTGCCGGCAGGCGAGGGTGGTGCGCGCAGGTGCGGATGCGGTTTGCATCGGGCGGGCCCCATGGGTATCGGGGCGGGCGGCTCTCGTCGTGGTGCGTGTCTTTAGCGTGTGAACAAGCGGTACAACTTTCGGGCTGCCGCTCCGGCGCCCAAACCAATGGGGCGCGACGGGGAGGCTGCCCGATACGGAAATTCTCGCTTTGGGGCGCCGCGCAATGCGCCGCTTCGAACCGGCCGCTGCCGGGTGCGGAGACTGCGCTCATCATTTACCATCGCTACTTCCCGGGATAATCCCGACCGGCGAGCGACTGGAGCCGGCTTTTCCCACGAATCCATTCAGGACCCAATGGGACCGCATGGTGCGCTTTGCCACTCGAAACAGTGCGGCTTCATAGGATCACCAACAGCTTCGAGCACACAAGCAGCAAGACACGCAGCTTGGCCACAATTATAAGCGAATGAACGAGTTAAGCAAGGATTCTGTGAGCTGGCTCACGGTCGGCGAGGACGGCACGGGGCAGCGCATCGACAATTTCCTGGCCAAGGTGCTCAAGGGCGTGCCGCGTAGCCACATCTACCGAATCCTGCGCAGCGGCGAAGTCCGGGTCAACAAGGGCCGGGCAGGCCCGCAAACGCGCCTGGCCTCGGGCGACGTGGTTCGGGTGCCGCCGGTGCGAACCGCCAGCCCTGCATCCGGCAGCCGGCCTGGCGCGGCCGTGGCTGCGGCCGGGCGGATGGTGCCGATCCTCTACGAGGACGAAGCGCTGCTGGTCGTCGACAAGCCGTCCGGACTGGCCGTGCATGGCGGCAGCGGTATCGCTGCCGGCCTGATCGAACAATTGCGGGCGGCCCGCCCCGAGGCGCGGTTCCTCGAACTCGTGCACCGCCTCGATCGCGACACTTCCGGAGTTATGCTGGTCGCCAAGAAGCGCTCGGCGCTGGTGACGCTGCACGAGGAATTGCGTGACCGAAGCTTCGACAAGCGATACCTGGTGCTGGTGCGCGGTCGCTGGCGCGACGAGATGCGCCGGGTTCGCTTGGCCTTGCACAAATATGCCACCCGCGACGGTGAGCGGCGGGTGCGTGTGGATGAGGATATTGGGCAGGCGTCGGAAACGGTCTTTCGTCGCCAGCAGCAATGGCCCACGCATGTACCACCGGTCACCTTGCTCGAAGCCGAGCTGATGACCGGACGTACGCATCAGATCCGCGTGCATCTGACGCACCTGGGTTTCCCGCTCGCCGGCGACGACAAGTACGGGGACTTCACGTGGAATCGTGAACTCGCCAAGCAAGGATTGAAGCGGCTCTTCCTGCACGCCTGCAGGCTCGGCTTTACGCATCCCCAAAGCGGTGCGGCGATGGCCTTCGAATCGCCGATGCCCGCGGATCTCGCGACGTTCGTCGCGAGGCTCGACGCGGCGGCGCCGCCGCCGGCGAGCTGAGGGATCCCGGGTGCGCGCCGCCGCCGACCGTCGCTTTCGGCTTCTGGTCTTCGACTGGGACGGGACGCTGTCCGATTCGACGACGATCATCGCCGAGGCGATCCAGTCCGCCTGTCGTGACCTTGCTCTGCCGGTGCCCGATGATGCGGCAGCGCGCTATGTCATCGGCCTTGGCCTTGCCGACGCCATCCGCACGATCGCGCCGCGGTTGCCGATCGACCGCCACGCGCACTTCGCGCAGCGCTATCGCGACCATTATCTGCTCCGGGAAAATGCGATCCCGCTCTTCGCCGGCGCGGCCGAGATGCTTGGCGAACTCGACGACGCCGGCTATTTGCTGGCGATCGCCACGGGAAAGTCGCGCACCGGACTCGAAGCGGCGCTCGCCGACAGCGGCCTGGTCGGACGCTTTCATGCCACGCGCTGCGCCAGCGACGGTCAGCCCAAACCGCATCCGGAAATGCTGCTGCACCTGATGGATGTCCTGGCGACCGAACCGGCGGAAACCCTGATGATCGGCGACACGACGCACGATCTGGCGTTGGCGCAAAACGCCGGCACGGACGCGCTCGCGGTGGCCTATGGCGCGCACGCGGCGGATGGGTTCGGCGAGTACAACCCGCTGGCAACGGTCGATTCGATCGAGGCGTTGCGGCAATGGCTCCGCGCAGGCGGCTGAACGGTCCCGCCAGCAGCGTCAATCGTTGGCAACGATGCCCATCGCAATGCCGCGGGCGATGGCCTCGGGACGGTTCATGGCACCCAGCTTGGATTTGATGTTGGAAAAATGAAAATTGACCGTGCGTTCGGTAACGGAAAGTTTGTACCCGATATCCGCGCTGGTCAGGCCGCGCGCCGCAAACGCCAGACAATCACATTCGCGCAAGGTCAAGGCGGACTGCGACTGTCTCCGTGGCTTCTTTTGCTCGACACGCCACTTGAGCATGGTTTCGTGCAGTTTGATTGCAAGCACCGTGAGATTGCCCACGCTGTCGCCGATTTCCTGCGCGCGCACCTCGGACACCGGCGTCAACGGACTGTCGAAGGTGACCATGACCCGGTCGGTGCCGCCTCCGTGCAGCGTAACGATCACGCCGCTGCCGATGCCGACCAAAGCCGCCGATCGCAGGAAGCTCCGGATGCGCCAGTCGCCGCCGAAGCGGGCGGCATCCCAGGTGGCGGGTCCCAAGCTTTGCCGGGCAAGCGCGAGTCGGGGGTCCAGTGCCAGAAAGGCCTCGCGATTGTAGTGCGCAACCCATGACGACGGCAGCGTTGTCCAGAGCATTTCGCCGCTGAGCACACCCGCCCGTTCCCGGGTGACGAAGTACGACGCGCTGGAGAATCCAAACCGCTCGAGTGACGCATGCAGCGCCGCGTCGGCGCGCTTGTTGGTCGCCGCGACACCCAGAGGCCGCCGCGCGGACACTGCCGCAGGCAGCATGACGTCGGCGGGGTTATCGAGAATTTCAGGGCTCGAACCGTTCCGGCGAGTCTGACGTTTGCTGTCCGCGTTGCCCATGGCGAGCCCCCTTTTTTCGCGTTGTACGCGCATTATTGACGTGGTCAATGTGTAGCGCACAACGCGCCGACGAGCGGCAGGATAGAGCCTTAGGCCGGATCGCCGGTCATGACAAAAGGATTCGGGGGAGAGGCGAATTTACGACGATGAAACAATGCTGTCGGTCACCAACTGAAGGCGCCGTCTGCGATCTAGCTTCGACCCTTGCCTGCCGGGATGCCGCGCACCAGTGCGCCGGGACCAATGCCGCGTTCGGCGAACCAGCCTTTGCGCATTTCCAGCGCGTAGACCACGGGCCCCTTCGAC
>JAQBEY010000079.1:0-3295 GCA_032123655.1 Betaproteobacteria bacterium
CGTCGTGCACGGCATTTCGTTGCCGCCAGGGCATTTCGGCGGTGACGGTGTGGTTGGGTTGTTCACCAATTCGCTCGACCCGACGCAACATCCGTTCTATGCGACGGTCGCGCGGCTCCGGGTTTCGGCGCATTTCTTCATACGCCGCGATGGCGCCCTGCTCCAGTTCGTGGCCTGCGCCGATCGCGCCTGGCACGCCGGAGCGTCTTCCTGGCGCGGGCGCGAGCGCTGCAACGATTTTTCGATCGGCGTCGAACTCGAGGGTACCGACGATCGCGCCTACACGGTCGCGCAATACCGCCGGCTGGCGGGGCTGCTGAAGGCGTTGGCGCGGCGCTATCCGATCGAGGCGGCAGTCGGCCACAGTGACGTCGCCCCGGGTCGGAAGACCGATCCCGGGCCGGCGTTCGACTGGACGCGTTTGGGTCGACTCCTGGGACTCTCGCGCCGTTTGCCGGCGCCGCACCCGGCCCCACGCGGCGCCTGAGCCCGGGTCGCCCGGGTCCGGAAATCCGCAACGGGGAACTACGGTATAATAAGCGGTTGTCCCGTCAGGCTAGAGAGCCGTCAAGGCGCCCGCCGTACCGGGTCGCCTACGGGTCGTTAAGGCGCGCTTAAGCCGGGACCATCACTCTTCACGCACGATGCAACTTCTCGCGGATTATTTCCCGCTCATTCTCTTCTTCCTCGCCTTCAAGTGGCAGGGGATCATGTTCGCGACGGCGGTGGCCATTGCCGCATCGATCGCGCAGATCGCCTGGTTCAAGTGGAAAAGCAAGGTTTCGACCGTGCACTGGCTGTCGTTCGCCATCATCCTGGTGTTCGGGGGGGCGACGCTGATCCTGCAGGACGAAGTATTCATCAAGTGGAAGCCGACCGTGCTCTATGGCCTTTTCGGAACAGTACTGGCCATCGGCAAGCTCGTCTTTCGCCGCGACCTCATCGCCCACCTGCTCAAGGGCATCGAGTTGCCGCCGGCAATCTGGTCGCGGGTGACTTGGTCGTGGACCGCGTTCTTTGCCGCGATGGCGCTGCTCAACTGGTACATCGCCTTTCACTACTCGACCGATGTCTGGGTCAACTTCAAGGTCTGGGGGGGGATCGGTCTGTTCCTGGTATTCGCCCTCGCCCAAGGCCTGCTTCTCGCCCGCCATGTAAGCGAGCCGCAAAAGCCATGACCGGGGTCGCCGCCGTACTGAAGGATCGGCTCGCGCCACTGGTCCCGGTCATACTGGAAATTGCCGACGACAGTGCCGAGCACGCCGGACACGCCGGCGCCGCCGGTGGCGGTGGGCACTTTTCCCTGCTGATAGTGTCCGAGCAGTTCAGCGGCCTCACCCGGCTTGCCCGTCACCGCGCGGTCCTCGACCGCGTCGGCGACATGATTCCCCTTCCGGTGCATGCGCTGGCGATTCGCGCGTATACGCCGGACGAATTCCCTTCCTGACGAAAGGATGTACGCAATGAAGAGAACTTCAATCGCTATCGCGGTCCTGGCCGCATTCACCGCCGGTACCACCCTGGCACAACCGGCCGCGCCCAAAGCCGCGACGCCGGCGGCAGCCGGCAAGGCGCTCTACCCGCAGGCGGTGTACGACTTCATGCTTCGCGAGCGCCTGGCCGCCGGCCAGCCAGATACCCCCGAATTGCACCAGGCCATCCGGGACGAACTCAATACGCGCGAACTGTTGATGCGCGAGGCCAAGAAAGCCGGCCTCGAAAAGAATGCCGCGGTGAAGGAGCAGATGGCTCTGGCCGGGCAAACGGTGCTGGTGCGCGCCTACGTGAGCGACTGGGTTCGCAAGAATCCGATCTCGGAAGCCGACCTCCAGAAGGAATACGAGGCGATCAAGGTTCAGATGGGCGACAAGGAATTCAAGGTTCGCCATATCCTCGTCGAGAAAGAAGATGAAGCCAAGGACGTGATTGTGCAACTGCAGAAGGGCGGCAAGTTCGACGAAATCGCCAAGCAGCGCTCGAAGGACCAGGGCTCGAAGGACAAGGGCGGCGACCTCAACTGGAATGCTCCGGGAGGCTTCGTGAAGCCGTTCTCGGACGCCATGGTGGCGACGCCGAAGGGCAAGTTCACGGCACAGCCGGTGCAGACGCAGTTCGGCTATCACGTGATCCTGGTCGAGGACATCCGCGAAGCCAAGATCCCGCCGTTCGCGGAAGTCAAGCCGCAACTGCAGCAGCGGATGCAGGCGGCGCACCTCGAGAAATACTTCAAGGAACTGCGTGCGAAGGCTGGCGTATAGCGGCAGCGCCAAGCACCGATTCTGGAACAGGGGCGGGCCGCAGGGCCCGCCCCTTTTTTCGCCATGCCATCGCGCGCGACTTGAACCGAAGCAGTCCGGACCCGAGGCTCGCGGCAATCGTCGCGGTCTGCATGCCCAGCACTTTGGTCGCTGCTCGTGTTGTTGGATCGAAACAGCGATGGTCCGCGCATTTCGCGCTCGGGCGACTCCCTCCGCGACTGCCTGGCATGGATGCTATCCTACGGCGGCATCAAATCAACACGATCTCAATTCGGGAGGAGTCGCGTGCAGATTCGGCACCCCAGAGACTTCTGGGCGGGAGTCCTATTTATCGCCTTCGGGCTTGCCGGGATATTGATTGCACTCGAGTACCCGGTCGGTTCCGCCAGTCGCATGGGCCCCGGCTACTTTCCGCGCGCACTCGGCTTGATGCTGGTGAGCCTCGGCGCCGTTCTCTGCGTGCGCGCGCTTCGCCTGCGCGGAACGTCCATCGCTTTTCCCACGTTCAGGCCCCTGCTGGTCGTGCTCGGCAGCGTCACGCTGTTCGGTCTTGCCGCGCCCTACCTGGGCATCTTTGTCGCGACCATCGTCCTCATCATCGCTTCCAGCACGGCCAGTCATGAATTCCACTGGAGGGAGGCGATCATCGCGTCGCTGGTGATGGCGATATTCACGGTGACCGCCTCGCCTGGGGGTTGCAGCTGCAACTGCCGGTGTGGCCGGCGTTTTTCAGCTAGATCGGCCGCATGGAACTCTTCGACAATCTGGCGATTGGCTTCGAAGTCGCGCTATCGGTCCAGAATCTTTTGTACGCCTTCTTTGGCGTGCTGCTTGGTACGCTGATCGGCGTGCTACCCGGCATCGGTCCGGTACCGACCATTGCCATGCTACTGCCAATCACCTATGCGCTGCCGCCGGTGTCGGCGCTGATCATGCTCGCCGGCATCTATTACGGCGCGCAATACGGCGGCTCCACGACGGCGATCCTGGTCAATCTTCCCGGAGAGTCGTCGTCGGTCGTTACCTGCCTCGACGGC
>JAQBEY010000080.1:0-3682 GCA_032123655.1 Betaproteobacteria bacterium
CTGACGCTTGCAAAACACCTGCACCCGGGGTTACCTTGGCCCCGCGGCAACCCCGGACCACCCCAGCTTCCCGTCGGCACGGGCGAGTAACGAAGCGCTACGCTGCTTCCGGCGGGGCGTCAGCGCGTTGGATTTACTATCCGTTGCTGCGCCTTGCAGGGGGCGTTTTAACCTCCTATGCTCTGCTTCTTGAATTCCAATTACGCGGACCGGCAGGTCCATTGAATGACTTTCGGGCATGGTCGAGGAATGATGCGTCGTTTTCGTGCCAGCGCAGGACACTTGAGCAGGTTCTTTGCACTCACAGCAGCAATGGTACTGATTGCGTCCGGCGCGCTGCATGCTGCCGAGTCAGAGCGCTTTGTCACGAAGGTCGCACTCCCTTCGGGGCAGACGGCGGTGGTTGCAGAAGGAGATTTCGAGGCTCGCTCCATCGGCAGTTTCAGCGTCCGACTTTATGATGCCGCCCCGCCCGGGGATGAGACCACGTTCTTCATCGCGGGCCAGGTTCGCACCCGCGATGGAACAGTTGAAAGGGTCGTGCTTGCCGACGTCGTTGGCGACCAGCAGCTCGAGATCGTCGCAATTGTTCGTTCCGCAGGGACGGGAGGTTACCTCTCTGCTCATGCATTCGCTTATGACAAGCAGAGACTGATTTTTCGTGGTGTGGTGGACGGCCTCCCGCCTGACGCAGACCCGATCGCAGCCCTTCGAAAATCTGCGAGAAAGCAGAAATGATCCGCTGCCTGAGGTTTCAAGCGAACCACCTGCGGCGGGCACTGCGCGCAGACGCCGCAGACACGCGCTTTCGGTGGCCGATGCAACATTCTTGCCGGCAGCCGGGACTCTTTCCACCATGCTAATCCAGCGCGTGTTGAGGTGGGCGAGCGGGCTTCTGCTGCTCGCTGCGATTGCCGCTTGGGGCGCATATGCCGCCATCGGTTCGGAGGTCGGCGCGGACGGTGTCCTGCGGGAGCCGTTCGCTCTGATCCCGCTGGGATGGTTGTGCCTGATTGCAGGATTCGTACTCGGCGTTGTCTGCTTCGTCCGGGGTCTCGTCGGTCACGTCATGCAGATCCGTTCGATTGACTCTCGGACGAACGGTTGACGCCCTTGGTGACGAGGGAGATCTGACCCGCGCGTCAACAAGGACAAACCGGGGCGTCGAGGAGAATTCGCTGGGCGCAGACCGAGGCTGCGCAACACTGTGGAATCACTCAGCCGCGCATGTATGACTTGCTGCGTTGTCGAGTGTCTCGCTTTTCACCGGATGTGCTCGTCGACAGCGCCACAGCGATCGGCAGCCGCGTTCGTGTGAATCTTGAGCAGACCGCTTGGCGCGACGGCACCACACACCTGATCATGAGCCCGCTGGAGTTCATACAGCGGTTGGCGGCGCTGATTCAGCCGGCCGCGACCGCCCCCCCGACAATGACCGCTTCGCGACTGTCAATCCCGGCAATCGAATGCCCGGTTTGGGTCCTGCCACTCAAGACACAAGAAAATCGCGTCACGGATGACCGGTCTCAAGTTCCGTCGGCCTCGTGGCCACACCTGGTCTTTAAGCAGCCCCTCAAGCACGATGTGGCGCTGCGCAGCGCCGACGCGCATCGCTTGAAGGTTCTTGAAGCGCGGGCCCGCGCCATTGAAGTCCGGGCCACGGGCGAGTTGCCGGCGCAGGAACGACGCGTGCTTCGTCGACAACTGCTGAGCGACACCGCGATGCCGATCATTGCGATAGCGCAGAGCCTGCATTTCGCGGATGCCAGCGTTTTCACGCGGGCGTTTCGTCGCCGGTCCGGTATGACGCCGACGCAGTGGCGCGCTTCGTCGCGCCCTAATTCTTGACCGTGGCGGCCAGCGGTGTCGATCGGGCGATGAATGGCCAAGGCGGTGGGTTCGGCCAGCGAGCGGGGGTCGTGCGCCTGGCGCGCGCGGTGGTTCGCGCCCGAATTTGACCAGACGCAAGGCATTGTCGCGGGAGGGCTCCTAGTCTGTAACCAGGAGGTGGCGCTGATGCACGCCAACAGGCTGCGAAGGCTGAGCCCGGGGCGCCGGGCTTTCCTGCGGCAGGCAGGTGCGCTGGTCGCGCTCCTCGCGGCGGGCAGGCACGCGCCGGCGGCGCCCGACGCTTTCCCGCAGACGCGCGCCGCGCTCGCGAACGCCTTCCAGCGCGAGATGGACGCGCACCGCCGCTACGTCGCGTTCGCGGGGGTCGCGACGCGCGAGGGCTACACGGGAATCGCCTACATGTTCACGGCCTTTGCGATGTCCGAGGGCGTGCACGCGCGCAATTTCGAGGGACTGGTCAGGCAGCTCGGTGGCACGCCGGAAGCCGCTCCGACGGCGATCGAGCCCGGGACGACCAAGCAGAACCTGATCACGGCCGTCGACGACGAGATCGACACCATCGACAACCTTTATCCGGGCACGCTCGAGCGCATCCGGCCGGAAGCCAACGCGCGGGCGCGCGACCTGGTGACCTTCGCGTGGAAATCCGAGCAGCAGCACCGCGACCTGATCCAGCGGATCCGGCGGTACTCGCCGCTGCTCTTCGCGCGGGTCGCGAAGGCGATCGACGACAAGACCGGACTGTACTTCGTCTGCCGGACCTGCGGCTCGACGCTGAACAAGGTTCCGGAGTCCGCCTGCCCGATCTGCGCCAGCGCGCCGGGGAGTTACCGCCAGGTGCCGATCCCGGGGTGAGTCCGGCGATCGGCCCCGTTAGGCGCGGCGGCACACCGAAGATCGGACCCGAGCGTCACTTCATCCGCGTGCCGTGAACCGGGGTCGCGCCGCTCAGTCCTCGAGCAGGCTGCGCAGCATCCAGGCGCTCTTTTCGTGCACTTCCAGGCGCTGGGTCAGCAGGTCGGCGGTCGGCTGGTCGTTGGCGGCATCCACCACTGGTGGACGGTCCGCGCGGCACGCCGCGGTTCTCGCGCTTCGGCTGCGTCGAGGTGATTCGCGACTGTGCGCGCGGCGATTTCGTCATTGTGTTCGACGATTCGGATCGGCCGGGGGAGAAGCAAACGATCGAGTTCGTCGAGAATTTGCTTGCGCAGAAGGAGATCACCTGCGAGCGACGTGACTTTGGCGGGCGCACACAGCACGCTGTGCTCGCCGCCGGCCGATTCCGGCACGTCCTCTATTACTGGCGAGGCGAAGAATCGCGCGCGTTAGACCGCGTCGGAGCCCAGCTTTCCGAAGCGACGCGCAAGCCATTTCCTCAACGCGTTTGCCGGGAGGTGGGCAGGACCCGATACGCGCTGCAACGGCCGCGGTTTCTATGACCAGCCCGCCGGTGGACTGCTCGTTCGGCGCTTCGAATTTGCCTTCCTGATTCGCACGTCCTTGCTGAGGAGAATTCCGTTGCCTGCATGGGGTGGAGGAGCGACGCGAGAGACCGAGGTTCAGAGTCGCATTCCTTCCGCGGGTCGCCCCTAAGCCGCCATTGACGAGGCGACCGGCGATCCCACGCCGCCGTCGGGCATTCAGCCAACTCACCTCAGCCGCGCGACCTAATCCCTGCGCCCAATGGCGGCCGGCGCAACGTGCCGCCCACCCTGATCCCCAACGCCGCAATGCGCGGCACAGGGGGCAGGCATGGGGGTCGAGCGCGGAGCCGGGGAGAGCGCAGCTGCGCGGTATCGGCCGCGTCGACCGCCGTCCGCGTGCGACGCCG
>JAQBEY010000081.1:0-2823 GCA_032123655.1 Betaproteobacteria bacterium
GGCGGCCGCGCATCATGGTCGCCAAGGTCGGTCAGGATGGCCACGATCGCGGCGCCAAGGTGGTTGCCACCGCGTTCGCGGATCTGGGTTTCGATGTCGATATCGGCCCGCTGTTCCAGACGCCCGAAGAAGCCGCGCGCCAGGCGATCGAGAACGACGTGCATGCGGTGGGCGTGTCGACGCTCGCCGCCGGGCACAAGACGCTGGTGCCGGCGCTCATCGATGCACTGCGGGCGCAGGGCGCGCAGGACATCGTCGTGTTCGTGGGCGGGGTCATCCCCCAGCAGGACTACGCGATGCTCGAGGCAGCCGGCGTAGCCGGCATCTACGGTCCGGGCACCGCAATCCCGGCATGTGCAGCCGACGTGCTCGCGAAGATCCGTGCCGCCCGCACCGTTTCCAATTGAGCGACCCGCGGTCGCGATGCATCCGCCGTCGCCGGATCTGAAGGCGATGGACGCGCTGGTGGCCGGCGTGCGTGCCGGCGACCGTCGCGCGCTTGCCAAGGCGATCACGCTGGCGGAGTCGACGCGCGGCGACCATCAGACGCTGGCGCGCGAGATGATGGCAAGGCTGATCTGCGAGACCGGCCGCGCGCTGCGGGTCGGCATCACCGGCGCGCCCGGCGTGGGAAAATCGACGTTCATCGAGGCGCTCGGCTTGCAGCTGGTGAATGCGGGCTCTCGCGTCGCGGTACTCGCCGTTGATCCGTCGAGTTCGATCTCAGGCGGGTCGATACTGGGCGACAAGACGCGTATGGAAGCGCTGTCGCGGCATCCGCAGGCGTTCATTCGCCCGTCGCCGTCGAGCGGGGCGCTGGGCGGCGTCGCGGCGCATACGCGCGAAGCAATATTGTTCGTGGAGGCTGCCGGATTCGATGTCGTCATCGTCGAGACGGTCGGCGTCGGTCAAAGCGAAACCGACGTTGCCAACCTCACCGACGTCTTCGTTCTGTTGCAGCAGCCCAATGCTGGCGACGACCTGCAGGCGATCAAGCGTGGCGTGGTCGAGCTTGCCGACCTCATCGTCTACAACAAACGTGACCTCGATCCTGCCGCGACGGCGCGCGCGATCGGCCAGATGCAGGGTGCGCTGTCGCTGCTGCGCACCGGTCCGGCGCAATGGCGCCCGCCGGTTCTGGCTGCCAGTGCTCTGCAAGTCGAGGGAATCGACGTATTCTGGAACGAGGTGCTGCGCTGCCGCGACACGCGAAGTGCCGCCGGTGAACTGGCGGCCAAGCGACGTCGACAGGCGTTGTCCTGGACCTGGCATTTGATCGATGCGGGCTTGCGCGAACGTTTTCGCGCCGACGCGCGCGTGCGCGAAGCGTTGCCCGTGGTCCTGGACGGCGTGGCTGCAGGCGCACTGACACCGACCGCAGCCGCGGCGCAGCTTCTGGACAACCAAGGGAGATAGCTACAGTGCACAACATCATCCGCAGGCTCGAACAGAAGCGCAGCCTGGCCAGGCTGGGCGGTGGCGAAAAACGGATCGCTGCGCAGCACGCCAAGGGCAAGCTGGCGGCCCGTGAGCGCCTCGAAATCCTGCTTGACGAAGGATCCTTCGAGGAATGGGACATGTTCGTCGAACACCGCTGCAACGATTTCGGCATGGCGGAGGAGTCGGTTCCCGGAGACGGCGTGGTCATCGGCTACGGCATGATCAATGGCCGGCTGGTGTTCGTGTTTTCGCAGGACTTCACGGTGTTCGGCGGCTCGCTCTCCGAGGCGCATGCCGAGAAGATCTGCAAGGTGATGGACCATGCGCTGAAGGTCGGTGCGCCGGTGATCGGCCTCAACGACTCCGGCGGCGCGCGGATCCAGGAAGGCGTGGCGTCGCTCGGCGGTTACGCCGAAGTGTTCCAGCGCAACGTGCTGGCCTCCGGCGTCATTCCGCAGATTTCCCTGATCATGGGCCCCTGCGCCGGTGGCGCGGTGTATTCGCCGGCGATGACCGACTTCATCTTCATGGTCAAGGACTCGTCGTACATGTTCGTCACCGGCCCGGAGGTGGTGAAGACGGTGACGCACGAGGAAGTGACCGCGGAGGAACTGGGCGGAGCGGTCACGCACTCGACCCGGTCGGGTGTCGCCGATCTTGCCTTCAATACCGACGTCGAGGCGCTGCTGATGCTGCGCCGTTTTTTCAACTATCTGCCGCTCAACAATCGCGACCAGCCGCCGGTACGGCGCACCAACGACAAGGCTGACCGGCTGGAAAAGTCGCTCGATACGCTGGTGCCCGGCAATCCGAACAAGTCCTACGACATGAAGGAGTTGTTGCACAAGGTCGTGGACGACGGGGAATTTTTCGAGCTCCAGCCCGACTACGCGCGCAATATCGTGATCGGCTTCGGGCGCATGGAAGGCGCGCCCGTGGGCATCGTCGCCAATCAGCCGATGGTGCTGGCCGGTTGCCTCGACATCAGAAGCGCGATCAAGGCGGCGCGATTCGTCCGCTTCTGCGACGCTTTCGGCATTCCCATCCTGACCTTTGTCGACGTGCCCGGGTTCATGCCGGGCACCGCGCAGGAATACGGCGGAATCATCAAGCACGGCGCCAAGCTGCTTTATGCCTACGCCGAATGCACGGTGCCGAAGATCACGGTCATCACGCGCAAGGCCTATGGTGGCGCCTATGACGTGATGAGTTCCAAGCACTTGCGCGGTGATGTGAACCTGGCCTGGCCCAGTGCGGAAATTGCAGTCATGGGCCCCAAGGGTGCCGTGGAAATCATTTTTCGAAGTGACATCGGTGATGCGCAAAAAATTGCCGAACGAACCGAACTTTACCGGTTGAAGTTCGCCAATCCATTTATCGCCG
>JAQBEY010000082.1:0-11377 GCA_032123655.1 Betaproteobacteria bacterium
CCCCATCGTCTATCTCGGCAGCCGCATCGACGGCTACGACTCGAAGGCCATGCGGCCGCTCCGGCGCGACATGCAGATCGTGTTCCAGGACCCTTACGGCTCGCTTAGCCCTCGGCTTTCGGTCGGGCAGATCATCGAGGAGGGACTGCTGATCCAGAAGCCCGGCATGAGCCGCGCCGAACGCCGGGAGCGCGTGGCCCGGGCGCTGGAGGAGGTCGGGCTCGAGCCCGCCTTCCAGGACCGCTATCCGCATGAATTCTCCGGCGGCCAGCGCCAGCGCATCGCCATCGCCCGCGCCGTCGTGCTGCGCCCCGAGGTGCTGGTGCTGGACGAGCCGACTTCCGCGCTGGATGTGTCGGTGCAGCAGCAGGTCTTGAAGCTGCTCGCCGACCTGCAGGTCAAATACGGCATGAGTTATGTATTCATCAGCCACGACCTGGCCGTGGTGCGCGCCATGGCGCACCGCGTGCTGGTGATGAAGGACGGCGCCATCGTCGAGCAGGGGGAGGCCGAGGCGCTGTTCGCGGCACCTCGCCACGAATACACGCAGACGCTGCTGGCCGCAGCGCATCTCGCCTGAGGGCGGCGCTGGCAACGCCGGTCCGCCCGCCACCGCCGCCGCTCGGGAAAATCGTCTCCCACCCCCACTTTCCGCTAACATGACCGCATGATCGGGATTCTGATCCTTGCCCACGACACGCTGCCGGAGAGCCTGGCCCGGGCGGTGACGCACGTCCTGGGGGCCCTGCCGCCCCAGTTCGACACCATGTCGGTGGCCTGCACCGACGACCCGCTCGACCTGCTGCCCGCCGCGCGCGAAAAGGTGCGCGAACTTGATACCGGCGACGGCGTGCTGGTCTTTTCGGACATCTATGGCGCCACGCCCTGCAACCTCGCCGGCAAGCTGCTCGTACCCGGCCGAGTCGAGGTGATCGCCGGGGTGAACCTGCCCATGCTGGTCCGCGCCTTCACCTATCGCGCCAAGGGCATGGACACGATGATCACCAAGGCGATTTCCGGCGGCTGCGACGGCGTGCTGCACATCGAAGTCGATCCGGTCTATGCAGCAGCGCGAGGTTGAGATCGTCAACACGCTGGGCCTTCATGCGCGAGCATCGGCCAAGCTGACGCAGCTCGCGGGCAGGTACCAGAGCGACGTACAGATGTCGCGCAATGGCCGCAAGGTCAACGCCAAGAGCATCATGGGCGTGATGATGCTGGCGGCCGGCAAGGGCGCCAAGGTCACGATCGAGGTCGACGGTCCGGACGAGCAGGATGCGCTGGACGCGATCGTCACACTGATCGGCAACCAGTTCGGCGAAGGCAAGTAGGCGGGCGAAGCGCGCCGCGCGCAAGTTGGTGCTCGCTCACGGCGAGCGGGCGATCGCGTGGACATTGCAACGCAGCAATCGCCGGGCGCGAAATGCGTTGGTGCGCCGCCGCCCGCAAAGCCCGTAAATACGAGTACAGTTGGACAGGAGTTGCGGAACCAATACGCGAACATGGCGACCAACGCTCATCACCGCCCGTCTGCGGCGGCAGAGCCCACGTCAACAGAATTCCGGAGCGCCTCTCATGCAGACTCGCACCATCGCCATCAGCAATCGACTCGGCCTGCACGCGCGCGCCTGCTCGAAGATCGTGCAGATCGCATCGCGTTTTCGCTCCAACGTTTCGCTGGTGGTGAAAGGCAAACGTGCCAGTGCCCGCAACATTGCCGCGGTGATGCTGATCACCGCGTCGGTCGGCACGACAGTGCGACTGGAAGTCGACGGGCCGGACGAAGTCCAGGCGATGCGTGCCATCACAGCGTTGTTCCACGACGGGCTCGGGGAGCGCTCGTAACACCGCAGCGCCGTTGCCCGCGGAGGTGCGCGTGACCGTCAGCTTCGCACTCCACGGGGTCGGCGTCTCCGGGGGCATCGCCATTGGCCGGGCGCAGCTTGTCTCCCACGCCACGCTTGAGGTCGCACACTACGCGATCAGTGCCGGCCGGGTCGACGCCGAGATTGTGCGTTTCGCCGCCGCGGTGACGGGGGTGCAGAGCGAACTCACCGGGCTGCATACGGCGATGACCAGCGGTGAGGTGCCCGGGGAATTCGGCGCGTTCCTCGACGTGCACTGGATGATCCTCAACGATCCGACATTTTCGGAGGCGCCCAAGAAGATCATCGCCGACCAGCGCTGCAATGCCGAGTGGGCGCTTGCCCGGCAACTGGACGTTCTGGTCGAGCAATTCGAGCAGATCGAGGATTCCTACCTGCGCGAACGCAAGTCCGATCTGGTGCAGGTCGGCGAGCGGGTGCTGAAGAGGCTGATGGGCATGCCGGGTGTGTTGCCAATGCCGATCGCGGAGGAACAGACGGTTCTCGTCGCGCACGACCTTTCGCCAGCCGACGTGATTCAATTCAAGCGCCACCGCTATGGGGCTTTTCTCACCGACGTCGGGGGCGCGACCTCGCATACGGCAATCGTCGCGCGCAGCCTGAACGTGCCGGCGGTGGTGGCCACGCACAACGCGCGGCGGCTGATTCGGGACACCGAGATGCTGATCGTCGATGGCGATCACGGCGTGGTCATCATCAACCCGGACCGCGCGGTGCTTGCCGAGTACCGGTTGAAGCAAAGCGAGATCGAGATCGAACGGCGCAAACTTTCGCGCCTGCGCACCAAGCCGGCGGAAACCATCGATGGCCGACACATCGAGCTGCACGCCAACATCGAACTTCCGGATGATCTCGCGCAGGCGCTGGAAAGCGGCGCCAGCGGAGTGGGCCTGTTCCGCTCCGAGTTCCTGTTCCTGAACCGCGAAGGCCTGCCTTCGGAGGACGAGCAGTTCGAGGCCTATCGGGCGGTCGCGGAAGGCATGGCGGGGCTTCCGGTCACCATCCGGACTTTCGATCTGGGCGCGGACAAGCACAAAGAGGGGCTGGGCGGCCTTGCCCGCGTCGCGCCCAATCCTGCGCTGGGCCTTCGTGCGGTGCGTTTCTGTCTCGCCGAGCCGCGGCTGTTCCTGACTCAGTTGCGCGCCATCCTGCGGGCGTCGCGGTACGGCAACGTGCGCATACTGGTGCCGATGCTTGCCTCGGCGTCGGAAATCGACCAGACGCTGGCGATGATCGAGCGGGCCAAGGAAGGGCTGCGCGAGCAGGGCGTTGCATTCGATTCGCAGATCGAGGTCGGCGGCATGATCGAGATTCCCGCCGCGGTGATCGCGATGGATGCGTTTATCGCGCGGTTGGACTTTCTCTCGATCGGCACCAACGACCTGATCCAGTACACGCTCGCCGTCGATCGTGACGACGACGCGGTGGCGCATCTCTATGATCCGATGCACCCGGCGGTCCTGCGCCTGCTGGCCATGGCCATCACCGGCGCGGAGAAGGCCGGCAGGCCGATCGCGGTCTGCGGCGAAATGGCGGGCGACCTGCGGATGACCCGGTTGCTCCTCGGTCTGGGCCTGCGCAACTTCTCGATGCATCCGGCCCACATCCCGGGCGTTAAGCAGCGAGTGCTTACTTCCAACGCAGGGACTGCCAAACCTGTCGTGGAGCGCATCCGCAAATCCGATAGCCCGAACAAGATCCGCACCATGCTCGACAAGCTCAACGCGTTCTAGTACTCCGGCCCACAAGTTTCGCCATGTACGAATCGACCGCTGTCGCCGATCGCCTGGCCGCGTTTCTTCGCCATGGCTCGGGCCGCGGCTGCGGTTCGCTTCGCGCGCCCGGCGTGCGGGATCGATGCTCGCCAGCTACACAAACTTTCAGGTCCGGGTGCCGGGCGACAGTTGCCAGACGCGCCGCTTGGTGCATAATGCCATTGTCATGAAACACCCTCTCGCCTTCTGGCCGCGCCTCGTCGTGGCTGCCCTGTTTGCCGTGAGTGCGGCGGCTCCGCTGTTCGCCGCCGAGGCCGGACGCACGGCGCCGGCGTTCTCGCTGCCGGTTGCTGCCGGCGACACGGTCGCGCTGGCGTCGCTGCGCGGCAAGGTCGTCTACGTCGACTTCTGGGCGTCGTGGTGTGGCCCATGCCGGCGTTCGTTTCCGTGGATGAACGAAATGCAGCAGAAATACGGCGCGCGCGGTCTCGTCGTCGTCGCCGTCAACGTCGACAAGAAGCGCGCCGACGCCGAGCGCTTTCTCACGCATACGCCGGGAAAATTCCTGATCGTCTATGACCCTGCAGGCACCACGCCCGCGGCCTACGCCGTCCAGGGAATGCCCAGTTCGTACCTGATCGACCGCAGCGGCATGATTGCCTACGTCGAGCGCGGGTTTCAGGATGAGCACAAGGCGGCGTTGGAGGCGCGCATTGCCGCGCTGCTCGCTGCCGGAAAGTGAAGAAGACGCGATGCGCACGCTGATCATGCTTGTTCTTGCGGCCGCGTTGTCCGCATGCGCGAGCCTGCAACCGCCCAAGCCGTGGGAAAAGGGCCAGCTCGCCAAGCCTGAGATGCAGTTCGACTACGACCGATCGGATGTGCGCACGCAGCAGCACATCTACACCAGCAAGGAAGCCGCGAGCGGTGGCTATGGCGTTGGAGGGGGGGGCTGTGGCTGCAACTGACACACGCCGCCGCGCCCGCCGATCCGCCGGTTCGCCGCCGTCGACTGCTGCCGCAGGCACCGCCTCATCCCGTCCGGTAGGCGCATTGTTCGCTGCGGCGCTGGCGCTGCCGGGTGTGCTCCCGGCGGCCGCGCATGCGCAAGCCGCTCCGGACAAGGGTATTTTCGAGTTGCAGTACCTGAACTACCGCGACTGGCAGCCGGGCCGTGACCGCATGAGCGTCAGCGCGCCGGCGTTCTACGCGCTGCTGCCGATCAACGACAAATGGGTCGTCGAAGGGGGGATGGTGTACGACGACGTGTCCGGCGCGTCGCCGTTGTATTTCAACACGCTGTCGGGCGCGTCCATTGGCGACTACCGCACCGCAGGCGACGTCAAGGTCACCCGCTATTTCGGCGACTTCGCGGTCAGCGCCGGCGCCGCCGTCTCCAGCGAGCAGGACTTCCTGTCGCGTGCGGGCTCGATCAACGCGCAGTTCTTCAGCGCCGACCGCAACCGCACCTGGACCGTCGGCTTCGCCGGCACCAACGACCGCATCAACTCCTCCAACGGCGTCGCGGTCAACCAGACGCGCAACTCGCTGGATTTCATGGTCGGCGTAACGCAGGCGCTTTCGGCCAACGCCATCATCCAGTCGAACCTCACCTATTACACGGGCCATGGCTATTACTCGGACCCGTACAAGACGCTGGACACGCGCCCGACCACGCGCCGGGTGACGGCGTGGCTCACCCGCTACAACCAGTATCTTCCCGGCCCGGACGCGACCATGAAGCTGGGCTATCGCTTCCTGTACGATTCCTTCGGCAGCCGGACCAACATGTTCGAGGCGGCCTGGGTGCAGGCGCTGCCCTGGGGCTTTACGCTGACGCCGGGCGTGCGCTACGTCGACCAGAGCGCCGCCAGTTTCTACTACAACCCGCCATGGCCGAAAGGTTACACCGTGGAAGGGCAGCTCTACAGTGCCGACACGCGGCTGGCGGCCTGGGGTGGCATCACCGCCGGCGCGATCATCGCGCGCAATGTCTGGGACAACTGGCGGCTGGCGTTTCGCGCCGACTATTACCGGCAGGATCCGGACTGGCGGCTGTTCGGCAGCGGCAGCCCGGGCATCAAGACTTTCTCCGCGCGCTGGTTCCAGCTCGACCTGTCGACGACGTTCTGAACGGCGTCCTGCGCCGCCGCGCCCGGCGGAGGTGCTTCGGCCCGCGATCCTGCGCCGCGTGCCAGAATCACTGCCTCCAGTTTCGCGCCGCGCAATGAAACTTTTCCAGACCCGGTTCCGCGCCATGGCGGCGGAACACCTGATCCAGCTCTGCGACGACGATCCGGCGCGCGCGCGTCGCGCCGCCGACGCGGCCATCGCCGACGTGCAGCGCATCGAGGCCAAGTACTCGCGCTACCGCGACGACAGCGTCACCACGCGCATAAACCGCGCCGCGGGCGGCACCGCGGTGGCGATCGACGCCGAGACCGCGGCGCTGCTGCGCTACGCCGACACCTGTCATGCGCAATCCGGTGGCCGCTTCGACATCACCTCCGGCGTGCTGCGCCGGGCCTGGGACTTTCGCCGCCAGCCGCCGGCGCTGCCGGACCCGGCGGTGCTGGCGGCCGCCGCCGCCTGCATCGACTGGCCGGCGGTGGAATGGAGCGAGGCCTCGGTGCGGCTGCCGCGCGCCGGAATGGAAATCGACTTCGGCGGCGTGGGCAAGGAATACGCGGCCGACCGCGCCGCGACCATCCTTGCCGAACACGGCCTGCGCCACGGCCTGGTCAATCTCGGCGGCGACCTGCGCGCGATCGGCCCGCAGGGCGACGGCCGCCCGTGGCGGATCGGCATCCGCCATCCGCGGCGCGATGGCGCGACCATCGCCGGCATCGACCTCGCGACGGGCGCGCTCGCCACCAGCGGCGACTACGAGCGCTACTTCGAGATCGATGGACGGCGCTACTGCCACATCCTCGACCCGGGCAGCGGCATGCCGGTCGAGCATTGGCAATCGGTCACGGTGCTGGCGCCGCTGTGCGTGCTGGCCGGCAGCGGTGCGACCATCGCCATGCTGCTTGGCGCCGGCGCCGCGGCATTCCTCGACGCGCAGGGCATGCAGTGGCTGGGGGTTCACGCCGACGGCACGCTGGCCGGCCCGGTGAACGAGCCGGAGATCACGACGCGTCAGCCCTAGCGCTGGGGCTTTCGCCTCTCCCTCTCTCCCTGTGCGGCGTCTACGTGTCGCTGCGCGGTGCGGCGCCTGCAGCGAACGCCACGGGACCCGCTGTCGGGGCCCCGTGGCGGAACTGCCTGCTGCGGCTTGGGATCCGGCCTGCCAATTTGCGATTTTCCCGCATGCGCGAACGAGGGGCTTCGAGGGTTCTGTGACGGATGCCGCGGCCTACTGCGGCGTGCACATGATGACCCCGATCGTGCCTGAGCCCTCGGCAATCCAGCCCTTTGCCAGCATTTCGGCGCGCACGCTGAGTTCGGTCGTGTAGCGGTGGTTGGGGGCGCCGCTCAGGCCGTTGTTGTACATGCGGTAGATCGGTCGCGTGCCGGCCGCACAATCGCCCTCGAAGGTCGGAATCGGCATATAGAACACCTCGGCCTCGAACGTCCAGTTCGGATTGGACTTGACCGTGGTGCACTCGGTGGGAAACGGCGTGTAGAAGTGCGAACTCTTGGCGCCGAAGGCGGTGCTGAAGAAGCGGCACACCGCGTTCAGTCCGTCGGCGGCGTTCGGATAGACCTTGAACGAACGCCCGGTGCGCGCCCAGCCCTTGAAGGTGCCGTTGTCGATCTTGGTGATCTCGTCGGCGATGGCGGTGATGAAGTAGTGGCCGAACCCGGCGTGGAAATATTCGATCGCCTCCGCGGTGCCGGAGGTCGGCGGCGGCGGGGTGCCGCCCGCGGAAAGGCCGGTGCCCTGCACCACCAGCGTCTGCGGGCTGCCGGTGCCGTTGCTGACGATGTTCACCGAGGTGCTGCGCCCGCCGGTGCCGGACGGGGTGAAGGTGAACGACAGCGTGCAGGTCGCACCCGCGGCGACGCTGGCGCAGGTCGAACCCGCCAGCGCGAACTCCGCCATGTTGGACAGCGTGATCGCCGAGACCGTCACCGCCGCGCTGCCGATGTTGCTGACCTGCACGGCGACCGGCGCGCCGGTCGTGCCTACCTGCTGGTCGGGCATGGTCAACGCCACCGGCAGCGAGAGCTGGCCCGCGGGCGGCGGCGCCGCGGTGACGCCGGTCCCGGACAGCGGCAGCACCATGCTTGCCCCGCCCGTGTAGCTGATGGTCAGCGTGGCGTTGTCTGCGCCCATCGCCGTCGGCGAGTAGGTCATGTTGAACGCGCAGGACGCGCCGGCGGCCAGTGTCGTGCCGCAGGTGTTGCTGTTGACCACGAACTCCGCGGCGTTGGTGTTGGCGAAGGCGATGCCGGCGGCGACGGCGTTGCCGGTGTTGGACAGCGTGAACGGCACGGTTGCGCTGGGCAGGCCGACGGTGACGCTGCCGAAGGCCGCGTTGCCCGGTGTGGCCAGCAGGTTGGCCACGGGCGCCGTGCTGCCGGTGCCGGTGAGCGTGACGACGGCGCTGCCACCGCTGTAGTTGATGGTGAGCGCGGCGCTGTCGGCGCCTGGCGCCGACGGCGCGTAGGCAAGGTCGAGCGTGCACGAAGCGCCGGCGCCCAGACTGGCGGCGCAGGTGTTGGCGCTGACGACGAACTCGGCTGGATTGCTGCCGGCCAGCGCGATGCCCGTGGCGGCAGTGCCGCCGCTGTTGGATACGGTCACCGTCTGCTTGCCGCCGGTGGTGCCCGAGGTCACGCTGCCGAAGGCCAGCGTTGGCGGCGCGGCAACCAGGTTGGCGGGCGTGATCACCGCCGCGCCGCTACCGGAGAGATTGATGACCACAGCCGGACCGCCGGTGTAGTTGACCGTAAGCATTGCGTTGTCGGCACCGGCTGCAGTCGGCTTGTACGCGATGCTGAGACCGCAGGACGCGCCTGACGCAAGCGTGGCGCCACAGGTATTGCCGGACACGAGAAATTCGGCGGCGTTGCTGTTGATGAAGCCGACCCCGGTGGCGCCGCCGGCGCCGTTGTTGGTGATGGTGACGTTGGTGCCTGGTGAAGTCTGTCCGACGTTGACCGACCCGAAGGACACCGAGGGTGGCGCGGCGCCGAGGTTGGGAGCGGCCGCTACGCCGGTGCCCGTGAGGCTGACCGGAACGCTTATGCCACTGTCGCCGGTGATCGTCCAGTTGGCGTTGGCGCTGCCGGCGCCGGCCGGCGAGAAGGTGAAGCTGATCGTGCACGATGCGCCGGCCGCCAGCGTCGCGGCGCAGGTGGTGCTGCGCGAATAGCCGGAAGGCGCCGCCGGATAGGCCATGCCGGTGGCGCCGCCCGTACCCGTGTTGGACACGGTGATCACTTGTGGCGCGCTGCTGGAGCCGGTGTTGATATTACCGAAGCTGAGCGACGTCGGCGAGGCGGAGACGGCTGGAGCGGCGGCGGGGCAGGCCAGGCCGTTGCTGGCATAGAACAGGTACAGCGCGATGTCGTCCAGATCTGTCGTGGTCAGCCCGAGAAACGAACGCAGACCGGCCATTTCCGTAACGCCGTCGAGTGCGATGTCGATGGCCTGGGCGTTGCTGGCGCCTTTCCAGATATTATTTTTGTCCGCGGTCACGTCGCTGCTGTGGCAGCTCGACTGCGAGCAACTAACATCGACATTGTTTAGCTTCTTCTTATAAAGAGCCCGTCCATTGGTGCAACTCTGCGCTTCCGCTCCCGCCGACCACGCGAGCACGAGGGGCGTCAAACACGCGAGGAACAGGATTGATAAGCGCTTCATGTGGAACTCTCCAACGTGGAAAAGGCGTTGCGACCGCGCCCATGAGGCCGCGGCCGAGATCCGCCAAAGCCGACCGGGACGGACATTATTCCAACGTCATAGAACATTGTCATGTTTTTCTGACAGTCGGCGGTTCAAGCGACTGAGGACGGGGCTGGCCGCCACAGTGGGGATAGGCTGCCCCGAGCGGATATGCCATCGTCCTCAAGATGGGAATGGATGGATGTTCGATTGATATTCCGGCCCAAGCCGATTATTTCCATACATATTCGGGACTGCCCGCCCCAAGATGGGCGGGGCATCGGCGCTCCTGCGGGCGCGCGCGGGCGGCATCCGGCCGGACGCATTCGCGGCGGCGATTGTCGCGCGAGGATAGGCGCGCGGTCGGGCCTGTGATAAAGATTCACCTGCGCTCGATCCCGGACGCGCGCCGATCCCGCGCCCAGACCCATCGAACTACCGCCCCGATTCCTGACATGCCCTCCTTTTCCGCCACCACCGGCGGTGCCGCAGCCGGCGCCGGCAAGCCGCGCGGCCGCTCCGTCGGCGCGGTCGAGCCGCAGCTCGCCCGCTTCACCGAGCCTTTGCCGCTTTCCTGCGGTAGTTGGCTCCCCGCGTATGAACTCGTCTACGAGACCTACGGCAAGCTCAACGCCGACAAATCCAACGCCGTGCTGGTCTGCCATGCGCTGAACGCGTCGCACCATGTCGCCGGTCATTACGTAGGCGATCCGGACAACCTGGGCTGGTGGGACAACATGATCGGGCCGGGCCGGCCGCTGGACACCGACCGTTTTTTTGTGATCGGCGTCAACAACCTGGGCAGCTGCTTCGGCTCGACCGGGCCAATGTCGATCAACCCGGCAACCGGCGCACCCTGGGGCGGGGCGTTTCCGCTGGTTACCGTGGAAGACTGGGTCGACTCGCAGGCGCGGCTTGCCGACCAGCTCGGTATCGCGCAATTCGCCGCGGTCATGGGCGGCAGCCTGGGCGGCATGCAGGCGCTGGCGTGGGCGATCCGTTTTCCGCAACGCATCCGTCACGCGCTGGTGATCGCCGGCGCGCCCAACCTGTCGGCGCAGAACATCGCCTTCAACGAGGTCGCGCGGCAGGCGATCCTCACCGATCCGGATTTCCACGATGGGCATTTCGCGACTCGCAACACCCTGCCACGGCGGGGCCTGCGCGTGGCGCGGATGATCGGACACATCACCTACCTGTCCGACCTGCAGATGGAGGAAAAATTCGGACGCGACCTGCGCGAGGGCATCAAGTACTCGTTCGCGCCGGAATTCCAGATCGAGTCCTACCTGCGTCATCAGGGCGAGAAATTCGCCGAATATTTCGACGCCAACACCTACCTGCGTATCACCAAGGCGCTCGACTACTTCGATCCTGCGCTGGCGACCGGCGGCGACCTCGCGCGCGCGCTGGCGCCGGCAATCTGCGGGTTCCTCGTCGTCTCGTTCACCACCGACTGGCGTTTTTCACCGGCGCGGTCGCGCGAAATCGTCGAGGCGCTGGTCGAGCACCGTCGCGATGTGTCCTATGCCGAGATCGACGCGCCGCATGGGCACGATGCTTTTTTGCTCGACGACCCGCGCTATCACGACATGGTCCGGGCCTATTTCGACCACATCGTCTCTGATGCGACCTATTCGACGTTCCGCTTCGGGGCGGAAGTAAAGCGCCGCGTCGAGGCGCGCGAACGGCAGGCGCAGCGCGCCGACTTCGCTACCATCGCCGGCTGGATAGCGCCCGGCGCGCAGGTGCTCGACCTGGGCTGCGGCGACGGCAGCCTGCTCGCCTATCTGCGCCGCGAGCGCGACGTGCGCGGCTATGGCATCGAGATCGCCGACGAAGGCGTGCTGGCGAGCATCGACAGCGGCGTCAACGTGCTGCAGAGCGACCTCGAAAGCGGGCTCGCCGGCTTCGACGACGCGTCGTTCGACTGTGTGATC
>JAQBEY010000083.1:0-54372 GCA_032123655.1 Betaproteobacteria bacterium
TCCGCCGACTCAAAGGCTTCCGCCGAATCTTCTCGCGGTTCGAGAAACTCGATGTCATGTTCATGGCCTTCATCAACTTCGCGCTCATCGCTGATGGGTTGCGGATAGTGTGAACAGGCCCTAGTTGAAGCGCACGTATTCGAAATCGACCGGCTGGCGATTGATGCCGATCGCCGGCGGTGCGATCCAGTTGGCGAATTTTCCGGGTGCGACGACCCGCCCCATCAGCGAGGCGACGAAAGCGCGGTCCTCGGACGTGGGCAGCCACTCGCGCTCATGCCGCGCCCATTCGGCCTCATCGATGACGCGACCGTCGGGCGATACGCGCGCCTTGGCGAAGGTGCCGATCTTGCGATTGAACGCCTTGTGCGGGGCCGCAAGCCGGAACGGGAGCCCGGCCTTCTCGATCACCCTGTTCCAGCGATTGACACCGCCGATGGAATCGCGGATGTAATCGTCGCGCAGCACCTCGTTCAACGCATTCAGCATCGGCGCCTCGCGTTCGATCACGCGCCCGTCGGCAATGTCCTGGACCAGGTAGGTCGCGCCCTGCAGGCGATGGTCATCGTCGCGCTTGCCTTCCTCGAAGCGGCCCTTGAGCCCTGCGCTGTAGAACGTGGCGGCGTTGGATGATTGATCGGCGCCAAACAGGTCGATGGTCACCGCGAAGTGAAAGTTCAGGTACCGCTGGATCGTCGGCAGGTCGATGACGCCGGAGGCGCGCAATGCGGCCACATCGTCGGTCTTCAGTTCGTTCATCACCGCGCAGGTCCGCTGAACGATGCGCGAGACGCCGGACTCGCCGACAAACATATGGTGCGCCTCTTCGGTCAGCATGAACCTGGTCGTGCGGGCAAGGGGATCGAAGCCCGACTCGGCCAGCGCACAGAGCTGGAACTTCCCGTCGCGGTCGGTGAAGTAGGTGAACATGAAGAACGCCAGCCAATCCGGTGTTCTTTCGTTGAACGCGCCCAGGATGCGGGGATTGTCGGTGTCCCCGGACCTCCGCCCAAGCAACGCTTCGGCCTCTTCGCGCCCGTCGCGGCCGAAGTGCCTGTGCAGCAGGTACACCATCGCCCAGAGGTGGCGGCCTTCCTCGACATTGACCTGAAAAAGGTTGCGCAGATCGTACTGCGACGGACAGGTCAGCCCCAGATGGCGTTGTTGCTCGACTGATGCCGGTTCGGTATCACCCTGTGTGACGATGATTCGTCGCAGGTTCGCCCGATGCTCGCCCGGGACGTCCTGCCATGCGGGTTCGCCGAGATGCTCGCCAAAGCGAATGCGGCGTTCGCCGTCGGCGGGGGTCATGAAAACGCCCCAGCGGTAGTCGGGCATTTTCACGTGGTCGAAGTTGGCCCAGCCCGAAGGCTCGACGCTCACCGCGGTGCGCAGGTACACATCGAAATCCTGGCTGCCGTCCGGTCCCATTTCGGCCCACCATTGCAGAAAATTGGGCTGCCAGTGTTCCAGCGCGCGTTGCAGCGTGCGGTCGCCTGCCAGGTTGACGTTGTTGGGAATCTTTTCGCTGTAGTCGATGCCGCTCATCCGGATGTCCTCATGTCGTGATGCGCTAGACGCGGTCGAAATCGAACTGCGCCTTGCCGCCCTTGCCGTAGACCTTGAGCGCGCCCGTCGCACCGACTGCGTTCGGACGGATGAAGATCCAGTTCTGCCACGCCGAGAGTCGGCCGAAGATGCGGGTCTCCATGGTCTCGGTGCCGCCGAAGCGCAGATTCGCTTCCATCCCGGTCAGCGCGTCGGGCGACATGCTCGCGCGCTCTTCGAGCGCGATGCGAATCTCGTCGTCCCAATCGAGGTCGTCCGGCGACGCGGTGACGAGGCCCAGACGCTCGGCGTCGTCCGGCGCGAGCTGCCGATCGACGGCATCGCGTACCGCCGCCAGCGCCGTTTCATCGTCGTAGTAGCGCTGCGCGAGTCGTGACTTGCCGTTGACCATTGGATAGGCGCCGAAATTCTGCGCCGACGCGGTCAATCTCGGTTCGTCGGCGGCGCCGTCGAGGCGCTGCATGTAGCAGCGATCGGCCGCCAGCGCGAGTTCGAGGAGTGTGCCGGCGAAGCACGATTCGCGCTCGACCAGCGCGAACAGCGTGCGCGACGAAACGTCCAGGCGGGCGAGGGTGCGTCGCAGGTAGCCGGTGGTTTCGCGCACCAGCCAATGCCCGGCGTGGCGGGCGAGCGCCGCATCGACGGCAAGCACCGCTGCGGCGTCGCCTCGCGTCTTGAGCAGCCAGGTGCCGATATCGAGTTCATTGGTGCGCATGGTGAGAATCGCGTCGTCGAGCTCGCGGGCCAGCGCCAGTGGCCACCAGGCGACACCCGCGGCCTCGATGCCGGCAAGGTCCTCGGGCTGGGGCGAGCGCGGTGCCCGGACGGTAAACGTCGCGGTGCGTGCCGGGCGGTCAATCAGCACGTCGACATGGCTGTAGTGGTAGCCGGCGTCGTCGTGGCTGCGCGCCAGCGCGGTCAGCGTGACGCCGCGCGCGTCGGCCGGCCGGTCGCTCGCCGCCGCGAGTTCCATGGCCCGGTCGCGCACGGCGGGCACGAACTGTCCGGGCTTCACGATCGCGTCGACCAGACGCCAGTCGATGGCCCGCTGACCGCGCACACCCTCGCTGAGCGTACAGAAAACGTCGGCAAGATCGTGCCGCACGCGGCGCTTGTCGGTGATGCGCGTGAGGCCACCCGTTCCGGGCAATACGCCGAGCAGCGGCACCTCGGGCAGGGACACTGTCGAGGAACGATCGTCGATCAGCCAGATCTCGTCGCAGGCGAGCGCCAGCTCGTAGCCGCCGCCGGCGCAGGCGCCGTTGATCGCCGCGACGAATTTGAGGCCGGAGTGGCGGCTCGCGTCCTCCAGGCCGTTGCGCGTTTCATTGGTGAACTTGCAGAAGTTCACCTTCCATGCGTGCGACGACAGGCCGAGCATGAAGATATTGGCGCCCGAACAGAAGACCCGATCCTTGCCGCTGGTGACGACGACACTGCGCACCTCGGGGTGCTCGAAGCGAATGCGCTGGACGGCATCGTGGAGCTCGATGTCCACGCCGAGGTCGTAGGAGTTGAGCTTGAGCTTGTAGCCGTCGCGGATGCCGCCATCTTCGGCGACATTCATTTGCAGCGTGGCGACGGGGCCGTCGAAGGCAAGTTTCCAGTGTTGGTAGCGCGCAGGTTCGGTGCGGTAGTCGACACGGGGGCCGGTTGGCATTGGTAGCCTCCAGGAAGGGTTCCAGGCAGCATCCGCGGTGGGGCAGGACGCGTTCAGGAATCAATAAATGAATTTTAGTGCACTATTTTGATTCGCGTCAAGCATTAGACTGCATATTTACGGCCAATATTCCTGAACTACACGGACCCGGTCGAAAGCATCGCGGGGTCCAGCAGGGTGCGCAATTCCAGGAAGGCGTCTGCCAGCGACTTGCCGCCGGTATCGAAAACCAGGTCCGCGCGGGCGTAGGCATCTTCGCGTCCGGCGAGGATGCGCTTCAGGTCGGCCATGGCTTCACTGTTACCCGCCATTGGCCGCAAGTCGCCCTGGGCGATCACGCGGTGCATGTGTTCCTCAGGCGACGCGCGCAGCCACACGGTGAAACAGCGCGCGCGCAGGAGGTCGAAGGTCGTCGCTTCGGAAACAAGGCCACCACCGGTGGCGATGATCGCGCGCGGATGGGCGGTGACCGCCTCTTCCAGTGCCCGCAATTCGTACCGCCGATACGCCTGCGTGCCGTACAGGGAATGGATTTCGCGAATGTCGCATCCGGCAAGTTGCTCGATGATGCGGTTCAGTTCCACAAAGGGCTCGCGCCGGTCGTCGGCCAGCATTCGACCGAGCGTGGATTTGCCGGCGCCGCGCAGTCCGATCAAGGCCACGCGGCCGCTGCGCGACGGATCCCGGGCGTTAGCGCCGAGCATTTCGGCCAGCACCTCGCGCGCACGCCGCAACGTCGACTCGTCCCGGCCTCGCAACAGGCTGCGGAGGGCTCGGCCCTCCGTGGATCCTGCCACGTCCTCTCCGACCAGTTCGGCAATGCTGCAATCGAGCGCTACGGCGAGTTGTTTCAGGAGCAGCACCGAGGCGTTACCCTGGCCGGTCTCCAGGTTGGCGAGATGCCGCTCCGAAATCTGGGCCGTTTGCGCCAGCCCCTTGCGCGTAACACCACGCTGCAACCGCAGGCGGCGCACGCGGTCTCCGAGGACCACGAGAAAGGGATCGCGGCCGGGAATCCGGCCGGGAATCCCCGAACCGGCGGCATTCTGATTCATTTCCGATGGGGCCTTTTTATCAAAATCATGCAATAGAGTTCTTGACAAAGTGAATTATGTTGCACTAAGTTAACAGAGCTCGCGTCGGCGAGCAACATAGGCAGATGCCGACTTGTCCGGCCCACATGGATGAAGTCGAAATCGGTGAACCAGGAGGAAACCATGGACACGCCAGGGCAGGTGCCGCCATTTTTCAATTTCGCCGAGCACGTGCTGACCGTCAACGCGGCCAGAGGGGCGAAAGTCGCCTATGTCGACGACACCGCCACCCTTACCTATGGCGATATGGCCGACCGGGTGCGTCGTATGGCCGCAGGCCTGCGCGCGCTCGGCCTGCGGCGCGAGGAGCGTGTGCTGCTCTGCATGCACGACACGGTCGACTATCCCGTCGCGTTTCTCGGCGCGCTTTACGCCGGCATCGTGCCGGTTGCCGTGAATACGCTGCTGACCGCGGATGACTATGCCTACATGCTGGCGGATAGCCGGGCGCAGGCGCTGCTGGTGTCGGGCCCGCTGCTCGCGACGTTGATCGAAGCGATGGCCAAGGCGCCGCACGAGGTGCGCCACGTCGTGGTGTCGCATCCGTCAGGGCAGCTGCCGGCGGATGCGCTGGCCTTCGCGTCGCTGCTCGACGCGGCGCCGCTGCCGGAGGCGTTGCCGACGCGAGCTGATGAAAGCGCGTTCTGGCTGTATTCGTCGGGCTCGACCGGCCGTCCGAAAGGCACGGTGCATACGCATGCCAATCTCTATTGGACCGCGGAGTCCTTTGCCCGGCCGATCCTCGGAATTCGCGAGGATGACCTGGTGTTTTCCGCCGCCAAGTTGTTCTTCGCCTATGGTCTGGGCAACGGGTTGACCTTTCCGCTTACGGCGGGCGCAACCGTGCTGCTGATGGCCGAGCGACCGACGCCGCAGGCGGTGTTCAAACGGCTGACCGAGCGCAAGCCGACGATTTTTTATGGGGTGCCGACCCTCTTTGCAGCGATGCTTGCCGCGCCGGACCTGCCCGCGCGCAAAGACGTTGCGCTGCGCCTCTGCACCTCGGCCGGCGAAGCGCTGCCCCGCGAGGTCGGTGAGCGTTTCGCGACGCATTTCGGCTGCGACGTCCTCGACGGCATCGGGTCGACCGAGATGCTGCACGTTTACCTGACCAATCAACCGGGCAAGGTGCGCTACGGGACCACCGGCGTGCCGGTGCCAGGCTACGAAATCGAATTGCGCGGCGAGAACGGCCTGCCGGTAGGCGACGACACCATCGGTGAACTCTTCGTCCGTGGCCCCAGTGCCGCGCTCATGTACTGGGGCAACCGCGAGAAATCGCGGATGACTTTCCAGGGTGAGTGGACCAGGAGCGGCGATAAATACTCGCGCAGCGCCGACGGCTACTACACCTATGCGGGCCGCAGCGACGACATGATGAAAGTCGCCGGCCAGTACGTGTCGCCGTTCGAAGTCGAGACAGCGCTGATGCGCCACGATGCGGTGCTCGAAGCTGCGGTGGTCGGCAAGGTGGATGCCGACGGACTGACCAAGACGCTTGCCTATGTCGTGCTCAAACAGGGAGGGCAGGGCGACGACGCGTTGGCCGACGCGCTCAAGGCGTTCGTCAAGGATCAGCTGGCGCCGTTCAAGTATCCGCGCGAAATCCGCTTTATCACCGAGTTGCCGAAGACCGCCACGGGCAAGATACAGCGCTTTCGACTGCGCGAGGCGGCAGCGCGATGAACCACGCCGGTGCGGCTGGCGCCGCCCGGGGCGTGCCCGCGGACGGCCACGCATCGATCGTGGTGGAGGGCCGCAGGCTCGACCTGGAGTATCGGTTCGTCGGCGCCGAAGCGGCGACGCCTCTGGTGGTGTTCCTGCACGAGGGCCTGGGTTCGCTCGCCAGGTGGAAGGACTACCCGGAGTCGCTTTGCGCCGCTGCCGGCGTTCGAGGCCTGGTGTTTTCGCGTCCGGGCTACGGCCGCTCGACGCCACGCCCCGGCGGCGAGCGCTGGGCGGTCGACTACATGCATCGGCAGGCGGAATCCGTTCTCCCCGCCTTGTTCGCGACGCTCGGCATCGAATCACGGGTGATGCTGTTCGGGCACAGTGACGGCGCGTCGATTGCGCTGCTCTATGCGTCCGCGCATCCCGAGCGCGTCGCCGGGGTCATCGCCGTCGCGCCGCATGTCATGGTCGAGGATTTGAGCATTGCCAGCATCCAGGCGGCGCGCGAGGCCTACGACGCCACCGACCTGCGAGAGAGGCTCGGGCGCTACCACGATGACCCGGATTCCGCATTCAGGGGGTGGAACGACGTGTGGCTTGACCCGGATTTTCGCGCCTGGTCGATCGAAGACCGCTTGCCGCAGCTGCGCTGCCCGGTGCTCGCCGTGCAGGGTGAGGACGACGAGTACGGGACGATGGCGCAGATCGAGAGCATCGCCCGCCTCGCCCCGAGCGTGCGTCTGGTGAAGATCGCTGCCTGCCGACACTCGCCGCAGCGCGACCAGCCGGCGGTATTGACCGCCGCTGCTGCCGAATTCATCGATGATATTCGAGAGCGGGAGGCCGGCGTCCCGCTTTGCGAGATCGCCGATGCGCCATGATTTCCGTTCGAATGCTTGATCTGAGCGGGTATCGCGTCCTTCGCACCATACGTACGTTGAGGTATGTTTCGCCTCATGCGGCGTAAAAGTCGCAACCGGACCGGGGGCGCCCCGGTCCCGCGGCCATACAAGTCGATTCACCAACGGAGGAGATGACAATGCAAAAGACCCGGTTGTTCACTGCGCTGGCCGCTGCGGCGGTGCTGGCGTTGCCCGCGGGTGACGCGTTGGCCCAGGCCGGCAAGCTCAAGGTAGGCTTCATGCTCCCGTATACAGGGACGTATGCGGCGCTGGGAGCCGCGATCGAAAACGGTTTCCGTCTCTACGTCAACGAGCAGGGCGGCAAGCTCGGTGGCCGGGAGATCGAGTACGTCAATGTGGACGACGAGTCGCAGCCGGCCAAGGGCGCGGACAACGTCAACATCCTGATCAAGCGCGACAAAGTTGACGTCGTCGTCGGCACCGTGCACTCGGGCGTGGCGATGGCGATGGCCAAGGTCGTCAAGGAGACCGGCACGCTGCTGGTGATTCCCAACGCCGGTGCGGTCGCGATCACCGGCCCGATGTGCGCGCCCAACATCTTTCGCACGTCGTTCTCCAACTGGCAGCCCGGCTACGCGATGGGCGTTGTTGCCGCGGAGAAGGGCTACAAGAAGGTCATGACCATTACCTGGAAATACGCGGCAGGCGCGGAATCCGTCGGCGGCTTCAAGGAGGGCTTCGAGAAGGGCGGCGGCAAGGTGATCAAGGATCTGACGGTGCCGTTCCCCAACGTTGAATTCCAGGCGCTGCTGACCGAGATCGCCGCGGCCAAGCCGGACGCGGTTTACACGTTCTTCGCCGGCGGCGGAGCGGTCAAGTTCGTCAAGGACTATGCGGCGGCCGGTCTCAACAAGACCGTCCCGCTGTACGGCGCGGGCTTCCTCACCGACGGTACGCTGAAGGCGCAGGGCGACGCCGCGCAGGGACTGCTGACGACGCTGCATTACGGAGACGGCCTCCCGGTGGCCAAGGACAAGTCGTTCCGCGCCGCGTATCAGGCCGCCTACAAGATGCCGCCCGACGTCTACGCCGTGGGCGGTTACGATGCGGCGCAGCTGCTGGGCATCGGACTTGTGGCGGTTAAGGGCGATTTCTCCAAGAAGGCCGACCTGTACAAGGCCATGGGTGCGGCGAAGATCGACAGCCCGCGCGGCGCGTTCACGTTGGGCAAGAACCATAATCCGGTGCAGGACCTCTACCTGCGCAAGGCAGAAGGCCTGGAGAACAAGGTGATTGGCGTCGCCGTCAAGGCGCTGGCCGATCCCGGGCACGGATGCACGATGTGACGATTTCGCGCCGGAATTCGCGAGCAATGCGCCCGCGAATTCCGGCGCGGTTGCCGCATACCGCGACCCGGTCGCGATAGTCCGCCAGCATGGAAGTCGCGACGTTTCTCGTGCAGTGCCTGAACGCGCTGCAGTACGGGCTGCTGCTGTTCCTGGTTGCCAGCGGGCTCACGCTCATCTTCGGCATCATGGGCGTGATAAATCTCGCGCATGGCAGCTTCTACATGATCGGCGCCTACATGGCGTACGCGCTCGCGCCGATGTTCGGCGGCAGTTTCATGGTCACGCTGCTCGCCGGGCTGGTCCTCGCCATTGTTCTCGGCTATTTGCTGGAATGGGGTTTCGTCTCCTACCTCTACCAGCGTGACCACCTGCAGCAGGTCCTGATGACCTATGGTCTCATCCTCGTTTTCGAGGAGCTGCGCAGCATTCTGGTGGGCAATGACGTGCACGGCGTCGCCATGCCACCGTTTCTCGCCGGCAGCATAGCGCTGGGTGACCTGATGCAGTATCCGGTCTATCGTCTCGCAATCTCGGGAGTCTGTCTGGCGGTTGCCGCGGGCCTGTACCTGGTGATCGCGCGCACGCGCCTGGGCATGATGGTGCGGGCTGGAAGCACGAATCGCGAAATGGTCCAATCGCTGGGAATCAACATCAAGTTTCTCTATCGCCTGGTCTTCGCCGCCGGCGTGGCGCTTGCGGCGTTCGCCGGCATGATCGCGGCGCCGGTCTCGTCGGTGTACCCGGGAATGGGCGCACAGGTGCTGATCATCTGCTTCGTCGTCGTTGTCATCGGCGGCATTGGATCGGTGCGAGGTGCCTTTCTCGCGGCGATTCTCGTCGGCATCGTCGACACGTTCGGAAAGGTGCTGTTCCCCGAGATTGCCGGAATCGCGGTCTATCTGCTGATGGCGGCGATCCTTTTGTGGAAGCCGGAAGGACTGTTCCGGCAGGGCTGATGGGCACGATCGGCATCAATTCGCCCCGGTTCGTGCTGCCGCTCGCCGCACTCGTGCTGCTCGCGTTGTTCCCGCTTGTCTCCACCGGGTTCTATCTGGGCTTCGTGAACAAGGTGATGATCCTCGCGATCTTCGCGCTTTCGCTCGAGCTTCTGGTCGGCATGGCGGGACTGGTGAGCCTGGGTCACGCCGCGTTTTTCGGCATCGCCGCCTACGCAACGCTGCTGTTGTCACCCGAGTACGCGGCGGCGAATTTTTTCTGGTTGCTGCCGGCGACGGTTGCCTGCGCGGCGGCGTACGCGGTGGTGGTCGGCGCGCTGTGCCTGCGCACTCGCGGGGTCTACTTCATCATGGTCACGCTGGCCTTCGCGCAGATGGCCTACTACGTTTTCCACGATACGCCGCTGGGTGGTGGCACCGACGGCATCTATCTCAACGTCAAGCCCGTCGTCGCCTTGTTCGGGATCACGCTGATCGATATCGGCAGACCGTTGACGTTCTACTACGTAGTTCTGGCCAGCCTGGCCGGCGTTTTCCTGTTCCTCGCCGTGCTGTTGCGCAGTCGCTTCGGCCGGACACTCGTGGGCATCAAGAGCAACGAGCAGCGAATGCGCGCGGCGGGCTTTGCGACCTTCCCGTACAAACTCGCGGCGTTCACCCTGGCCGGCGCGCTTGCCGGTCTCGCCGGGTTTCTGGTCGCGGTCAAGGATGGGTTCGTCAATCCGGAGATGCTGTCTTGGCACGAGTCAGGTGCAGTTCTGCTGATGTTGATCCTGGGTGGCATTGGCCGCCTCGGAGGGGCAGTCCTTGGCGCCTTCGCGTTCGCGCTGCTGCAGTTGTTCTTTCAGTGGGATGTGGTGTTCGGCGACTTCTCCAGGCATTGGCAGCTGATGCTGGGCGGCACGATCATTCTGTCCGTCGCGCTGATGCCCAACGGCCTGATCGGCCTGCCGGCGCAGTGGCGGGCGCGTCGCTCCCGGGCGGGTGAGGCGGACGCGCGTGGCTGACGGGTCAGTTTCACTGCTGCGTGCCCGCAGCGTGAGCCGGCGCTTTGGCGGACTGACCGCCGTGTCCGACGTTTCGCTTGCGCTGGAGGAGGGCGAGATTCATGCAGTGATCGGGACCAACGGTGCGGGCAAGTCAACGTTGATCAATGTGCTGGCCGGGGAAATTCCGATTACCAGTGGAACCGTTGAATTGCTCGGGCGCGATGTCACCCGCTGGTCGCAACCGTCGCGCGCAAAGGCAGGGCTTGGTCGCAGTTATCAACGCACGACGATCTTTCCGCATTTCACGGTGTTCGAAAACTGCCGACTGGCCGCGCAAGCCACGCATCAGATGCCCTGGAACTGGTGGACGCCCGCCACGTCGTGCCCAATCAGCACGGCCGCGGCGCGGGAAGCGCTCGAGCGTGCGTCGTTGACCGAAATCGCGCCGCGAACGGCGGGCCTGCTCTCGCATGGCGAGAAGCGCCAGCTCGAGATCGCCATGTGCCTCGCCACGCGTCCGCGCGTGTTGCTGCTCGACGAGCCGCTCGCGGGGATGGGTCCGGAAGAAACCGAGACCATGCTGACCCTGCTGGCCGAGCTCAAGGCAGGCCATGCGATTCTGCTGGTCGAGCACGACATGGACGCGGTGTTTCGCGTGTCCGATCGGATCACGGTGATGGTCAACGGCACGGTCATCGCCAGTGGAAATCCCGCGGAGGTGCGCGTCGATCCCGAGGTGCAGTCGGCGTATCTGGGAGAAACCGATGTCCGGTGACCGGCGGCTGATCGACGCCCGCGACGTGCACGTTCACTACGGCGAGAGCCACGTATTGCGCGGCGTGTCGCTGGTGGTCGATGCCGGCGAGGCCGTGGGTCTGCTGGGTCGCAACGGCATGGGCAAGAGCACGCTGATCCGGTCGATCATGGGACATGTGCGCCCGTCGCGCGGGCGCATCGTGGCTCTGGACATCGACGCGACGCGGGCGCCGCCCGACCGGATCGCGCGCGCCGGAATCGCTTATGTACCGGAGGGCCGCGGAATCTTCCCCAACCTGTCGGTGCGCGAGAACCTGCTCGTTGCCGCGCGTCGGGGAAACGGAGGTCGCGACGATTGGCCGCTCGACCGGATCCTGGCGACCTTTCCGCGTCTGCAGGAGCGCCTCGACCACGGCGGCCAGCAACTCTCCGGCGGCGAGCAGCAAATGCTGGCGATTGGCCGCGCACTGTCGACGAATCCGGATCTGCTGATTCTCGACGAAGCCACGGAAGGACTCGCCCCGATGATCGTTCGCGAGATCTGGCGGATCATCGGGGCAATCCGGGCGACTGGAATCGCCTCGCTGATCGTCGATCGCAATTTCCGCACGGTGCTGGCGAATACCGATCGGGCGCTGGTGCTGGAAAAGGGCTGCGTCGTACTCGAAGGCTCCGCGCCGGAACTGCTGGCGCAACCGGAAACACTCGCGGCCCGACTCGGCGTTTGACCCCGAGTCACCGCGACCGGCGGCTCTGCCGAATTCGGCGCCCGCTGCAAATCGCCGGATTCGTTTTGGTGCGAGCGCGAATTCCTTGCACCAATCTGGGTGGCCGCAACCGCACAAAAACGGGGAGGCAGCGGCAACCGCGAAACGGATAATTGAAAAACCAGCAATACAATCAGACCGTTGCGAGTTTTTATCGGCGCTTGGCATGCGTCCTGCAATGCAATACCGCGAAGCGAGGCGACCGCACGTGCACCCGGGCGTGCAGTGGCCGATCACTTCAAGGCAGACATCGCAGGAATCAATTTCAAGGGGACTCGCCATGCAACGCAGAATTTTTTTCAAGCGTCTCGCACTCACCACGGCGCTCGCCGCAGCTGGTTTGTCGGTCGGCTTGCCGGCCCGCGCAGCCGACACGATCAAGGTCGGCATCCTGCACTCGTTGTCGGGCACGATGGCCATCAGCGAGACCGCGCTCAAGGATGTCGCGCTGATGACGATCCAGGAAATCAACGCCAAGGGCGGTGTGCTGGGCAGGAAGCTCGAACCCGTCGTCGTCGATCCTGCGTCGAACTGGCCGTTGTTCGCCGAGAAGGCGCGTCAGCTTCTCACTCAGGACAAGGTGGCCGTGGTGTTCGGTTGCTGGACTTCGGTATCGCGCAAGTCGGTGCTGCCGGTGTTCGAGGAATTGAACGGAGTTCTCTTCTACCCGGTGCAGTACGAGGGCGAAGAGCTGTCGAAGAACGTGTTCTACACCGGGGCGGCGCCGAACCAGCAGGCGATTCCCGCGGTTGAATATCTGATGAGCAAGGACGGAGGCGGTGCCAAGCGCTGGGTTCTCCTCGGCACCGACTACGTCTATCCGCGCACGACGAACAAGATCCTGCGCGCCTACCTGAAGTCGAAGGGCGTCGCGGACAAGGACATCGAAGAGAAGTACACGCCGTTCGGACACGCGGACTATCAGACCATTGTCGCGGACATCAAGAAATTCTCGGCCGGCGGCAAGACGGCGGTTGTCTCAACGATCAACGGTGATTCCAACGTGCCGTTCTACAAGGAACTCGGCAATCAGGGCCTGAAGGCGACCGACGTTCCGGTCGTGGCGTTCTCGGTCGGCGAAGAAGAACTGCGCGGCGTCGATGCCAAGCCGTTGGTCGGGCACCTGGCCGCATGGAACTACTTCATGTCGCTCAAGAACCCGGTGAACGACGACTTCAAGAAGAAGTGGGCCGCCTACGCCAAGGCGCAGAAGCTGCCGGGCGCGGACAAGCCGATCACCAATGATCCGATGGAAGCGACCTACATCGGCATGTGGATGTGGAAGCAGGCCGTCGAGAAGGCCAATTCGACGAATCCGGACAAGGTGATCGCGGCGATGGCCGGACAGACCTTCAAGGCGCCGTCAGGCTTCACCGCCAGGATGGACGAGACGAACCATCATCTCTGGAAGCCGGTGTTCATCGGCGAAGTACAGGCCAACGGGCAGTTCAGCGTCGTCTGGAAGACGCCTGGACCGATTCAGGCCAAGCCCTGGAGCCCGTTCATCGCGGGCAACGACAAGAAGAAGAACCAGCCTGAAAAGATGTAATGCAGTGGTCCGGGCCGGTCCGCCGCAAGGCGAACCGGACCCGGCCCAACTTCGACCTCGGGTCGATCGCGCCAGCGAGAGTCGATACAGGTCTTCCAACGAACCGCTTGTTGGCGCGCGCCGATCGGCGTGCCGGCAAGACACTCCTGCCCGATTCGGGCGTGCGCAATTCCTGCCGATGCAATTTCGACAAATGGCCTATGCGATGAAGCCGGTGGTTCGCCGCGTGCGATTCCTGGGACGCATGTTCGCCGCGCTGGCGTTCGCGGCCGCGGCGGTTGCGCAGGGCGCCAACGCGCTGCCCGCCGATCTCGTGCGCGATCTCGCGTTCGGGGAAAACGACGCCAGGGTCAAGGCCATCGGCGCAATCGCCGACGGCGCTGACCCGGCGGCACTGCCGATGCTGCGGGCGATGCAGGATGGCGAAATCGTGACCGTCGGCGCCGATCGCGTGCTGATCCTGCGGGGCGACGCGGCCACCGATGCGATCAGCGGGCAGGCCGTGAGTCCCGTCCCGGAAAATCGCGACGAGGTCATCATCAACAACCGCCTGCGCCGGGCGCTCACCACGGCGATCGCCGCGCTGAAGCTGGCGTCTCCCAATCGCACCGAGCGACTGGAGGCAGCGCGCGAACTGCAGAACAATTCGGGCGAGGACGAGCTCGTCGTGCTCACCAAGGCGGCGGCGAAGGAAACCGATCCGGAGATTCGTGGCCTGATCGTGCTCACCAAAGCGGCGATCGAACTCGGCAGCCAGGACCGCGCGACTCGACTCGCAGCCGTGCGCGCGCTTGCCCGCAGCGACAACGGCGCGACGCGCACGCTGCTGCTCAAGGTGGTCGAACAGAAGAACGGCGCATTCATCGAGCGTGACGACGAGGTGCGCGTGGAGGCGCAGCGTTCGCTGGCCGAAGTCGAGCGGCGCCTCATGGCCGGCGACGTCGCGGCGCGCGTGTTCAGCGGAATTTCACTCGGCAGCATCCTGCTGCTGGCCGCGCTCGGTCTCGCGATCACCTACGGGCTGATGGGCGTCATCAACATGGCGCACGGCGAGCTCATCATGGTTGGCGCCTACGCGGCATTCGTGGTCCAGAACCTCTTCCGGCAGTACCTGCCGGCGGCGTTCGACTGGTATCTGTTGTTCGCCATGCCCATCGCCTTCGCGATCAGCGGAATCGTCGGTGTGATCCTCGAGCGCGCGGTGATCCGGCATCTGTACGGTCGTCCGCTGGAGACGCTGCTCGCCACCTGGGGTCTGAGTCTGGTGCTGATACAGGCGATGCGCACGATCTTCGGCGCCCAGAACGTTCAGGTCGAGAATCCCGCGTTCATGTCCGGCGGGATCGAGATCATGACCGACGTGGTGCTGCCGTGGAGCCGCATCGTGATCATCGCGTTCACGGCCGGTGTTCTGCTGCTGGTCTGGCTGCTGCTCACGCGCACGCGGTTGGGTCTCTACGTGCGCGCGGTCACGCAGAATCGGCCTATGGCAGGTGTGCTCGGCGTGCGCACGCCGAAGGTCGACATGCTCGCCTTCGGGCTGGGTTCGGGCATTGCCGGTCTTGCAGGTTGCGCGCTGTCGCAGATCGGCAACGTCGGTCCCGACCTTGGCCAGAGCTACATCGTCGATTCGTTCATGGTCGTCGTGCTGGGCGGCGTCGGCCAACTCGCCGGGACCGTCTATGCCGCGCTGGGCCTGGGCGTGGCCAACAAGTTCCTCGAGGCCTGGCAGGGTGCCGTGCTCGCCAAGATCGCCATCCTGGTGTTCATCATCGTGTTCATCCAGAAGCGGCCTCAGGGCATGTTCGCCCTAAAGGGCCGCACGGTGGAAGCATGAAGCTGCTCGCACCCGGCTTCATGCCGGCTGCTGGAGCGACCGGGTCCGGTGCCCTGCCGCGTCTTTGGTCGGGAACCGCGTGGGGCATGATCGGTACGGTGGCCGTGCTGCTTTTCGTTTTCGTGCCGTTCGCCAATCTGGTCGTGCCGGCGGGGAATGCATTCCACGTCTCCGACTACACCGTCACGCTGGCCGGCAAGATCATGTGCTACGCGATCGTCGCCCTGGCGATGGACCTTATCTGGGGCTACGCCGGCATCCTGTCGCTGGGGCACGGACTGTTCTTTGCGCTGGGCGGCTACGCGATGGGCATGTACCTGATGCGCTCGATCGGCCACGACGGCGTCTATGGCAGCGATCTGCCTGACTTCATGGTGTTCCTCGACTGGAAGACCTATCCCTGGTACTGGCGCTTCACCGAGAACTTCTGGTACTGCGCCCTCCTGATCGTCATGGTGCCGGGCACGCTTGCCTTCGTGTTCGGTTTCTTTGCGTTCCGGTCGCGGATCAAGGGCGTCTACTTCTCGATCATTACGCAGGCGCTCACCTACGCGTTCATGCTGCTCTTTTTCCGCAACGACACCGGATTTGGCGGCAACAACGGTTTTACCGACTTCAAGCGAATCCTGGGTTTCCCGATCGCTGCGCCGGAAACGCGCATGGTCCTGTTCATGCTGACCGGGGCCGCGCTGCTGGGCTTCCTGTGCCTCGGTCGCGCGATCGTGAAGTCGAAACTGGGTCGGGTGCTGACCGCCATCCGCGACGCCGAGACGCGCGTCATGTTCTCGGGCTACGATCCCGTCTACTTCAAGCTTTTCGTATTCACGCTGTCGGCGGTCATCTGCGGTATTGCCGGTGCGCTGTATGTGCCGCAGGTCGGGATCATCAATCCAAGCGAGATGTCGCCGGCGAATTCGATCGAGATCGCGATCTGGACCGCAGTCGGCGGGCGCGGCACGCTGATCGGACCGGTGCTCGGTGCCGGGGTCGTGAATCTCGCCAAGAGCTGGTTCACCGTTGCGCTGCCCGAGTACTGGCTGTTTGTACTTGGGGCGATTTTTGTTCTCGTCACTCTTTACCTGCCGCATGGGCTGGCCGGACTGTGGCAGAGGCGGCGAGGATGAGTACGGCGGCCAATCAGGTTCGCGTGCACGCAGACACCAGCGGCAGGGGCGGCGGCTACACCGATGGGCATCTGGTGCAGGACGGCGTCGATACCAGTCACCGCGGTATCCTCTACCTCGACTCGGTGTCGGTCAGTTTCGACGGCTTCCGGGCGCTCAATGATTTGTCGCTGGTGGTCGATTCGGGTGAACTGCGCTGCGTGATCGGGCCGAACGGCGCGGGCAAGACCACGATGATGGACGTGATCACCGGCAAGACCCGGCCGGATTCCGGGACCGTCTTCTTCGGTCAGACGATCGATCTCACGAAGCTGACCGAGCCGCAGATCGCGCATCGCGGCATCGGGCGAAAATTCCAGAAACCGACGGTGTTCACCGACCACTCGGTATTCGAAAACCTGGAACTCGCACGCAAGGCCGACAAGAGGGTATGGCCCACGCTGACCGCAAGACTCGATTCGGCTGCGCACGATCGCATCATGACGGTGATGGAGACCATCGCGCTGGTACCCGAGGCGGGCAGGCCCGCGGGATTGCTCTCGCACGGTCAGAAGCAGTGGCTGGAAATCGGCATGTTGCTGATGCAGGAGCCTCGGGTGCTTTTGCTCGACGAACCGGTCGCCGGAATGACCGACGATGAAACCATGCGCAGTGCCGAACTGTTCCTTTCTCTGGCCGGGGAATACACGCTGATCGTCGTCGAACACGACATGGAGTTCGTGGCGAAGATCGCCGACCGCGTCACCGTGTTGCATGAGGGGCAGGTGCTTGCCGAAGGCTCGATGGCGCAGGTGCAGGGCAACGAGTCGGTCATCGAAGTGTTCCTGGGGCGCTGATGCTTTCCGTCAACCAGCTCAACCAGTATTACGGCGGCAGCCATATCCTGCGCGATGTCAGTTTCGAGGTGCCGGCAGGCAAGTGCACGACGTTGCTGGGCCGCAACGGTGTGGGCAAGACCACGCTGCTGCGTTGCCTGATGGGGTTGTTGCCGATCCGCTCCGGCGACATCCGCTTCGCGCAGGCCGACATCAGCGCGCTACCGCCCTATGCGCGCGCGAGCCTGGGCATCGGCTACGTGCCGCAGGGACGCGACATCTTTCCGCGGCTCACCGTGGCGGAGAACCTGCAGATGGGACTCGCCACGCAGCGGCGCGGTACCGGCGTTCCCGGTTTCATCTTCGAGATGTTCCCGGTGCTGAAGGATATGCTCGGGCGGCGGGGCGGCGATCTCTCCGGCGGGCAGCAACAGCAGCTCGCCATCGGCCGCGCGCTGACCATGCGGCCGAAGCTGCTGATTCTCGACGAACCGACCGAGGGCATCCAGCCGTCGATCATCAAGGACATCGAACGCGCGATCCGCAAGCTGACCGAAAGCGGCGAGATGGCGATCCTGCTGGTCGAGCAGTATTACGACTTCGCCAAGTCGCTGGCCGACCACTACGTGGTGCTGTCGCGCGGCGAGGTCGTCGCGCAGGGGGAGGGCGCGCGGATGGACGCCGACAACGTCCGCGCCAGGCTGGCGGTCTAGCCGGGCGCAGCGCCGGCGTCGAACGGGAGATTGCGACGCGCCGCCATTTCACGGCCGATCGCGGCCAGCGTCGGTGCATCGAGCAGGCGGGCTGCCGCGGGAAATACCTCCCCATCCTCGCGCGCAATATGCGCCGCATAGGCGGCGCACAACGCATGGACGGCGGCGGGGGCAAGGTGTGCGCCATATCCAGCCGCGATGGCGGCAAGCCTTGGCCGCATTTTTCCCCAGCGCCGCGCCAGCGCGCGGTGTTCCTGCTCGAGCAGAATAAGGTGCTGCGCAACCTCGCTCGAAGCGGCGCGCAGGCGCGGGAAAAGGCTCTTTTCCTCATCGGCGTGGTGATTGACGGCAGCCGTGTCGAAGTAGCGCAGTATGGCGCGCGCCGCGGCGCGCGCGTCGGCGTCGACGTGGTGCTCCGGGAGGTGCCGCAGCAGTCGAGCCAGCGTGGAAAGCTGCCGCTCGATCCGGCGATGGCACGCCTGCAGCACGCCGAGCGGATCGTCGAATCCCGGCGCGGGTCCGCCAAGCAGGTCCAGGGTCATGAGATTTCCATTTCAGGCAGGCCGTGAGGATGTCCGCTTGATGCTGGCCAGGGCTGCAACGGGATTCGCCGCGTCCTTCGGGCCATCAATCGCCTTTGCGTGTCGCGTCGAGCGACTGGCGCAATGCGGCGATCTCGGCCCGGATGGCGGCGAGCTCCGCGCGCAGTTCTTCCCGGACATGCGTTTCGCCGGCGCCGACAAGTCGTTCGATTTCGTCGCGCAATTCGGCGACCTCCCCCTCCATCTGCCGCGTCTGCGTTTTTTTGTAATCGACAAAAAAACTGACGACGTTGGCGGTGAACAGCGTCATCAGCGCGACGCCGACCAGCACCATCATGGCGGCGAACACGCGGGTCGCGCCGGTGGTCGGGACGAGGTCACCGTAGCCGACCGTCGTCCCGGTCACGAAGGCGAACCACAGGCCGTCCCAATAGGTGTTGATGGCCGGGTCAAGCCACCAGAACACCGCGCCCGCGCACAGCAGCGTCAGGAAGGTGATGCCCATCAGGATCGGCGCGCCGCGTTGCGTGAACAGGATGCGCGACTCGGCCACCACCCGCACCAGCACCAGGATCGCGATGGCCGCCCGCATCAGACGGATCAGGGCCACCCACGCGGTCGCGGCCCCGAATACGGCGGCGCCCGCGCCGACGATGATGACAACACAGAGCCAGTTGTCGAAAAAATAGCGCCAGGGATGGTCCGACAACCACATCATGAGAACGAGTTCGAAGGTAAAGACGACGAAGATGAGGACGTCGATCGAGGTCGATATCAGGTACCAGGCAGGATGCTGCGACGCATCGAGCATGTATGCGGGCATCGCCAGCAGGGCGACCAGGACCAGCGGCCAGTGCAGGCGTTGCTGCCAGAGCAAGGCGCGCGGATTGTCGTCGGGCGAAACGCCCCCGAGGCCGAACCAGACCAGCGGGTTGTGGGTCATGATGGCCGGCCAGTCGACGATGTCGATGCGCCTGAAGCACGAAGCGAGTTGGCGATTGCCGCTGTCAGCGCCTTTTCGAGCGCCTCGTCGTGCCGCTGCTGGCGATCCGCCTCGCGTCCCGACATCTCCAGCCCGACCAGGCGCGCGATCAGCACGGTCAGAAACAGGTTGCCCGACAGCGCCTCCATGGTCGCGAGCGAGCGGGCGTAGGGATGCAGCGGCGTGATGTCGCCATAGCCGAGCGAGGTCAGCGTCACGAAGCTGTAATAAATCAATTTGGACTGGATCTGGCTAACGTCCGCGGGCAGGCCGCCGATGGCGAAAGCCTCGGGCACGTAGACGGCAAGGAGGCGAAAGGCCTGCGAAAACACCACGCCGATCAGCAGGTAGGATCCGATCGCCCCCATGATGCGATTGACGTTGATGCGCCCGCCGCGCATGACCCGCACCAGCAGCAGCCAGCCGAGGGTCGACGAGGCCAGAATCATTGCCACCAGGCGCGTCTTGTACAGCCACGGCGCCGGATCAAAAAGCTCAATTGCGCTGGTAATCGTGCCGACGATCATGCAGGCCATGAAGGTCCAGACGATCGGTCGTGGTTCGAACACGAAGACCGCGCCGAGGACAAGGAAGGCTGCGAACAGAATGTCGAGCCACAGGCGTCGCACCACACCGATCTCGACCATCGGGTAGAGCACAAAGATGAAAACGATGAGAATCACCACGGCCAGCGTCAGACTGCCGTCGCCGCGGAAGTAGCGGTAAGCGCGAATCAGCGGTCTGTACATGGCGCGGTGGATGGAGAGGGATCGAAACCCCGCCATTCTATGCAAATTCGCCCGGCGGCTGTTCGCCCGGGCGAAGATAGTAGGCATTGCCGCTAGAATTTGACCACCGAGCGGATCGACGTGCCGGCATGCATCAGGTCGAAGCCCTCGTTGATCCGCGACAGCGGCAGCACGTGGGTGATCAGGTCGTCGATGTTGATCTTGCCCTCCATGTACCAGTCGACGATCCTCGGTACGTCGGTGCGGCCGCGGGCGCCGCCAAAGGCCGTCCCCTTCCACACCCGGCCAGTGACGAGCTGGAACGGGCGCGTGGCGATTTCCTGCCCCGATCCGGCGACGCCGATGATGACCGACACGCCCCAGCCACGATGACAGCACTCCAGCGCCTGGCGCATGACGTCGACGTTGCCGATGCACTCGAAGCTGTAGTCCGCTCCGCCCCCGGTCAGGTCGACCAGGTAGGGCACGAGATCGCCGACGACTTCGCGCGGATTGACGAAATGGGTGAGTCCGAACTTGCGCGCCAGCGCCTCGCGTCCGGTATTCAGGTCGACGCCGATGATCATGTTGGCGCCGACCATCCGCGCGCCCTGGACGACATTCAGGCCAATGCCGCCCAGGCCGAACACCACGACGTTGGCGCCCGCCTCGACCTTGGCCGTGTTGATGACGGCGCCGATGCCGGTGGTGACCCCGCAACCGATGTAGCAGACCTTGTCGAACGGCGCGTCCTCGCGAATCTTCGCCAGCGCGATTTCCGGAAGGACCGTGTAGTTTGCGAACGTCGAGCAGCCCATGTAGTGATGGATCGGTTGACCGTCGAGAGAAAACCGGCTGGTGCCGTCGGGCATCAGTCCCTTGCCCTGCGTCGCGCGAATCGCCGTACACAGGTTGGTCTTGCGCGACAGGCACGCCTTGCATTGCCGACACTCTGGCGTGTAGAGCGGGATCACATGGTCGCCACGGCGCAACGTGGTCACGCCCGGGCCGACATCGACCACGACTCCCGCGCCTTCGTGTCCCAGGATTGCCGGAAACAGGCCTTCCGGATCAGCCCCGGAGCGGGTGAACTCGTCGGTGTGGCAGATGCCGGTGGCATGCAACTCCACCAGCACCTCGCCGGCCTTCGGCCCTTCGAGTTGCACGGTCTCCACGACCAGGGGTTCTCCAGCGCGATGCGCGACGGCTGCCCGGACATCCATGTCTTGGCTCCTTTCGTTCTCGAAGGCGCCATTGTGCCGTCTTCCCGGCCGCCTGGAGCGGCCGGGTGCCGGCCTGCGTTGCGATCATTCTCCTTGGATGCGCAGTGAAGGCGCGCGAGTGGCGGCGACTGCGGTAAATCAGCGCAGGAATCCCGCTTCGCGCAGAAAACGTTGCACACCGGGATGGATGAGATCCATGCGGGGAGCCGCCGTGACCGTATTCGCCGCCGTCGTCTGCTTCGCCTGCGGCAGGCGTTTGGCGATCGCCGCCTCGCCCTTGTGCAGCGCGCGTGCCACTCGATACGCGGTATCGTCGGGCAGCGTCGGGCGAGCGATCACGAATGCCCACGACCCGACCGAATCGATCGGAGAATCCTGCCCGGGATAGCTGCCCGCCGGGACCACCATCGGCTTGAGCAGCGAATGCTTTTCCAGAATTGTTCTTGCCTGTGTCGCATCGGGAACGATGAAGCGCGCGCCCGCCGGACTCTTCGCCACGGCGTCGAAGCCCGGCCAGCCGATTCCCGCGCCCCATAGCGCCGCTGCGCGCCCGTCCTCGACCATCGCTGGGCCGTCGCCCGCCTTTTCCAGCAGGATCGGCTGGAAATCCCTGCCCATGTCGTAGCCCATGCCGTCGAGGACGTAGCGCGCGAGAATTACCAGGCCCGAACCCTTCGCCCCGAAAGCCACGGGCTTGCCGAGCAGGTCGGCGACGCAGCGACAAGGGCTGTCACCGCGCAGGACGAACATTCCCGGTGACGGATACATGGCCGCAATGATCATCAGATTCGCCGCCGGCCGGTCGATGCCGTTGACCGCTTCGTGGAACGGCTCCCCGGTCACCAGCGCGATGTCGATCCGTCCACTCTCGATCAGTTGAATGTTCTCGGTGCTGCCCTTGGTATTGCGCGTCTGCACCGACAACAAGATGTCTTCCTCGTTGGCGGTCTCGGCAAACGCTGCCCCGTACAGGGGGAATCCTCCTCCCGGCGTGGCCGTCCCGAGTATCAACATGAATTTTTCTGCGCCTGCGCGATCATCGGTCCGATTCGCTGCTCTGCGGCTGCGATATTGACTGCGCGGACAGGAGGTCGGTGGCCGCGCATGCGATCAGACTATTGAAGTTGTTGGTGGGCCTGGCTGGATTCGAACCAGCGACCAAGGGATTATGAGTCCCCTGCTCTAACCGTCTGAGCTACAGGCCCGCGGTGAATTCGGCCGCCGGGTACACGTGCAACTGCGGCAGAGATTATAGTGGATGCGACCCGTGCCGCGGTCCGGACGCCGGCATTGACCGCTGCGTTAGACTTGCAGTTGCCTCGGGCTTTCGTCGCTCAAGTGGAACACTATCTCGCTCCCCTGCTGAATCCGCGGACCGTCGCGCTGGTCGGGGCTTCCGATCGCGCGGGATCGCTGGGCCGCACCGTTTTCGAAAATCTCCTTGCCGGCGGTTTCAGCGGAGAAATATTTGCAGTCAACCCGAATCATCGCAGGCTGTTCGGGCGGCGGTCGTATGCATCGGTCGGCGCCATCGGCCAGGTGATTGATCTGGCGGTCATTGCCGCGCCGCCGTCGGCAGTTCTGAAGATTCTTGGTGACGCGCGGGCGACGATGCGCTCGGCGGTTCTGATGTCGTCGCCCGATCATGCCGATCCCGCGCAGTCGCGCGCCTGGCTTCGCGACATCACGGCAATTTCGCGCAAGCGCGACATTCGGATCATCGGCCCCGGCGCGTTCGGAGTCATCCGGACCGACAGCGGTCTCAACGCGACGTACTGCGCGCCTGCGGCACGATCCGGAAGACTTGCGCTGGTTGCGCAATCGGGTGGCGTGTGCACGGCGATGCTCGACTTTGCCGGTTCGATGCAGATCGGTTTTTCGACTGTGGTTTCTCTGGGTGGAGGCATCGACGTCGACTTCGGTGAAGTACTGGATGCGCTGGTCCTCGATTCCAGAACCGATGGCATCCTGCTCTATGTCGAAACCGTCAACCAGGCCCGGAGGTTCCTTTCGGCTCTGCGCGCCGCCGCGCGCGTCAAGCCCGTAATCGTCTTGAAGTCCGGCCGTTCGCTGGAGCGATTGCGGGCGAGCGACGAAGTCGGGGAACCCGGCGTTTCGGCCGATCAGGCATTCGGCGCTGCGCTCATGCGTTCCGGCACGGTACGCGTGAGCAGTTACACGCAGTTGTTCGCCGCGGCGCGAATCCTAGCTCTGGGCAAGATCCCTCGCGGCAACCGCCTGGCGATCGTGGCCAATGGCCGTGGACCCGGGGTGCTTGCCGCTGATGCGGCCGTGGACACCGGCGTCGCGCTTACGCGATTTTCGAGGGAGACCGTCGAGGCCTTCGACACCTTGCTTCCTCCCGAGATCGCCCGCGCCAATCCGGTAAATGTTCGCGTCGACGCACCGCCTGCGCGCTTTGCCGCTGCGGTCGCGATGGCCCTGTCCGATCCGGGCGCCGACGCAGTACTGGCGATCCACGTGCCGCGGCCGATCATCGGCGGCATCGAAGCTGCACGCGCGGTGGCGGCGGTCACTCGGGGCTCGGCCAAACCGGTGCTGGCTGCCTGGCTCGGCGCGGTGAACCAGGATGATGTGCGGGAAGCGCTTGAGTCGGGCGGGATCGCCAATTTTTTCACGCCTGAGAATGCGGTCAACGCGTTCTCCTTCCTTGCCACCTACCGGCGCAACCAGGAGTGGCTGCTCGAGGTGCCGCCGTCGCAGCCCGAACCGGCGCCGCCGGACCTTGCTGCCGCGGAAGACATTCGGGTTCGTGCCGTGACGCGCGGTCGCGGCGCGTTGCCGATGCCGGAGGCGCAACGGCTCCTCGACGCCTTCGGTATACAAACGGCTCCGCGCGTCGTCGTGGCCACGCTGACCGAGGCGCAGGCGGCGGCGCGCAAGATGCGGTATCCGGTGACGATTGCGCTGGACTCGACCCTGCCGGGTTGCGTGCGCTCGGGACTTGGCAATGGCCGCGCGGTTGCGGCTGCGCACCGGAAGCTGCTTGAACTTGGGCGAGCGATGCCTGAGGGCGAATGGAATGGCACGTTCGTCGTCGGCCGCGCGACGCCGGCAGGCGTGACCGATGCCACTGCGGTGGCGCTGGCGACCGATGCGGTTTTCGGTCCGGTAATCGCGGTCGGAGCGAATCCGCACGGTCGTTCGGGCTCGCAATACCGTGCGGTCATGTTGCCGCCGCTCAATCGTCGTCTCGCCGCCGACTTGCTCGCGGAGGCCGGGATGGCACCGTCGCATCCGGGACTGGTCGAGTTGCTGCTGCGTGTCTCGGCGATCGCCTGCGCGTTGCCCTGGGTACGCGCGCTGGCGCTGGATCCGATCGCGCTGACCGAGGGTGGCATTGCCATTGCCGACGCGCGCGTGATCGTCGATTCGCGCCATGTGGCCGGGATGGGCTATCGGCACATGGCCATTCATCCCTATCCGGCCGAACTCGTATCGGGGCTGAGACTGACAGACGGAACCATGCTGGACATGCGTCCTGTCCGGCCGGAGGACGCAGAACTCGAACGGCAGTTCGTCCGGGAGCTTTCCGAGCAGTCCCGTTTCTATCGCTTTTTCTATCGCCTGAACGAGCTTTCCGAAGCGATGCTCGTCCGATTCACCCAGATCGACTACGATCGCGAACTGGCGCTGGTGGCGCTGGCGCCGAGCAAGGAAGGCGTGGGCGGCGAAGTCATTGTCGGAATTGCCCGCTACATCGCCATGTCGGATGACGAGAGCGCGGAATTCGCGATCGTCGTGGCCGACGCCTGGCAGAAGCGTGGCGTCGCAGGCGGACTCATGAGAGCGCTGATCGCCTGCGCCAGACAGCGGGGTCTGGCGCGGCTGGTGGGGGCCATCCTGCGTGTGAATCACAACATGGTGCGTTTTACCCAGGGTCTGGGATTCACGATTCGGGACCACCCCGAGGACTCGGAACAGGTCGAGGCCGAACTTGTGTTGCGCTGACAGTATTCCTGCGGTGCGAAATTCCTGCCGCGAGGTCGCTTCAGGATTCAAATGGTGGGTAGAATCCGGGCGGTGGAATAAGGCGCGGATTCGCCGTGTTTACGCTCTGTCTGCCGGGCGGATGTCCGCGCCGGGACGCCATGGGAGTAACTTCAATGAAACACCGATTCATCACCGCCGCAGCGTCCATCGCACTTGCGGGAGTTGTGGGCATGGCGCAGGCACAGCAGGCCGGAATGAGCTTCTTCGTCACCAGTACTGATGGTGGCAAGGGTGCCGATTTCGGTGGCCTTTCCGGGGCCGACAAGCATTGCCAAACCCTTGCCGCGGCGGCAGGCGCGGGGGGCAATACCTGGCATGCCTACCTGTCGACGCAAGCTGCAGGATCGACGGCGGCGGTCAACGCCAAGGATCGCATCGGCAAGGGCCCATGGAAGAATGCCAAGGGCGTGGTCGTCGCCAAGGACGTCGCCGAATTGCATGGCAGCAACAATCTGACCAAGCAGACGGCGCTCAACGAGAAGGGCGCGGTCGTCAACGGCCGCGGCGACAAGCCGAACGAGCACGACATCCTGACCGGCACACAGCCCGACGGCACGGCCTTCGCCGACACCGCCGACAAGACCTGCGGCAACTGGACCAAGAGCGGCGACGGCTCGGCGGTGGTCGGTCATCATGATCGGACCGGTTTGGACACCACGCCGCCCTCGCTGTCGTGGAATTCGTCGCACGGCTCGCGCGGCTGTTCGCTCGACAAGCTGAAGGCCAGCGGCGGCGCAGGCTACCTCTACTGTTTTGCGGCGAACTGAACAGGCACGCAGCCTCAATGAAAACGCCCCGGTTTCCCGGGGCGTTTTTTGTTGCCTCTGCGGCGGGACCCGGAAGGGCGCCTATTCCCCTTCGATGAAACTGCGCAGCTTCTCCGACCGCGACGGGTGGCGCAGCTTGCGCAGCGCCTTGGCCTCGATCTGGCGAATGCGCTCGCGGGTGACGTCGAACTGCTTGCCTACTTCCTCCAGCGTGTGATCGGTATTCATCTCGATGCCGAAGCGCATGCGCAGAACCTTGGCTTCGCGCGGCGTCAGCGTGTCCAGAATGTCCTTGCACACGTCACGCAGGCTGGCGTTGACCGCCGCATCCGACGGCGCCACCGTGGCCTGGTCCTCGATGAAGTCGCCCAGATGCGAATCGTCGTCGTCGCCGATCGGCGTCTCCATCGAGATCGGCTCCTTGGAAATCTTGAGAATCTTGCGGATCTTCTCCTCAGGCATCTCCATTTTTTCGGCGAGCGTCGCGGGATCCGGCTCCTGCCCGGTTTCCTGCAGGATCTGCCGTGAAATGCGGTTCATCTTGTTGATCGTCTCGATCATGTGCACCGGAATGCGGATGGTGCGCGCCTGATCGGCGATCGAGCGGGTGATCGCCTGGCGGATCCACCAGGTCGCGTAGGTCGAGAACTTGTAGCCACGACGGTATTCGAACTTGTCCACCGCCTTCATCAGGCCGATGTTGCCTTCCTGAATGAGGTCGAGGAACTGCAGCCCGCGGTTGGTGTACTTCTTGGCGATGGAAATCACCAGGCGCAGATTGGCCTCGGTCATTTCGCGCTTGGCCCGACGGGCCTTGGCTTCGCCGGTGGACATCTGCTTGTTGATTTCCTTCAGGTCCTTGAGCGGAATCATCACCCGATCCTGCAGACCAAGTAGTCGTTGCTGCAGTTCGACGATCGCCTGCCGGTACTTGGCGAGCTGTTCGCTGTAGCCGTGGTTCGCGGCGACCTCGCGGTCGATCCAGCGCAGCGAAGTCTCGTTCGAGGGGAAGGCCTTGATGAAGTCGGCGCGCGGCATGCCGCTCTTGTGCACGACCAGATCCTGGATCTTGCGCTCGACCTGGCGGATGTTGTCGACCTCGGTGCGCACGGAATCGCACAGCCGTTCGACCTGACGCGCCGAGAAGCGAATCTGCATCAGTTCGCCGGAAATCTTGCGCTGGAGATCGAGGTACTTCGGCGTCTTGTGACCTTCCTTGGTCAGCACGACGAGCATGCGCGCGAAATGACGTCGGATCACCGCGAACTTCTCCAGCGCCGCGACCTTCAGCCGCTCGAGATTCTCGCTGGCGATGGCGACCTCGTCGACCTCTTCGTCACTTTCCGACTCCTCGTCGTCGCTGCTGCTGTCGTCGACCGTGGTCAATTCTTCGTTGAAATCGAGCAGACCGTCGACCAGGTCATCGATCTTGAACTCGTCCTTCTCGATCTTTCCGGCCATCTCGAGGATCTGCGCCACCGTCATCGGGCAGGCGGAGATCGCCATGATCATGTGCTTCAAGCCTTCCTCGATCCGCTTGGCGATCTCGATCTCGCCTTCGCGGGTCAGCAACTCCACCGAGCCCATCTCGCGCATGTACATGCGGACGGGATCCGTGGTGCGACCGAACTCGGAGTCGAGCGTGGACGCCGCGGCCTCGGCTTCTTCCTCGACGTCCTCGGCGCGGACCGAGGACGGAGTCTCGGTCATCAGCAGCGTGTCGGCGTCGGGCGTCTCGTCGTAGACCCTTATCCCCATGTCGCCGATCATCGAGATCACTCCCTCGATCTGCTCGGCGTCAAGGATGTCGTCGGGAAGGTGGTCGTTGATTTCGGCGTAGGTGAGGTAGCCGCGCTCCTTGCCGAGAACGATCAGCGTCTTCAGCCGCCATTTGCGCGCTTCGACGTCTGCCGGCGTCAACTCGCGCTGAGGGGTGTCCGCGTGCTTGCCATTGCGGCCCCGGCGAGATGCCGCATCCTCGGCGCGCTTGCCGGCGAGCTTGGCGGCGATTTCACCGGCGGACGGCATGACCGCCTTCTTCGCAGCCCTGGCGGCCTTCGCCCCGGCAGCGCCTGTTGCGGGCGCGCCCGCGCTTTTGCCCGGCGTCTTGGCCGCATTCTTCCCGGCCACCGGTACGTTGGCCGTCTTGCCGACCGCGTTCGACTTGCCGGCCTTGGGCAGTGCGACAACGGGTTTGGCGCCCTTCAGCGGCGACTTGGCGATGGGCTTGACGCCTTTTGTCAGCGACTTGGCGACAGACTTGGCGCTCTTTGGCGGCGACTTGGCGGCGGGCTTGGCCGTCTTCGACGGCGACCTGGCGACAGGCTTCGCCGCTGACCTGGCGGTCGACTTCGGCGCGCCCTTGGCTGCCGGCTTGGCCGCCGTTTTTTTCGCAGCGGGTCTTTTTGCCGTAGCGCGTGCCTTGGGCGCAGTTTTCTTTGCGACCTTGGGCGTGGCCTTGCGCGTCGCGGCCTTTCTGGCAGCTGGACGGGTCGGCTTCTTCGTTGCGGACGTCTTCGCCGCGGGCTTGCGCTTGGCGCCGGCGGCGGGTTTGGCAGTCTTGCGCGCGACCGGCTTCGCCGAGCGCGGCTTTGCCTTGGTCTTGGGCTTCGACTTTCGGGCGGGCTTCGCGGGCATTTTGGCCATGGTCATCCTAAATTTGGCGGGGCGGCGGACTCGGCAGGCGATCCTGACGCCTCGGGATCGCAGCGCAGCGACAGGCACACTATATGTGGCCGGTGCGGGAAAACCCAAGATTTTATCACGTTTGTGGGTCGTATCGAGAGGGCGAATCCTCCGACCCGGCAACCGGCCCACCGAAGTTGTCGGCAACCCGCTTGCGGACCAGGTCAAGCTGCGCCAGTCGGCGCGCTTCCTCGGGCGGAATCGTCTCGCCGGCCGCGTTCGGCACGGGTTCGCCGGCCCGGCGGGCCGCCTGCCACCAGCGATCGAGTCCAGCGCGCAGCTGTGCCTCGGCGGCGTCCGCGGAAAGTTGCTGGTCATCCGCGGCGGCGAGCACGGCGCCAAGCAAGGCCTCCTGCGGCGACCCCTGGAAGGCCTGCAATACGCCCGCCGGGGTCAGGTCACCCAGTGCCTGGGCACAGTAGCGGACGAGCGCGGTGAGCGCCGCAGCCTCGGGCGAACCGTCGTCGGGCTGCGGGAACGGCAGGCTGCGTGCCAAGCCAGGGTTGAGCATCAGACCGGTCAGCAATTCGCGGGTGAGCGATGGCGCGCGGCGTCCGCCGGGCGCACGCAGCGGTCCGCGGAAACGCCCGGCTCCTTGCTTCGGATGCGCCAGGCGATCCGCCCCGCCGGGGTCACGGGAGGAACCGGCGGTGTCGAGCAACAGGCGCAGCTGCGCTTCGGGCAGCCCGGAAAGCGTGGCCAGGCGCTGACGCAGAATTGCCGCCAGCACGGGCGCCTCGATCTGGGCGAGGAACGGGCGCGCCGCCGCCACCAGCGCCGCGCGGCCTTCCGGCGAAGCGGGCGGATGCCGCAGGGTGAGTTCGGAAAGCAGGAATTCGGACATGGGAACGCCCGCCGCGACCGCTTGCTCGAAGGTGGCGCGCCCCCGCTGGCGAATGTAGTCGTCCGGATCCATGCCGTCGGGAAGAAACAGGAACAGCGCGTTCTTGCCGTCGGCGAGCGCCGGCAGCGTGTTTTCGAGCGCGCGCCACGCGGCCTTGCGCCCGGCAGCGTCGCCGTCGAAGCAGAACACCACGGTGTCGGCAAGGCGGAACAGTTTTTCCACATGCACCGGCGTCGTCGAGGTGCCCAGCGTGGCGACCGCGTAGCCAACACCGTGCTGCGCCAGCGCGACGACATCCATATACCCCTCGACCACGACGACCTTCCCGGCGTCGTGAATCGCGTTGCGCGCGAGGTAGAGCCCGTAGAGTTCGCGGCCCTTGGAAAACACCGGAGTTTCGGGCGAATTCAGGTACTTGGGTTCGCCCGCACCGAGCACCCGGCCGCCGAAGCCGATCACTCGCCCGCGATTGTCGTGGATCGGGAACATCACCCGGTCGCGAAAGCGGTCGTAGCGCTTGCCCCCGTCGCCGGCGATCACCAGACCGGCCGCCTCGAGGGCGGCGTCGTCATAGTTCGAGAACGCCCCGGCAAGACCTTGCCACGCGTCGGGCGAGTATCCGATGCCGAAGCGCGCGGCGACTTCCCCGGTGAGGCCACGACTCTTCAGATATTCGATCGCTCGCGAGGTGTCCTTGAGTTGCGTCCGGTAGTAGCGTGCCGCGGCGAGCAGGTGCTCGGTCAGATCCTGCGCCTCCTCGCGCCGCTCGCGCTCGCCGGCGCGCTCGACTCGCGGCACTTCGAGTCCGGCATCGCGGGCCAACTCCTCGACCGCATCGGGAAAGGCCTTGCCCGCATGCTCCATCAGGAAACCGATCGCCGTGCCATGCGCGCCACAGCCGAAGCAGTGGTAGAACTGCTTGGTCGGGCTGACCGAGAACGAAGGCGTCTTTTCGCCATGAAACGGGCAGCAGGCGACATAATTGGCGCCGGCTTTCCTGAGTGGGACGTAGCGATCGATGACCTCGACGATATCCACTCGCGAGAGCAGCGTCTGGATGAAGTCGTTGGGGATCATGGATCGCGTCGTGGGCAGGTTTGGCAAACCGTCCGACGGTACCGGCAGAAGCAACCTGCGCGAAATGCTCGAGGGATGACTGGATTATAGGCAAGCCTGCCGTCGGCGATAGGGTGGCGTGGGCCGGTGTTTTGCGCCGCCGCCGGCATGCGCTTCAGGCGAGCCGGGATTTGACGCGGGCAGACACTGCGGTCATGTCCGCGCGTCCGGCCAGTTGCGGCTTCAGCAGCGCCATGACCTTGCCCATTGCCGCGGGGCCCGTGGCACCCGTCTGGGCAACTGCTTCGGCGACCATCGCCTCGATTTGCGCGTCGGTCAGCGGCTGCGGCAAATAGCCCTGCAAAACCACCACTTCGGCCTGCTCGATGGCCACCAAGTCCATTCGCCTGCCGGCCTCGAACTGGGCGATGGAGTCACGCCGCTGCTTGACCATCCGGTCGATGATCGCGAGCACCTCGGCGTCCGACTGTTCGCGGCGCTCGTCGATTTCACGCTGCTTGATCGCGGCCAGCAGCAGCCGGACCGTCGACAATCGCGCCGATTCCCTGGCGCGCAGCGCGTCTTTCATGTCCTCGGTGATTCGTGCCTTGAGCGTCATGGGTGCAATCCTGGCTTCACTACACGGGCAGGCAAAAAACAAGAGGGGGGCGAATCGCTTCGCCCCCCTCTCGCGGGAATTCGGGTGACTCAGGCGTCAGAAGAGTTTTGGCGGCAGCTGCTGGCTGCGGATGCGCTTGTAGTGACGCTTCACCGCGGCGGCCTTCTTGCGTTTGCGCTCGGCGGTCGGTTTTTCGTAGAACTCGCGGGCACGCAGCTCTGTAAGCAGGCCCGTTTTTTCGATGGTGCGCTTGAAACGGCGCAGCGCGGCCTCGAAGGGCTCGTTTTCGCGGACACGGACGCTCGGCATGGGTCTTCTCTTCCTGGGCGGTATTGTTGATTGCGGTTGATTGGATCGCGGTTGACTGCGTTCCGGCACCTGCCGCGGAGTGAAAGGCAGGGAATTCGGGAATCCGCAACTATATCCGAACCCGGGAAAACCCGCAAGCCCCTGTATGATCTCGGTTTTCGGCGATCTCTCGTGGCCATGCGCGTACTTGGCATCGAAACATCCTGCGACGAGACCGGCGTGGCCATCTACGACACGGCTGCCGGGTTGCTCGCGCACGCGCTGCATACGCAGGCCACGATGCACGAGGCCTATGGCGGCGTCGTCCCGGAACTCGCGTCGCGCGACCACGTGCGGCGGGTCGTTCCGCTTGCCGAAGAGGTGCTCACCCGGGCCGGCCTTGCCTTGTCCGACCTCGACGGCATTGCCTATACCAAGGGTCCGGGACTGGCCGGCGCGCTGCTCGTCGGCGCAAGCGTTGCGACGGCGCTGGCCTACACGCTGCGCATTCCGGCCATCGGCGTGCACCATCTCGAAGGGCATCTGCTGTCTCCGCTGCTCTCCCTGTCAAAGCCCGACTTTCCATTCGTGGCGTTGCTGGTCTCGGGTGGCCACAGCCAACTCTTCGAGGTGAGTGGCGTCGGCGCGTACCGGCTGCTGGGCGACACGCTCGACGACGCCGCAGGCGAGGCCTTCGACAAGACCGCCAAAATGCTGGGGCTACCTTACCCCGGCGGGCCGGCACTTGCCGCCCTGGCTGACCGTGGCACGCCCGGCGTGGCGCGTTTGCCAAGGCCGATGCTCGCCTCCGGGGACCTCGATTTCAGCTTCTCCGGCCTGAAAACCGCGGTGCGCACGCTCGCCCGCAAGGACGCCGACGGACCGGCCCCGGAATCGCTGCCGGAGACGCGAAAAGCCGATATCGCCCTCGAGTTCCAATGCGCGGTGGTGGACGTGCTGGCGAGCAAGGCAATGGCCGCGCTCGCCGCGACCCGTCACTCGACGCTGGTCGTGGCCGGTGGCGTCGGCGCCAATCGCGCGCTGCGCGCGCGCCTGGAGCAGGATGCACGGGCGCGCGGCGCGCAGGTCTATTTTCCGGCGCTTGAATTCTGCACGGACAATGGCGCCATGATCGCGCTGGTGGGTGCCTTGCGCCTTGCCCATGCCGCAGGCGGCGACTATTCGTTCGCAGTGCACCCGCGGTGGGCGCTTGCGTCGCTCGACCGGCCCAACGGGGCCGTCATGGATGCTGCCGGCGGCTAGCGGCCGATGGTCCGTTCTCGACCCTCGGCCAACTCCCGGATGTTGGCGCGATGTCGCCAGAACAGCAATGCGCAGATCGGCACCATCATCCAGGCGGTGAGCGTGTTGCCGAAAATGTAGAAGCCGCCAAGGGGCAGCAGCGCGGCGGTGACGAGCGCCGCGAGCGACGAAATCTTGAATCCGAATGCCATGGTCGCCCAGACGACCGCCAGCGCGAGCCCGAGCGGCCAGTGCAGGGCGATCACGATGCCGGCCGCCGTGGCCACTCCCTTGCCGCCGGCAAAGCGGTGAAAGACCGGGAACAGGTGGCCCAGAAATACCGCAAGCGCGGCGAGCGGAATCGTCCAGATCGCAGCGCCGGTCATCGGCACCAATGCCTGCGCCAGAACCACGGCAAGCCAGCCCTTGGCGCCGTCGCCGACCAGCGTAAGCAACGCCGCCATCTTGTTCCCGGTCCTCAGGACGTTGGTCGCGCCAGGATTTCCCGAGCCATATTGGTGCGGATCGGGCAACCGGAACAACCGGCTCACGACCACGGCGAACGAAACCGAGCCGAGCAAATAGGCGCCGAGGACGATGAGGGCGGAAGCGGTCAAGGCGGGGCCCAAGGGAAGGTGGCGCAACGAAGGGTAGAATCCGGGACGATTCTAGCGCATTGATCGGCGGCCGAACCGGGCCCTGGTTCCCCAGTCGCCGCCATAACCGGAATTCCATTCCCGCCGCTTCATCAAAATCGCCATGGACACGATTTTCATCCACGACCTCAGGATCGAGACGCGTATCGGCGTCTACGATTGGGAAAGGCAATTGCCGCAAACGATCCGTCTCGACCTCGAGATCGGCGTGCCGTCGGCCAAGCCCTTTGCGACCGGCGATTTCGCCGATGCACTCGACTATGCAAAGATCGTCGCGCGTTTGAAGCTTTTCGCGAAGGATGCGCCGCCGCCGCTCCTGGAGCGCTTCGCCGAAGTCGCGGCACAGCTCGTTCTTGACGAATTTCGCGTGCCGATGGTCCGGCTCCGCGTGGCCAAGCTGGCGCCGATTGCGGGGGTCAAGGAAATCGGCGTGGCCATCGAGCGCAGCCGCGGCGACTGAATCGCGTACCCCTGAATCGCATACCCGCCGCGGGAAATTCATCTGGCGATCGATGTCGCTGTCTGCGCCCTTCGGCCTGGCGGTGACGTTCAGCCGGCGCGCGACCACCGAGCGCTTTCTCGTGCCCGGCACATTGGTCCCGCCAGGTGCGATGGACTATAATGCTCCGTTGAGCACACCCTCACTGGCCTTCGCCCTGAGCGTGTCCTCCTTTTTTTCGCAACCGGTCTCGCGGTTGCGCAGACCCCAAGCGGTTCACTACGAAGGAGCATTCGTGAAAAGCCTCCTGTTACCTCGCTTGTTGCGCGCTTTGGCGGTGGCAATCGCATTTTTGCTGCCCCTCTCCTCGGGCGCGCAGGGCGGCGACAAGCCATTTTCCAGGGAACAGCTCGACCAGATGACGGCGCAGGTCGCGCTGTATCCGGATTCGCTGCTGTCGCAGTTGTTCATGGCGACCACCTATCCGAATGAGTTCGCCGCGGCGACCAAGTGGGCGAAGGCGCATCCGGACGCCAAGGGCGACGACGCGGTGAAGATGGTCGAGAACGAATCCTGGGATCCTTCCGTCGCGTCGCTGGTCGGTTTTCCGGAAGTGCTGATCACGCTGGGCGACAAGCCCGAGTGGGTGAAGAACATGGGCGACGCCTTCCTGGCGCAGCCCGAGGACGTGATGGACTCGGTGCAGCGGCTGCGCGCACAGGCGCAGAAGGCCGGCAATCTCAAGTCCAACGAACAGGTCAAGGTCAGCACTGAAGCGGCGCCGCCTCCGCAGACCACGGTCGTGCAGCAGTCCGCGCCGCCGCCGCAGGTCATCGTGATCGAGCCGGCGCAGCCGTCGGTGGTCTACGTGCCGGCCTACAACCCGACCGTCGTGTACGGTCCGTGGCTCTATCCGGCCTACCCGCCGTATTACTATCCGCCGCCGCCCGGCTACTGGTGGTCGCGGACCATCGCCACCGGCATCGCCTGGGGTGTGGGCATCGGCGTGTCCAACGCGCTGTGGGGCGGTTTCAACTGGGGCCGGGGCGACGTCAACATCAACGTAAACCGCTACAACAACATCAACGTGAACAATCGGATCAACGCCAACGGCGGCCGGGCCAACTGGAACCACAATCCCGAGCATCGCGGCAATACCGCCTACCGGGGCGGCAATGCGACCAAGGATCAGCTCAACAACAAATACAACGCCGGCAACCGCGAGCAGTATCGAGGCAAGGACGCGAGCCGTGACGCCAGCCGCGAGCGGGCCGCACAGTCAATGCAGGATCGTGGTGTGAAATTCGATCAATCGAGCGCACGCGATCGGGCGCAGAGCATGGACCGTTCGGGCGCACAGAATCGGGCGCAGAGCATGGACCGTTCGGGCGCACAGAATCGTGCGCAGAACGCGGACCGATCAGCGGCGCAGAATCGTGCGCAGAGCGCCGATCGCGGTGCCGCGCAGCAACGCGCCCAGTCCGCCAGCCGCGACAACGCGCTGCGCGGCGCGAACAGCTCGCAGGCGAGGGCACAGGCCGACCGTGGCGCGTCGAGTCGTGCCTCGGCGCAACGCTCAAGCGGTGGCGGCGGTCGTGCTGCGCATTCCGGCGGTGGTGGTGGCGGCGCTCGTGGCGGTGGTGGCGGTGGTCGTGGCGGTGGCGGCGGTGGTCGTGGCGGTGGCGGCGGACGTCGGTGATCGGGAGCACACAGAGATGAAAAATATCAAGCACATTCTGAATATCGCGATCCTGGCCGGCACGCTGGCGACGATGCCGCTGGCACAGGCGCAGTCCACCTACCCGACGCCCGAGGCGGCAGCCGAAGCGCTGGTCGACGGCATCGCCCGACATGACGGTGATGCAATCAAGGTCGCGGTGGGGCCCGATTATCGCAAGTACATTCCGACCAGCACCGTCGACCCTGAGGACGTCACCAATTTCCTCGAAGCCTGGGCCCGCGCGCATGCCATCGTGAAGGTCGGTGCCGACAGGGCATTTCTGGGCGCGGGCGTGCACGGCTGGACGCTGGCGATTCCGATCGTCAAGACCGCGGCAGGATGGAAGTTCGACACCAAGGCGGCCCCGGAAGAACTGCGCATCCGTCGCATCGGGCGCAACGAACTGGCGGTGATCCAGGTCGCGATGGCCTATGCCGACGCGCAGGACGAGTACCAGCAGCGCGACTGGAATGGCGACGGCGTGCGCGAGTATGCAATGCGCGCGCTGTCCTCGCCGGGCAAGCGCGACGGCCTGTACTGGGCGTCGCTGCCAGGTGAGCCGGAGAGCCCGCTGGGTGTGGAATTCGCCGACGCAAGAGCTGGGCAGGCCTACCACGGCTACCACTACAAGATCCTGACCGCCCAAGGCAAGAACGCGCCCGGCGGCGCCCGCAGCTATGTGAAAAATGGCCACCTGACCGAAGGCTACGCGCTGGTGGCGTGGCCGGCGCGCTGGGGGGACACGGGTGTGATGACCTTCATCGTCAGCCGCGACGGTGTCGTCTACCAGAAGGATCTCGGGCCGGGTTCGGCTACTGTCGCCAAGGCGATGACTTCCTTCAATCCGGGTGCGGGCTGGGAGAAAGTCGCGTCGAGATAGGCGGCCGGCGGGACCGCCAGGCGGGCCGGTAAATGCGCGCCGCGACCCTGGCGATTGCCGACCGTAGCTGCCGGCCTCCGGGTCAGGCGGCGAACTCGCCCAGCGTCGGCCGCAACACCCGCACGAGATCGGCCGGCGCCATGCCGACCAGGTAGCCGCGCCGGCCGCCGTTGACGTACAGGCAGCGCAGGTCGGCGATCGTCCGCTGCATGTAGACCGGCATCGCCCGCCGCGTGCCGAACGGGCTGGTGCCGCCGACCTGGTAGCCGGAATGCCGGTCGGCGACGGCCGGTTCGCAAGAGGTGACCGTCTTCACGCCCAACAGACGCGCCAGATTCTTGGTCGACACTTCGCGGTCACCGTGCATCAGCACGACCAGCGGGCGCTTCGTGTCGTCCTCCATCACCAGCGTCTTGATCACGGCATGCTCGGGCACACCCAGTTCGCGCGCCGACACGGCCGTGCCGCCACGCACTTCGTACTCGTAGGGGTGGTGGGTGAAGGCGACCCCATGCTCGCGCAACACGCGCACGGCGGCAGTGACCGGATGCTTGTCCCTGCTCATCGTCGCGGCGCGTCAGGCGTAGGCCACCATCGGCAGCGACCACGGCACCGGCCAGTGGATTCCGAACGGCAGCCAGGGCTCGGCGGCGACGCGCACGCGGGCGAAGCCCGCGGCGAGGAACTCGCGCTCCAGCGCCGCGCGCGAGAAAAGCCGCATTTCAAGCGTCGAGCCCGGCCCCCCGTGGAATACGAGGCCGTCGAAATGCTGCTCGCGGCCGTCGCGAGTCCGGTTGGCCAGCGTCCAGCGACCGTCGCTTTCTGCGACCGACCAGTTGTGCAGGTCGGGATAGTGTTCCTTCGTCTCGGCTTCGAGCGTGAACGGGACGGAAAAAATGAACACGCCCCCCGGCTTCAGAAGACGCCGCGCGTTGATGAAGGCGCGGGAAACCGGCGGCACGACATGCTCGAACACGTCGCTGGCGATCAGGAAATCGTAGCGCCCGACCTGCGCTTCGTCGATGGCGGCGATGTCGAGTCTTGGCTCGGCGTGATACCAGGTGTTCTGATAGGCAAACTTTGCCGCCAGCGGTTCGGCGCAGGCGCGCGCGTCGGACAGTCCCAATCCGGCGATGTCCGGGCGCGGCGTCAGGTCCGGCAACGCGATCGGCCGGCCCAATACTTCGCGTACTACCAGACCGGCCATGGCGCGGAAGCGTACGTTGGAACCGCAGCCCGAACAGGTGGGTTCCTCGCGCGATAGCGAGGCGAGCGTGGCCGCGTTGCAGTTGCCGCAGAGGTTGCAGCGAAACGGAAAACGCTCGCCCGCCGGAATTGCCGCCGGATCGCCGCCGTCGTCGACACCCTGCCAACGTCGCCGGTATTCCCGGTGCAGCGCCGGGCGGGGCAGGTAACGTCGAATGACAGAAAGCGGATTCATGGTCGCAGTGAGCGGACAGGTGGGCAAGGCGCGGCGATTGTACGCGAGGCAGGCATCGCTAGCCTCGAGGATGATGTTGTGCGTGCAGTTGTTTCAAGCGCTCACGCGCCACGTGCGTGTAGATCGTCGTCGTGGTGATGTCGGCATGGCCGAGCAGCAGTTGCACGACCCGCAAGTCGGCACCGTGATTGAGCAGATGCGTGGCAAAGGCGTGCCGCAGCACGTGCGGGGACAGCGTTTCCGCCGGAATCCCGGCCTTCGGCGCATGACGCTTTATCAGCGCCCAGAATGCCTGACGCGTCATCGGGCCGCGGCGTGCGGTCAGGAACAGCGCGTCGGTCTTGGCTTGCGCAGCGAGCGCGGGTCGTGCCTCCTTCGAGTAGCGCATCAGCCATTCGACGGCCTCGTCGCCCAACGGCACCAGGCGCTCCTTGCTGCCCTTGCCAAGCACGCGCACCACCCCGGCGTCCAGCGACACCTGGACGATCGTGAGCCCGACGAGTTCGGACACGCGCAGGCCGGTCGCGTACAAGGTCTCGAGCATCGCACGGTCGCGCAGGCCGAGCGTGGTCGCCACATCGGGCGCGGCCAGCAGCGCTTCGATCTGGCGTTCGGACAGGAGCTTCGGCAGGTGGCGCGGTTTTTTCGGCGTGCTCACGCGTATCGTCGGATCCTTGCCAACGGTGCCGCGCTCGAGCTGCAGCCGGTAGAAGCGGCGCAGTGTGGACAGGCGCCGCGCGACCGAGGTGGACTTGGCTTTGACGCGAAATTGCTCGGCGAGCCAGGCCTCGACGTCGCCACGGTCGGCGGCGAGCAGCCCGCGCGCACCAAGCCAGGCCGACCAGGCCGCAAGATCGCGGCGGTAGCTCGACAGCGAAGCGGGGGCGAGACCGTCCTGCAGCCAGAGCTGGTCGCAGAAGGTGTCGATGAGCGCGGCGTCGGTGGCAGACATCGACCTCAGGCGCCGAAGCGGTAGCCCTCGTGACGCAGCAGCCAGCGCTTGATCGCCAGCGGGTCGCCGTCCGCGGCGTTCATGAATCCTCCGAGCGCGCCCTGGGCGCCGACCACGCGATGGCACGGAATGATCAGCGCGATCCGATTGGCGCCGCAGGCCTGGCCGACCGCGCGCGGCGCGCTGCGGACCATGCGCGCGACTTCGCCGTAGGTGCGGGACTGACCCAGCGGGATTTCGTGCAGCGCCTGCCAGACCCGCTGCTGGAATGGCGTGCCGCCAGGGACCAGGGGTACGGTGAATCGATATTCCGGGTCGGCGAAATAGCGCTCGAGTTCGCGGGCCGCGCGCTCGGCCACCGCGTCAACGGGGGCCATGGCACGTTCGCCGCGAGGCAGGTAGGTAACCTCTGTCACCGCGCATTCGTTGGTGCACACACCGAGCACCGCGAAGGGCGTTCGCAACTTCGCGGCGTACCGGGAAGCATCAAGCGCATTGCGCAGGCGGGTCAAGGCGCTAGCCCATCTTCATCTGCCGCGGCAGGAAGGTGACGAGATCGGGGAAGTTCCAGATCAGCAACACGGCGACGACCATCAGCAGGAACATCGGCAAAGTGTGGCGGCCGATCCAGGTGATCTGTTTACCGGTCATCCCCTGCAGAACGAAGAGGTTGAAGCCAACCGGCGGGGTGATCTGCGCCATCTCGACCACGATGACCAAAAAAATGCCGAACCAGAGCAGATCGATGCCCGCCTTCTCGACCGTCGGCAGGATCACGCCCATGGTCAGCACGACCATGGAAATTCCATCGAGAAAACAGCCGAGCACGATGTAGAACCCGGACAGCGCGACAATAAGCGCGAACGGCGACAAGCCGAGCGAGCCGATCCACTCGGCGAGATTCCGGGGCAGGCCGATATAGCCCATCGCCAGCGTCAGGAATGCGGCGCCGGAGAGAATCAGCGCGATCATGCAGTACAGCCGCGTCGCACCCATCAGGCTCGAGGCGAAGGTCGAGCGGTCCAGCGAACCTTGGGCGGCGGACAGGATGAGCGCGCCGACGACGCCGAACGCCGCAGCCTCGGTGGCGGTGGCGAAGCCCGCATAGATCGAACCGAGCACCATGCCGATCAACGCAATCACCGGAATCAGGTGCCGCGAGGCGTAAAGCTTCTGCCCGAAGGACGTGTGCGTGGTGATGGCCGGAATCGCGCCCGGATGCAGCAACGCCCACACCACGATGTAGCCGGAGAAGAGCGTGGCCAGCAGGACGCCCGGAATGACGCCGGCGATGAACAGCTGGGCGATCGACACTTCGGCGGTGACCCCGTAGACGATCATGATGATCGACGGCGGAATAAGCAGGCCGAGCGTGCCCGCGCCGGCGAGCGTACCGATGGTGATGCCTTCCGGGTACCCGCGACCCCGCAATTCCGGCAAGGTCATCTTGCCGATAGTCGCGCAGGTCGCGGCCGACGAGCCAGACACCGCGGCGAAGATCGTGCAACCGATGATGTTGGTGTGCAGCAGGCGGCCGGGCAGGCGCTCGAGCCAGGGCGCCAGACCGCGAAACATGTCCTCGGACAAGCGCGTGCGGAACAGGATCTCGCCCATCCAGACGAATAGCGGCAGCGCGGTCAGCGTCCACGACGAGGCGGAGCCCCAGATGGTGACCGCCATCGCATCCCCTGCGGGGCGCGACGAGAACAACTCCATGCCGATCCAGGCGACGCCGGTCAGCGCGAGGCCGATCCAGACGCCGCTGCCCAGCAGCGCAAACAGTGCCACGAGCAGCAAGGCCGTGATCACTGCGTCATTCATTGCGCAGGGCTTCCTTCGGTGCCTTGGCGATGCGCTCGCCGCGCCACTCGAGCACCAGCTCGTCGATCAACGCGACCAGCAGCACCAGGGTCCCGAAGGCCATGGTCAGCTGCGGCATCCACAGCGGCGTCGCATCGTTTCCCGTCGAAATATCGTTGAATTGCCAGGACTGCCAGGACAACCGCGCGCTGTAGTAGGCGAACAGCACGGCGAGCAGCGTTGCGACCGCCAGTGCCCACAATTCGAGCGTGCGCCGGATGCCCGGCGCGACGTGGTCGATCAGCAGCGTGACCCGGATATGCTCGCCGTACTTGAGCGTGTGCGCCAGTGCCAGGAATCCGGCGGCCGCCATGCAGTAACCCGCGTAGGAGTCGGTACCCGGGACGTAGAAATTCAGCAGTCGCCCGAAAATGCTCAGCAATACCATCGCGAGCGTACCCACCATGAACAACGCCGCCAGTATTCCGGCGGCGTTGTACAGGCGGTCGAGCAGGGTGCGCACTTCCGCCTTGGCTTATTGCTGCGTCCGATAGGCCTCGATGACCTTCTTGCCGTCGGCGCCGGCCTTGCGCTGCCATTCGCCGAGCAGTTGGTTGCCGACCTTGCGCAGATCCGCGGTCAGCTGGTCGGAGGGCTTCTGGATGTTCATGCCCTTGCTCTTCAACTGCGCCAGGTACCAGCCGTTTTTCTCCTCCGAGATCTTCCAGCCGCGGGTTTCCGCCTCGGCGGCGGCCTTCAGCACCGCGGCCTGCGTCTGCTTGTCGAGCGCGTTGAACGCCTTCATGTTGACGATGATCGCGTTCTTCGGCAGCCACGCCTGAGTGTCGTACCAATTCTTGATGTGCTCGTAGGTCTTGGAGTCGTAGCCCGTGGCGCCCGAGGACATGTAGGAATCGATGAGACCGGTGGCCAGCGCCTGCGGGACTTCGGCGGCCTGCACGGTGACCGGCTGCGCGCCCACCAACTCCGCGATTTTGGCGGTGGCCGGACTGTAGGCGCGCCACTTGAGGCCCTTCATGTCGCTACCCGACGCAAGCGCCTTTTTCGAATAGATGCCCTGCGGCGGCCATGGCACCGTGTACAGGAGCTTCATGCCCTGCTTGGCAAGTTTTTCGTCGAGCGCTTTCCTCGACGCCTTGTAGAGCTTCTTCGCGTCGGAATAGGATGTCGCCAGGAACGGAATGCCGTCGACCCCGTAAAGCGGGTCCTCATTCTCGAAATTGACCAGCAGGATTTCGCCGGCCTGCGCCTGTCCGCCCTGCACGGCGCGCTTGATTTCCGGCGCCTTGAACAGCGACGCGCCCGGATGCAGTTGAATCTTGAGCTTGCCGCTGGATCCTTTTTCGACATCCGCCGCGAACTTGGCGATGTTCTCCGTGTGGAAATTGGACGCCGGATACGCGGATGGCAGGTCCCACTTGGTCTGGGCCAGTGCCGGCAGTGCGACTGCAAATCCGATCGCGGCGGCGATGGCGGTCAAACGTTTCATCGATGGTCTCCTGGACGGCGCGCAAGTAGTCCCGAAACGGGCACGCACCAAGCCCTGAGGTTCTACCACAAATTGCGGCGGGCGTAACGCGGTCCGGTCCCGGCGATGCCGGCGTGGAACCAGACGAGCAACTGCGCGGCGTCGAACACCGGTAACTCGATTGCAGCCTCGACCGCGTCGCGGTAAGGCGGCATGTTGGCGCATTCGAGCACTACGGCGCCCAGGTTCTGGTGGGTGGCGACGAGGTGGCGGGCGGCGGCGGCGACGTCAGCGGCCATCCGGTCGCGGTCCAGTTCCGCACTGCCCAGGCGAATCGTCCGGGCGAAGTAGCCTTGCGGGTCCACACCCTGGATCGGCGTGTAGGCGTCCGCCCCGGCGGCGGCCAGCACCGCCGGGGTCAGGTCCACGGCCGAATAGGTGACGATCCCCACCCGGCGGTGCCGGGGCAGGCAGCGCTCGACCAGCGGCAGTTGCAACAGCGCTGAAGTCAGCACCGGGACAGGCAGTTCCGCAGCCAGTTCACGCTGCCAGCGCACCAGGAAGCCACAGGTCGTCGCGATGCCGATGCACCCCTCGTCGACCAGGCGGCTGGCCGCGGCGACGAAGCGGGGAAACATGACGTCCTCGTTTCGGTGCACGACGTCGTCAACGGTCGCGCCGCTCACGGTCGCGTAGCGCACAGGGAAATCGAATGTCTCTGCCGCACCGACGTCACCGCGAATGCGCGGAAAGGCAGTGTCCAGCGTGAGGATGCCGAGCATCGGGGGCGGGTGTTCGGGGAGGGTGTGCGGCGGCATCGGTCGGGGCGGAGCGTGCTTCTATAATATGCGGTCATTCCCTCGGTGCGCGCGCGGCGCGCATCGCCCCTGGATTTTCCGAGCGAAGCGCCAAACCCCATGTCCGACCGCTGGCAATTCTGGATCGACCGGGGCGGCACCTTCACTGACATTGTCGCGCGCCGGCCCGACGGGACCTTGACGACACACAAGCTGTTGTCGGAAAACCCGGAGCGTTACACCGACGCCGCGGTGGCCGGTATCCGGGTGCTGCTGGGGATCGCGCCGAACGAGCCTGTACCCGCCGACCGGATCGACGTCGTGAAGATGGGCACGACGGTCGCGACCAACGCGCTGCTCGAGCGCATGGGCGAACGCACGGCGCTGATCATCACCATGGGCTTCGCCGACGCCCTGCGCATCGGCTATCAGAACCGGCCCAAGCTCTTCGTGCGCCGGATCGAGTTGCCTACGCTTCTTTACGAACGGGTGGTCGAGGTGGACGAGCGCATTGGTGCGCACGGTGACGTTCTGTGGCCGCTCGACCTGGTCGCGGCGGAAACGCAGATGCGGGCCGTGCATGCGGACGGAATTCGTGCGGTTGCCATTGTCCTGATGCATGGTTACCGCTTTCCGCAGCACGAACAGGCGCTGGCGATACTGGCCCGATCGATTGGTTTCGCGCAGGTCTCGGTTTCGCACGAAGTCAGCCCGCTGATGAAACTCGTGTCGCGCGGCGACACCACTGTCGTCGATGCCTACCTGTCGCCGATCCTTCGGCGCTATGTCGGACAGGTCGAAGCTGAACTCCGGGGGGGCGAAGACGGCGGTGCCGCCGTGTCGAAGGGGCCGCGGCTGCAGTTCATGCAGTCTTCCGGCGGCCTCACCGATGCGCACCTGTTCCAGGGCAAGGACGCGATCCTGTCAGGTCCTGCAGGCGGAATCGTCGGCGCGGTCGAGGTGTCGCGCTCGGCCGGCTTCGACCGCATCATCGGCTTCGACATGGGAGGCACTTCCACCGACGTCACGCACTGGGCCGGCGAATACGAGCGGGCCTTCGTCACCGAGGTTGCCGGTGTGCGGCTGCGCGCGCCGATGATGAGCATCCACACCGTGGCCGCGGGCGGTGGTTCGATCTGCAGTTTCGACGGCGCACGCTTTCGCGTCGGCCCCGAATCGGCCGGCGCCAACCCGGGACCGGCGGCGTACCGGCGTGGCGGCCCGCTTACCGTCACCGACTGCAACGTGATGCTGGGCAAACTCGACCCGGAACTCTTTCCGCGGGTGTTTGGCCCGTCCGGAGACGCACCGCTCGACGCGGTGGTGGTGCGCGAGAAATTCCAGGCGCTCGCCGCGGACGTGACGGCGCGCACCGGCATCAGGCGCGCGCCCGAGGCGGTGGCGGCGGGATTTCTGGCGATCGCGGTCGAGAACATGGCCAACGCCATCAAGCATATCTCCGTGCAGCGCGGCTACGACGTCACCGAGTACACGCTGTGCTGCTTCGGCGGCGCGGGTGGCCAGCACGCTTGCCTGGTCGCCGATGCGCTGGGAATGACGCGGGTGTTCATCCATCCGCTGGCGGGCGTGCTTTCGGCCTACGGCATGGGCTTGGCCGACGTGCGAGCGCTGCGCCAGCAGGCGCTGGAGGAGGTGCTCTCGGCCGCGACGCTCGAAGCCGCGGACGCGCTTTTCGGGCCGCTCGAGGCTACGGCGCGCACCGAGGTGATCGGGCAGGGAATTCCCGTGGATCGCGTGAGTTGCGAGCGGACGCTGCACCTCAAGTACGAGGGTACCGACACCACGTTGGAGATCCCGATGGCCGGCGAATCGGCACCGATTGTCGCGGAATTCGAGAAGCGCTATCGGCAGCAATATGGATTCCTGATGCCCGACAAGTCGCTGGTGGTCGAAGCGGTGGCGGTCGAGGCCATCGGGAGGACGCAGGACGCGGTCGACGAACCGCCGGTGTTCGCGCCGCGCGACGGCCCGCTGGCAACGATCGCGACCAACCGGGTATATGCCGAAGGCGCATTTCACGAAGCGAAAATCCACGACCGTGACGACCTGCGTCCTGGCGACGCGATCGTCGGGCCGGCAGTGATCCGCGAGCGCAATGCGACGACGGTGATCGAGCCAGGCTGGCGCGCGAGCCTGACCCCGCGCGACCATCTGGTGCTGGAGCGCGTCGAGGCGGCACGGCGCGTCCACGCCATCGGCACCACGGCGGACCCGGTGCTGCTCGAGGTGTTCAACAATCTGTTCATGGCCATTGCCGAGCAGATGGGCGTCACGCTTGCCAACACCGCCTATTCGGTGAACATCAAGGAGCGGCTCGACTTCTCTTGCGCGCTGTTCGATGCCTCGGGCAACCTGATCGCCAACGCGCCGCACATGCCGGTCCACCTGGGTTCGATGGGCGAGTCGGTGCGCACCATCATCGATCGTCGCGAAGGGTCGATGCGCCCGGGCGATGTGTTCGTGCTGAATGCACCCTACAACGGCGGTACGCACCTGCCCGATGTGACGGTGATTGCCCCGGTGTTCCTCGACGCCGCCGTGCCGGAATTCTTCGTCGCGTCGCGCGGCCATCATGCCGACATCGGCGGCATCACGCCGGGCTCGATGCCGCCCGATTCCGTTCACGTCGAAGAGGAAGGCGTATTGCTCGACAACGTGCAACTGGTCGACCAGGGACGTTTCCTCGGCGCCGAAATGCGCACGATCCTTGCGTCCGGCCGCTATCCGTCGCGCAACGTCGAGCAGAATCTCGCCGACCTGCGCGCGCAGGTGGCTGCATGCGCGCGTGGCGCGGAGGAGCTGGGCAAGATGGTTGCGCATTTCGGCCTGCCTGTCGTGCGCGCCTACATGGGGCATGTGCAGGACAACGCCGAGGAGGCCGTGCGACGCGTGCTCGACGTGCTCAGCGACGGCCGCTTCGAGTACGAGATGGACAGCGGCGCGAAGATCGTCGTGGCGATCTCGATCGACCGGGCCGCGCGCGAGGCAACCATCGATTTCACCGGGACCAGCGACCAGCAACCGACCAATTTCAACGCGCCGTCCGCGGTTTGCAAGGCGGCAGTGCTCTACGTCTTCCGCACGCTGGTCGACGATGAAATTCCGATGAACGCAGGTTGCCTGAAGCCGCTGCACATCGTCATTCCGGAAGGGTCGATGCTCAGTCCCCGCTATCCGGCGGCGGTCGTCGCCGGCAACGTCGAGACCTCGCAGGTGATGACCGACGCGCTGTACGGTGCGCTGGGTGTGCTCGCCGCGTCGCAGGGCACGATGAACAATTTCACCTTTGGCAACGACACCTACCAGTATTACGAAACGATTTCCGGGGGGGGCGGCGCGGGTCCGGATTTCGACGGCGCGAGTGTCGTGCAGACGCACATGACCAATTCGCGACTCACCGATCCGGAGGTGCTCGAGTGGCGCTTTCCGGTGTGCCTCGAGTCGTTCGCCATCCGCCGCGGCAGCGGAGGCAAGGGCCGACACCGCGGCGGCGACGGCGCGACGCGGCGGGTACGCTTTCTCGAGGCCATGACCGCGGTCATCCTGGCCAACCATCGGCGAGTTCCACCCTTCGGCGTGGCCGGTGGTGCGGCCGGCGAGGTCGGGCGCAACTGGGTCGAGCGGGCCGCTGGCGGCTGCGAGGATTTCGGCGCAACCGCCAGAATCGAGATGTTGCCGGGTGATGTCTTCGTGATCGAGACGCCGAGTGGCGGCGGCTTTGGCGCGCCCGACTGAGTCCGGCTGGCGGCACCGCCGCTTGATTGCATCTTGAATTCCGTATTCTTGTCGTAAAAGGAGTCCTGCGATGACCTCGATCCACGAATTCACCGTCAACGATATCGACGGCAAGCCGGTCGAACTCAGCCGCTATGCCGGCAAGGCCATGCTGGTGGTCAATACGGCGAGCAAGTGCGGATTCACGCCGCAATACAAGGGCCTGGAAAAACTTTACAGGAAGTATCAGCCCAGGGGTCTGGAGATCCTGGGTTTTCCCTGCAATCAGTTTGGCGGTCAGGAGCCGGGCACCGAAGAGGAGATCGCGCAGTTCTGCGAGTTGAATTTCGGAGTCACCTTTCCGCTGTTCGCCAAGGTCGATGTCAATGGCAAGAACGCCGCGCCGATCTATCGGTTCCTGAAGGCCGAGAAACCGGGCCTGCTGGGCAGCGAATCGATCAAGTGGAACTTCACCAAGTTCCTGGTCGACCGTGATGGCAAGGTGGTCGCGCGCTACGCGCCCAACGACACGCCCGAGTCACTCGGCCCCGATATCGAGAAGGTCCTGTGATGCGCTCACGGATCGTCCCGCTGCTTCTTGCGGCAACGCTTGTCGTGGGCAGCGGTCCCGCGCACGGGCAGGCCGATCCGAACAAGGTGCTAAAGGTCGCGTTCCTGATCGCCGAGACGGGCTTCGACCCGCAGGCCTCGTCGGACCTGTATTCAAACTACGTGAACCGGGTGATGTTCGATCCGCTGTTCCGCTACGACTACATCTCGCGACCTTACAGGATCGTGCCCAACACTGCGGCGGCCATGCCGGAAATCTCCAAGGACGGACTCACCTGGACCATCAAGGTCAAGCCGGGCACCCATTTCATCGACGATCCCGCGTTCAAGGGCAGGAAGCGCGAATTGACTGCAGCCGACTATCTGTATGCCTGGAAGCGCACGTTCGACCCGCGCATGCGCTCGCCGCAGCTGGAATTGTTCGACGGCAAGATCGTCGGCATGGACAAGCTGTTGGCCAAGGCGAAGCAGAGTGGCAAGCTCGACTATGACGCGCCGATCGAGGGCATGCAGCTCATCGACAGGTACACGTTGCGTCTGAAGCTCACCTACCCGTCGTACGACATGCTCGCCGATATGACGACGACCGGCACGTCGGCGATCGCTCGCGAGGTGGTCGAGGCCTACGGCGATGGCAGCGGCTGGGTGATGGCCAATCCCGTCGGAACCGGACCTTACCGATTGAAAGAGTGGCGACGCGGCCAGAAGATCATCCTCGAGGCCAGTCCCAGCTTTCGCGAGACGCGTTATCCAGAGAGCAGCGATCCCGCTGACGCTGCGCTGATGGCGAAGTACAAGGGCAAGCGGATTCCGTTCATCGGCCGGATAGAGATCTCGGTCATCGAGGAGGCGAACCCGCGGCTGCAGGCTTTCGAAAAGGCCGACCTCGACTACATCGAGGTGCCCGTCGATCTGGTCGCCAATGTGATGGAACCGGACCACCGGCTGAAGCCGCGCTTCACCAAGGCGGGCGTGGTGCTCCAGCGCGGCATCATTCCCGGCATCACCTATACCTGGTTCAACATGGATGACCCGGTGGTCGGCGGCTACAGCAACGAAAAAATCGCGCTGCGCCGGGCGATCGGCATGGCCTACAACGTCGACGAGGAGGCGCGGGTGATCCGGCAGGGACAGGCCGAGTGGGCGTCGCAGGTGGTGCCCCCGGGCGTGGCCGGGCACGATCCGAAATTTGTCGGCAATACCAAATACGATCCGGCGGGCGCCAAGGCGCTGCTCGACCGGTTCGGTTACATCGACCGCGACAAGGACGGCTGGCGCGATCTGCCGGACGGCAAGCCGCTGGTGCTGAAAAAAGGAACCACGCCATCCGCGCTCGAGCGTCAGTACGACGAGTTGTGGAAGCGCAACATGACCGCGGTCGGCATCCGTATCGACTTCGTCACCCAGAAATGGCCGGACCTGCTCAAGATGGCGCGCGGCGGCAGTCTGCAGATGTGGCAACTGGGCAATCGCGGGACGACCACCGAGGGCTACGGCTTTCTCGGCCTGCTCTACGGACCCAATGCCGGGCTCGCCAACCTGTCGCGATTCAAGCAGGCCGACTACGACCGCGCCTACGAGGCGTCCAAGCGCCTGCCGGACAGCCCGGAGCGGTCGAGGCTGATGCGCGAGATGTCGAAGATCGTCGCCGCCTTTGCGCCGTGGAAGATCAATGCCTACCGGTACGAGAACGTCATGGTCTATCCGTGGGTCGAGGGCTACAAGCTCAACGTATTCAACACTCATCCCTGGCAATACCTCGACGTCGACCTGAAGTCCCGGCGCGTGCCGGTACAGTGATGGCGGCTATTCGTGTCATTGCGGCGGGCGCGTGCCTGCGAACGCTGCTGCTGGCGTGGTGCGCCATGCTGCCGGTCGGCGCGGCGGCGCAGGCGGATCCGGGCAAGGTATTGCGCGTGGTGTTCCGCGCTGCCGAAACCGGCTTCGATCCGCAGGCGATTTCGGACCTTTACTCAGGCTACGTGACCCGGGCGATTTTCGAGCCACCGTTTCGCTACGATTTTCGCGCGCGACCACACCAGGTCGTGCCGAACACGGCCGAGGCGATGCCGGAAGCATCCAAGGACGGCACGCAGTGGACGATCCGGATCCGGCCGGGAACATATTTCGCCGCCGATGCTGCGTTCAAGGGGAAGAAGCGCGAGTTGACCGCCGCCGATTACGCCTACACCTGGAAGCGGATCGTCGACCCGAAACTGCGTTCGCCGGCGCTGGATCTATTCGACGGCAAATTCGTCGGCATGGACGCGCTGGTTGCGAAAGCGAAGGCCACCGGAAAATTCGACTACGACGCCCCGGTCGAGGGCCTGCAAGTGATCGACCGCTACACGTTGCGGCTGAAGCTCACGCATCCGTGGTGGGATCTGACGGCCGACCTCACCTCCTCCTCGGCCGGCGCGGTCGCGCGCGAGGTTATCGATGCCTACGGCGACACCAGCGGATTTGCGATGGCCAATCCGGTCGGCACCGGCCCCTACCGGCTGAAGCAGTGGCGGCGCGGGCAGCAGATCGTGCTCGAAGCCAATCCGGATTTTCGCGGCATTCCCTATGTGCAAAGCGCCGATCCGGCGGACAAGGATGCCAACACGCGCATGCGCGGCAAGACGCTGCCGCTGATAGGGCGCGTCGAGATCGCGATCATGGACGAGGGCAACCCGCGCGTGCTGGCGTTCGAGAAGGCCGAAATCGACTATCTCGACCTGCCCACCGATCTGGTGCCCAACGTGATGGAACCGGACCACACGCTGAAGGCGCGCTTCGCCGAGGTCGGCGTCGTCCTGCAGCGCGGAGTCCAGCCGTCGATCACCTACACCTACTTCAACATGGAGGACCCGATCGTCGGCGGTTACGCCAATGACAGGATCGCATTGCGCCGCGCGATCGGGATGGCCTACAACGTCGAGGAGGAAATCCGCATCCTGCGCAACGGGCAGGGACTGCCGGCGACGCAGATCCTGCCGCCGGGTGTGTCGGGTCACGATGCCAAAGCGCGGTTCGACGCCGGGTTCGACCCGGAAGGGGCAAAGGCGCTGCTGGACCGGTTCGGCTACATCGATCGTGACAAGGACGGCTGGCGCGATCTTCCCGACGGCAAGTCCATGGTGCTCCATCGCGGAACCTCGCCCAGCGTGCTCGAACGTCAGTACGACGAACTTTGGCAGCGGAACATGACCGCGATCGGCGTGAAAATCGAGATGGTCACCCGCAAGTGGCCCGACCTGCTCAAGATGGCACGCGGGGGACAATTGCAGATGTGGCAGCTGGCCAATACGTCGACGTCGACCGAGGGCTACAGTTTCCTGGGCATGCTCTACGGCCCCAACGCCGGACTCGGCAATCTTTCGCGATTCAGGCAGGCGGACTACGACCGCCTTTACGTCGAGTCGAAGAGCCTTCCGGATGGCGCGCAACGCGCGAAACTGGTTCGGGAAATGTCGAAGATCGCCGCGGCCTACGGTCCGTGGAAATTGAATTCCTTCCGGATCGAGAACGTGGTCGTGTATCCATGGGTGATCGGCTACAAATACAATCCGTTCAACCAACACCCATGGCAGTACCTCGACATCGACACCAAGGCGCCGCGAAAATCAGTGCAATGACCAGCGTGCCGGGCGAAGAGGCGCGCAACCGACCGCAGCCCGCCGCGCCTGGCATGGTCGGCGCGTTCCACCGCGTGGCTGCGCAACATGTGAATTCCTGCGGTGGAGGTCCGGTGCCGCTGGCGTAGAGTGTCGTAGCTTGATACGCGGAAGGAGTGGAACGGGAGTGGATCCGCAGGGCCTCACCACCATCATGTTCACCGACATCGAGGGCAGCACCCGGATGTGGGAGAAGGATGGGGCGACCATGTCGCTGGCGCTGGCAGTCCACGATACGCTTTCGCGCGCGGCCGTTGGCGAGAACGGCGGCACCGTCGTCAAGATGATCGGCGACGGCATGTACGCCGTGTTCCCCGACGCGGTCAGCGGTTTGCGAGCCGCGGTGACGATGCAGCACTCGCTCGCCGATGCCGCGGTCACGCATGGCTTGACGTTGCGCATCCGCTGCGGCATCCACGTCGGCATGGTCGAGCGTCGCGACGGCGACGTGTTCGGCGCGCCGGTGAACCGTGCCGCGCGCATCCAGGGCGCGGCGCATGGCGGGCAGGTGCTCGTCTCGCAGGCACTGCATGACAATGTCGGCGATCGCCTGCCGGCGGACTTCGAGCTTCGGGACCTCGGCGCGGTGCGCCTGCGGGACCTGGGCGCTGCCGAGTCGCTGTTTCAACTCGTCCACCCGCAGTTGCGGCACGAATTCCCGGCATTGCGCTCGCTGGAGGCAACGCCCAACAACCTCCCGCAGCAGCTCACCTCCTTCGTCGGTCGCGAACGCGAGCTTGCCGAGGCGAAACGATTGTTGGGCGAGACGCGCCTGCTCACGCTGCTGGGGATGGGCGGCCACGGCAAGACGCGGCTGTCGCTGCAGATTGCGGCGGACATGCTGGAGGAGTTCTCCGACGGCGTCTGGTTCCTCGACCTCGCGCCGATCCGCGATCCAGGACTGGTCCCGGGCGAGACGGCGCAGATCCTCGGCATCCAGGAGGAGCCGGGCAAGCCGCTGATGCAGACGCTCTGCGCGCACATCAAGAAGCACAAGGCGCTGTTCGTGATCGACAACTGCGAGCATCTGATGGATGCCAGCGCCCAGCTCGCCAACGCGCTGCTTCGGGCAGGGCCGGACGTCCGGATCATCGCCACGACCCGCGAGGCGTTGCACGTCCCGGGCGAGCAGACATTTCCGGTGCTGCCGCTGTCCGTGCCGGACCGCAAGGCCGGTCTTGAACATCTGCTGCGCTCGGATGCCGTGCAGCTGTTCGTCGAGCGTGCCCGCCTGCATCGGCCCGACTTTGCCCTGAGCGAACGCAATGCGTCCGCAGTGGCCGAGCTCATCGCCCGGCTCGAAGGCATTCCGCTGGCGCTGGAACTCGCCGCTGCGCGCGTGCGCTCAATGGCGATCGACGACATCAATGCGCGACTCAAGGACCGGTTCAAACTGCTCACCGGCGGCAGCCGGGTCGCGCTGGAGCGCCAGCAGACGCTGCGGGCGCTGGTGCAATGGTCCTACGACCTGCTGCAGCCGAACGAAATGACGCTGCTCGACCGGCTTTCGGTTTTTTCCGGCGGCTTCGACCTCACCGCAGCGGAGGCCGTGGGCGGCGCGGAGCCGCTCGACCCCTATGACGTCGTCGACCTGGTCGCGTCGCTGGTCGAGAAATCGCTGGTGCTGATCGAGCAGAGCGACGATGGCACGCGCTACGGCATGCTTGAGACGATCCGCGAGTTTTCGCAGGAGCGGCTGTATTCCGGAGACGAATTCCAGGCGACGGCCAAGCGGCATTGCGATTATTTCTTCGAACTCGCCAAGACCGCGCGCGAACAACTGCAGGGTGCCGAGCAGGCTGAATGGACCCAGCGGCTCGAGGTCGAGCTCGACAACATCCGCGCCGCGATCGCATTGGCGCTGGCCGGTGGCGTGGACACCGTCATCGCGGTCAAGTACATCGTCGCGCTGATGCGCTTCTGGACGCTGCGCGGTTACTCGACCGAGGGCCGCGGTATCGTGCGCGCGGCCTTGGCGCTGCCGGCGATCAAGGAACCGAACGTGCCCCGCGCCTTCGCGCTCTACGTGGGCGGCGTTCTGGCGACCAACCAGAGCGACCACGTCGAGGCCAAGGCGATGCTGCGCGAGTGCATCGAGATACGCCGCCGCCTCGACCATCCGCGCGAGACCGCCGCGAGCCTGGCGATGCTGGCCGGCATTCACCTGAGCGAAGGCGATGCGGCGCAGGCGCGCGAGGAAGCGGAGTCGGCGCTGGCCATCTTTCGCCAGCTGAACGAACCGATCGGCGAAGGCATCGGCTTGCACCACCTGGGTGAGATCTGCGTGCAGTTGAACGATAACGCCAGCGCCCGTTCGTACCTGGAGCAGGGCCTGGCAATCGCCACGTCGGTGCAGCATCGGGAGCTGGAGAGCGATTGCGAGCGCGGTCTGGGCGACCTCGCGCTGCACGCGGGCGACCTTGCCGCGGCACGCGAACACTACACGCGCTCCGAGACGATCTGCCGGGACGCGCAGGACAAGCGCGGCGAGGCGATCGCGGCCTGGCGTCTGGGCAGGACGGACGCCGCTGGAGGCGAACCTGAGGCCGCGCGCCTGCGGCTCAAGGAAGCGCTGCGCGCATTCCAGTCATTCGCCATGAACGGCGAGATCGCGGATTGCCTCGAAGACTATGCGGAGATCCTCCAGCAGGGGCGCCAATGGGAGGATGCCGTGCGAATCTATGCCTCGGTAGGCGCTGTCCGCGAGTCGCGCCTGCTACCGCGATCGCCGCTGAACCAGGAAGCCTGGGAGCGGCGCGTCGACGCGGTGCGCGAAACGCTGGGTGCGGCGGAATTCGAGTCCGTTTGGGCGGTCGGCCGGACCACGAAGCTGGACGAAACCGTCGAGCGCACGCTGGCCCTGTCCACGGTCGTGCCGGTCACCGCCTGACGAAACAACGCCCGCCGAAGTTGCCTTCTGGCGGGCGTCGCGCGAATTGCCGAAAGGCTCAGACCGCGCGTTTGCGGCGCCGCGTCAGCCATCCCGCGAGGCCGGCGCCGAAGATCAGGGCGAGCGTCGCCGGTTCGGGCACCTGCGTAATCGAGGTGATTTCACCGTACAAGGCAGGCTGCAGGCCGCCCTCCCCACAACCCTGGAAAGAGACATCACCTGCAAGGGTGAATCCCAGCAGCGCGTGACACTCGTGCTCGAACTGAAGGCTCGCAAATGACAAGGCCAGCAGCTCGGGAGGAGGCTCCAGTTCGTTCAGCACGATCGGGAGGAATGAAAACGTCCCAAGACCGGCAAGTAGGTGGTTCTCGATGCTCAGGCCGGAGAGCACAACGAAGGGCGGGAACAAGGGAACGTAGTCCGTATAGGTGACCCCGCCGTCGATGGTGATGTGCGCACCCAGGAGCGACACGAGACAGCCGCTCTTCCCGAGCTTGAACAAGCTCAATCCGGTGAATAAGCCATCATTCGCCAGACAGGGCGCCGTCAGTTCGAACGTTGCCACGCCCAGAAACAGGTCTGGATCGAAATCCACCTGGAACGCCGCCGCCTGCGACGATGTACTGAACGTCATGCAAGCGC
>JAQBEY010000084.1:0-5325 GCA_032123655.1 Betaproteobacteria bacterium
CGTCCTGCCGCATGTTGACCAGGCGCAGGTGGCTGCCGCGGTAGGCGAGGCGGGTGGTGGCCCCCGCCGGCACCGGCAGCGTGCTCACCACCGTTTCCGGCGCCGGGTCGCGATCCGAAGGCACGACCAGCACTACGACGATTTCCACGCGTTGCGCGGCCGGCGAGGTCGCGCCCTTGAGCTCGAGTGTTGCGGTGCTGGCGATGTCGACGTAGGCACGCGCCAGCGCAGCGTCCGTCGGGGCAGGCCGCATCCAGGCGTTGGACAAGGTCACCGGCGCCGGAGCGGCCGTGCCCCAGGTCGATGCGGCGAGGAGCAGGAGCGCAAGTCCCCCGCGACCCGGACCGGCGATCAAGATTCGTCGCGCAGCAATCGGATCAGGCTCGACGTGTCCCAGCGGCCGCCGCCCGCGGCCTGCAGGCGCGAGTAGAACTGATCGACCACCGCGGTCACCGGCAGCGCCGCCCCGTTGCTGCGCGCTTCGGCCAGGCAGATCGAAAGATCCTTGCGCATCCAGTCGACGGCGAAGCCGAAATCGAACTTGTCGGCGACCATCGTCTTGCCCCGGTTCTCCATCTGCCAGGACTGCGCCGCTCCCTTGCTGATCACGTCCAGCACGCGCTCCGCATCGAGGCCCGCGCGCTGCGCGAAATTGATGCCCTCGGACAATCCCTGCACCAGGCCGGCGATGCAGATCTGGTTGACCATCTTGGTCAGTTGCCCGCTGCCGGGGCCGCCCAGCAACGTCACCGCCCGCGCGTAGGTCGCGAGCACCTTTTCCGCGTTCGCGAATACCTCCGGCTCTCCGCCGACCATGATCGTCAGCTTGCCGTTTTCCGCACCGGCCTGCCCGCCCGAGACCGGCGCGTCGAGGAAGGCGACCGATTTGGCCTTGGCGGCGGCATGCACCTCGCGGGCGACCAGCGCCGAAGCCGTCGTGTGATCGACCAGGGTGGTCCCCGCGGACATTCCGGCGAGCGCGCCGTCGGCGCCGTTGGCGACCGCGCGCACGTCGTCGTCGTTGCCCACGCACATCATGACGATTTGCGCGCCCTTGGCGGCCTCGGCCGGCGTGGCCGCGCTCTTGCCGCCGTGCGCCGCGACCCATTGAGCGGCCTTGGCCGCGGAACGGTTGTACACGGTGACCTCGTGACCGGCCTTGGCGAGGTGGCCTGCCATCGGGTAGCCCATCACGCCCAGTCCCAGGAATGCGAGTTTCATATTGGTCCTTTTATCGAGTTGCGGAAAGCGTTGCGCGTGCGGCCGCGGCGGCGGCGCGTACCTGTCGCGGTGCCGTGCCGCCGGGGTGATCGCGGCTGGCGACCGAACCCTCGAGCGTGAGCACCACATGTACATCGTCGCCGACCAGCGGCGAGAATTGCCGCAATTCCGTCACCGAAAGGTCGGCGAGGTCGCAGCCCTTGCCCTCGGCATGGCGGACGGCGCGGGCGACCGCCTCGTGCGCGTCGCGGAACGGCAGTCCGGCGCGAACCAGGTAGTCGGCGAGATCGGTGGCCGTGGCGAATCCCTCGCTCGCCGCCGCACGCATGCGCGCCACGTTCGGCGTGATTCCGGTCGCCACGAGGTCGGACATGATCGCCAGCGTGTCGGCCAGCGTGTCCACGGTGTCGAACAGCGGTTCCTTGTCTTCCTGGTTGTCCTTGTTGTAGGTGAGCGGCTGCGCCTTCATCAGCACCAGCAGCGACACCAGATGGCCGACCACGCGACCAGTCTTGCCGCGCACGAGTTCGGGCACGTCCGGATTTTTCTTCTGCGGCATGATCGAACTGCCGGTGCAGAAACGGTCGGCGAGGGTGACGAAACCGAAGCGCGGATTCGACCAGAGAACGAGCTCCTCGGCAAACCGGGACAGATGAATCATGATCAGCGCCGCTGCTGCCTCGAATTCGATCGCGAAGTCGCGGTCGCCCACCGCATCGAGCGAATTCGGGCACAGGCCCTCGAAGCCAAGCTCGCGCGCGACGCGTTCACGGTCGATCGGGTACGACGTGCCGGCGAGCGCCGCCGCGCCAAGCGGCAGCTGGTTGACCCGCTTGCGGCAGTCGCCGAGGCGCGCGACATCACGGGCGAACATGGTGTCGTAGGCGAGCAGATGGTGACCAAAGGTGACGGGCTGCGCGACCTGCAGATGGGTGAATCCCGGCATGATCGTGTCGGCGTTGAGCTCGGCGAGGTCGATGAAGGCCCGGCGCAGCGCCGTCAGCGCGCAGACCAGCGCATCGATTTCGCCGCGCAGCCAGAGGCGGACGTCGGTGGCGATCTGGTCATTGCGCGAGCGCCCGGTATGCAGGCGCTTGCCGGCGTCACCCACCAGCGCCGTGAGCCGGCGTTCGATGTTGAGGTGGACATCCTCGTCGTCGCGCGACCACTTGAAGCTGCCCTGCGCGATCTCCTCGCCGATTGCCACGAGGCCGCGCTCGATGTCGGCCAGGTCGCCGGCCGAAATGATCGCGGCACCCTCCAGCATGCGGGCGTGCGCGAGTGAACCGGCGATGTCGGCCCGGGCAAGCCGGCGGTCGAAATCGACCGAAGCGGTGAACCGCTTGACCCGCTCGGCGACCGGTTCGGCGAAGCGCCCGGACCAACCCCCGGGGACCGTGTTGGCGGACAGTTTCGGGTCGGGATCGGTCATGGGGCGGGCCGGTGGGCAGTCGATTCGTCTTGCGTCGGTCGCGCCGCTTGCCGACAATGGCCTTGAGGCGGCCTTGAAGGCTCGTCGCGCTACCGCCGCAGGTTGGTCAGGAACCCGGCGTCTCCGAAGATGGCGCCAGCTGGAATACCATGGCAGGCACGATGCTTGCATGCCGCCAATGACATGAAGCCGATTATAAGGCAAATCGCGGACTCCCCCGGCCTGCCGGATCTGCGCAACATTGGCACGATCCTGCGGATTCTGGTCGGCGTCAACGCGGGCGCGGTGGTGATCGCATTTGCGGTCGAGACGTCGCCGACCGGCATGCTGGCGGCCTGGACGCAGGCGACCACGATCGTCGAACCGTGGCTGTTCGTGGTGCTTGCCGTGCTGTGGGCGGCCTCGCCCCGGTTGGTTCGGGCGCCCTACGCGACCGGCGCGGCCATGGTCGTGTTGGTCACGCTGGTCACCGGATTGCTGCTGTACCCGCTGTTCGCGCGCATCGTGCCCGTGACCCCGGGGACGCTGTTCCGCTGGCTGATCTGGGCGCTGCTCTCCTGCGCCATTCTGCTGGCCTATTTCAACCTGCGCGCACGCGCGCTGTCGCCGGCGATCACCGAGGCGCGGTTGCAGGCGCTGCAGGCTCGAATTCGGCCGCACTTCCTGTTCAACAGCATCAACGCCGTGCTGTCGCTGGTGCGCAGCGAACCCAGGCGCGCCGAGATGGCGCTGCAGGACCTGGCCGATCTGTTCCGCGTGCTGATGCGCGATAACCGTCAGTTGGCGCCGCTCTCCGACGAGGTCGAGCTGTGCCGGCAGTACCTCGAACTCGAGCAGTTGCGGCTGGGTCCGCGACTCGTCGTCGACTGGAACGTGAAGAGCATGCCGGGCGATGCGCTGGTGCCGCCCCTGCTGCTGCAGCCCCTGCTGGAGAACGCGGTCTATCACGGCATCGAGCCGTCGAGCACGCCGGGAACGGTTTCGATCAACCTGTTCGTCGTGCGCGGCGAGGTCCACGCGATCCTGCGCAATCCATACAGTGCCAAGGGTGGCTCGCATCACTCCGGCAACAAGATGGCGCTGGCCAATGTGCGCGAGCGCCTGGCGCTGCATTTCGATGCGGAGGCAAGTCTGGAATCGCGCGTGACCACCAACGCCTACGAGGTGCACATCCGCATGCCCTACCGCGTGGCCGGGCCGGATGCCGCCGCCGGGGACCGGGGCAAGTCGCACGTGGCGGGCCCGCCGGCAGGCAAGGATCCGTCGCTTCGCGTCGCGCTGCGGCTCGCGCAGCCGACCGCGCTGGCCGCGGTGGGGAAGGTTGCCAATGGCTGAGTCGCTGCTCCGGGTGCTGGTGGTCGACGATGAGGCGCCTGCGCGCCGGCGTTTGCGCGAGCTTCTCGACGATTGCGCGGCCCGACTGCCGCTGGCCGTGGTGGGCGAGGCCGGAAACGGGCGCGAAGCGCTCGACGTGCTGCAGAGCGCGCCGGCAGATCTCGTCCTCACTGACATACATATGCCGGACATGGACGGCATCGAATTCGCGCGCCACCTGCTCAAGCTGGCGCACCCGCCGGTGGTCATATTCACCACGGCGTTTCATGAGCACGCGGTGCAGGCGTTCGAGGTGAACGCCATCGACTATCTGATGAAGCCGGTGCGCGTGCAGCGCCTGCTGTTGGCGCTGGAGAAGGTGCCGCGCCTGAAGCCGGTCAGCGCGGAGCGGCTGGCGCAGCTTCCGGCCGCATCGCGTCGCTTCCTGTCGGTCACCGAACGTTCGCGCGTGGTGCTGGTTCCCCTCGACGAGATCATCTATCTCAAGGCGGAACTGAAATACATCACCATCCGCACGGCCACGCGCGAGTACCTGCTCGAGGAGTCGCTGACCCGGCTCGAATGCGAGTTCGGTGCGCGATTCGTGCGCGTGCATCGCAATTGCCTGGTTTCACGCGACCACATCCGCGGCTTCGAACGGCGGGCCAATGACGACGGCGACGCGCATTGGGAGGTCCTGCTGACCGGTGTCGTCGAGACGCTGCCGGTCTCCCGGCGCCAGCAGTTCGTGGTCCGCGACGTCGGTCGCGAAACCGCTGCCTGAATCCCGGCATTTTCGCGTCGCCAGGCGGGCGACCCGGTAGAATCGCGTCTTGGCCTTGGCCCACCGGGGCCTCGAGCCGCATCTGTGTTCGGCACGGATGCCCCCCGCCATCTCCCGACTGCCCACGCCATGCGCACGCTCGTCTGCGGTTCCCTTGCCTACGACACCATCATGGTGTTCCCCGACCATTTTTCCAGCCACATCCTGCCGAATCAGGCGAAGGTGCTGTCGGTGTCGTTCCAGATCGGCGAAATGCGCCGCGAGTGGGGTGGCTGCGCCGGCAACATCGCCTATAACCTCAAGCACATCGGCGGCGAACCGGTGGTGATGGCCACCATCGGCGACGACGGGAGCGACTATCGCGAACGGCTCGATGCCTTCGGCATCGGCGTCGACGGCGTGCGCGGTGTTCCCGGGTCGTATACGGCGCAGGCCTTCATCATCACCGACCTCGACGATAACCAGATCACCGCGTTTCATCCCGGTGCGATGAATTTTTCGCAGCAGAACCGCGTTGACGACGTCGCTGGCATCCGTCTGGGAATCGTGTCGCCGGACGGTCGCGACGGCATGC
>JAQBEY010000085.1:0-30699 GCA_032123655.1 Betaproteobacteria bacterium
GTCGAGCGCGAGCAGCGTCTGCGCCCGGGCGTTCGCCCAGCGGATCCGATTGGCGCGGTCGAGCACGACCATGCCATCGGGAACCGCTTCCGCGGCGTTCTGGAAGCGGCGGATGGTGTGCGACAGATCACGCTCGGTCGCCGTCCGCGTTCGTGTACGCCGGTGCAGTGCGGCGAACGCGCCGTCCCACAGGCCCGTGCCTTCCGGAACCGGCGCGTCGAGCCGACCACCCGCCCAGCGGGTCAACCTGTCGATAGCGCGCATTTCGCGCAGCCAAAGCGCACCCCAGCCGAACGCAAGCGCGGGCAGCGCCCACGCGGCGCCAAGCAACGCCCACAACGCCAGCGCGACGACCAGCACGGCGGCCGGCGGCAGGAGCCCGTGCAGCACGCGCGTGATCGTCTCGGACACGGTCGACTTCGGCGTCAGGCCGGCAACGCCAGGCGATATCCCGCGCCGCGCACGGTCTCGATCAATCCGGATTCGCCGAAGGGCTCGAGCGCCATCCGCAGCCGGCGGATGTGCACGTCGACGGTGCGCTCCTCGATGTAGACATGGTCGCCCCAGACCTGGTCAAGCAATTGCGCGCGCGAATGCACGCGCTCGGGTCGCGCCAGGAAATAGCGCAGCAGCCGGAACTCGGTCGGCCCCAGCGCGACCGGCGCTCCGTCCACGGTCACCCGGTGGGTGGTCGAATCGAGAGTCAAGCGGCCGGCGGTGAGCGCAAGCTGCGCCGCTTCGGGGGCGCGACGGCGCAGCACGGACTTGATCCTCGCCTTCAGTTCGCGCGGAGAAAAGGGCTTAGTGACGTAGTCGTCCACCCAGGCCTCGAGGCCGGTCACCCGGTCCGCCTCGTCCGAGCGCGCAGTGATCATGATCACCGGCAATTCCCTGGTTCGCGCGTCGGCGCGCAGCAGTTTCGCCAACGCCAGGCCGGAGAGTCCGGGCAACATCCAGTCGAGCAGCAACAGGTCGGGCAACGCATTCCTGAGCAACGCCTGCGCCGTCTCGGCGTCACCGGCCGCGAGCACCTCGTAGCCCGCGTCGACGAGATTGACTTTCAGGAGTTCAAGTATGGCCGGCTCGTCCTCGACGACCATGATGGTCGGCGTCATTCGTGGTCGACCTCGGCGCGGATTTCCTCTGCAGTCGCGTGCCGCACGTCCTTGCCCATCACCACCTGCACGACGGCCTCGGCGATGTTCTTGGCGTGATCGCCGATGCGTTCGATCGACTTGGCGATGAACACGATTTCCAGCGCAGGCGAGATGGTTCTCGGATCTTCCATCATGTAACTGATGAGCTGGCGCATGACGGCCGCAAACGCAGCATCGATCTCGTCGTCGAGGTCGATCACCTCGGCGGCGGCCTCGACGTCGAGGCGCGCGAAGGCATCCAGTGCCAGCTGCAGCATGGCCTTGCCCCGCTCGGCTGCACGCGCCACATCGAAATTCAGCACCTGCGCCAAGCGTTGATGGCCGGCGGCCTGGGCGGCGCGACGCGCGACCTTCTTGGTTTCGTCGCCGACGCGCTCCAGGTCGTTGACGATCTTGGTCACGGTCAGGATCATCCGCAGATCGATCGCCGCAGGCTGCCGTTTGGCGATGATCTGACTGCACTGATGGTCGAGGTCGACCTGCATCCGGTTTATCGCCCGCTCATCGGCGCGAACCAGATCGAGTTCCGACTCGCCTTCCTCGCCTTCGAGCAGCGCGATCGCGCGGGAGAGCTGCGTCTCCACGATGCCGCCCATGGTCAGGACGCCGCTGCGGATCGCTTCCATTTCGTTGTCGAATTGCTTGTGCGTGTGTTCGGTCATCTTGCTCTCCCCGTCGCCTTCGCGTGCCTAGCCGAAGCGCCCGGTGATGTAGTCCTCGGTTTCCTTGCGCTTGGGCTTGAGAAAGATCTGGTCGGTTTCGTCAAACTCGACCAATTCGCCCAGGTACATGTACGCGGTGAAGTCCGACACGCGCGCAGCCTGCTGCATATTGTGCGTCACGATGGCGATGGTGTAATCGGCCTTGAGCTCGGTGATCAGTTCCTCGATCTTGGCGGTTGAGATCGGATCCAGCGCCGAGGTGGGCTCGTCGAGCAGCAGCACCTCGGGTTTGACCGATACCGCACGGGCGATGCACAGCCGCTGCTGCTGGCCGCCGGACAGCGCCATGCCGCTCTGCTTCAGCTTGTCCTTGGCCTCGCCCCACATCGCCGCCTTGGTCAGCGCCCACTCGACCCGCTCGTCCATCGCCCGCTGACCCAGGTTCTCGTACAGACGGACTCCGAAGGCAATGTTGTCGTAGATCGACATCGGAAAAGGCGTCGGCTTCTGGAAGACCATGCCGACTTTGGCCCGCAGCATGTTGAGGTCGACCCCCGGCTCGAGGATGTTCTGGCCGTTGAAGGTTATCTCGCCGGTGGCACGCTGACCCGGATACAGCGAATACATGCGGTTGAACGTGCGCAGCAGCGTCGACTTGCCACAGCCGGATGGGCCGATGAATGCGGTGACACGACGTTCGGCAATGTCGAGGTTGTTGTCTTTCAGCGCATGAAAATTTCCGTAGTAGAAGTCGAGCTTCCTGATGGTCATCTTCGGTGCGGACGGCGGGAGGACCGGCACCGCCGTCTCCGGCCGCGATACCCTTGCGATCTGATTCATTCCATTTTCCTCAGCGCACCGACGCCTGCCGGAACACCGAGCGGGCGAGAATGTTGATGATGAGCACGGCCAGCGTGATGAGCAACGCACCCGCCCAGGCCAACGATTTCCAGTCCTCGAACGGACTCATGGCGAACTGGAAGATCACCACCGGCAGGTTGGCCATCGGTCCGTTCATGTCCGCGCTCCAGAACTGGTTGTTGAGCGCGGTGAAGAGCAGTGGCGCCGTTTCGCCCGACATGCGCGCGACGGCAAGCAGCACGCCGGTCATGACGCCGCCGCGAACCGCCTTGAGCGTGACCAGCAGGATCACCTTCCACATCGGCGCGCCCAGTGCGACCGCGGCTTCGCGCAGGCTGTTGGGCACCAGGTGCAGCATGTTCTCGGTGGTCCGGACGACCACAGGAATGGCGATGAGCGCAAGCGCGAACGAGCCTGCCCACCCCGAGAAGTGCTGGGCGCGGGCGACGTAGACCGTGTAGATGAACAGGCCGATCACGATCGAGGGGGCCGACAGCAGGATGTCGTTGATGAAGCGCGTGGCGCGGGCGATCCAGCCGTCCTTGCCGAACTCGGCCAGATAGATGCCGGCGAGCACGCCGATCGGCGTGCTGATGAAGGTGGCCACTCCCACGATCATCAGACTTCCAACGATGGCGTTCAGCAGACCGCCCGCCGACCCGGGAGGCGGCGTCATCTGGGTGAACAGCGTCGGCGCCAGCGCGCCGAAGCCCTTGTAGAACAGCACGCCGAGGATCCACAGCAGAAAGGCCATGCCGAAGGCCATCGCGGCAAACGACATCGCCAGATTGAACTGGTTGACGAACAGGCGCTTGCGGTAGGTCGGCGTCATCTCGGGCCCTTCAGGTCTTGCTGCCCTCGCCCTTGGCAAGCTGGGCGATGAGCATTCGCGACAGGGCGAGAACGACGAAGGTCAGGGCAAACAGCACCAGGCCGAGCGCGATCAGCGATGCGCGGTGGACCGGGTCCGCGGCCTCGTTGAATTCGTTGGCGAGCGCCGAGGCGATCGAATTCCCAGGCTCGAACAGCGATGCGCTGATCGTGTAGGCGTTGCCGATCACGAAGGTGACCGCCATCGTCTCACCCAGCGCCCGGCCCAGCCCCAGCATGATGCCGCCGATGACGCCGACCCTGGTGTAGGGCAGGACGATATTCCACACCACCTCCCAGGTCGTCGCGCCGAGTCCGTAGGCCGACTCCTTGAGCACGGGGGGCACGATCTCGAACACATCGCGCATCACCGAGGCGATGAACGGAATCACCATGATCGACAGGATGACCCCGGCCGACAGCATGCCGATGCCGTTGGGTGCGCCCTCGAACAGCGGCCCCAGCAGCCAGATGTCGCCGAGGACCGCTTGCAGCGCGGGCTGGATGTAGTCGCCGAAGATCGGCGCGAACACGAACAGGCCCCACATGCCGTAGATGATCGAGGGAATCGCCGCCAGCAATTCCACGGCGGTGCCCAGCGCGCGCTTGAGCACGGGCGGGCACATTTCGGTCAGGAACAAGGCAATGCCGAAACTCACCGGAACGCCGATCAGCAGGGCGATCGCCGAGGTGACCAGCGTGCCGTAGATCGGCGCCAGCGCGCCATAGTCGCTGGTAACGGGGTTCCAGACATTCGTCGTGAAGAACCCGAAACCGAATTTCTCCAGCGCGGGCAGCGCGGCCCAGGTCAGCGCGCCCAGGATGGCGAGCAGCGCCAGCAGCACGGACAGTGCGAAGAATTGCGTCGTGCGCTCGAACAGCCAATCCTGCCAGAGGCTGGCCGACCGCCGCGTTGCCGGCGGACTCGGTTCTCGCTGGGCGTGAAGTACGGCGCCGGGCATCGGTGGCGGCGGGACGGTCGGGTCGGAGGAGGTCGTCATGTTACCCCGTGGTGGCGACCCGGCCGTGAACGCGCGCCGGCGACCGCCGGGCGGACGCAGCAGACGCCGCCCGCGACGCGCTTCTCGGTCTGCGCCGCATTCAGTCCCGGACGGCCTTGCCCGACGCGTCCTTTACCTGCGTCCTCCAGGCGTCGGCGATCTGGCGCACCAGCGGTTCCGGCAGCGGCACGTAGTCGAGCTCCGAGGCCATCGCTTGGCCGTTCTTGAACGCCCAGTCGAAGAACTTCATCACCTCCGCGGCGTTCTGCGGCTTGTCCTGCTTGGTGTACATCAGGATGAAGCTCGCGCCGGTGATCGGCCAGCTTTTGCCTCCGGGCTGGTCGGTGAGGATCGCGCCGAAGCCGGGAGTCCCTTTCCAGTCTGCGCCGGCCGCAGCGGCCTGGAATGCGGAGTCATCGGGTTGCACGAACTGGCCGTCGCGGTTCTTCACGCGTGCATGCGCCATCTTGTTCTTCTTGGCGTAGGCGTATTCGACGTAGCCGATCGAACCCTTGATGCGCTGGACGTAGGCCGCCACGCCCTCATTGCCCTTGCCGCCCACGCCTTCCGGCCAGGCGACCGCGGTGGACGCGCCGACCTTGCTCTTCCAGTCGGGGCTTACCTTCGACAGGTAGTCGGTCCACAGGAAGGTGGTGCCCGAGCCGTCGGAACGGCGCACGACGGTGATCGCTCGCGTCGGCAGCTGGATCCCGGGATTGAGTTCTGCGATCGCCTTGTCGTTCCAGTTCTTGACCTTGCCGAGGTAGATGTCCGCCAGCAGGGGACCGGTGAGCTTGAGCCCACCCGGGGCGAGCCCCTCCACATTGACGATCGGCACGACGCCCCCGATGATCGCCGGGAATTGCATCAGTCCCGCCGCTTCAAGATCCGCTGCCTTGAGCGGCATGTCGGACGCGCCAAAGTCGACGGTCCTGGCCTTGATCTGGGCGATACCCCCGCCCGAGCCGATCGACTGGTAATTCATCCCGGATCCGGTCTTCTGCTTGTAGGCCTCGGCCCACTTGGCGTAGATCGGATAGGGAAAGGTCGCGCCGGCGCCGGTGATGTCGACGGCATTGGCCTGGAGGCCGAACGCCATTGCGGCAGCGGCGATGAAAGTCTGGAATGTCGTTTTTCGGATCATGGTCGGTCCTAGGTGTGATTCGACGCCCCCGAGTATCCGGCGCCGTTGTTACACGGCGATGACACCGGCCTGACCGCCGATGACATTTCCCGCCCTGCCCCTGGATTTCGTGGTTTGTCCTTTAACAACAATCATTTGTCGCGCGCCCGCGTGGCGACGCCGTCGCCACGAAACCGCAGATGCAGCGGACATGACCGCTGATCAGGATCAAGGCAAGGAAGTTCGGTCGGCGCTAGCGTGAAGGGGGATCGAGGGCGCACGTACGGTTGAAAGGAGTTACACCATGTTAGTTTCGGAACGCATGTCCAGTCCGGCGGTGACCATGCCCGTCGACTCCGATTTCCAGTCCGCGCTCGCGCTGATGCAAAGGCGCAAGCTGCGCCGCCTGCCCATCGTCGATGGCAAGGGCGCGCTGGTGGGCATCGTTGCCGAGCGCGACCTGCTCTTGGCGGCGACTCGTTTCCTGCAGTCGCGCGTCGAAGTCTCCGACGTCATGAGCAAGCATGTCGTGACCGTGGTGCCCGAGACGACGCTCAAGGACGCGGCGCAGTTGATGCTCGAGCACAAGGTCGGCGGACTGCCGGTGGTCGAACAAGGGAAACTTGTCGGCGTGATCACCGAGTCGGACATCTTCCGGCGCTTCACCGAACTGCAGTCCTAGCGTCGTCGCCCCGTATCGCCCTGGACCGGTCAACTCGCGTCTTCGGCGTGAACGGCGCCGGCGACTGCGCGATCGCCGTCAACCCATGACGGCCAGCGGCTCGACGAAGGCATAGCCCAGCGCCTCGGCCACCGGCGCGCAGGTCAGCTTGCCGAAGGCGACGTTGAGCCCGTTGCGCAGGTGCTCGTCATCGGTGAGCGCCTTTTTCCAGCCCTTGTCCGCCAGCGCCAGGCCAAAGGGCAGCGTGGCGTTGTTCAGCGCGAAGGTCGAGGTGCGCGGCACGCCGCCGGGCATGTTGGCCACGCAATAGTGGATGACGCCGTCGACGACATAGGTCGGCTCCGCATGCGTGGTCGCGTGCGCGGTCTCGAAACAGCCACCCTGGTCGATGGCCACGTCGACGATCACCGATCCCGGCTGCATCGCGCGCACCATCTGCGCCGACACGAGCTTGGGCGCGGATGCCCCGGGAATCAGCACGCCGCCGATCACCAGGTCGGCGCGGGTCACGTGCCGTTCGACCGAGTCGTGCGACGAGAATTCGGTCTTCAACGCCGCGCCGAACTGGCGCCAAAGGACGGTCAGCGCCTCCAGGCTGCGATCGAGCACCGTGACATTGGCGCCCATGCCGAGCGCGATCATTGCCGCATGCGTGCCCACCACGCCGCCGCCGAGGATGACCACCTTGGCCGGCGCCACGCCGGGCACGCCTCCCAGCAGCATCCCCTTGCCGCCCTGCGGCTTTTCCAGGAAATGCGCGCCGGCCTGCACCGACATGCGTCCGGCCACCTCGGACATCGGCGCCAGCAGCGGCAGGCCTCCGGAGCGCGAGGTCACCGTCTCGTAGGCGATGCAGACCGCGCCGCTGTCGACCAGCGCCTTGGTCTGCTCCGGATCGGGCGCCAGGTGCAGATAGGTGAACAGGATCTGGCCTTCGCGCAGCCGCCTGCACTCGACCGGCTGCGGTTCCTTGACCTTGACGATCATCTCGGCCGCGGCGAATACCTCGTCCGCAGTGGCGGCGACCGTTGCGCCTGCCGCGACATAGGCCTCGTCGTCCATGCCAATGCCCCGGCCGGCATCGTGCTCGACGACGACCTCGTGTCCATGCGCGACGAACTCGCGCACCGAGGCCGGGGTCAGTCCGACCCGATTTTCGAGAACCTTGATTTCCTTCGGCACGCCGATACGCATGGATGTCTCTTTCAGGGGCAACGATGGTTTCGCAATTATGCGCGATCACCCGGATATGTAACCACCGCGAGCGCGGCGCCGTGAATACGAAGGCATAATGATCAATCGACGACACCCGGTGTGTGCCGGCGGACGTCTCCCGGGGAGTGTGATATGGGCAAGGCCGAACCTACACTGCACGAGCAGGTCGCCGCACGCCAGCCTTCGCTCGACGAATACTGGATGCCGTTCACGCCGAACCGCGACTTCAGGCTGGAACCGAAGATGGTGGTGCGCGCGGAAGGCATGTACTACTGGAACGACCGCGGCGAACGCATCATCGACGCCTCGTCCGGGCTGTTCTGCTGCGCTGCGGGCCACGGCAGGACGGAGATCGCTGATGCGGTCAGCGCACAATTGCGCGAACTCGATTTCGTCGCGCCGTTCACGCGCGGACATCCCAAGCAGTTCGAGCTGGCCACGCGCGTCGCGGAACTGACGCCAGGTGACCTGAACCGCATCTTTTTCACGAGTTCCGGCTCCGAGGCGGTCGATACCGCCATGAAAATTGCTCTGGCCTACCATCAGGCGCGCGGCCAGGGTGGCCGCAACATGTTCATCTCGCGTGAACGCGCCTACCACGGCGTGAATTTCGGCGGCGTGTCGCTGTCCGGCATGGCCAACAACCGGCGCAAGTTCGGGCCGACGCTGCCGGGCATCGTGCACATGCGGCACACGCACCTGAAGGAGAACCTGTTCACGCCCGGCGAAGGCACGCACGGCGTGGAACTCGCCGAGGACCTGCAGCGCATGGTTGCGCTCTATGGATCGGAGAACATCGCCGCGTGCTTCGTCGAGCCGATTGCCGGTTCCACAGGCTGCCTGGTCCCGCCCAGGGGCTATCTCGCCCGGCTGCGCGAAATCTGCGACCAGCACGGCATCCTGCTGGTGTTCGACGAGGTGATCACCGGATTCGGCCGAACCGGCCAGAACTTCGCGGCGCAAACCTTCGGCGTGACGCCCGACTTGATGACCATGGCCAAGGGTCTCACCAATGGCGCGCTGCCCATGGGCGCGGTCGCGGCTTCCGAGCGCATCCACGACACCATCATGAGTGCCGCGCCTGAAGGCACCGTCGAGTTCTTCCACGGCTACACCTATTCCGGCAACCCGGCATCGTGCGCGGCCGGCATCGCCGCGCTCGACATCTACCGAGATGAGGACCTGTTCGCTCGCGGCCGGGCGCTGTCGCCATACTTTCTCGAGGCGCTTTTTTCGTTGCGCGACCTGCCCGCCGTGGCGGACATTCGCGGCTTCGGATTGATCGGCGCAATCGACGTGCATCCGTCCGGGGCGCCGGGCGCGCGCGGCCACCTGTTGCAGAAACGGTTGTTCGACAACGGGCTGCACCTGAAGGCCACCGGCGACTGCGGAATACTCGCGCCGCCGCTCATCGCCGAGAAAAGCCATATCGATTCGATTGCGGACATCCTGCGCGAGACGCTCAAGGCACTCTAGAGGCGCGCCACCGCTTCCTGTGTAATTGACGACAGTCCGGAGAAGATCAGGACCCGGCGGCGGTCCAGGTGGTTCGCAGTCACGGCGTCAACGCCGTCCCGGTTCCGGCCGCGGCCCCTAGCCTCCCCGGGTGAACTCCACCCTGCCCGTCGCCGGAGCTTTGCTGCGTCGCACCATATTGGCGGTGACCGGGTGATCGGCATTCGCCTCCTCCTGTCGGGCCCCGGTTGACAAGACCGCGCTTGCTGACCACGCTGATCGGATGGTGGTTCGCCCGCATCTGCAAAAGCTCGCCGAACGGGTTCGCTTGGGACCTCCACTGCCCGCGGCGATCGTCTTTCCCTGCGATCAGGAATCGCTGCAGTTGGCGCTTTCCGGAGCCTTTGCAGGTTACCTCGCGCCAACCCTGGTCGGACCCGAGGTACGCATTCGCGACGTCGCCATGAAGGCCGGTCTGGATATTTCCCGCCTGCCCATCGTGGACACCGCCGACGCGCCGCGGGACGCCAGCGTTTGCGCGGCCGGGATGGCGCGCGACGGCACCGTTCGCGCCCTGATTCGGGGTTCGCTCGGCAACGACGATCTGCTGACGCCGATTGTCGCCGCGGATGCAGGACTGCGCGGCCGCCACCGTCTCTCGCATGCGTATTTCCTTGACCTGCCGGGTCGGACCGGCGGCCTGGTGCTGACCGACGCGTACATGAACGTGGCCCCCAATCTCGCGGCCAAACGCGACATCGTGCACAACGCCGTTGCATTCGCCTCGGCCATTGGCTACGCCGCGCCGCGCGTGGCGTTGCTGGCACCCATGGACGGGCCGGCTCCGGCATTTCCGTCGACCGGCGAAGCGATTGCGCTGAAAGCCATGGCCGCCAAGGGCATGTTTGGTGCTGCGATCGTCGACGGGCCTCTTGCGCCCGACAGCGCGCTTTCCATCGACGCGGCGCGCGCCAACCGAGTCGTCTCCGATGTCGCAGGCCGTGCCGACGTGCTGGTCGGCCCGTCGATGGAGTCTTCGCTGATGGTCCTGCGGACGCTCTTGGCGACGAACGGTGGCCTGGCCGCCGGCGTGATCCTCGGGGCGCGCGTTCCCATCATCGTCCCGGCGCGGAACGATCCGATGGACGTGCGCATGGCGACCTGTGTGCTGGCTTCGCTGGTGAGCGCGGCGTCTGCGGAATGGGACAAACACGGTTCCGGTTCGTCGGCGCCGGCCAGGCACGAAACCGTCAGCAAGATTACCGCCTGAGCCCGGCCAAACAGCACGGGAAACGACGAGCCATACGGCAAAATACGGCAATTTGCGCATGGCCGTGTTCTCCCGGCATGATATGGGTGTCTCCCGCCTGACCCCGCCCACCCTTTGTCTCCGGTCGTCCTCAAGTTATTTCCGTTTCTTGCCTGGCGTTCGCGCGTCACCAAAGAGGGATTACGCGCCGACGCGATCGCCGGGCTGATCGGCGCACTGGTCGTCCTGCCGCAGGCGGTCGCCTACGCCACGCTGGCGGGTCTGCCGCCACAGTTTGGCCTCTATTGCGCGATCGTGCCCGTGATCGTGGCTGCGTTGTGGGGTTCGTCGTGGCACCAGGTCAGCGGCCCCACCAACGCCCTGTCACTGGTGGTATTCGCAACCATCGCGCCGCTCGCCATCCCGGAGTCCGCCGACTACGTATCGCTGGTGCTCACGTTGACGCTGCTGGTCGGCCTGTTGCAGTTTGCGATGGGGCTCGCCCGCCTCGGCACGCTCGTCAATTTCATTTCACACACGGTCATCGTCGGCTTCACCGCCGGTGCAGGCCTGCTGATCATCGCGGCCCAGCTGCGCACCTTCTTCGGGGTCCGCGTTGCCGGCGCCGCCGGATTCTACGAGAACCTGAGGGCTTTCGCCGTGAATCTGCCGTCGTTCGACCCCTGGATCACGGCAACGGGCGTGGTCACGCTGGCTGCGGCAATCGTCGCCAGGCGACGGTGGCCCAGGTTTCCATTCATGGTCATCGCGATGGTGATCGGCAGCCTGTTCGCGTTTGTGCTTTCCTTCTTCGGGGTCAACACCATTCCCACCGTGGGCGCGCTGCCTTCCGGGCTGCCCCAACTTTCAATACCGTCGCTGAACCCGGAAGACTGGCGTCGGCTCGCGCCCGCCGCGCTGGCGCTGACCGTGCTTGGCCTTACCGAGGCGGTTTCGATCGCCCGTGCGGTTGCTGTAAAGACCGGTCAGCGCATCGACGGTAACCAGGAATTCATCGGCCAGGGGCTGTCCAACATTGCTGGCGCCTTCAGCTCCGCCTATCCGTCGTCCGGCTCGTTCAATCGCAGCGGTGTCAATTACGAGGCCGGCGCGCGGACCCCGCTTGCTGCCGTATGCTCCGCGCTGTTTCTCATGCTGACCCTGTTCGCGATTGGCCCGCTCAGCGCCTACCTTCCGCTGACGGTGATGGCGGCCCTGCTGTTCACCGTCGCCTGGGGCCTGCTCGACTTCAGGGAAATGCGCCGGATCGCGCGAACCAACCGCGGCGATTTCACCGTACTTGCCGTGACTTTTCTGTCGACGCTGACCATTCAACTCGAGTTTGCGGTATTCGTCGGCGTGCTCGCATCACTCCTGATCTACCTGAATCGGACGACCCGCCCCAGCCTCATTGCGCTGCTGCCTGCAGCCGATATGCCCGACCGCCGCTTTGTGCCCCTGGCCGGCGGTGCCACGCCGTGCCCGCAGATCGATGTGCTGCGCCTCGAGGGCTCACTGTTCTTCGGCGCGATCGAGCACGTGCACGATGAACTCGAGGCGGCGCGACGGGCGCGGCCCGACGCGCGACATGTCCTTCTCGTGTGCAGCGCCATCAATTTCATCGACGTTGCCGGCTGTGAATTCCTCACCCACGCCGCGCGAATCCTGCGCGAGAGCCGGACGACCCTGTATCTGTGCAACATGAAACCCGCGGTTCAGTCCGCGCTTTCGCGCGGCGGCTTTCTCGAGGAGATTGGCGCCCAGCGTGTATTTGCCACCAAGACCGACGCCATCCGCGGGATTTACGCCCGCCTCGACGTGACCACATGCTCGGGTTGCCGAATCCGCGCCTTCAGCGAATGCCATGTGGCGCTGCCTGACGGCAGCCTGCGCAAGGCCTGATCGCCCTCCGCGTCGGACTATCGTTGCCGCACGCAATCCATGAAATATTTCGTGGTCGTGCCTTCACGTACCTCGACCAGCCCGTGAATGTCGGTGTCGAAGCCCGGGAATTTCTCGTTGAAGCTGCGCGCAAACCGCAGATATTCGACAATCGTGCGATTGAACCGCTCGCCGGGGATCAGCAAAGGAATACCCGGTGGATACGGCGTCAGCAGCACGGCAGTCACCCGACCTTCGAGATGATCGATCTCGACCCGGTCAATTTCGCGGTGCGCCATGCACGCGAATGCGTCCGACGGCTTCATCGCCGGCTGCATCACCGAGCTGTACATCTCCGTGGTCACCCGGGCCACGTCGTTGGCCTTGTACATCTCGTGGATCTGCTGGCAGAGTTCGCGCAGGCCGACACCCTCGTATCTGGGCTGCTTGGCGCAGAATTCCGGCAGGATGCGCCATAGCGGCTGGTTCTTGTCGTAATCGTCCTTGAACTGCTGCAGCGCGGTCAGCAGCGTGTTCCAGCGGCCCTTGGTGATGCCGATGGTGAACATGATGAAAAACGAATAGAGGCCTGTCTTCTCGACAATGACCCCGTGCTCGGCGAGATATCGGGTCACGATCGATGCCGGAATGCCGGTCTTGGCGAACTTGCCGGACACGTCCAGTCCCGGCGTGATCACCGTCGCCTTGATCGGGTCGAGGATGTTGAACCCGGGCGCCAGATTGCCGAAGCCGTGCCACTTCTCGTTGGCGCGCAGCATCCAGTCCTCGCGCTTGATGCCTTCGGCGGAGAGGCGTTCCGGACCCCAGACCTTGAACCACCAGTCCTTGCCCCACTCGTCCTCGACCTTGCGCATTGCGCGTCTGAAGTCCAGCGCCTCGATGATCGACTCCTCGACCAGCGCGGTGCCTCCCGGCGGCTCCATCATCGCCGCCGACACGTCGCAGGAGGCGATGATCGCGTACTGGGGCGAGGTCGACGTGTGCATCAGGTAGGCCTCGTTGAATATCGGCAGGTCGAGCTTCCGGGTCTGCGAGTTCTGCACGATGATCTGCGACGCCTGCGAAATGCCGGCGAGGAGCTTGTGCGTCGAATGCGTCGCGAAGATCAGCGCGTCCTTGCTGCGCGGCCGGTCGCGGCCGATGGCGTGCATGTCGCGGTAGAACTCGTGGAAAGCCGCGTGCGGCAGCCAGGCCTCGTCGAAATGCAGCGTCTCAATGCTGTTGCCGAGCGTGGCCTTGAGCATCTCGACGTTGTAAGCGATGCCGTCGTAGGTGCTCTGCGTGAGCGTCAGGATGCGCGGCTTCTTGTTCTTCGCTTCGCGCGCGAACGGATTGGCCTCGATCCGCCTGGCGATGCTTTCCGGCTTGAACTCCTCGAGCGGAATCGGGCCGATGATGCCAAGATGATTGCGTGTCGGCGGCAGGAAGACGGGGATCGCCCCGGTCATGGTGATCGCATGCAACACCGACACGTGGCAATTGCGATCGACCACGACGATGTCGTCGGGCGCCACGTTGGCATGCCAGACCATCTTGTTCGAGGTCGATGTGCCGTTGGTGACGAAAAAACAGTGGTCGGCATTGAAGATCCGCGCCGCGTTGCGTTCCGCGGCGCCGACCGGGCCTGTATGGTCGAGCAGCTGCCCAAGTTCGTCCACCGCGTTGCAGACGTCGGCACGCAGCATGTTTTCGCCGAAGAACTGGTGGAACATCTGCCCGACCGGGCTCTTGAGGAATGCCACGCCACCCGAGTGCCCGGGACAGTGCCATGAGTACGAGCCATCCTGCGCATAGTCGACCAGCGCGCGGAAGAACGGCGGCGCGAGAGAGTCGAGATAGGACTTCGTTTCGCGGATGATATGCCGCGCGACGAACTCCGGCGTGTCCTCGAACATGTGGATGAAGCCGTGCAGCTCGCGCAGGATGTCATTGGGAATGTGCTGCGACGTGCGGGTTTCGCCGTACAGGTAGATCGGGATTTCCGCATTCTTGAAGCGGATCTCCTTGATGAAACTGCGCAGGTTGACGATCGCCGGATCGACTTCCGGTCCTCGCGTGAACTCCTCGTCGTCGATCGACAGGATGAAGGCCGAGGCCCGTGACTGCTGCTGGGCGAATTGCGACAGGTCGCCGTAGCTGGTCACGCCGAGCACTTCCATGCCTTCCTTCTCGATCGCCTGCGCCAGCGCGCGAATGCCGAGGCCCGAGGTGTTTTCGGAGCGGAAGTCCTCGTCGATGATGACGATGGGAAAGCGGAATTTCATCGCATTGCTCCTGCAACGGGTCCGGTGCGAAAATGGAAATGGGGGCGTCCGGTCGACCGGCAGCGCCCCTCGGGCGGGATTGTGCGCCGCTCGGCGGCCGTTGTGGGGATGTTGGCCGGCGAAAAGTGCCAGAAGGTTGGTGCGGCATTGCGTCGGCGCAACAGCAGCAGCCTGACGCGACTCAGATCTTGGGGAGGGTAACCCCCGTTTGCCCCTGGTACTTGCCGCCACGATCCTTGTAGGACGTCTCGCACACTTCGTCGGATTCGAAGAAAATGACCTGCGCCACGCCCTCGTTGGCGTAGATCTTCGCCGGAAGCGGCGTCGTATTGGAGAATTCCAGCGTCACGTAGCCTTCCCACTCCGGTTCGAACGGCGTCACGTTGACGATGATGCCGCAGCGTGCGTACGTCGACTTGCCCAGGCAGATGGTCAGGACGTTGCGCGGAATCCGGAAATACTCGACGGTGCGCGCAAGCGCAAACGAGTTGGGCGGAATGATGCAGACGTCACCGGTGAAATCGACAAAGGACCCGGCGTCGAAGGCCTTCGGATCGACGATGGTCGAATTGATGTTGGTGAAGATCTTGAATTCGCGCGAGCAGCGAATGTCATAGCCGTAGCTCGAGGTGCCATAGGAGACGATGCGCTTGCCATCCACCTCGCGCACTTGCCCGGGCTCGAAAGGCTCGATCATGCCCGTCGCCTGGGCGGTCCTGCGTATCCATCGGTCAGATTTGATCATCGAGGTGTTCCGAATTGATCGTTCAGGTGTTCTGGACGACGATGCTCGGGAATTTCGCGGAAAAATCGGCGGCCTTCTCCGCCACGGAAATCGCCACCTTGCGCGCGATGTCGCGGTAGATCTGCGCGACCGGGCTGTCCGGGTCGGCGACCACCGTCGGCCGCCCGGAATCTGCCTGCTCGCGAATGCGGATGTCCAGCGGCAATCCGCCCAGGAAGGGCACCTTGTAATCCTCGCACATTTTCTGCGCGCCACCGGCGCCGAAGATGTGCTCGGCATGACCGCAATTCGTGCAAATGTGGATGCTCATGTTCTCGACGACGCCGACAATAGGGACACCGACCTTCTCGAACATCTTGAGGCCCTTGCGCGCGTCCAGCAGCGCAATGTCCTGCGGCGTGGTGACGATGACCGCGCCGGTCACCGGCACCTTCTGGGCGAGCGTGAGCTGAATGTCGCCGGTGCCCGGCGGCATGTCGACGATCAGGAAGTCGACCTCGCGCCATTTGGTGTCCTTGAGCAGCTGCTCGAGCGCCTGCGTCACCATCGGCCCGCGCCAGACCATCGGCGTGTCGGCATCGATCATGAAACCGATCGACATCGCCTGGATGCCGTAGGCCTCCAGCGGCTCCAGCGTCTTGCCGTCGGTGGATTCCGGCCGGCCCGAGATGCCGAGCATGGTCGGCTGTGACGGTCCATAGATGTCGGCGTCGAGTATGCCAACCGTCGCGCCTTCTGCAGCCAGCGCCAGCGCAAGGTTGACCGCGGTCGTCGACTTGCCCACGCCACCTTTGCCGCTGGCCACCGCGACGATGTTTTTCACGCCGGGCACCAGCTTGACGCCGCGCTGCACCGCGTGCGAGACGATTTTCGTGGACATGGTCACCGTGACGCGGCCGGCGCCCGGCAGAGCCGCCACCGCATCCTGCACGAGCCTGCGTAGCGCTTCGTGCTGGCTTTTCGCCGGGTAACCCAGCGCGATATCCACCAGCACGTCCGCACCGGTCACCGTGATCTTCTTCACCGTCTTGCCGGCGACGAAATCGCGTTGTGTATTGGGATCGACCACGCCTTTCAGGCAGGCGAGGACGTCGGATTCGGACAGGGCCATCGGCAACTCCGTGTGGTATTGGGCACGGACATGGTCCGCAACCTTGAAATTCTAGCGGAATTCGCGGCATATCGACGGCCGAAGTCAGTTTCTTCTTGCTAGAATCATCTGTTCCCCCTGCACAGCACAAGGTTTTTTACCATGTCTTCCCCTGCCGCCGCGGCTCCGCGCAAGCTTTTCGTCACCACGGCATTGCCGTACGCGAACGCGCCGTTCCACATCGGCCACATGATGGAATACGTCCAGGCGGACATCTGGGTACGCTTTCAACGGATGCAGGGTCATCAGGTGCATTTCGTCTGCGCCGACGACACGCACGGCGCGCCGATCATGCTCAAGGCGGAAGATGAAGGCGTCTCGCCGGAGACGCTGATTGCCCGCGTCGGCGCATCGCACGTCGAGGACTGGCGCCGCTATCACATCAGCTTCGACACCACGCACACCACGCATTCTCCCGAGAACGTCGCGCTCGCGCAGTCGATCTACCGCAGCCTGCGCGATCACCAGCCGTCGCTGATCGGCCGGAAGAGCGTCGAGCAGTTCTACGACCCGGTCAAGGGCATGTTCCTGGCGGACCGCTACATCAAGGGAACCTGCCCCAAATGCGGCGAGAAGAACCAGTTCGGCGGCGATGGCTGCGAGCGTTGCGGCACGACCAACGCGCCGACAGAACTCGTCGACCCGCGCTCCGCGATTACCGGCGCCACGCCGGAAATGCGCTCGTCCGAACACCTGTTCTTCCGCCTGTCCGACCCGCAGGTCATCGCTTTCCTCGAGCAGTGGACCAGGGAAACACCGCTCCAGCCGGAGGTCTACAACAAGATCCAGGAATGGCTGGGCGACCACGGCAAGGCGCTCAACGACTGGGACATCTCGCGCGAAGCGCCCTACTTCGGCATCGATATACCCGACGAGCCCGGCAAGTACTTCTACGTGTGGCTCGACGCGCCAATCGGCTACCTCGCCGCGCTGCGGAAGCACTTCGACTCCGGCGCAGCGCAGCGCGCCTATCCGAGCGAGACAGGCAGCTTCGACCAGTTCCTGGCCGACCCCGCGGTCGAGCAATATCACTTCATCGGCAAGGACATCGTCTATTTCCACACGTTGTTCTGGCCGGCGATGCTGCACTTTTCCGGGCGCAGGACGCCGACCAACGTGTTGGTCCACGGATTCATCACCTTTTCCGGCGAGAAGATGTCGAAGTCGCGCGGCACCGGCATCAGTCCGCAGCGTTACATCGAACTGGGCCTGAATCCGGAGTGGCTGCGCTACTACATCGCCGCCAAGCTCAACGAGCACGTCGAGGACCTCGATTTCAACCCGGACGATTTTGTCGCGCGGGTGAACAGCGACCTGGTCGGCAAATACGTGAACATCGCGAGTCGGGCGGCCGGTTTCATCAACAAGCACTTCGACGGCGGGCTGAGCTTCGACAGCGCTGCCGCGGCGCAGTTGACGAGCCGCGCGAAGGCGAGCCTGGAACTTGCAGCCGACGCCTATGCGGCGCGCCGCTTCGGACAGGTGGTGCGCGACGCCATGGCCGTCGCCGACAGTGTGAACGAAGCGTTCGACCGGGCCAAACCCTGGGCGTTGGCGAAAGACCCGGCGCAGCGCGCGGAATTGCAGGACGTGTGTTCGCGCGCGCTGCACGGATTCAGGCTGCTGACGGTATTGCTCGCGCCCATTCTTCCCGTAACGGCGTCGACGGTCGCGCGACAGTTCTTCGGGCTCGACCGCGATTTCGTGTGGAGTGACGGTGCCGAGTTGCCGACGCGAATCGGCGCCTATGCACATCTGCTCGCCCGCATAGATCCGAAGCAGATCGACGCGCTGCTCGACGCACCCAAGCCCGCCGCCGGCACGCCCGCGCCGGGATCTACCGCTGCACCTGCCGCTGCACCTGTCGCGCCGCCGCCAGCGAAGGGCGCGGCCGCGCCGTCCGTCCCGCTGCCGGGTCCGGACTCGGCTTTGATCTCGATCGACGATTTCACCCGTGTCGACCTGCGCATCGCCCGCATCGTCAACGCCGAGCAGGTCGACGGCGCGGAGAAGCTCCTGAAGCTCATCCTCGACATCGGCGAGGATCGCCATCGCACCGTTTTTGCCGGCATCAAGTCGGCCTACGACCCGGCCGCACTGGTCGGTCGGCTCACGCCGATGGTCGCCAACCTGGCGCCGCGCAAGATGAAGTTCGGCCTTTCCGAAGGCATGGTGCTCGCAGCATCAGGGGAAGGGCCCGGCATTTTCCTGCTGGCGCCGGACGACGGCGCCCAGCCGGGCATGCGGGTGAAATGAGACTGCGCCACACGGCTGATTTCCTGATCGACCCGAGGGGAGCCGCTGCGGCCTGACCCTTGGACTCGAGCGCAATCGTTCTTGTTGTCGCGGCCATCGTGGCCTGGCTCACGATCGGGATGCTTGGCATCGTTCGTCCCCGCCGGCTGCGATTCGTCAGCCTGATTCTGTTCCCGGCCGGAGCTACGGTCGGAATCACGCTCGCCGTCGTGGCCGCCTTGGCGATCGGCGCGCCGGCGCAATCGCTGATTCTTCCGCTTGGGCTTCCGGACCTGCCGTTCCACATTCGGCTCGATGCGCTGTCGGCGGTATTCCTGCTGCTGCTCGGCGCGACAGCTGCCGCAGTTTCACTGTACTCGGCCGGCTATTTCCGCTCGAGCAGGGGCACGGCACCCGGCCTCGTCTGCTTTCAGTATCACGCATTTCTCGCCGCGATGGCGCTGGTGCTCGTGGCCGACGATGCCTACCTGTTCATGGTCGCGTGGGAATCGATGGCACTGGCCTCGTACTTCCTGGTCACGACCGAACACCGGATTCCCGAAATCCGCCGTGCCGGGTTCCTGTACCTGCTGATCGCCCACATCGGCGCACTTGCGATCCTGTTGTGCTTCGGCGTGTTGCAGGGCGGCAGCGGCGATTACACATTTGACGGCATGCGCGCCGTGACACTGTCCGGATTCTGGCCAAGCGTTGCGTTCTTCCTGGCGCTCGTCGGTTTCGGCGCCAAGGCTGGACTGATACCGCTGCACGTCTGGCTGCCCGAGGCGCACCCGGCGGCACCGTCCCCGGTTTCGGCGCTGATGAGCGGCGTGATGCTGAAGACGGCCGTTTACGGATTCCTGCGGGTGACCTTCGAGCTGCTCCACGGCCAACTCTGGTGGTGGGGCGTGGTCGCGCTGGCGCTCGGACTTGCGACCGCACTGTTCGGTGTCGTGTTCGCCGCAGTGCAGTCGGACATGAAGCGGCTGCTCGCCTATTCGTCGATCGAGAATATCGGCATCATTTTCGCCGGCATCGGACTCGCCCTGCTGTTCCGCGTCTACGACAAGCCGCTGCTGGCGGCGATCGCGCTCACCGCGGTTCTTTATCACTCGCTCAATCACGCGCTGTTCAAGAGCCTGCTGTTTCTCGCCACCGGCTCCGTACTCCACGCCACGCACGAACGCAGCCTGGGCAAACTCGGCGGTCTCATTCACCGCATGCCCTGGGTCGCCGGCACGGCGCTGGTCGGCACCCTGGCGATCGCCGGCCTGCCCCCGCTCAACGGCTTTGTTTCCGAGTGGCTGCTGCTGCAGGCGTTCCTGTTCACGCCAAGCCTGCCACAGTCCTTCGTCAACATGCTGGTACCGCTGGCCGCTGCGGTGCTGGTGCTCGCCGTGGCGCTGGCCGCGTACGTGATGGTGAAGTTCTACGGCATCATTTTCCTCGGCCGCCAGCGTGAGTCGAACCTTGCCTACGCCAGGGATGCCGGCCCGTGGGAGCGCGCCGCACTCGTTTGTCTGGCAGCGGCATGCGTCCTGCTCGGACTGTTTCCGGTGAGCGTGATCACGCTGCTCGACCCGGTCAACGCCATGCTGGTCGGCGCGAGCGCGCTGCGCGAGGGGGGAAGTACCTGGCTGCTGCTCGCCCCGATCAACGCCGACCGCTCCAGCTACAGCCCGCTGATCCTGCTGCTCGTCATCGTCGGCGTCGTATTGCTGACGATGCGGATCGTGCACCGCCTGTACCACGGCCGCACACGCAGCGCGCCGCCATGGGATTGCGGCTTTCCGGGCCAGACGCCGCGCATGCAGGACTCGGCGGAAGGTTTCGGCCAGCCGATCCGCACGGTGTTCGAGCCGTTCTTCCGCATCGAGCGGCACCTGCCCAGCCCCTTCGATACCAAACCCCGTTACGCGGCAAAGGCCGACGACCCCTTCTGGCACCGGCTCTATCTCCCCATCGCCCGCGCCACGGAAACGCTGGCGCGACTGGTCGGCCAGATTCAGCAGGGACGCATCTCGGTCTACCTGACCTACAGCTTTGTCACGTTGCTCGCCCTGCTGTTCCTCGTCCGATGAGTCCAGCCGGCGTCTTCTATCAGTTCCTGCAGGTCGCGATCGCGCTGGCGCTGGCGCCGCTTCTGGTCGGCTGGGTCAATCAGTGCCGCGCCTGGCTGTCCAACCGAAGCGCGCCGTCAATGCTGCTGCCCTACCGGACGATCCGCAAGCTGTTCATCAAGGACGCCGTGGTCGCGGCGAACGCGTCCGCGCTCTTCCGCCTGACGCCATACGTGGTGTTCGGCGCGATGTGCTGCGCGGCGGCGATCGTGCCGTCGTTCGTGACCGACCTTCCTTTCGCGCGGGCCGCGGACGCCATCGCGCTGGTCGGGCTGTTCGCGCTCGCCCGTGTCTTTCTGGCGCTGGCGGCAATGGACATCGGCACCGCCTTCGGCACTCTGGGCGCAAGGCGCGACATGTTCATCGGTTTCCTGGCCGAACCGGCGCTGCTGATGGTGCTGTTCACCGCCTCGCTGATATCCGGATCGACTTCGCTGCCCGAGATCGTCGACACGCTGGCACACCGCGAATTCGGCATCTACCCGAGCCTCGCCTTCGCCGGCGTGGCGTTCACGATGGTGTCGCTCGCGGAAAACGCCCGCATTCCGATCGACAACCCGGCCACACACCTCGAACTGACGATGATCCACGAGGCGATGCTGCTCGAATATTCGGCGCGCCACCTGGCGTTGCTCGAGTGGGCCGCAGCGCTCAAGCTGTTCAACTACTCGTGTATCGGCCTCGCGCTCTTTTTTCCTTTCGGCATCGCCGGCGCCGGCGCGGACCTGTCGACGCTTGCCCTTGCGCTGTCGATTCTGGTCGGAAAACTCGCCGTCGGAGGACTCGCGCTGGCGTTGATCGAAACGTTTTCGGCGAAGATGCGCATTTTCCGCGCGCCGGAATTCCTGGGCACGGCATTCATTCTTGCCGTGCTCGCCATGCTGGTGAATCTGCTGCTCGGGGCCTGAGGCGATGGCCGCGCTGCCGCTCTACGCGCAATTCATCAACCTGCTTGCGGCGATCCTGCTGCTGCTGGCGTTCGCCATGCTTGCGCAGCGTCGTGTGGTCACCCTGATCGACCTCTTTGCCGCCCAGGGCCTGGCGCTGGCGTTGTCCACGGCGATCGTCGGCTACGCGACCGGCCAGTCCCACCTGTATTTTTCGGCCGGGCTCACCGTGCTCCTCAAGGTCGCGCTGCTGCCCTGGCTGCTGCACCGGCTGGTTCGAAAACTCGATGTGCGATGGGACGTCGAAGGTCTGATCAACGTGCCGACGACCATGATCATCGGTCTGGTGCTGGTGGTCTTCGCGTTCAACCTCGCCGTACCGATCTCCCAGCTGGCGAGCACGGTCACCCGCGGAACGCTGGGCATCGCCATGGCCACCGTAATGCTGTCATTCCTGATGATGATCACCCGGCGCAAGGCGATCCCGCAGGTCATCGGCTTCCTTTCGATGGAGAACGGGCTGTTCTTTGCCGCGACCAGCGCGACCTACGGCATGCCCATGGTCGTCGAACTCGGCATCGCGCTCGACGTTCTCGTCGGCATGCTCATCCTGGGCGTGTTCTTCTTTCAGATTCGCGAGCAGTTCGACAGTCTCGACCTGCAGCACCTCGAGAAGCTCAAGGAGAACGAGTGATCGAGATCCTGCTCGTTCTGGGCACACCACTGGCAGGCTCGGCCGTGCTCGCGCTGGTGGGCGAGCGGCAGGTGGCGTCGACCGTGAACGTGGCGGTGAGCCTCGTCACGCTTCTCGGCGCAGCGGCGCTGGCGGTGCGCATCATCGCCGACGGCCCGCTGCTCGCCCTTGACCGGCAATTCTTCGTCGACCCGTTCAACGTGTTCCTGGTCGTGCTGACCGCGTTCGTCGGCTTCACGACCTCGATGTTCTCGCGGCCGTACATGCGTATCGAGGAAGCGCACAAGCGCCTTACGCCGGCACGTCTGCGCCTCTACCACAGCATGTATCAGCTCTTCAATTTCACGATGCTGCTGGCATTGCTCACCAACAATCTGGGCATTCTCTGGGTGGCGATGGAGGCGGCGACGCTGACCACGGTATTGCTGGTGTCGCTGTACCGGACGCCGGCGAGCCTCGAAGCCGCATGGAAGTATTTCATCCTGTGCGGCGTCGGCATTGCGCAGGCGCTCTTCGGCACGATCCTGTTGTATTTCGCGGCGGAAAAACTGCTCGGCGCGGAAGGTGGCGCGCTGCTATGGACGCAACTCGACGCGGTGAAGGCGCAGCTCGAACCCACGGTGCTGTCGCTGGCCTTCGTGTTCCTGCTGGTAGGCTACGGAACCAAGGTCGGCCTGGTGCCACTGCACAACTGGCTGCCCGACGCCCACGCCGAGGGCCCGACGCCGGTGTCCGCGGTCCTGTCAGGCCTGCTGCTCAACGTGGCGTTGTACGCGGTCGTCCGCTGCAAGGTCCTGGTCGAAGGCTCGTTGCAGTCGACCTTTCCGGGCACGCTGATGATGGGCTTCGGTCTGCTTTCGGTCGTCGTCGCGGCCATCCTGCTGTCGCGACAGAAGGACGTCAAGCGGCTGTTCGCCTACTCGTCGGTCGAGCACATGGGCATCATCACCTTCGCCTTCGGCATGGGCGGGCCGATCGCGAATTTCGCGGGACTGCTGCACATGACCGTGCATTCGCTCACCAAGTCGGCAATTTTCTTTGCCGTCGGTCACGCGGCACAGAAGGCCGGGACGCAGGTCATGGACGATATTCGCGGACTCATCACGACCAGCCCGTTGCTTGGTTGGGGATTGGCGCTGGGCACGCTGGCAATCCTCGGCATGCCGCCCTTTGGCGTATTCGCCAGCGAATTCCTGTTGCTGACGACCGCGATGCGCGAGCAGCCCTGGGCCACGCCGTTTCTGCTCGGCGCGCTGGGACTCGCGTTCGCTGCGGTGTTCTCCAAGGTCCAGCCGATGATCTTCGGCGAGACCACGGCCAAGCGCCTCCCCTTGCGACCGGCGATGTTTCCGGTGTTCGTGCATCTGGCCATTGTGCTCATGCTCGGTCTGTGGATTCCCCCGTTCCTTGCCGCCTGGTACCGGCAGGCTGCGGTGCTCATCGGCTGACCGGCACCCACCAGAAATGGACCTTTCTCCCCTCGGCCTGACCCCTGCACCGATCGCTTCTCTGGTCCCGGCGCGGCGCGCCGCTGCGAATTCGGGCTCGCTGCTGGGCGCCTGTCGCCTCGCCTGGGAGCAAGGCGGGCAGCTGGCCGCGCTATGGCTGGACGACGAACGCGACCGCAGACGCGGCTTCTGTTTGCGCGTACTGCTGCAGGACAGCGACGGCTTCACGCTGCTCGAGCACACGATGCCCGACGGCGACGTGCAATATCCGGACCTCGCGCCGATTTTCCCGGCCGCCGGCCGGATGCAGCGCGCTGCGTTCGACCTGGTCGGCATTCCGTCCGACTCGGACGACCTTCGCCCCTGGCTATGGCTCGCCAGTTGGCCGATCGATCAGTTCCCGCTGCGGCGCGATTTCGTGGCGTTGCCGAAGTGGGAACCCGGCGATGAGGAGTACGACTTCGTCAGGGTCGAGGGCGATGGCGTGCATGAAATCCCTGTCGGTCCGGTGCACGCCGGCATCATCGAGCCCGGTCACTTCCGCTTCCAGGTCGTCGGCGAGAAAGTGCTGCGCCTTGAAGCGCGGCTCGGCTACACGCACAAGGGGATCGAAAAACGCTTCGAATCGCTGTCGTTGATCGAGGGTCACCGCCTCGCGGGTCGGGTTTCGGGCGACAGCACAGTCGCCTACGCCTGGGCTTACGCGCAGGCGCTCGAGGCGATATCGGGGGCCGGCGTCCCCGAACGCGCCGCCTGTCTGCGCGCGCTGCTGCTCGAGCGTGAGCGGATCGCCAGCCACCTGGGCGATCTGGGATACCTCGGCAACGACGCCGGTTTCGCCTTCGGTCTGGCGCAGTTCTCGCGCCTCAGGGAGGATGTGCTGCGCACCAACCTGGCCATATTCGGACACCGCCTTTTGATGGACGTCGTCGTGCCGGGCGGCATCGTTCGCGACCTCGCCGACGAGCATGTGGAACGGATCCACCACGAATGCGCTGCGCTCGAACGCGAGCTCAGGATTCTGCGCAGCATCTACGACGAGCATGCCGGCGTGCAGGATCGCATCCGCAACTGCGGTCGTGTCACCCCCGCACTCGCGGCGCGCATGGGACTCACCGGCCTCGCCGGCCGGGCCAGCGGTCAGGCGCGTGACCTGCGTGCCGATCACCCGATCCTGCCCTACGACCGCCTCGACGTCCGCAAAGCCGGCAGCACCGATGGCGACGTCGCCGCCCGCGTGAACATTCGCTTCGACGAGATCACCGAATCGCTGCGCCTGGTGCGGCGCATCCTCGACACGCTGCCCGGGGGCGCGACGACGGCACTCGTGCCCGACGTACCCGCGTGGAAACTGGGCCTCGGCCTCGTCGAGGGTTGGCGAGGTCCCGTGCTCATTGCCCTGACCAGCGGTCCCGACGGCTCGATCCGCCGCTGTCATCCGCAGGATCCTTCGTGGGCGAACTGGCCGGTGCTCGAGCATGCGATCATCGATAATATCGTTCCGGATTTCCCGTTGATCAACAAGTCGTTCAATCTTTCCTACAGCGGGCACGACCTCTGATTGGCCAACGCCGACGAATTGGCGCCATCCTGACGCAGCTGCGACATTGCCCACAAGAGTCCGCCACCAAATTTACCTGCGATGCTGCACATCCTCAAACAGATCGTGAAGTCCGGTATCCGCACGGAGCCGGCCCCGGCTCCGGCGGACGACATGGTGGTCGTCGCCCGTCTGCGGGAAGAGGTGCTGCGCCGACTCGGCCGCGCACTGACCATTCGTCATGTCGACGCCGGCTCGTGCAACGGCTGCGAGCTCGAGATCCACGCGCTCGGCAATCCGTACTACAACCTCGAGGGTCTGGGCATAAAATTCGTGGCGAGCCCGCGGCATGCTGATCTGCTGCTCGTCACCGGTCCGGTGTCCAAGCACATGGCAATCGCGTTGCGGCGAACCTACGAAGCAACGCCCGACCCCAAGCTCGTGGTCGCCGTCGGCGACTGCGGATGCACCGGTGGAATTTTCGGCGAAAGCTATGCGAGCCTCGGCCGCGTCGCCAACGTGATCCCGGTCGACGTCGCGATCCCCGGTTGCCCGCCAACGCCAACGGCGCTGCTGCAAGGCATCCTCGCGGCGATCGGCAAGGCGGCAACGTCCGCCGCAGACCCGGTTGGCACCGACAGGCCCGCTACCGACGCGCCCGCTACCGACACACCCGCCGCCGACACACCCTCGCGCTAGCAGCACGCCACGCGGGCCTTCAGCCGAGCAGGTCTCCCGAAACCTTGCGGCTCCGCGCCGCCTTGGCGGGCGCACCGTCGGCCTTCGCTGCCCGTCGTTTCGCCTCGGCAACGAGCACCGGGGCCAGGTAATGGCCAGTGTAGCTTCCGGCCACTTTCACAATGGCCTCGGGCGGTCCTTCGGCGACGATCATGCCGCCACCGGCGCCGCCTTCCGGCCCCAGGTCGATGATCCAGTCGGCGGTCTTGATCACGTCGAGGTTGTGCTCGATCACGACCACCGTATTGCCGTGATCGCGCAGCCGGTGCAGCACGGTGAGCAGCAGCTCGATGTCGTGAAAGTGCAGGCCGGTGGTCGGCTCGTCGAGAATATAGAGCGTACGGCCGGTGTCACGCTTGGAAAGTTCCAGCGCGAGTTTCACCCGCTGCGCTTCGCCGCCGGAGAGCGTGGTGGCCGACTGGCCAAGCGTGATGTAGCCCAGACCCACGTCGAGCAACGTGGCGAGCTTGCGCGCCACGGCCGGCACCGGTTCGAAAAACGCATGCGCCTGTTCGACCGTCATCGCCAGCACCTGGTGGATGTTCCTGCCCTTGTACTGGATCTCGAGCGTTTCGCGGTTGTAGCGCTTGCCGTGGCAGACGTCGCAGGTTACGTAGACGTCGGGCAGGAAGTGCATCTCGACCTTGATGAGTCCGTCGCCCTGGCAGGCCTCGCAGCGACCGCCCTTGACGTTGAACGAGAAGCGCCCCGGTCCGTAGCCGCGCTCGCGGCCTTCCTTGACCTGCGCGAAGAGTTCGCGGATCGGCGTGAACAGCCCCGTATACGTCGCCGGGTTCGAGCGCGGTGTGCGCCCGATCGGACTCTGGTCGACGCTGATCACCTTGTCGAAATGCTCCAGCCCGTCGATTTCGCCATGCGCTGCGGGCTCATCCGAGCTGTCGTAGAGATGACGCGCCACCGCGTGGTAGAGCGTGTCGTTGATCAGCGTGGACTTGCCCGAGCCGGATACGCCGGTCACGCAGACGAACAGCCCCACCGGCAGCTTCAGCGTAACGTCGCGCAGATTGTTGCCGGACGCCCCGGTGATCCGCAGCGACCGCTGCGGATCGGCGCGATGCCGCATTCCCGGAATTGGAATGCTCCTGTGCCCGGCCAGATACTGTCCGGTCAGCGAGTGCGTCGCTCGGCGGATGTCGTCCGGGGTTCCCTGCGCGACCACCTGACCACCGTGCTCGCCCGCGCCCGGCCCCATATCGACGACATAGTCGGCAGCATCGATGGCGTCCTCGTCGTGCTCGACGACGATCACGCTGTTGCCGAGGTCGCGCAGGTGCTTCAGCGTCGTGAGCAGGCGGTCGTTATCGCGCTGGTGCAAGCCGATCGACGGCTCGTCGAGCACGTACATGACCCCGGTCAGGCCCGAGCCGATCTGCGAGGCGAGGCGGATACGCTGTGCCTCGCCGCCGGAAAGCGTTTCTGCCGAACGGTCGAGCGCCAGATATTCGAGGCCGACATTGTTGAGAAATTGCAGACGGTTGACGATTTCCTTGACGATGCGGTCGGCGATCGCGGCCTTCTGACCGCCCAGCCGCAAGGTCGAGAAAAAGTCCATCGCGGCCTTGAGCGGCAATCCGGACACCGCGTAGATCGGCTGCGCGCCGGCGCCCTCACCCACCTTGACGAAGCGCGCCTCGCGCCGCAGACGGGTGCCGTTGCACTCGGGACAGGGCTTGTTGTTCAGATACTTGGCGAGTTCCTCGCGGACCATCATCGAGTCGGTTTCGCGGTAGCGGCGCTCGAGATTCGGAACAATGCCCTCGAATACGTGCTCGCGCACCATCGGCTTGCCGCGTTCGGACAGGTAGGTGAAGGGGATCTTTTCGTCACCGGAACCGTAGAGGATCAGGTTCTGCACCCGCTCGGGCAGCTTCGCGAACGGCCGGTCGACGTCGAAACCGACGTGCTGGGCGAGACTCTGCAGCAACTGGAAGTAGAACTGGTTGCGCCGGTCCCAGCCCTTGATCGTACCGGAGGCGAGCGAAAGTTGCGGAAAGGCGACGACACGCTTCGGGTCGAAGAAGGTGATCGAGCCCAGCCCGTCGCAGCGGGGGCAGGCGCCGATCGGGCTGTTGAACGAGAACAGGCGCGGCTCGAGCTCGGCCAGCGCATAGTTGCACACCGGACAGGCGAATTTCGCCGAGAACAGATGCTCTCGCGACTGCTCGTTTTCGTTGCCCACCTCCACCGCGATCGCACGGCCGTCGCCATGGCGCAGCGCGGTTTCGTAGGATTCGGCCAGACGCTGCTTGAATTCCTCGCGCACCTTCAGGCGGTCCACCACGACCTCGATCGTATGCTTGGTGGTTTTTGCGAGTTTCGGCACCGCGTCGATCTCGTACACCTTGCCGTCGACCCGGACTCGCGCAAAGCCCTTGGCGCGCAATTCGACGAACAGTTCGAGCTGCTCGCCCTTGCGGTTGACCACGACCGGCGACAGGATCATCAGACGTACCTCGTCGCCGCCGGCCTCATCCGCGCCGCCGCGCAGCGCCAGCGTGGCGTCGACCATCTGCGAAATGGTCATCGCCGCCAGCTTCTGCTCCGGGTGATCCGGACAATAGGGATCACCGACCCGGGCGTAGAGCAGGCGCAGATAATCGTGGATCTCGGTGACCGTGCCCACGGTCGAGCGCGGATTGTGCGACGTCGCCTTCTGCTCGATCGAAATCGCCGGCGACAATCCTTCGATCAGATCGACGTCGGGTTTTTCCATCAACTGCAGGAATTGCCGCGCGTACGCCGACAGCGATTCCACGTAACGGCGCTGCCCCTCCGCGTAAAGCGTGTCGAAGGCCAGCGAACTCTTGCCCGATCCGGACAAGCCGGTGATCACGATCAGCCGGTGCCGCGGCAGGTCGAGATTCAGGTTCTTGAGGTTATGAGTGCGGGCACCGCGAATTCGTATGGAGTCCATGCAGTTTTCTGTTGTTACCGGGGGAAATGCGCGGAGGCACCCGTGGCGCAGGCATTTCGCCGCGCGCCGCTGCTCCGCCTCGTCCGTACGACCGAAGGACGACGAACCGAACCTGATAGTATATTGCGTTTCGCAGGTTCGCTTTAAGTTCATATTTTCTCCCAATGACAGATCCAGCCGCGCCGCCCTCACCAACACCGCGCATGACCCAGGCCGAGCGGCGCGCAACCGCCGGACTCGCCAGCATTTCGGGCCTGCGGCTGCTCGGCATGTTCATCATCCTGCCGGTGCTCGCGCTGTACGCCGAGACCTTGCCGGGTGGCGCAAGTCCGTTGCTGCTGGGCATCGCCCTCGGCATCTATGGGCTCACGCAGGCGGCGCTGCAGATACCCTTCGGCTGGGCGTCGGATCGCTGGGGACGAAAGCCCGTCGTCTACGTCGGACTCCTGATCTTCGCCGGCGGCAGTCTGGTGGCGGCATTCGCGACGGACATCGTCTGGGTGATCGTCGGCAGGGCGCTGCAGGGCGCCGGAGCGATCTCCGCAGTGGTCATCGCGATGGCCGCCGACCTGACGCGCGACGAGGTGCGCACCCGCGCCATGGCGGTCATCGGCATCACCATCGGCACCACGTTCGCGCTATCGCTGATCGCAGGGCCCGTACTCACGGCCCTCATTGGCGTGCCCGGCATCTTCGTACTGACCGCGGCGTTGGCACTGGGCGCCATGGCCATGATCCGCTTCGTGATCCCCGACCCGCCGGGACCGGCCGGCCCGCGCGCGGTGCCGGCCGGCGCACTCGCGCGGGTCCTCGCCGACGGCCAGCTGTTGCGCCTCAACTATGGTGTCTTCGCGCTGCATGCGGTGCTGATGGCGCTGTTCGTGCAGGTTCCCTTCGCGTTGCGCGACAATGGCCTGGATCTCGGCCGGCACTGGCTCGTGTACCTGCCGGTGCTGATCGTCTCGGTGCTGCTGATGCTCCCGTTCCTGCGCCAGGTCGACCACCCCATGCGCAGCAAGGCAATCCTCTCCGGCGCGGTGCTGACCTTGCTCGCCTCGCAGATTGCGCTGGCGCTGTCGCTGCACGTGCTGGCTGCGCTGGTCTTCGCCCTGGTGCTTTTCTTCGCCGCGTTCAATTTATTGGAGGCGACGCTGCCGTCTCTGATCTCGAAGTACGCGCCGGCCGACATCCGGGGCACGGCGGTGGGCGTCTACTCGTGCCTGCAGTTTCTCGGCACATTCGCCGGCGGCCTCGCGGGTGGCGCACTGGCGCAACGATTCGGTGGCGCGTCGGTATTCATTCTAGGCGTTGCCCTAACGGCAATCTGGTTCGCGGCGACCGCGACCATGACGGTCCCGCCCGCGCGCTTTGGGCGCAACTATTCAATGGGAGAAACATGAAATGGCCTCGGTCAACAAGGTAATCCTGCTCGGCAACCTCGGCCGTGATCCGGAAACCCGTTACACGACGGGCGGCGACGCCGTGACCAACCTCAACATCGCGACGTCCGAACAGTGGAAGGACAAGAGTGGTGAAAAACAGGAGCGCACCGAGTGGCATCGGGTCGTCCTGTTCGGCCGGCAGGCGGAAATCGCCGGCGAATACCTGAAGAAGGGTCGCTCGGTCTACATCGAGGGCCGGCTGCAGACGCGCAAGTACACCGACAAGGATGGCGTCGAGAAATATTCGACCGAGATCGTCGGTGACCGCATGCAGCTGATCGGCGGTGCCCGCGATGGCGGCGGTGACGCCGAATTTTCCGGCGG
>JAQBEY010000086.1:0-50760 GCA_032123655.1 Betaproteobacteria bacterium
GAAAGTTGCCGAATTAATTTTGGAAAGGCATGGAAAGCCTCGGCCAGAAGGAAGGTGCCTTGTTTGTCAAAACGGGCTGGGTCTGGACCTTCGCAGCGGTCGAGCATTGGAACGCCGAGTGCGTGGGGTGGCACGTGTGCAAGGTCGGGAGCCGCTTTGCGGCGCTCGAGCCGATCGCGCAGGGGTTGCTGCGTCTCTACGGCTCGGTGGACGCCGAGGTCGCACGGGGGCTGGCGCTGCGGATGGACCACGGCAGCCAGTACCTCTCGGACCACTTCCTCAACCAGATCCGGTACTGGGGCATCCGCCCCTGGGTCATCGTCGGCGCCTCGGGGACGGCGGCGATGCCGGCCCTGGAAACCGCGGCGGCTCCCACAAGGGTGGCGCCACCCGCAAGAAAATTGCGTCGATTCATCTTTGAGTCCATGGGTTCAATGGCCTTTGGACGCAGCGGCGCCCTTCATCGAGGCGGCCGGTCCTGCCGAGCCGCCTTCGGGAGTGGTACTGCTCAGGGCGAGCTGCAAGTCCGTTTCGGCGATCCAGAAGTCGCGCAGCGCTTCGATGTAGGCATTGACGCTGGCGATTTGCTCGCGCGCGTCGGCCAGAAGCTCGAAGACCCCAATGAGCATGCCGTTGTAGCGCAGCACGTTTTCGTCGGCGATCTGCTTGCGCAGAGGCACCACTTCTTCGCGATAGTGCCGTGCAACATCGTAGGTCGTGCGGTATGTCTGATAGCTTGCGCGCACTTCCGACTGGGCGGCGAGCGCTGCGCTTTGCAGCCGATGGACGCTTTGCATATAGGTCGCCTCGGCGCGCGCTAGCTTGGCGTCGCCCCAGTCGAACAGCGGGATTTCAATTGCGATCTCGTAACCATTCTGTCGCTTCTCGCCGGTATTGCTTTCATTGACGTAACCCACCTCCAGAACGTCGATGAAACGAGTCGCCCTGGTCAGTCCGAGGTTGGCAGCGGTCGCGTCGACGTCGCGCCGGGCCATGGTGACGTCAAGGCGACGTTCCAACGCGGTGCGCTCGGCCGCAACCGGCTCGACCGCACTTCCGGGAAGATCCGGCAACCGGTCGGGAAGTCGGTAGCCGAGGTCGGCGCCGGACAGGCCCAACAGGACGTTCAGGCGCTCACGCTCCACCACCGCGGCGAGCTTGGCGCGGGCCAACTGACTGGTCGCATCGGCGTAGAACACCTGCTCGCGCATGCGCGCGAGCTTGCTGAAATTGCCGACGCGGGCCATGCGGGTCGCAAGTTCGGCAGCAGCTTCGGCCGCGGTCTTTACCTGCTCGAAGTACTTCACCGATTCCTGCGCAGCGATCGTAGAGAACCAGGCGCGGCGGGTCCGGCCCGCGAGCTGGACCACTTCGGAGGCCGCCTGCAGCTGTGTTGCTTCGAATTGACGTCCGGCGACTTCCTGCGCCAATGGCATGGTAAGAAGTGCCATCACACTCACCATCACCGTACGGTCGATGGTGGTGACTTCGCTATTGCGCTTGTTGCTGAAACTGAATCCAGGGTTGGGCAGGCGGCCCGCCTGAATGAGGTCGGCCTCGCTGACACCGACCTCGGCCAGGCGCACCTTCAGGCCGGCGTTGTTGAGCATTGCAACTTGAACGGCCGCCTCGACAGTCAGAGGGCTTTTCAAAAGCGCGCGCGTCGCAGTGGCGATCGACTCCTGGTCGGCATCTTTTTGCGGGAGTGTGACGTGGTTGCCGATGCGCTCGCGCGCAAGTGCCTGCACCTTGTCGACGCCGCCGTCCGGCGACAATGTCGCGCAGCCTGCCAGGAACAACAGTGCGAGCAATGCGCTCGCCGAACGAATGGTGGCAGTGGGGCTTCTTGTCATTGATCTACCTCTATCGCTTAGTGGTAGAAGGGCGGGATGATGTCGGCGTCGGCGATTTCGCAGTTGGCTGCGCTGGAGGCTTTGCACTCGGCATCATGGGAGGCATGGCGTCATGCTTCATCTGCCCCATGTGTCCACCAAGTCTGGCGGCTTCCTCGTTCGAACTCCGCCACAAGAGGACTTCGATCTCTGCAAACGGCTTGTAATCGGCGAAGGCCGACTCATATTTCAATTGCTGCACGGGCGCACCAGGCACAGGCGGCGTGGCGGATTGGGCCTGCGCGACCGACGTCGCAATGGCCAGAATTCCAATCAGATCGCGTGGGTTGAGCATGCTGAAGACCTCAAGAAAATGGAATGATGGAGCGGCGCGAAATCATCATGTCGCCGACCCACGCACACAAAGACCTGCCTGTACGCCATGGAAACAACCATGCACGTCACTGCTTCGTCCGATGAACACGGTGACGATATGTCATCGGAACCGACAGCCGGATGACGTTGAAATTACACACTTGTAATGTTGCGACATTCGCTTTCCTTTTCATTGAAACAATGGAACTATTGTTTGGCGCGCGATTCTGTTGTTGGTCTTGATGAGAAGCGACCAATCGCTCGTATGTCGAAGTGAAAATCATTGTCGAATGCGAAACGCGCGGGAGCATTGGCCGCGTCAATTTTCTGGCGCTGTCGCGTTTAGTGTTCAGTTGCCGGCGCGCCGCTGCGGCGCTTCGGCTGAGCACCCCGACGGCATTACGCCCGAGGCGTTCGGCGCAACATCCGGGAGAAATCAATCTATGAACGCTACCGTAGTCCGGGCCACCATTTGGGGGCTGGCCGCGCTGTTGGCGATGCTCGGCGTGTACTTCGGGCTGCTCACCCTCGTCTCGGGCTGGCAGTTCGCCGTCGAGCAATTCGACCAGTACTGGCCCTACATCGTCGCGCTGTCGGCTGGTTTTGGAGCGCAGATCGGCCTGTTTGTCTACCTGCGCCGGCTGGTCAGCGGCGCACATGCGCACGGCAAGGTCGTTGCCGCGTCGGGCACCGCGTCGACGGCGGCGATGGTCTCCTGTTGCACTCATTACCTCGCCAACGTGCTGCCAATCGTCGGCGCCGCAGGGCTGGCCACGCTGGCGACGCAGTACCAGGTCGAGCTGTTCTGGGTCGGTCTGGCCTTCAACGCCGCCGGCCTCGCCTACATCGGCAGCAAGGCCATCGCGGCCACCAAGGAGCACACCCAATGCATGGCACCCGCCTGACCGCCGTACTCGCCCTGGCGACCGCCGTAGCGGCCGGGACATTCTTTCAATCCGCGGCCGCTGCCGAACTGGCGCAGCAGTCGAACAGCGCTGCAGGCGTCACCGTGCGCGCCAAGCCGCGCGACGTATCCGCCGGGGCGACGGCTCTGACCTTCGAGATTGTCCTGGAAACGCACAGCACCGACCTGTCCGATGACCTGATGAGCACCGCGTCGCTCGCGGGTCCGGGAGGCGCAGCGCAACGCGCGACCGGCTGGGAAGGCGATCCGCCGGGCGGACACCATCGCAAGGGCCTGCTGCGATTCGTGCCGCTGAAGCCACGGCCCGATGTGCTGGTACTGACCATCATGCGTCCCGGGGAAAGCAAGCCCCGGACATTTCAATGGCCGATCAAGTGAATCATCGATTCCGTCCGGGGCGCAATCGCACGACGCGAACGACGCGGGCATGCGGTGCCCGCGTCGCGTGCTGTCCAACTTTATTCGGACTGGTGGCGAAATCAGCCGAACTGAACAACGAGGACTTGCAATGAACAGGCGGATAGATCGACGAACTTTCCTTGGTGCTGCGACGGCTGCGGCTGCGGTCGGGTCGATGCCGCTCGGCCCGTGGATTCCGCGACTGGCGGCACAGACGACGTTTCAACCCGACGTCGAACTGGAACTCGAGGCGCGGCCCGATGAAGTTTCGATACTTGCGGGCCGCCCCACGGCCGTATGGCGATACGTCGGTCGCGTCGTGTACGGTCCCGCCGACGCACTGCAGCCCATCGAGGGCAGTCACGCCGGACCGATCCTCCGGCTCAGGACCGGGCAGAAGGTCCGCATCCGCTTTCGCAACCGGATCACGCAGCCGAGCACCGTCCACTGGCACGGCATGCTGGTGCCCGACGGCATGGACGGACATCCGCGCCACGCAGTCGCGCCGGGTGGCGAATACGTCTACGAATTCGAGGTGCGCAACCGCGCCGGCACCTACTGGTTTCACCCGCACCCGCACGGACTCACCGGGCCGCAGGTCAACGCCGGCCTAGCCGGGCTCATCATCGTCTCGGACGACGAGGAACGCGGGCTGGGTCTTCCCGCCGGTGAGCGCGACATCGCGATCGTGCTGTCCGATCGCACGCTCGACCGGAACAACCAACTGGTCTACGACGCTGCGCTTGGTGCAGGAATGATGGGCTCGATGACCGGTTTCGTCGGCGAGCGGATTCTCGCCAACGGCCGGCCATCGGTGGCACTCGACGTGGCCGGCGAGACGCAGCGGATCCGGCTGCTCAACGGCGCGAATTCGCGCATCTACAGCATTGCCCGTTCCGATTCGAAGCCCCTGCTGGTGATCGGCACCGACGGTGGCCTGCTCGATGCACCGAGAATTCTTCCGTTCGTCGTCATCGGTCCGGGCGAGCGCATCGAACTTCTGCTGGACCTCCATGGCGAGTCCGCCGGGAGCCGGGTGGCGCTGGTGGCGCAGCCGGTCGATTTCGGCGGCGGAGGAATGATGGGCGGCATGATGGGACGCGGCATGATGGGCGGCGGCTTGGGTGCGTCGGCGAGCGCGCCGTACCCGTTCGCCCTGTTCACCGTCGTGCGCAATGGGCTGTCGATGCCGTTGCCGACGCGCCTGACCAATCTGCCGTCGGCCGGCGCACCCCGGGATGCCAGGGTCCGCCGGTTCGCGCTCACGGTCGGCCACATGCAATGGGGCATCAACGGACGCACCTTCGTCATGGATGAAGTCGCTGCCGACGAGCAGGTTCGCCTCGGAGATACCGAGGTCTGGGTGTTCCGCAACCAGACGATGATGATGGCCTTGCCGCACCCGATGCACATTCATGGCGTGCAGTTCCGCGTGCTCGCGCGGACCGGAACGCCGTCGGGTCTCGCGTGGCTGCGGCGCGGCATCATCGACCGGGGCATGAAGGACACGGTGCTCGTGCTGCCCGGCGAGGAAGTGCAGGTGCTTGGAACCTTCGACGCACACAAGGGGCTGTTTCTCTACCACTGCCACAACCTCGAACACGAGGACATGGGGATGATGCGCAATTTCCGGATTTCGTGAGAGGTGGGCGGTTCGTCGACGGAAACCGATGCAAGGCATCGGATGAAATGCGACTTCAGGAGGACATGTCATGTATGGCGACTATGGAATGGGCTGGGGCTGGGGAATTTTCGGGGCGATCCACATGGTGCTGCTCTGGGGCGTGCTGATCGCAGGCATCGTCGTGCTGGTGCGCTGGCTCATGGCCGGTTCGGCCGGCAGCGCACGCGGCGGGGCAAACCGTGCGCTGGAGATCGTCGAGGAACGCTACGCGCGCGGCGAAATCAACAAAGAGGAATTCGACGCCATGCGACGCGACCTGAAGAGTTGACCCGGACGCCGCAGCGTACCTTCCTACCTTCATTCATTCCGACAGGAGATTGCTCATGACCAGCACTTATACGTTCGGCAGGACCGTCGAGCTTGCCCATGACGAGGCCCTCGCGCGCGTGGCCGCCGCCCTGGCGAAGGAGGGATTCGGCGTGCTCACCGAAATCGACGTGGCGGCGACGCTCAAGAAAAAGCTCGGCAAGGACATGCCGCCGTATCGGATCCTGGGTGCCTGCAACCCGCAGTTCGCCCACCAGGCGCTGGAAATCGAACCGCAGATCGGGGCGCTGCTCCCGTGCAACGTCGTCGTGCGCGTCGATGCGGCTGGAAAGACGGTGGTTGAGGCGATGGATCCGGCAGCCGTGATGAATCTGGTCGGCCATCCGGACATCGATGCCATTGCCACCGAGGTGCGCGCTCGTCTCGAGCGCGTTGTGGCGTCGCTTTAAAACGCTTGCTCGACTCGCTAATGCCGATATCCGACGTTGGATGAATGGCGTCCGGACAGTGTGGCGATCGCCGAATCGTCCATCATTTTCACTTCAGGAAAGGACATTAACCATGGCACTCCGAAAAACTGCAATTGCCGCTCTCTTGAGCGCAGTAGTGCTGGCGTCGCTGGGCGCAGCGAGCGCTCAGCAACCCGGCGGGATGATGGGCGGACAGGGTGGCGGATCCGCCCAGGCGGGTCCCGGAATGATGGGGGGCTATGGCGGGGGCTATGGCGGGGCCTATGGCGGTGGCTACGGCATGGGTGGTCCCGGGATGATGGGGGGCTCTGGCGGCGGCTACGGCATGGGTGGCCCCGGGATGATGGAGGGCTCTGGCGGCGGCTACGGCATGGGTGGCCCCGGGATGATGGGGGGCTATGGCGGCGGCTATGGCATGGGTCCCGGGATGATGGGCGGCCAGGGTGGCTACGGCATGGGTTCGGGAATGATGGGTGGATACGGCGCCAACATGTGGAATGCCATCGACCTGTCTGCCGACCAGCGCGAGAAAATCACCAAGATTCAGGAATCCCTGTCGACGAAGCACTGGGATCTGATGGGCAAGATTCAGGAACAGCAGTTCAAGCTGCGCGAGCTCATGGCGTCGGGCAAAGCCGACGATGCCAGCGTTGGCAAGGCGTACAAGCGCGCGGTGGAACTGCGCCAGCAGATGTGGATAGCGGCAGCCGAGATGCACAAGCAGCTGGACGCCGCGCTCACTCCGGCGCAGCGCGAGCAACTGCAGCGCGGCTGGAGGCGCGACGGCAAATAGGCGCGCCAGGTTCGCGCCACGGCACATGCCGGTCCGCGTCGCAGTGCCGCTCGGATGCCCCCCACCGTTCAGGGTGGCGTCGGAGCGGCCGACCGCAACCAACGGCTATTGCGCGCTGCTGTCGCAGAACTACAATCCACCGACTACAACTGCCGAGTTCGGCGGGGCTGGCTTCAACCATAAGACTGGAAGACTCGGGAACTGCCGTCGGCGAGCACGAGCAACACGTCGTACGGATCCTTCCGGCCATGGTAGCCCGGGCCGTCCATGCCTGGCGAGCCGACAGGCATGCCGGGGACGGCCAATCCGATTCCGGTCGGCTTTTCCTTCAGCAGGCGCTTGATGTCCTCTGCCGGCACATGGCCCTCGAAGACGTATCCACCAATGCGCGCGGTGTGGCATCCGCCGTATTTGACCGGCATGCTGAAGCGCGCGCGGGCGGCCGCGTTGCCGATGTCGTAGACCCGGACGGCAAAGCCGTTGTCTTTCACATGCTTGATCCAGTCCAGGCAACATCCACAGCTGGGGTCCTTCCACACCTCCATGACGGCGGCCCCCTGCGCCCACAGCCTGGGACCGGCGACCAATCCGACGCCAGCCAAGGTGCTGTGAAGAAATGTTCTGCGTTTCATTGTTCTCTCCTTGATTTGAGTGATGTCGGCGATAGGACAAGGTGCGCGGTCTTGACCATCTTGTCGCACTGAACTGATTGTCACGGGCACGCGAAAAAATGTTTCGTCGTCCCTCTGTTCAGGTCTGATCCAGACTTGCCCCACGCAGGCGCAGCGCGTTGGTGATTACGGAGGCGGAACTCAGGCTCATCGCCAATGCGGCGATCAGCGGCGACAACAACCAGCCGGTGAACGGGAAGAGCACCCCGGCCGCCAACGGCACACCCAGAGCGTTGTAGACGAACGCGAAACTCAGGTTCTGTTTCATGTTCGCGACGGTGGCCACCGACAGTGCGCGAGCTGCCGCGATCCCGCGCAGGTCACCCTTCACGAGGGTGAGTTGGGCGCTGTTCATCGCTACATCGGTGCCGGTGCCCATCGCGATGCCGACGTCGGCGCGCGCCAGCGCCGGGGCATCGTTGATGCCATCACCTGCCATCGCGACGACGCGGCCTTCCTTCTGGAGCTTCTCGACCAGCGCCAGCTTGTCTGCCGGCTTGACCTCGCCATGGACCTCGTCGATGCCCAGACGCTTGCCGACGGCGCGCGCCGTGGTCAGACCATCGCCGGTGGCCATGACGATGCGAAGGCCGGACTTGCGCAAGGTAGCCAACGCGTCCTGCGTCGTAGCCTTGACCGGGTCGGACACCGCCAACAGACCAGCAAGCTGTCCGTCGACGGCCAGATGCATGACGCTGGCGCCTTGGCCGCGAAGGGCCTCGGCTTGCGCTGTCAGCATGTCCACCCGTATGCCGAGCTGGTCCATCAGCGCGGTATTTCCCAGGGCCAGCGCCTTGCCTTCGACGCTGCCGCGCACGCCAATGCCCGATTCGGAGTCGAACTGCTCGGGCTTGGCCAGAGTCAGCCCCTGTTCGCGAGCTGCCGCGACAATGGCCGCCGCCAGCGGATGTTCGCTGCCCTGGTCCAGGCTCGCGGCCAGGCGCAGTACCTCCGTTTCCGTGAAACCGGTGGCCGCCAGTGCCTTCTCGAAGGCCGGCCGACCCTCGGTCAATGTGCCGGTCTTGTCGACAATCAGGGTGTCGATCTTGCGCAGGTTTTCGATCGCCGCTGCGTCGCGGAACAGCACACCACTCGTCGCGCCCTTGCCAGTAGCAACCATGATCGACATTGGCGTAGCCAGTCCCAACGCGCAGGGGCAGGCAATGATCAGTACCGCCACCGCATTGATCAGGCCGAAGACCCAACCCTGTTCGGGCCCGAACAGGCCCCAGACGAAAAACGTCAGCAAGGCGATGGCTACCACCGTGACAACGAAATAGCCCGCGACGACATCGGCCATGCGCTGCATCGGCGCGCGCGATCGCTGCGCCTGGGCGACCATTTGAACGATCTGGGCCAGCACGGTGGCAGAGCCCACATGCTCCGACCGCATCACCAATGCGCCGCTGGTGTTCATCGTCGCGCCGATCAGCTTGTCGCCCGCGCGCTTGGTAACCGGAAGCGGCTCGCCGGTGAGCATGGACTCGTCCAGCGCGCTGCTGCCCTCGACGACGACGCCGTCCACGGGCACCTTTTCGCCGGGGCGCACCCGAAGCAGGTCGCCGACATGAACATTGGCCAGCGGTACGTCTTCTTCCGTGCCGTCCGCAGCAATGCGCCGCGCGGTCTTCGGCGCCAGGCCGAGCAGCGATTTGATCGCCGCAGAGGTCTGCGAACGCGCCTTCAATTCCAGGATCTGGCCAAACAGCGTCAATGAAATGATGACGGCTGCCGCCTCAAAGTACACCGCCACGACGCCATCAATGACGAAGGTTGCCGGGAAGATCTGCGGCGCCACCGTAGCCACGACGCTGTAGAAAAAGGCCACGCTGGTACCCAAGCCGATCAGCGTCCACATGTTGGGGCTGCGGTTGACCAGCGACTGCACGCCGCGCGTATAGAAGGGCCATCCTGCCCACAACGCCACCGGCAGCGTCAGAACGAGTTCGACCCAGGTCTGAGTGCGCGGTTCGAACCAGCCCAGCCGGTGGCCCGCCATGGCCAGGATTGCGACCGCGACGGTGAAAGGCAAGGTCCACCAGAAGCGACGCAAAAAATTTGCCAGCTCAGGATTTTCCTCGTCCTCCAGCGTGGGCAACATCGGCTCCAGCGTCATGCCGCATTTGGGGCAATTGCCCGGACGATCCTGCCGGATCTCCGGGTGCATCGGGCAGGTGTAGATCGTACCCGCCACAGGTGGCTGAGTTCCAAGCGGAGCAGGAGAGACGCCGCCATCTGCATAGCGCGCCGGCTCGGCGACGAACTTGGCCTGACAATGTGCGCTGCAGAAGTAGTAGGGCCGGCCTTCGTGCTCGACGTGATGCTTTGATCGCGTGGTCACGGACATGCCACAAACGGGGTCCACTAGGACATCGGCTCCCCCGTCGGAGGAGTCGTGGTGATGCGGCTGCCCGTGATGATCGTGGCGTGTAGGCATGTCCATCGAGTCAATATTCCTTGTCGTCCGCCATCCAGTGATCATAGTGGAGGGCAATCGGCCTGGCGGAAAAATGTAGCTCCCGCGGCCCATGCACGACTATTGCAAGACCTCCGGTACTGCGGCATGACGGGAACATTACAAACATGTCATGTAGCACCCAGGAAAGACGAGGCGGTCGCCAATCGTAGGGCGCTGATACCGGTGCAGCGCGATGATGCGGGCCGCTCCTTTGCGCCTGAGCGTCCGTACCGGGAGACCAATTTATTTGGGCTTTTCGTCGCGGACAACGAGTCGCCTGGAACGCCAGTCGCGAAACAGTTTCGTCCCGATCGGAATCAGTGTCAGTCCGCCAAGTGCAAGTACCGCATAGAGAATGCGGTCAGTTTCGCCGGTTACCATCTCGCTGCCGAAATGAGCAAGCAGAAAGCTGGATGGGGCGATGCCCGCGAGCGTCGCAATGCCAAAGCGCCAGAATGACAGCGCGGTAAGACCCGCCGCGTAGCTGACGATGTCAAACGACAGAAACGGTAACAGCCTGCTGCCAAAGACGAACGCCATGAGCGCATTCTGGGATCCGATCAGGCCGATCGACAGACGGTCGCCAAACCAGCGGCGCACCATATCCCGGCCAATGAATCTGGCGACACCGAACGCGGCCAAAGCTCCCGCCACCGCGCCAAGGAGTACGTAAAGCGCGCCCCAGGCGTGTCCATACGCGGCCCCCGCCGCCAGAGCGATGGGGGCGCTCGGTATCGGGCTGATCAGAATTGCCAGCACCATGAGGGCAAAGATGGCGACCGGTCCCCAGGGCCCCATCGAAACCACCCGTGCGTGCAGCGCACTCGGATCGAGGATCGTGGTCATGGCACCGCTCTCATGCAGCAACCAGTACCCGCCGGCAAGACTGCCAAACAGCAGGGCAATTGCAGCCAGTTTGGTCCAAATCCTCATGTCCCTTCCAAAACACCGGATGGGTGCGCGAACTTCACCCGAGGTCCGCCTCGTATACTCCACGCCGTGGACAATGACGAACATCCAATGAGTTCTCGTCTTGCCGAGCGAATTCAGCAAAGCGTGGCAGTACTCGTACTCCGGCGCGTACTTGGCACGGTCGGAATTTTGCTTTTGGGTGGAGCATTGGCCTGGGCGCCAGTAGCGGCATTCCTTGGGAGCATGCTGATGGTGGCGAAGATCGCATTAGCCGGCCTGGCGTTCCTGATCGTTGCGAAACTTCTGCCGCAACGCGATGCAACGTCGGAGAATCCGCTGGAGGCCGTGGACGACAACAATCAGCCGTAGGGCGCCCCGGATCGCGCCTAAGCCGCCGCGGGAAAGGTGATTTCGAATCGAGTCGTTGTTGGCGAGGAGGTTGCCCCAATGGTCCCCTGGTGCGCTTCAACAATCGATTTCGTGATTGCCAATCCAAGACCCGCGCCGTCGCTGTCCTTCTGTCGTGACTGATCCGCGCGATAGAAACGGTCGAACAAGCGCGGGAGCTGTGTCGCCGAAATCTCCGGCCCTGGATTTTCGACGACAAGCTGGACCTCTCCGGATTCCGCCTGGCTTATGCGCACCCGGACCAGTCCACCAGGTCGCGTAAAGCGAATGGCGTTGGAAAGAAGATTGCTGATTGCGCGCCTGATCATCAGCGCTTCGCCCAAGATCGTACCTTGGCCGACGAGCTCCAGCTCGATACCGCGCTCGTCTGCCAGCGCAGTGTAGAAGTCGAATACTTCCTTTGTCTCTTCCGCCAGATCGACGGCATCGTGCCGAGGCAGAAGTGTCCCATCGTCGGTCTTCGCAAGAAACAGCATGTCCGCGATCATTCGGGCAAGACGTTCGTACTCCTCGAGACCCGAGTACAGGATTTCCCGGTATTCGTCGGAGGTACGTGAGCGAGAGAGGGCGACACCGGCCTGCGTCATCAGATTGCTGATTGGAGTACGCATTTCATGAGCGAGATCCGAGGAAAAATCGGAAAGTCGTCGGAAAGACTCCTCCAGCCGATCGAGCATCGCATTGAACGCCCTTGCCACTTCGCGCAGTTCGACCGGTACGGAATCCAACGGCAGTCGGTCATCCATGCGCGTAGCAGTAATGCGCTGTGTAATGGCAGCAAGTCGGTAGACAGGAGAAAGACCGCGCCGCGCGGCAACCCATCCCAGTGCCGCCATAGTAGTCACGCCAAACATGATCGCGAGCGAAAGCCGGTCGCGCAGTGCCGCAATGAAGATGCGTTGATGATCGATGTTGATCGCAATGGCAACCGTGGCTGGCGGAATACCTGCTATTCCGGTTGCCACATCAGCAACGATGTCGCGGTACTCGTGTCCGCCTATTTCCCACTTGGCGAGCGTGGACTGCTCGGTACGACGTTCTGTCAATGGAATTTTGAGAGCGGCCCCGGGAAAGGCGTCGTCCGACGACGCAAAGAGAATTCTGCCATCTGGCGCAAAGACAGTAATGGAGAGATTCCGGTGACCGACAAGGGCCTCATCGAATAATTGGGGAATGGCATCCAGTTCGCCTTGAGTGTGCGCCTTCGCCAGAGCGTTCCTGACGAGCGCCAGCTTCCCATTCAGTTCGTCACGGTCCAGTTCGAGGAAGTGCGATTCGACGGCGACAATGAAAACGTAACCAATCACAAGCAGTACCGCGGTCGAAGCGATCGCAAAAAACAGCGTGAGGCGGAAAGTGATCGACGGCACACGCATCATTTGGTTTCGGGTGCCTCGAGCACGTAGCCCATGCCCCTTACCGTGCGAATCAATTTTGGCTCGAAGTCATCATCCACCTTGGCGCGCAGGCGGCGAACCGCCACATCAATGGCATTCGTATCGCTATCGAAATTCATGTCCCAGACCTGGGACGCGATCAGCGATCGTGGCAGCACTTCGCCCCGACGCCGGAGAAACAACTCGAGCAAGGAAAATTCCTTGGCCGTGAGGCTAATTCGCCTGCCCGCGCGAGTCACCCGGCGGCTAAGCAGGTTGAGCTCGAGGTCGAGCAATGAAAGCACGGACGACTCCACTTCCTTACCACGGCGAAGCAACGTGCGGACGCGTGCCAGCAACTCCGAAAAGGCGAAGGGTTTGACGAGGTAATCATCAGCGCCAAGTTCCAGGCCCTTCACTCGTTCGTCGACTTGGTCGCGCGCCGTAAGAAAAAGTACCGGGAGTTGTTTGCCGCCTTCACGAATCCCCTGCAGGACCTGCCATCCATTCATACCGGGCAACATGACATCCAGCACCAACAGGTCGTAGTCCTCCGTCAGGGCAACGTGCATCCCATCCGTACCATTGCGGACGAGATCCACGACGAAGCCGGCTTCGGAAAGCCCCTGCTTCAGGTAGTCGCCGGTCTTCAGCTCATCTTCAACAATAAGGAGTTTCATTGACGTGTTCCTTGCCCGGACTCCAAAGGCCATACGCGCATTGTCTATCAGGCCACTGGGGAAATAGGAAAGATTACCGGGAAGTAATCGAAGCGTCAGCCTGGTGTGCGACGTCCATCGACATACTGGCGAAGACAATCGTTGGCGAAGCGGTATTCGGAGCGAATAACGAAGTACGCGGTTTCGCACGGTCGAGTTGGTCGTTCGGGAGGGTCGTGCAGCACGGTGGATCGCTCCTGTCCCTATTCAAATCTGGAGGCCCAAATGAGGACTAGTATCGCTCTGGCGCTCGTTGCAATCGCAATGGTCGCACTGATTCCGGCGGTGGCCCAGAGTCAAAACATGATGAGTGGGGCTGCTGGAGGGGGCGGTGGAATGGGCATGGAGGGCCGTACGCAGGGCATGGGCGACCCGCAGGCACCTTCGAGCATGAGCGAAGGCGAGGTCAGAAAGATCGATCCCACCGTAGGCAAGTTGACGCTCCGCCACGGACAACTCCGGAATCTGGACATGCCGGGAATGACCATGGTCTTCCGGGTCAAAGATCCGGCATGGTTTGGACAGATGAAGGTGGGAGACAAGGTCCGTTTCGTGGCCGAGCGAGTCAATGGAAACCTGACCGTGACCGAGCTTCAGGTGGTCCACCCGTGATTCTCTCGAGGGTGAGTACCGCTTGCACCAGATTTCTGGGTGACCCGGAGAAGTACGGCGAAACTTGAGGTCCTCGATGCAACCGGCAATTGCTGGTGGTTGTGTGACCAGCGTAGGCGATGCGCTCAGCACCTTGCCCGGAATGACGGGCGATTCCTTTTCAGTGCCGACGCATTACCGAATCGTAACCGGGGGGTCAGGGTTGTGGCGGGTGAAGGCGCGCATAGTGAGGACATGACCTACCGACATCACCGCTTCCCGCAGGAGTGCCTGGATGGAGCCTTGATGTTGGCCGGATGTCGATTGCTGCGAGCAGACAAAGACGGAAGGCCAAGCGGTGGAAATTGCCTCCCGTTCAATCTCGCGCAAACTCGTAAGGAGAGCAGAAATGATGGGATTTGACGGATTTGGAAGCGGAATGGGTTTCGGAGGCTTGGGAATGATTGCGTTTTGGGTCCTCGCCATAGGCGGCGCGATCGTCGTGATGCGGCTGTTGGGAGGTTTCGGCTCGGCGGGCGCGCCGCAGATCGTCGATCGTGCGCCGCTGGAAATCCTGCGTGAGCGCTACGCGAAGGGCGAGATAGACCAAAGAGAATGGGACCGACAACGGCGGGATCTCGAGGTGAATTAGGGAGATGGTGTTGGCGGACGGCCGGCGGGTTCCTGTGACTGCTGTCGCGCCAGATGGCCGTTCCGTCAGACGAATTCCACCCCGCATTCTGGAATTGTCCCGGCTAGTTCGGCCTGGCGAGACAAGTCCCCCGCCGTGTTACAGGAGATCGGATCATGGACGGACTGCTGTGGTTGCTCGTTTTTGGCGTGTTCTTCTTCGTGATGATGCGCTATGGATGTGGTGCACACATGATGCACGGCGGCCACAAACATGGCAGTCATGTGGCATCGGGAATTGAGCCGAGCAGTGACCAGGATCCCGTGTGCGGGATGAGTGTCGCGCCCGACAAGGGCTATTCAATGGCCTGGAGCGGAACGACGTTTCGGTTCTGTTCGCGCAACTGCCTGGAGAAATTCGAGGCCGGGCCGGAGGAGTTCCTCGCAACGAGGACGAGCGCCTAGTACCTGCTGGCGTCGAGGTGATGATCGTGTCAGGAAAATGGCTGGACGGCGTGTCCCTGTCGGCGAGCGAACGTGACGACAAGGATGCCGTGAAACGGACCGCGCCGGTTGTCTTCCTGACCCGCGCAAAGAGGTCACCGCCACACTGAGCGTCCCGGCGCAGGAGACTTGCATGTCGCCGGGTCCAAAGGAGCGAAAATGAAGCCCGGAATACCGTTGGTTGCCCTCGGAAATACGGCGAGCATTTTTCTTGCCATGACCTTCACGCTATGCGTGCTCTTCGACCTGCTCTTTCCGGAACACGCGATGTTCGAGGCCTGGCGCAAGCTCCTGCCGGGATTCGAATGGATATCCTGGCAAAGCTATTTCCTTGGTCTGGTTGAAAGTTACGGCTACGGTTGGTATTTCGCGCTGCTCTGGGCGCCGCTATACAACTTCTTTGCCGGTCGTACGCGAGCAGCTTGACGATTGGATTTTTGTCTTGGGAAATTGAAGAGAGCGCCTATCCAACCCCTTCCAGACGGCTGAAACGAAAGTGGATATAGACTCGCTCCTGCTTCTGTTCATCGTGACCGTCCTGGCTCTAGGGGCGGCTATGCTCGTCATGGCGGTTGGAGTGATATTCAAACGCAAGTGCCTGCGCGGCTCATGCGGCGGTGTCGCCGTGCGCGACGCAAACGGGGAGGCGATCACATGCGATGACTGTCCGAATCGCGGCACGCCTGGCAAATCGCCGATTGTGCATGCACGGCGTCTCACCCAACCGAAAATGCGCGGCGTAGCTCAACACCCGGCTGCGCCTGACGGCAACGCATGATTCAGAGGCTGACTCCGTTTCAGTACCGGCCAGAGGTGGAGAATTCCGGCTCAATTGCATCTGCCGATTCGGCGGAGAGCCGCGCCCTGCAGGGGTATTCGGCGCATGTCGACCACGCCAACCCGGAGTGGGGACACGCCTCGTCATAGTACGGCCGCCACGCTTCGATTTTGCCCTGCGCGTCGGCCAGCGACAAGAACCAGTGGAGAGCCAATGGACGTTCAAGTACTCCTTCCGAAAGCGGCCGTTGAAGGACCCCACCTTGGCGTTGACGGTCGGCTTGCCGGGCCGCGAGAAGTCGAGTTCGATGCGACGCTCGTAGGCCCAGCCATCCATCGCCTTGGAGATGAACTCGCTGCCATGATGGATGCAGAATGCTACCCATCATGGGTAGCGGCATCATTTGGTTTGTCCATTTGCCGAAGGGGGAACCCCGGATGGCTGACATGGCAATTGCCACCCCCGCGGCAGTCGCCGAATACGTTGGCAGGTTCGAGCTCCGCGAAAGCACTTTCCCGCACACGCAAGGGAACAGCGATGAGTGTCACCGCACGTTGTTCCGGATATCATTGAGACGGTGACTTGTGAGTGATGGCGCAATTCTCATGTGGTTCGCGCTGACGGGATTCTCGGTGGTATTTGTCGGCATCGATATTCGGCGGACGCCGGCGCATCCCGTCATCAAGTGGGCGTTCATGATTCTCACGCTCTTTACGGGCCCGTTCGCTGCATTCTTCTATGTTCTTGGATGCCGGGAGCCGCTCAAGGGAACTCACGAAACGTACGTCGCAGTGCGCTGGCGCCAAGTACTGGGATCGACCATGCACTGCGCCGCGGGTGACGGTCTGGGGATCATCGCGGGCGCTGCGGTCGGCGCACACTGGCACTTGTCCGCCTGGGCCGACCTGTCGCTGGAATACATTCTGGGTTTCGGGTTTGGCTGGGCGGTCTTCCAGGCATTCGCGATGCGAGAAATGGCGGGGGGCTCCTACCTGCGGTCGCTGCAGCGGACCTTCCTGCCCGAGTTCCTCTCCATGAACCTGCTTATGGCAGGAATGGTGCTAACGATGCGACTGCTCATGCCGCATATTGACGGCAGCGCTGATCCGTTGGCGGGAGGATTCTGGTTCGTGATGTCGATGGCACTCATTGTGGGATTCATTGTTGCCTACCCCATCAATTGGTGGCTGGTCGCGCGTGGCCTGAAGCACGGCATGATTACTGTGCGAACCAACGGCCGTTCCGCGGCGCATTCGAACGCCGGGTCAAACGAGAGCCCGCCAGGAGCGCAACAGGGCTCCGCTCACCGCGCACATCGTCCGGCAGGCGGGGCCACGAATGTCGGAATCGCTGGCATGACCATACTCACCGTAATGTGCTTGATCATCGCGGTGGCGATCGCTGACTGGCTTGCTCGTTGATTGCCCTTGCGACATATTCACCCACGAAAGCTCGGCCCTCGACGAGGCCGACAGCATCCGCCCATTCACAACCTACCCAACCGAGCCATTTCTCAGGAATGATTGGCGCAAAGACACGGATTCAGATCAGTTCCGCTTGCAGCGAGGCGCGGCCCTCAGCGTTTCGCACGCCTTGTTTTGGCTCGCGGCGCGCCGAATTCCGACAGATGCTCCGCCCACCGATCCAGCCACTTTCGCATCTCGTCAGCGTAGGCATAGACGTCATAGACGCCCGCCACGCCCGGCAGGTGGTGACCCAATATGGATTCTCCAATCTCAAACGGGCAGCCCAGGCGCGCCAGCCCGGTACGGACGGTCCGCCGCAGGTCGTGCGAGGTCCAGTGGTCTATCGGGCAACCGTCACCGGCCTCCCGTGAGGCGAACAGCGCCACGCTCAACGCCTTCTGCTTGACCGGTCTACCGCGTACCGGAAAGACGTACTCCTCGCCAAGGCGCTTGCGCAGGATTTCAACGGCGGGCACGGACAACGGCGTCAAGCTCACGTCGCCGGTCTTGCCCTGCGTGTGTGTCCACAACTTGCCATCGATGTCCACGTCGCGGGAGCGCATGGCACACACCTCGCCGCTGCGGGCGCCTGTGAAGAGAGCGAGCCGCAGTACATCGGCAATCGTGCGGGAAACCGCTCCAGAGTCCAGCCACGGCAGAAGACGGCTGATCTCCGAGTCGCTCAGCGCTCGACTGCGTTTGCCCTGCGGGATGGTGGGTATTCCCGCCGTCGGGTCGATAGCATCCAGATCCAGCCGATTCATGCTGCGGGCGTGCCTGATAACCCCGCGCAGCGCCGAGATGCCCATGGCCGCCACCCGCGGCGCCCGCTTGCGCAGCGGCACGATCGCCGCCATGACTTGCGATGGCTTCAGGTCGGCCAGGAGCACGCTGCCGATTTCGGGCAGGATGTCCCGCTCCAGAATGCGCCACTGCTCGTCACCCCGCGCAAGCTTGGAAAGGTGCTCCTTCCGGTAGCTCTCCGCGGCACGAGTCAGCGAGTAGCCCTTCCCACGCATCGCCGTGGCCGTCGCGGCCTCGCGTCGACGGCGGACCTCGTCGCGGGGATCGCCGTGCCTGTCCTTGGTCGCGCGGTGATTTCGCCACTCGGCGCGCGCATCGGCAAGGGATAATGCGGGAAATGACCCGATCCGCAGTTGGGCCATCCTCCCCGCTGGGTCACGGAATCGATAGATCCATACCTTGGCGCCTGATGGGCGCGCCATGATCCGCAGGCCGGGATGGGTGGGGTCGCCCAGAGAACCGTGTTTCAGCCGTTCGCAGGCCAGCATCGTGAGAGTTGAAACGTTTCGCAAGACGTTTCGCATATTTTCGGGATTTCAGGGAACGCCAGTGGACTTCGATAAACGCTAATGCACTATGAATTCATAGGGAAAACAGGCTTTTTTCGATGACTGACACTGCGCAACACACGCCGATGATGCAGCAGTACCTGCGCGTCAAGGCGGAGCATCCGGACAAGCTGGTGTTCTACCGGATGGGTGACTTCTACGAGTTGTTCTTCGGCGACGCCGAGCACGCGGCGCGCGCGCTCGACATCACGCTGACCGCACGTGGCCAGTCGGCCGGCGCGCCGATCCCCATGGCCGGTGTTCCCTACCATGCGCTCGAACCCTATCTCGCCAAGCTGGTGCGACAGGGCGAATCGGTGGTCATCGTCGAGCAGTTCGGCGACCCGGCGACCAGCAAGGGGCCGGTCGAGCGCCGGGTCGCGCGCATCGTCACCCCTGGCACGCTGACCGACGCCAACCTGCTCGACGCCAAGCGCGACTGCCTGCTGGCCGCCTACTCGCCGGCCGGCAAGCGCGCGGGCATCGCCTGGCTCAATCTGGCCTCGGGCACGATCACGCTGACCGACGTTCCGCTCGCTGAAACCACCGCCGTGCTGGAACGCGTGGATCCCGCCGAGTTGCTGGTGCCGGAGGATGCGCCGTTGCCGACGCTGCGCGGTTCCCCGCCGCGACGCGCGTTGGCGCCCTGGCAGTTCGACCGGGCCGGCGCCGAGCGCGCGTTGTCCAAGCAGCTGGGCACGCATGATCTTGCCGGCTTCGGCGCCGCCGACGCGCCATTGGCGATCGGTGCGGCCGGCGCCCTGCTTGCCTACGCCGGAATCACGCAGCAAAATGCGCTCACCCACCTGCGTTCGCTCGAGGTCGAGGTCCCGAATGCCTTCGTCGCGCTCGACCCCGCGACGCGGCGCAATCTCGAGATCACCGCAACACTCAATGGCGACAGCGCGCCGACGTTGCTGTCGATGCTCGACGGCTGTGCGACCGCGGCGGGCAGCCGCCGACTCCGGCACTGGCTGACGCAACCACTGCGGGCGCAGGCGCTGGCGACGCAACGGCTCGACGCCATCGCGGCGCTGACCGATGCGCCGGCCGTCGTTCGGGCGCTCGACACTCTGCTGGCGCGTACCGTCGACATCGAGCGCATCGTCGCGCGCATCGCCCTGCGCAGCGCGCGTCCGCGCGACCTCGCGGGACTGCGCGACACGCTGCTGCGTCTGCCGGAGGTCGTTGCGACCATGGCCACGATCGAGGCTTCGCTGGTGCGCGAAGCGGTACGCGGACTCACGCTCGACGCGCATTGGGCTGCGCTGCTCGCGCGCGCCATCGCGCCGGAACCGGCGGCGCAAATTCGCGACGGCGGCGTGATCGCCACGGGCTATGACGCCGACCTCGACGAACTGCGGGCGATCGACACCCACTGCGGCGAATTCCTGGTCGAACTGGAAACGCGCGAGCGCGAGCGCACCGGCATCGGCAGCCTCAAGGTCGAATACAACCGGGTGCACGGCTTCTACATCGAGGTCAGCAACGCCCACACGGCGAAAATTCCCGACGACTACCGCCGCCGGCAAACGCTCAAGAATGCCGAACGCTACGTCACCCCGGAGCTCAAGACCTTCGAGGACCGCGCATTGTCGGCGCAGGAGCGCGCGCTGGCGCGTGAGCGGCACCTGTTCGAGAGTTTGCTGGACGAACTCGGCGTCGCCATTCCCGCGTTGCAGGATGCGGCGGTGGCAATTGCAACGATCGACGTGCTGGCGAATCTGGCCGAACGCGCCGACGCGCTCGACCTCGTCCGGCCGGCATTCGCTGCCGAACCTGGCATCGTCATTCGCGGCGGCCGGCATCTGGTGGTCGAGCGCCAGGTCGACGCGTTCATCGCCAACGATGTCGTGCTCGGCGGTGAGCGTCGCCTGCTGATCGTCACCGGCCCGAACATGGGCGGCAAGTCCACCTACATGCGGCAGACCGCGGTGATCGCGCTGCTCGCCGCCTGCGGGATGTACGTTCCAGCGGCGAGCGCCACCATGGGACCGCTGGACGCGATTCACACGCGTATCGGCGCCGCCGACGACCTGGCCGGCGGCCGTTCGACATTCATGGTCGAGATGACCGAAGCGGCCTACATCCTCAACCGCGCCACACCGCAGAGCCTGGTGCTGATCGACGAAATCGGCCGCGGCACTTCGACCTTCGATGGTCTGGCGTTGGCCTGGGCAATCGCGCACCGGCTGGCCGAGCGCAACCGCTGCCTGACGCTTTTCGCCACTCACTACTTCGAACTCACCGCACTGGCGGCCGAAATGGAAGGCTGCGCCAACGTCCACTTCGACGCGGCCGAACACAGGGACGGCATCGTGTTCCTGCACGCGGTCGCCGACGGCCCCGCCAGCCGCAGTTACGGATTGCAGGTCGCGAAACTCGCCGGCGTTCCGGCCGAAACGATCCGCCAGGCCAAGGCTCATCTCGCCCGCCTTGACCAGTTCTCGGCGCGCAGTGACACGCAAGCGGATCTGTTCGCGGGACCAGCCGCGGCAACGCCGCGCGAGGACAGGCGCGGTGCCGATGTGCTGGAGCGACTCGCGGCGATCGACCCGGACGCGCTGTCGCCGCGCGAGGCGCTGGACCTGCTCTATGCGCTGAAGAATCTTGGCAGCGAGTAGATGAATGGCCAGGGGCCGGGAGTCCAGGCCCCGACCCCGGCAGAAAAATCGCCGTGCGGCTGTGGATGACGGACTCGGGAGCGCGATCCCGAGGTCAGTGGTGATGATGCCCGTGCGCGCCGTGCACGTGACCGTGCGCAACCTCTTCGGCCGAAGCAGCCCGCACGTCCACGACCGTGCAGTCGAAACGCAGGCGCTGTCCCGCCAATTCGTGATTGCCGTCGAGCACGGCCTTGCCGTCGGCGACCCCGGTGACGCGCCAGACGACTTCGCGGCCGTCCTGATCGGCGACCAGGTAGCCGCCGATGGCAATGTCCGGCGGCAGCTGGTCGAGTGGCTCGACCCGGATCATGTCCGGATCATAGGCTCCGAATGCATCGTCGGGCTCGAGCGTCACGGAGATCGCGTCGCCCACATTCCTGGCGTTGAGTGCTTCTTCGATCTTCGGGAAGATGCCGGAGTGCCCTCCGTGCAGGTAGGTCAGCGGCTCGGGCGACTCCTCGAGCATCTGGTTGTTGGTGTCGAACAGCTTGAAGGTGATGGTTACGACGGTGTTGGCAAGGATATTCATCGATCGGCTCACGGCAATTGGATTGGGGTCGCCGCGATTCGGCCGCGTCGGGACGATCAATCGGCCCGATGCGCACAGCGACGGCGGCGCCATTGTAGCCGCTCCGGGTTTGAGCGCGTCCTGCCGATGGTAGGCTTGCATTCATGAAGCCTGCAAGCAACGCCGCCCTGCCGCTGCTCGACGGATTGACGCCAGCCGGGTTCATGGCGCGGCACTGGCAAAAAGAGGCGCTGCTCGTGCGCGCGGCACTTCCCGATTTTGCCGGTATTTTCACGCTGCGCGAATTGAAGGCGCTGGCGGCGCGCGACGACGTCGAGTCGCGTCTGATCGTGCGTGCGGGCAAGCGCTGGTCAATGTCGCATGGACCATTCGGCAAGGCGCACTGGAAGGCGCTGCCGGAACGCAACTGGACGTTGCTGGTGCAGGGCGTGAATCTGCACAGCGACGCGGCCGACGCATTGTTGCGAAAATTCGCTTTTCTGCCCTACGCGCGCCTTGACGACCTCATGGTGAGCTATGCGGCGCCGGGCGGCGGCGTCGGTCCGCATTTCGACTCCTACGATGTCTTCCTGTTGCAGGGTTTCGGGCGTCGGCGCTGGCGCTACGGCATGCAGGACGATCTCACGCTGCGGCCGCGCCTGCCGGTCAGGATCCTGCGCAATTTCAAGCCACAGCTCGACAGCATGCTGGCCCCGGGCGACATGCTCTACCTCCCGCCCGCGTATGCGCACGACGGGATCGCCATCGACGCATGCACAACGTACTCGATCGGTTTCCGCGCGGCCACGCATACGGAACTTGCCCAGTCGTTTCTCGACTGGCTGCGTGACCGGGTCGAATTGCCCGGGCGCTACGTCGACCCGGACGCCAGGGCCGCGAGCGAGCCGGCGCGTGTCGGCGCCACCATGCAGCGCCGCGCCGTGGCCACCCTCGCCGCTTTGCGCTGGGATCGGGTCGGCGTCGCCCGCTTTCTCGGCACGATGTTGTCGGAGCCCAAACCGGAGGTCGTGTTCGAGCCGCCGCCGCGGCCATTCGCACGGGCCGCGTTCGCCGCCGCGCTCGTCCGCCAGGGCCTGTACCTCGACCGTCGCACGCAATGGCTCTACGACGACGAAGCGATCTATGTCAACGGCGATGCGCATCCGTGGCCAAGGCGTGATCACGCCAAACTCAAATTGCTCGCCAACACCAGGCAGTTGGGCGCCACCTCCGCCGCCGCGTTGGGCGCCGCCACCGTCAATTTTCTGCACGAGGCCTACCGCCATGGATTCCTTCGACTCGCCTGATCCCCCTTCGCCGACGACACCGCGCGACGCTGTGCTCGACACGCTGGCAGCGCAAACGGCGGCGATCGACGAACTCATCGATCTCGCGCAGGAAGTCTTGCAGATTTTCGACGTCGATCTGAAACAGTGCGGCTGGAACAGCAGGAAGCGCGCGGAAAGACTCGCGGCATTCCTGCGCCGCGCGCCGAACGCGCGCGTGGAACTGATCGTGCACGATCCGCGCTTCCTGGAAACCTCGTGCCCGCGCCTTGTTGCGTTGATGAAGCTGCACTCGGACACCTTCACCATCTACCGGACCGGCGTCGAGGCACGCAACACCATGGATCCGCTGTTGATCGCCGATGGCCGGCATTTCCTGCACCGGTTTCACGTCGACCAGCCGCGGGCCGCATTCGCCGTCGAACAGCCACAACTCGCCCGACCCTGGGTAATGCGCTTCGGAGAAATCTGGGTGACCGGCGAACCGGGACTCGGCACGACGGTCCTTGGGCTGTGAAGACCGCGCTGCCGCGCCGTTCCAAAAGTCTGCTATGTCAATGAAAACACAATCATTTATGTTATTATTCCAAGGTTGATATCCTGCATTGCACCGCAAGCCGGCGTTTCGGCCCTGCCTGTCGATGCCGGGACGGCGTGGAAACGACGTTACCGGCTCAACCCTTCCAATCGAAAGTTTTCACGTTCATGAACAAGTCACTTCTTCTGGTTGCCGGTTTCGCGCTGGTCTTGACCGCTTGTGGCGAGACCGGGAAACCGGCGACCGCCGCCCCGGCAACGGCCTCGGCTCCGCTCACCGCACCTGCGCCATCCCCGGCGCCTACGCCGATACAGGCCACCGACGCCGCGACGGCCGCCAGCACGGCCTCGGCAACCACCGCCGCGCCGATTGGCGCGGCGCAGGCCGCCGCGAGGACGAAGGACGTGCCCAAGTAGCAAGGCGGCGCGCCAAAACGAAAGGCCGACCCGCGGGTCGGCGTTTTTTGCTGTCGCGTGCACCGCGACACGCGGCGGTGCGGACCGACCGCGTCAGAGCGGCGCGCCGATGCGACGCGCAACTTCGCGGTAGCGATCGATGACGTCGCCGAGGTCGCGGCGAAAGCGATCCTTGTCGAGTTTTTCGCCGCTGCTCGCGTCCCAGAGGCGGCAGCCGTCCGGGGTGAACTCGTCGCCAAGCACCAGATCGCCGTTCGGGTCATCGGTCGGGTGGCCGAATTCAAGCTTGTAGTCGACCAGATCGATTTCGGCCTTGGCAAAGAGCGGCTTCAGTACCGCGTTGACCTGGTGCGACAGCGCCTTCATCTGCGTGATCTCGTCGGCGCGCGCCCAGCCCAGCACGCGGATGTGGTCGTCGTTGCAGAGAGGATCGTGCAGCGCGTCGCTTTTCAGGAAGAATTCGAAGATCGGCTCCGGCAGCCGCATGCCCTCCTCGATGCCATAACGCTTGGCCATCGACCCGGCACAGATGTTGCGCACCACGCACTCGACGGGAACCATCTTCATCGCCTTGACGAGCGATTCGCGCTCGTTCAGTACCTGAACGAAATGCGTCGGTATATCCGCGGCGGCGAGCCGGCCCATGATGTACGCATTGATCTTGTTGTTGGTCTCGCCCTTCAATTCAAGTTGGGCAAGCTTGGCGCCGTCGAACGCGGAAACGTCATCGCGGTAATGCATGATCAGTCGCTGCGGATCGTCGGTCGCATAAACCGTCTTGGCCTTGCCCCGGTAGAGTTCGTTCCTCTTTTCCACAATGCTCTCCTATGGGCTCACGCCAGCGATCGCCAGGTGAAACCGGTTGCCTGCTCGGCAATGCCGATCCAGTCCTCCGTGCAGGACAGCACCGTGCTTAGCGCGGCGCGGGCCTTGTCCGGCGTGTTGTTCTGCTTCGACAAATGCGCCGCCACCACGTGCTGGAGGCGGCTGGTGTCGAGCGCGGCGAGCAACGCTGCCGCGCCCTCGTTGTCCAGATGCCCGAAGCGACCGGAGATGCGTTTCTTCAGCGAGGCCGGATAGTCGCTTTGGGCAAGCATGGCGAGATCGTGATTGCATTCCAGGACCAGCGCGTCACAGCCGGTCAGGCTCTGCTCGACACAGGGCGTGGAAGTGCCGAGGTCGGTCAGCACGCCCAGGCGAAACTCGCCGTCGGTGACCACGAACTGCACCGGCTCGCGCGCGTCGTGCGGCACGGGAAAGGGGCGCAACTCGAGGTCCCCGATCGCGAAGGCGTCATGACTGTCGAAGCCGAACACGCGCTCCATTCCCGCGAAGCGCGCACCGGTCTGCGCCAGGGTTCCGAAGGTGAGCCATACGGGAATCCGGTGACGCGCGGCAAACGCGGGCACACCGCCGACATGATCCGAGTGCTCGTGGGTCACCAGGATCGCGGACAGCGAGGTCGGCTCGATGCCGATTCGCGCCAACCGGACTGCGGCATCACGAACTCCGAAGCCGCAGTCGATCAGAACCCGGGTATTGCCGGCCTCGACCACGAGGCCATTGCCCTCGCTGCCGCTGCCTATGGAGGCGAAGCGCAACTCGATCCGCCCCGGCCTACTTGAGCTGGTCCTTGAGCAGCGCCAGTATCTTCTCGCCGGCCGGCGTCTTGTCGGGCACGCCTCCGGGGTCCTGTACGCTGACGATGCTCGTATCGGCTTTCTCGGCAATGACGATCTGATACTGCTCGGGCTTGTCCTTGTCGTCGCTCTTCCAGAATTGCAACTTGTCGAGCCAGCCCTTTTCGTTCGTCTTCTTTGTCAGGTCGTCAGGATCGCCGTAGCGCACGAAATACACGCCGCGTGAGCGATCCCGATCGATCACCGTGAAGCCGACCCGGTCAAGCGCCAGACCCACCCGGCGCCAGGCGCGGTCGAACTGGTCATCGACGGTGAGCTTGTACGATCCATCGGGATTTTTCTCGACGCGCGCCTTGTCGGGCGAGACCGTCGCCTGCAACACCGCAGCACGCGCCGCCGGCTCGGACACGCCGAACTTCTGCATCAGGCGCATCAGCATTTCGGCTTCGAGCTGGGGATTGGGCGGCATCACCGCCCAGGCGAAGGCCGCGGGCGACGAGTTGTCGATCTTGGCCGTCGGCACCTGTTCCATGCCGCGATGCGAGATGTAGATTTCGACGGTTCCCGGCTCCACACCCCGCTCGATTCGCGTGCGGAACTTGTCCTGCCGCGAGGTCGAATAGAAAATGTCGGCGAACTTGCCGATGGTGCGGCGAAAGAAATCACTTGGAATTTCCGCGCGGTTCTCCGCGAAATCGGTCTCCATCGTGCCGGTCTTCGGATGCTCGACGGCGATGACGAATCCATTTTCGGTCCAGAATTCGCGAACGGTATTCCAGGCCTGCTCGGGGTTGGCCTTGGCCACCAGCCAGCGCTCGTTGCCGGCCCGGACCATTTTTGCGTCCGGATTGACCGGCAGGAATTCCGACTTGGTGCCGCGGTTGGCGCCAGCCTGGGCAAGTCCGGTGGCGGTGGTGACCTTGTAGCGATCGTCGTAACGCGGCGTGGTCAGGTCGGGCGGCAGTTCGAGCGAAGGGGCATTCGAAATGGACTTGTAGTCGATGCGCTTGCTCGGAGAGATTCCGGAGAATGACTCGCAGCCCGACAACGCGATCGTCGCCGCGGCCAGCACGGCCAGCATGGCGCGATGCGCGGGGAAACGATGTATGGCAGTCATGGCGGCAACCTCGGGATTCATTGAAGAACACCCGCCTCGCGCAAAGCGGCGCGGACGGTGTCGTGATGCTGCGGAGAAAGCGGCAGGAGCGGCAGGCGCAGCGAGTTGCGCATCAGGCCCATTTCCGCGAGCGCCCACTTGGTCGGGGTCGGGTTGGCCTCGACGAACAGGACACGATGCAGCGCGAGCACCCTGTTGTTGCACTCGCGCGCCTTGTCGAGGTCACCGGCAAGCGCCGCGGCGCACATTTCGCTCATCAGCTTCGGCGCCACGTTGGCGGTCACGGAGATGACGCCATGGCCACCCATGAGCATGAGCGGCAGCGCGGTGATGTCCTCGCCACTATAGACCGCGAAATCGGACTGCCCGCGCTGCGCCAGCGCCTTCAGCAGTTCGCTGCCGCGCCCGACGTCGGCGGTCGCATCCTTGATTCCAACGATGCCGGGCACTTCGGCCAGACGCAGCGCGGTTTCGTTGCCGAGATCGGCGACCGTGCGGCCCGGCACGTTGTACAGAATCAGCGGCAGGGCAACCTTCTCGGCGATCGCGCGGAAGTGACTGTAGAGACCCTCCTGCGTCGGCTTGTTGTAGTAAGGCACCACCGAAAGATGCGCATCCGCGCCGGCCTTGGCGGCGTACTCGGCGAGTTCGATGGCCTCGGAGGTCGAATTGGCGCCGGTTCCCGCTACGACGGGAATGCGACCGGCCGCGTGCTCGACCGCGGTGCGGATGAGCAGGCAGTGTTCGTCGAAGTTGACCGTCGGCGATTCGCCGGTGGTGCCGACGATCACGATGCCCGACGTACCGTTCGCGATATGAAAATCGATCAGGCCCCGCAGTGCGGGCAGATCGAGCGCACCGCCTTCCTGCATTGGCGTGGCGATGGCGACGAGGCTACCTGTCAGCATGGTTGGGCGTCGGAAAAATGCAACATTTTACCCCATTACCGGCGCGCCTTCGCGGATGCCGGTTGGCCCTGTGGGACCGCGGGACCGCTCCGACGTTCCGTCACATCGGCAAAGGCAGATCGGCTGGCCACTGGCGCCCGGGGTCCAGCGCCGCCAGTCGCTGCACGACCGCGGGGCGAGCGTCGGCCGAGACTCGGCCCTGTTCGAACGCCACGACGGTCAACGCGGGCGGCAGCCGCGCGAAGGTCAGCAACTCGTCCTGGCACAGCAGGAAGTCAGGATTGGCCGGACGGCCGTAGGCTTCGTTGCCCATGGCAAAGGTCTCGTAGAGCATCAATCCACCGGGTGCCAACGCGGTGCGCAGATGCGCGAACAACGGACGATGCAAATAGTTGACCACCACTATTGCATCGAAACGCTGGCCGGCCAGCGGCCAGGCCCCGCGTTCCAGATCGGCAACCTGCGTGGTCACGCCGGGCACGGCGGCGCAGGCCCGCAACGCCTCGGCGTCACGATCGACGGCCAGCACCTGTGCGCCACGCGCGGCGAGCCATCGTGCATGCCGTCCCCTGCCGGCGGCCAGATCGAGCACGCGCGCACCCGGCGAAATCATTCCGGCGAAGCGGACGATCCAGGGCGAGGGGGCGGGATTGTCGTGGGTCATGGCGTACGGATTCCTCGCCGTTTTGGACTCGGGGCCGCCGTTTTGCGTGCTGCCTCGTGCGCCGCGGCGGCCAACCAGTCGACGAAGGCCGCCACCTCCGTTCGCTGGGCGGCATGCGGGGCTACGATCGCAAAAAAGCTGCGCCGCGAATCGTAGCGCTTTTCGAACGGCGCAACGAGACGCCCGTCGCTCAGATGCCCGGCGATCAGCGGAATGCGCCCCAGTGCAACGCCCTGTCCAGCGACCGTCGCCTGGATCAGGTGATCATAGAGCGAGAACCTGACCGATTCGGCCGGCCTCAAGCCCGGCTGGCCGTTGGCCGCAAGCCATGCCGGCCAGTTGAGCCAGGGCATGATGCCGTTCGGGTCGTCCAGATGCAGCAGCACGTGACGGGCAAGATCCTGCGGATGCGCGAGGGGCGGACCTTTGCGGACCAGCCGGGGACTCGCAACCGGAAGCAGCCGTTCGCCGAACAGCCAGATGGCCTCTCGCGGCGCGCCCGCGTCCGCCAGATAGCGCACGACCACGTCGACGTCGCCGTGCGCCAGGTCCACCACGCGATCGTCGGCAGACACATAGACCTCGACTCCCGGATGCGCAGCCCGGAACTCCGGCAGACGCGGAATCAGCCACAGCGCGGCAAACGACACGGTCGTGGAAACCGTCAATCCGGGCTCACGCGCGACCAACCTGGTCGCGTCGGCCGCCGCGGCGAATTCGCGCAACGCCTGCGTCACCCTGGCGTGAAACGCCGCGCCGGCGTCGGTCAGGGCCAGCGCGCGATGCCGGCGCTCGAACAGCGCGATACCCAGTGCATCCTCCAGCGCCTTCACCTGCCGCGACAGCGCCGATTGGGTCAGGAACAGTTCCTGCGCCGCGAGCGTGAACGAAAGCCGTCGGCCGGCCGCTTCGAAGCCGCGCAGGAAGTCCAGCGAGGGCAGGCGACGCAGGGTCTTATGCATTCGTCAAAATCATGTGAAGCATGCGCAATCAGCGTTTGAAGGCAAGTCAGCAAGGCGCCAGAATCAATCCAAGTCAGATAGATAATTTGCTGGCCTCCCGAGACGGCGCAGGCGCCGGAAACCATCGGGTTCGACTGAATATTACGCATGTCAAAGGAGAATCGCCATGGCTTGCCTCGAACACGGCATCGCTTTCGACCTTGCAGCACGCCAGACGCGGTCGTTGCCGGACATTCGCGGCGCTGCGCTGCTGGTCGCCCGGGGCCGCCTGTGGATCACCCAGCACAACGACATCCGCGATTTCGTGCTGAGTGCCGGTGATTGCTGGGTGGCGGATCGCGACGGGCTGACCATCGTCGAGGCTCAGGAGGACGCAACCATCGTCCTGCCTGACGGGACCGCGCGAATCTGGGCGGGCGGCGCAGCGACCGCCGCGCGCGCAGGCGGGTGGGCAGAGCGGCTGCGCGGATTCGCGACGGCGTTTTTCACCACGCCATCGCGCAACGCGATTCGTTACTACTGATCGACACTACAACCAGCTCGGGCGGACGCCTCGCGAACGACAGTCCGCGCGAAACGCATGCCCATCCGGCCTGTCGCTCCGCGCGGCGGTGCGCCGAGCGCACCGAAAACAACCATGGCGCCTGAAGATTACGCCTTGGCAAAGACGATATTTCCGCCCTTCACGCCAACCTGCACGGTGCTGTCCGGCCCGTAGTGCCCCGCCAGAATTTCCTTGGCCAGCGGATTCTCGATCTGCTGCTGGATCGCGCGTTTCAGGGGCCGCGCACCATAGACCGGATCGAAGCCGGCCTCCGCCACCTTGGCCATCGCGGCGTCGTCCACTTCCAGGCCGATTTCCATTTTCGCCAGCCGCGCCTTGAGCGACTTCAACTGGATTCGCGCAATGCTGGCGATCGCGGCGCGGTCGAGCGGCTTGAACACCACGATTTCGTCGATGCGATTGACGAATTCGGGCCGGAACGAGTTCTTGACCTCGGCCATCACCGCGATCTTGATCAGTGCCAGGTCATCGCCGGCGTCGGTCATCTGCTGGATCTGGTGCGAACCCAGGTTGGAGGTCATCACGATCACCGTGTTGCGGAAATCGACCGTGCGGCCCTGCCCGTCGGTCAGGCGGCCGTCGTCGAGCACCTGCAGCAGCACGTTGAACACGTCGGGATGCGCCTTCTCGATTTCGTCGAAAAGGATGACGCTGTACGGCCGGCGGCGCACGGCCTCGGTCAGGTAGCCGCCTTCTTCGTAACCGACATAGCCCGGCGGCGCGCCGATCAGCCGCGCGACCGAGTGCTTTTCCATAAACTCCGACATGTCGATGCGGATCATTGCGTGATCGGAATCGAACAGGAATTCGGCCAACGCCTTGCACACCTCGGTCTTGCCCACGCCGGTGGGCCCGAGGAACAGGAACGAACCATAGGGCCGGTTGGGATCCGACAGGCCCGAGCGCGAGCGGCGGATGGCGTCGGCGACCAGCCCTACCGCCTCCTCCTGACCGACCACGCGTTCATGGATCTTGTCTTCCATGGCCAGCAGCTTGTCGCGCTCGCCCTGCATCATCTTCGAGACCGGAATGCCGGTCGCGCGCGACACGACCTCGGCGATTTCCTCGGCGCCGACCTGCGTGCGCAGCAGGCGCGGCTTTTTCGCGTCGTCCTTTTGCGTCGACGTGTCGGCCTTTTTCAGCTGCGCCTCGAGTTGCGGCAGTTCGCCGTACTGCAGTTCGGACATGCGCTGCCAGTCGCCCTTGCGCTTGGCCTCGTCCATCTGCAGCTTGATCCGGTCGATGCCCTCCTTGATGTGCTGGGTGCCGACGACCTCGGCCTTCTCGGCCTTCCAGACTTCCTCGAGGTCGGCGTATTCGCGCTCGAGCCGGCCGATCTCGTCCTGGATGATGGACAGGCGCTTCTTCGACGCGTCGTCCTTTTCCTTCTTCACCGCCTCGCGCTCGATCTTCAGCTGGATCAGGCGGCGGTCGAGCCGGTCCATCGACTCCGGCTTGGAGTCGATTTCCATCTTGATGCGCGCCGCCGCCTCGTCGATCAGGTCGATCGCCTTGTCGGGCAGGAAACGGTCGGTGATATAGCGATGGCTCAGTTCAGCCGCGGCGACGATCGCCGGGTCGGTGATCTCCACGCCGTGGTGCACCTCATACTTGTCCTGCAGACCGCGCAGGATGGCGATGGTCGATTCGACCGAGGGCTCGCCGACGATCACCTTCTGGAAGCGGCGCTCCAGCGCGGCGTCCTTCTCGACGTACTTGCGATATTCGTCGAGCGTGGTCGCGCCCACGCAGTGCAGTTCGCCGCGGGCCAGCGCGGGTTTGAGCATGTTGCCGGCGTCGATGGCGCCTTCGGCCTTGCCGGCGCCGACCATGGTATGCAACTCGTCGATGAAGACGATGGTGCGGCCCTCGTCGGCGGCAATGTCCTTCAGCACCGCCTTCAGCCGCTCCTCGAACTCGCCCCGGTATTTGGCGCCGGCGAGAAGCATGGCCATGTCCAGCGACAGGACGCGCTTGTTCTTGAGCGTCTCCGGCACCTCGCCGTTGACGATGCGCTGCGCCAGGCCCTCTACGATCGCCGTCTTGCCCACGCCGGGCTCGCCGATCAGCACCGGGTTGTTCTTGGTTCGCCGCTGCAGGATCTGGATGGTGCGGCGAATTTCGTCGTCGCGGCCGATCACCGGGTCGAGCTTGCCCTCGCGGGCGCGCGCAGTGAGATCGATCGTGTACTTCTTCAGCGCCTCGCGCTGGCCCTCGGCCTCCTGCGAGTCCACACCGGCGCCGCCGCGCACGGTCTCGATGGCCGCTTCCAGCGCCTTGCGGTTGAGTCCCGCCTCCTTCGCCAGCCGCCCGGTATCGCCCTTGTCGTTGGTCAGCGCGAGCAAAAACAGCTCGCTGGCGATGAACTGATCGCCGCGCTTGACGGCTTCCTTGTCGGTCAGGTTGAGCAGGCTGTTGAGATCCCGCGACATGCTGATTTCGCCACCCTGGCCCTCGACCTTGGGCAGGTTGGCGATGCTGGTCTTGAGCGCCGCCTGCAAGCGCGGCACGGCCACTCCCGCACGGGCGAGCAGCGACGTCGTGCCGCCGTCCTCCTGCGCCAGCAGGGCGGCGAGCAGATGCTGCGGCTCGATGAAGCCATTGTCGTTGCCGAACGCCAGGCTCTGGGCGTCGGCGAAGGCCTGTTGGAATTTGGTGGTCAGTTTGTCGAAACGCATGGGTCGAAGCCTCGGGGATAGGTCGGATTACCTACCATTTGGGGGATAACCACGCGCTTTCAACGGGTATCGCGCGGCAATCGACACTTTTCGTTGCCGCCGTGACCGCGGTTTCCAGTCAGGCACATGCTAGGATCGCGCCGGTCCCAGACCGCCCTGCCCGCAGCAACCATGCCCGAATCCGACAACCGCCCCGAATCCGCGGCGCCCTCGCCGCCCTCTCCCCGCGACGCCACGCTGGGCGAGGTCGTCGGCGCGGTCTTTTCCAGCTTTCTGGGCATTCGCAAGGGCAAGGCGATGCACCGCGACGCGGTGTCGATCAAGCCCAAACAGGTGGTGATCGTCGGCATCGCGCTCGCGGCGGTGCTCGTCGTCACACTACTGCTGCTGGTGCGAGTGATCATCAGCGCTGCCGGCGCCTGACGACTGCAGCGCGTTGCCGCGCGGCTGCCCGTCAGTGTTCGATGCCAGGCGCCCGCGTTTGCTACCATCCCCGGCCATGCGCTGCACCTTCGCTGGCTTCGGCCCACTCTTCCTCTGCCTGACCGTGGCCGCGCTGGTCGCCGGTTGCGGCCGCGACATCGCCGACGATCGCCGCATTGCGCTCACCGAATGCCGGTTGCCGCGCCTGTCCACTTCCGCACAGTGCGGTGAACTCGAGGTGCCGGAGAATCGCGAGCGGCCGGACGGCCGCAAGATCAGGATCTTCGCCGCGGTGCTGCCAGCCAACACGGTCTCGCCCAAGGAAGATCCGCTGGTGATCCTGGCCGGCGGCCCAGGCCAGGCAGCATCCCAGCTCGCCAGTTTCGCGGCCAGGCTGACCGACGTCCGCCGCACGCGCGACGTCGTGCTGATCGACCAGCGCGGCACTGGGCGCTCGAGCGCGCTCGACTGCGCGGCATTGCGCCCGCGCGACGATGATGAATTCGAAACCGACCCGCTGCCACGCGCGCGCGAATGCCTGGCGCAGCTCGAGTCCCAGGGTGTCGACCTGACGCAATACACGACCGCGGCCTGGATCGCCGACCTGGAAACCATGCGCGACGCGCTGGGCTACCGGCGCTGGAATCTGTGGGGCGGCAGCTACGGCTCGCGCGTCGCGCAGGAATATCTGCGCCGGCATCCCGAACGCGTCCGGACCATGACGCTCGACGGCGTGGTGCCGCCGTCGATGATCGTGACGCTGGACGTGTGGCGCAACCGCGCCACCATGCTGCGCGCGCTGTTCGCCACCTGCCACGCGTCGACCAGTTGCCGGGCCGCGCATCCCGACCTCGAGGCGACGCTCTCGCGCATCGCCGCCGACCTCGGCCCGGCCGGGCGTGAAGTCGCGGTCACCGATCCCCACACCGGCCGGCAGCGCAGGCTGCGTATCACCTTCGACATCGTGCTGGCCGCGTTGCAGCCGCTTGCCTACGCGCCCGAGACCGCGGTGCTGCTGCCGGAAATGCTCGCGCTTGCGGCGGACGGCGAATACGCTCCGCTGTTCGCCGCCAGCCCGACCTCGTCGAACGACCCGGCCGAACAGCTGATCAATGCCGCGCTGCACTTCTCGGTCACCTGCGCCGAGGACGTGCCGCGCATTCCGGGGAGCGGCGCCACCCCTGCGCTCGCCGGATTGCGCACGCAGCGTCTGGCGCAGCAGGCGATCGCCGTATGCAACATCTGGCCGAAGGGAACTGCTCCGGCCGATGCGGCGCAGGCGCTGACCAGCGACCTGCCGGTGCTGCTGCTCTCGGGCGGCATGGATCCGGTGACGCCGCCGGCCTACGGCGATGCGGTGGCCAAGGGATTTCCGAACAGCAGGCACATCGTCGCGCCGGGCTATGGCCACATCGTCTCGGCGCACGCCTGCGCACCGCGCCTGATCGCGGCATTCGTCGAGCAGGCCGGTTTCGGGAAATTGCCCGCCTCGTGCATCGCCTTTCTGGAAAAGAGCGCGCCGCCGCCAATGTGGCCGGACCGACTCGCACCGCAGCCATGATCCGCGTCGACGGACTCTCCAAGTCGTTCGGCAGGAAAACCAGGGTGCACGCCGTGCGTGACGTTTCGTTCGCCGCGCCCGACGGACAGATCACCGGCCTGCTCGGTCCCAACGGCGCGGGCAAGACCACGCTGCTGCGGATGCTGGCGACGCTGGTTCTGCCCGACGCGGGAACGGCAAGCGTCGCCGACCTGGACGTGGTGCGCGACCGTTATGCGGTCCGCGAGCGCATGGGCGTGCTCTCGGACGCGCGCGGACTCTACGGTCGCCTGACCGCGCGCGAGAACATCCGCTACTACGGCGCGCTGCACGGCCTTTCCGGGGCCATGCTCGAAGCCCGCATCGACGCACTGGTCGACCGGCTCGGGCTCGCCGCGGTCGCCGACCGGCGCACGCTGGGGTTTTCGCAGGGTGAACGCATGAAGGTCGCGATCGCCCGTGCGCTGGTCCACGACCCGGCCACGATCATGCTCGACGAGCCCACCAACGGCCTCGACATCATGAGCGTTCGGGCGCTGCGCGAGCAACTGCGCGACCTGCGGGCCGCCGGCTGCTGTCTGCTTTTTTCCTCGCATGTGATGCAGGAAGTCGCGGCGCTGTGCGACCGCATCGTGATCCTCGGCGCCGGACGCGTCGTCGCCCAGGGAACTGCGGAAGAGCTGATCGAACAAAGCGGCGCCGACACGCTCGAGGACGCCTTCGTGTCCCTGCTCGGCACCGGTGAAGGATTGGCGGCATGAGCGCCGGAGCCGGCCGCGCGACCGCCACCGCGCGAACTCTGGCCGTGCTGCGGAAGGAGGTCGTCGACTCGCTGCGCGACCGGCGCACGCTGCTCGTCTCGCTGTTGACCGCCGCCGCGGCCGGACCGATTTTTCTTCTGCTGATCTTCAATCTGATCGCCAGCCAGGCCGACCGTGCACGCGAGCTCAAGCTGCCGGCGGTGGGCCTCGAGCACGCTCCGGCACTGGTGGCGTTTCTCGAACGCCAGCAGGTCACGCTCTCGGCGGCCCCCGGCGATTACGAAGCGCGCCTGCGGACCGGCGACCTCGACATCGTCCTGGTCATCGACCCTGATTTCGCCGCCGACGTCGCGGCGGGAAAGCAGGCAACCGTGCGGCTGGTCGCCGATCATTCACGCGACCGCGCGTGCTCGTCGATCCGACAGGCGGAGACCCTGCTGCACGCCTACAACCGCCAATGGGGCGTGCAGCGACTGCTGTTGCGCGGCGTTGCGCCAACGGTGGGCCATCCCCTCAATATCGAGGAGCAGAATCTCGCCACCGCGCAGAGTTCCGGGGCGATCATTCTGTTTCTGGTCGCGTTCTACGGGCTGCTGGCCTCGGTGATGGGCGGCATGCCGGTGGCGTTGGACACGACGGCCGGAGAGCGCGAACGCGCGTCGCTGGAGCCGCTGCTCATGACCCCCGCACGACCACTCGAACTCGTCGTCGGCAAGTGGCTCGCCGTCGCCTTCTTCAATGCGCTGGTCGTGCTGGTCACGCTCACCGGCTTCTACCTGACGCTTACCTTTGCTCCGCTGCCAGCCGTCGGCACGCCGTTCCTGTTCGGCCTGCGCGAATTCGCGCGCTTCATCGCCGTGCTGGTGCCGATCGTGCTGCTGATGCCCGCGGTGCTGCTCTACTTCGGCTGCCGCGCCCGCACCTTCAAGGAAGCGCAGGCCAACATCTCGCTGCTGATGTTCGTCGTGTCGATGATCCCGGCCGTCCAGCTGTTCCTGCAGCAGAAGGAGCCGGACTGGCTGGTGCTCCTGCCGATATCCGGGCAGTACACGCTGCTCCGGCTCGCGCTGCGTGGCGAGGCGCTCCCGCTCGCCCAGCTTGCGCTGTCCTACGTGATGCCCGCGATCCTGATCGCCGTGGCGCTGGTCACCGTCGCGCGCATGCTGTCGCGCGAAGCGATTCTGGCCGGCAAGTAGCGCGCGAACCGCGCCTGTCGTGCGAGAATCGGCGCGTGCCGCGACCCCGCAAGACGACTCCGCCAACGCCCCCCGCGCCGTCCGCGATGATGGACACCCGCGAGGTCGCCGCATACCTGCGCCTCAAGGAACGGCGGATCTATGCGCTGGTGCGCGCCAACGCCCTGCCGCATCTTCGGGCGACCGGGAAGCTCCTGTTCCCGCGCGCGCAAATCGACGCCTGGCTCGCTGCCAAGGGCGGCGCGCCGGCCGTCGCGAATCACGGCTCGACGCCGGCGATCATCGCCGGCAGCCATGATCCGCTACTCGAGTGGGCGGTCCGCGAGTCGGCCTGTGGTCTCGCAGTGCTCGCTTGCGGCACCGCCGCCGGCCTCGAGCGCTTCGCCGAGGGCGGTGCGCGCGTCGCGGCGATGCACTGGCTCGATCCGGATACGGGCGAATACAACGTCGCTGCCGTTCGGGCGCGGCTGCCTGATGCGGAATTGGTGATCATCGAATGGTCGCGACGCACGCAGGGACTGGTGTTGGCGGCCGGCAATCCGCTCAGGATCCGCGGCCTTGCCGACCTGGTACGCCGCAAAGCCCGCGTGATCGAGCGCCAGCCCGAGGCGGGCAGTCATCGGCTGTTCGCCCACCTGCTGGCGCAGGCGAACATCGCCCGCGACCGGCTGCAGTTCGCCGCCCGCCCGGCGTTGGCCGAAACCGACCTTGCCGCGGCGATCCACGAGGGCCGGGCGGACGCCGGCGTCGCGATCGAAGCTGCGGCGCACGCGCACGGTCTCGCATTCATACCGCTGGTCGCGGAACGCCTGGACCTGGTGGTACGGCGACGCGACTACTTCGAACCTTCGCTGCAGGCGTTGTTCGGCTTCGCGCGCCATGCTGAATTCGCCGCCCACGCGACGCGGATGCGCGGCTACGACGTGACCGCGACCGGTCGCGTCGTGTACAACGCCTAGCCTTGCGGCAGTTCCAGGCGTTACGGCGCGAGGAGATCGGCGCGCCGTTCGCGTCACCTGCGGCACGCGGCGCCTAGCCTCCGGCGTTCGGGAAGAACAACTGCTCGCCACCGATCCTGTGGCCGGCAATGGCCGCCTGCCCCTGCGGCGAGACAATCCAGTCGATGAACTGCTGCCCGAGTTCCTTCTTCACATGTGGATGCCTGGCCGGATTGACCAGGATCACGCCGTACTGATTGAACAGGCGCTTGTCGCCTTCGACCAGGATCGCCAGGTCGCCACGGTTGCGAAACGCGAGCCAGGTGCCGCGGTCGGTCAGCACATGGGCATTCATCGCCGATGCGGTATTGAGCGTCGGCCCCATGCCCGAGCCGGTGTCGCGGTACCACGCACCCTTTTTCGCCTCGAGGTCCACGCCCGCGGCCTTCCAGTAGCGCAACTCGGCCGCATGCGTGCCGCTCTTGTCGCCGCGCGACACGAACGGCGCCTGCGCGGCCTCGATCCTGCGCATGGCCTCGAGGATGTCGCTTCCGCCCGCAATTTTCGCCGGATCGCTGTTCGGCCCGACCAGCACGAAATCGTTGTACATCACCGCCAGCCGGCTGACGCCGTAGCCCTCACCAACGAATTTTTCCTCGGCCACCTGGTCGTGGACGAAGACCACGTCCGCATCACCGCGTCGCGCCAGGTCGAGCGCCTGTCCGGTACCCAGCGCCACGACCCGCACCTTGATGCCGGTGTCCTTTTCGAACAGCGGCAGCAGGTGCCTGAACAATCCTGACTGTTCCGTCGATGTCGTCGAAGACACGACGATGAATCGCTCCTGCGCGTCGATCGTTGCTGAACCCGTTGCGGCGAGCACGCCGACCAGCAGGGCAAGGCGCAAACGTCGGGTCAGGTCGAGAGCCTTCATAGTCGTTCCCCTTCAAGAAAAATCGCCGCTTCCACGGTTCGCGGCGCGTTGAAAAATGCCTCGGCCGACGACTGTTCGGCGACCCGGCCTTCGTGCAGGAAAATCACGTTGTCGGCGAGCCGCTTGCTTTGCGCCAGGTTGTGCGTGGTCATGACGATCGTCGTGCCCTGCGCGTGGATGCCGCGCACGATGTCCTCGACCGCGCGGGCCGCCTTCGGGTCGAGACTCGCCGTCGGTTCGTCCAGAAAGAGCACCTCGGGGCGCAGTGCCCAGGCGCGGGCAAGCGCCAGTCGCTGCTGCTCGCCACCGGAAAGCACGCGCGCGGGTCGCGCCGCCAGAGCGCGCAGCCCGGCTTCCGTCAAGGCATCGTCGATGCGCAGGTCGGCCTCGTCACCGCGGATGCCGACCAGTTCCAGCGCGTAGCGGATGTTCGCCGCGGCCGAGCGACGCAGCAGTACGGCACGCTGGAACACCATCGCCTGCCGTGAAGGACGCAGCGGACGCCCCCCCCAGGCGATGCGTCCCACCGTGGGCGCAACGAGGCCGTGCAGCAGCCGCAGGAGCGTACTCTTGCCGGCGCCGTTCGCGCCCAGGACCAGGGTGCGGGTGCCGGCGGCGACGGTCAGGTCGACTCCGGACAGCAGCGTCGTGCCGCCGCGCGCAACGCTCACCCCGGCGCAGACGATGGGCAAACCCGTCGCGACCATGCGCTCAGCCATAGTGCGCCCGCGCCCACTCGCGGGTGGCGTGCGCCGCTGCGTTTATGGCGAGCACGATGGCGATCAGCACCAGACCGAGCGCCAGCGCCATCGCCAGGTCGCCCTTGCTTGTTTCCAGCGCAATGGTCGTGGTCATCACCCGCGTAACGCCGTCGATGTTGCCGCCGACGATCATCACCGCGCCCACTTCCGCGATCGCTCGTCCAAACCCGGCGAGCAGCACGGTCGCCAGTGAAAAGCGCGTGTCCCAGAGCAGCGTCAGTGAGGCATGCCCGGTCCCGGCGCCCAGCGAGGTGAGCTGTTCGCGGTACTCCGTCCAGGCGTCGGCAACGACCTGCCGCGACAAGGCGGCAATGATCGGCGTGATGAGGATCGTCTGCGCGACAATCATCGCGGCCGGCGTGAACAGGATGCCAAGCGAGCCCAACGGGCCGGCGCGCGACAGGATCAGGTAGACGACCAGGCCGACCACGACCGGCGGGAGTCCCATCAACGCATTGAGCATGACGATGAGTGCCTGCCTGCCGGGAAAGCGACCGACGGCGAGCGCCGCCCCCAGCGGCAGGCCGAGCAGCGCTGCGGCGAGCGTCGCGGTGAGACTCACGGCCAGCGACAGGCCGACGACCGCGATCAGCTGGGCGTCGAACTGACCGATCAGTCCAGCGGCGAGGACAGCGCTGTCGGAAAACGTATTCAAGGATCGGTCGTGTAGATCTAGCGCAAAAACAGCATTATTACTGCATTCTTATGCATTTTCTACACATCGGAGGTAAAAGAATGGCCGGATCTCCGGCCTTGCGAGGGAAGACGACCGCTCAGCCTTCCCGATTGCGCATCCAGTCGGCCGTGCCGAAGAACGCTTCCATCAGCGCCTTGGCGAGTGGCCCCGGCGCGGCAACGTCGTCCAACGCCATCCGCATACAGGCAAGCCACTGGTCGCGCTCGACGGTGGCGATCGGAAACGGCAGGTGTCGTGCGCGCAACCGCGGATGGCCCAGACGATCCACGTAAAGCGCCGGGCCACCCAGCCACCCCGACAGAAACCAGTACAGCTTGTCGCGCGCGCCGTCCAGACTCGACGCATGCAGACTGCGGATACCGGCGAAGGCCTCCTCCAGGTCCATGCGATCGTAGAATGCGTCGACCAGCGCGCGCACGCCGCGATCGCCTCCCAGCAACACGTACGGGGTGTCCGGCGCCGCTGCCGGTTCGGACTGTGCCGACATCGCTAACCCAGCTGCCGGATGACCGCCAGGGGCGGTTGCCGACTGGTCGAGCGCGTACCAAGCCAGCCGGCCAGCGTGACCGCAAGCGCGCCGCCGAACAGGCCGTAGAACACGACCATCGGGTTGAACACGAAGGCGATCTTGAACACCTGGTCGGCCAGCGCCCAGCCGATCGCGATGGCGCCGGCGGCGGCAACGAATCCGGCCAAGGCGCCCAGCAGCAGGAATTCGGCGATCTGCGCGGCAACCAGCTGCCGCCGCGACGCGCCGAGCGTGCGCAGAATTGCGGCGTCGAAGCGACGCTCGTCCTGCGTCGCTGCAATCGCCGCCTGAAGCACCAGAAGACCGCCGGCCAGCGTGAACAGGAACACGAACTCGACCGCGCGTGCCACGCTTTCCATGATGCCCTGCACCTGCCGCACGATTTCACCGATATCGATGGCGAGGATGTTCGGGTGTTTCTGCACCAACGCGGGTAGCCAGGCAGCGGTGCCGTCAGGCACGCGGAACGAGGCGATATACGTCGTCGGCATTTCGGCCAGCGGTCCGGGCGGGAACATCGCGAAGAAGTTGACGCGGAAGCTGTCCCAGTCGACCTTGCGCAGGTTGTTCACGGGCGCCGAGACGCGGGCTCCCGCGATGTCGAACGTCAGTACATCGCCGAGCTTCACGCCGAGCGTTTCCGCGATCCCTTCCTCCATCGACATCCCCGCGTCGGCGGCCTTGACGCCAGGCGTCCAGAAGCTGCCCTGCGTTACCCGATTGCCCTTGGGCAGCGTGTCGGACCAGGACAGGTTGAATTCGCGCTCAGCCAGCCGCCGCGCGCGGGTTTCCTTGTATTTGGTCGTGTCGATGTCGGCGCCGTTCACCGCGACCAGACGTCCGCGAACCATCGGGCTGAAGGTCACGTCAACGCCCACGCCCTCGCGGAGCCGCGCCCGTGCGTCGTCGACCTGGTCGGGGAGGACATTGACCAGGAACTGGTTGGGCGCATCGGGCGGCAGGCTCGCGTGCCAGCTGCGCATCAAATCGCCGCGCACGACGGTGAGCAGCAGCAGCGCCATCAGACCCAGCGCCAACGCACCGATCTGCAGGCTCGAGGCAAAGGCGCGACGACGCAGGTTGGCGAGGCCGAAGCGCCAGGTAACACCACGCTGCGGCAGCTTCCTGAGCAGCGCAAGCAGCAGCCATGCCGACAGCGCCGCGACCAGCAGCAGTCCGGCCACTCCGCCGACCATGATCAATGCGGTGGTGGCCTCACGTGCCTGAAAACCGATCAGCAGCGCGATGGTAAGGGCGCCAAGCGCATAGGCCAGCACCCCGCCGGCGCGCGGCCTGGGCAGGTCGCGCCGCAGCACCCGCAGCGGCGGCACCTTGGCCAGCGCGAACAAGGGCGGCAGCGCAAAGCCGAAGAGCAGCAGCAGGCCCGTCGCAAACGAGGTGATGCCCGGGAGCAGCGTGGGCGCCGGCAGCGCGGTGGCGACCACCGAGGCCAACAGGGCGAGCAGCAGATGCTGTCCGACCAGCGCGACCGCGATGCCCGCCGTGCATGCGACCAGGCCCAGCACGAGGAACTGCAGGAAGAACAGCGCCAGCATCTGCCCAACGCGTGCGCCGAAGCAACGAAACATCGCCGCCGCATCGAGATGGCGGCGCAGATAGCGCGAGGCGGCCAACGCCACCGCGACTGCGGCGAGCAGCACTGCCACCAGCGCCGCCAGCCCGAGGAATTTTTCGGCGCGTTCGAGCGTCTGCCTGACTTCCGGCCGCAGATCGCGAACGGTCTCGAAGCGCTGCCCGGGTTTGATCTCGACGGCAAGCCAGCTCCGGTACGCCTCGAGTGAGCCGGCGTCCGCGCGGTCGGCCACCAGCAGCCGCCAGGTTGCGCGGCTGCCCGGCTGCATCAGGTTGGTCGACGGAATGTCGTCGATATTGAGCAGCAGCTTGGGACCGAGCGCGAACACGATACCGGCGACCTCCGGCTCCTGCTGCACGATGGCGGCGATGGTCAGCGTCGCGTCGCCGACCGAAATCCTGTCGCCGATCTTCACGCCGAGACGATCGGCGAGACGCTGGTCGGGCCATGCCTCTCCACGCCCGGGTCCTGTCGTCGCCGCCACCCCTTCAGGGCGGGCCGGATCGGCGAGCACGATCTCGCCGCGCAGTGGATAACCGGTGCTGACCGCCTTGACGTCGGTCAGCACCGCCGGCGCGTCCGCGGGCGCCCCCGCCGGCGGCTGGACCATGCTGTTGAAGCGGATCACCGGGGACGTGACGAGGCCACGCGAGCGCGCTTCGCTGTCGAACGCGGCGGGCAGCGCGCGGTCACCGGAAATCATGAGGTCGGCACCGAGCAACAAGTTGGCCTGCGTGGTCAGCGCGCCCTTCACCCGGTCGGCAAAGAACCCCACGGTGCCGACGCTGCCGACCGCCAGCACCAGCGCCGCGACCAGCACGCGCAATTCGCCGGCGCGCAAATCACGACGCAGGAGTCGCAGGGCCAGCCGCAGTGTCGCCATGGTCAATACAGCGTCACGCCGCAGTCAACTCGTCGCTGACCAGGCGTCCGCCCGCCAGCGAAAGGCGGCGACGGCAACGCGCGGCGAGCACCAGGTCGTGCGTCACCAGCACCAGCGTCGTGCCGTGTTCGCGATTCAGCCGGAACATGAGGTCAGCCACTTCGACGCCTGTTGCCCCGTCCAGATTGCCGGTGGGTTCGTCGGCCATCAGCAGCTTGGGTTCGCCGGCAAAGGCGCGAGCGATCGCCACGCGCTGCTGCTCGCCGCCGGAAAGCTGCCGTGGATAATGCGTGACACGTTTCGCGAGGCCCACACGGTCGAGCCAGACCTGCGCACGAGCGCCGGCATCGTCGACGCCGGCAAGCTCCAGCGGCAACATCACGTTCTCCAGCGCGGTGAGCGCCGGGAGCAGCTGGAACGACTGGAATACGAATCCGAGCAACCGCTGCCGCAGCGCCGCAAGCGCATCCTCGTCGAGTGTGGACAACGCCCGCCCGTCGACATGGATTTCGCCCGACGTCGGCCGATCCAGCCCGGCGAGCAATCCGAGCAGCGTCGTCTTGCCCGAGCCGGAGGCGCCGACGATCGCGATCGACGCGCCCGGGGCCACGTCAAAGGATACTTCGTCGAGGATGGTAAGCGGCTCTTCGCCGCTCCTGACGATCTTGGTAAGCGCGTCGACGCGGATCAGTTGGTCGTTCATGGGATTTTTCGGCAGGACGGTCACGCCTTTGAAGGCAGATGCGGCCGGAACCGGCAAAGACAAGCCGGCGATCCAGGCACGCGCCAGTGGCGCTGGCACTCCTTGCTGCGCAGGAGTGTCGCGCATTGTAGCCTGCCATCCTCCACGGCCCGAGGCGCGGCAGCCGCGCGTTACAATCGACGCTTTGCGTCCGCTCCCGTATGCGGCGCCGACCCGCTGCGATGCCGACGCCCCTGTTTCGCCTCCTGATTCTGCTGCTCTGCGCCGCGCTTTCCGGCGGCAGCTTCGCCGCCGCGCCGGGCACGACACCGGTAATCGTGATCGTTGGCGATTCCGTTTCGGCCGGCTACGGAATTCCGCGCGCCAAAGGTTGGGTCAATTTGCTGGCCGCCAGGCTCACGGCCGATGGCTATCGCCACCGGGTCGTCAACGCGTCGATCACCGGCGACACCACCGCCGGCGGCCGGTCCCGCCTGCCGGCACTGCTCAAGCAGCATCGGCCGGCGGTCGTGGTGATCGAACTCGGTGGCAACGATGCGTTGCGTGGTGGGCGACTCGCGGCGACCCGCGAGAACCTCGATGCCATGGTGCTTGCCGCGCTGGCCGCCGGCGCGAAGGTGCTGCTGGTCGGCATACAGATCCCGCCCAACTACGGTCCCAGGTACGCGCGCGAATTCGAAGAGGGCTTTGTCACTGTCGCCAAGGCGCGCAAGGTGCCCCTGGTGCCTTCATTATTCGCCGGATTCGGCGACGACCTCGCCGATTTTCAGTCCGACAGGATTCATCCGACCGCCGAAGCGCAGCCAAAACTTCTCGCCAACGTGTGGCCAGCGCTCGAGCCGCTGCTCAGGAAACCGTGATCCAGGTTGCGCGTACGGTGGGCAACAACAAGGTCGGCATCGACGCGCTGGCCGCGCATCCGGAGCGCATCGACGTGCGCAGCCCGTCGGAATTCGCCGAGGATCACCTCCCGGGTGCAATCAACCTGCCGGTGCTCGATGACCTGCAGCGCGCCGCGGTGGGAACATTGCATGCACGCGATTCGGCGTTTGCCGCCAAGCAGCACGGCGCGGCGATCGTCGCGCGCAACATCGCGGACATCATCGACGAACATTGCCGGGGCAAGGCACGGGACTGGGCGCCGCTGGTCTACTGCTGGCGTGGCGGCAAGCGCAGCGGGTCGCTGGCGCACGTGCTGCGTGAAATCGGCTGGCGCGCCGTCCAGCTTGACGGTGGCTACCAGACCTACCGGCGTTACGTCGTCGCAAAGCTGGCGACGCTGCCGTCGCGCTTTCGTTTCGTGGTCATCTGCGGCCTGACCGGGTCGGGCAAGAGTAGGTTGCTGCACGCGCTGGCCGAGATCGGCGCACCGACACTGGACCTCGAGGGGCTTGCAAGACACCGTGGCTCGCTGCTCGGCGACCTGCCCGACGACCCGCAACCTTCGCAGAAATGGTTCGAAAGCCAGATGCTGACGGCCCTCGAGGCGCTGGATCCCGCACGCCCGGTCTTCATCGAATCGGAAAGCCGCAAGATCGGCACGGTGCAGATTCCCACCGCCCTGCTCGAGGCGATGCGCGCCTCCCCCTGCGTGCGTCTGGCCACTCCGCAGCCCTTGCGGGTGGAATTGCTCAAGGAAGACTACCCGCATTTCCTCGCGGCGCCGGACGAACTCGGCGCCCGCCTCGCGCATCTGGTGCCGATACATGGCCGCCGCACGATCGACGAATGGACCGCGGCGGCACGGGCCGGCGACTTCGATACGCTCGTCGGCGCCTTGCTTGTCGCGCACTACGACCCGACGTATTCGCGCTCGATCGAGCGCAACTTCCCGCGCGTTACCGAAGCGCAAACCGTGACGCCGGCGGACATCATGCCGGCGACCTTTCGCGCGATCGCGCAGAAGCTGGCACAGGAACCGGCGCCAGATCGCGCCGCCAATCTTCAGGAACATCCATGAGCGAGTATCGATTCCGCATCGTCAACGTGTTCGCACAAACGCCGCTCGGCGGCAACCCTCTTTGCGTGTTCGAGGACGCGCGCGACCTCGATTCCGGAACCATGCAGGCGTTGGCGCTGCAATTCAACCTTTCCGAAACGACGTTCGTGCTGCCTTCCACCCGGGCGACCGCACAGGTACGCATCTTCACCCCGACTTTCGAAATGGCCTTCGCCGGTCATCCGACACTCGGCACCGCGCATGTCGTGCGCGATATTCTCGATGCCGGCACGAATATCACGCTCGAAATGAAGGCCGGCGTGATTTCCGTCGAGGCGGAAGGTGACGTCTGGACGCTTTCGGCGAACGCGCCGAAGCATCGCCTGCCCTCGACCGGAGGTGACCAGTTCGCGACGATGCTGGGCCTTCTCCCGGACGACATCGGCGCCTCACCGCTGTGGGTCGATACCGGCTCGGAACAGCTGGTGATTCCATTGACCAGCATTGCCGCCGTACGCCGCGCCGAACCGAGCGCGGCGGCGCTCTCCGCGCACGGCAGCAACGGCCAGCGGGCCATGGCCTATGTGTTCGCGCGCGAAGGAAACAACGTCCTTGCGCGCTTCTTCTTCCAGAAACACGGATCGGTCATCGAGGATCCGGGTACCGGGTCGGCCTGCGCCAATCTCGGCGGCTGGCTGCTGGCGACCGGCGCAGCACTTCCACAACGACTGGAGATTTCGCAGGGCGAGGCCGTCGGTCGGCCCTGCCATCTGCGCCTCGACGTGACCAGTGATGGCCATATCCGGGTCGCAGGTCGCGTCGTCGAAATCGCCCGCGGCGTCGTCACCCTCTAGTCTCTGGTTCAGGCGGACGCCAACCAGATGTCTCTGTTTGAGGCGGACGCCAACCAGATGGTCTTCGGCCGGCCGTGGACGCCCGATTTTTTCAGGCCTCAGGCGATCGCCCAGGCCGCAAGAAAGGCGTTCCAGTGGGGCGCGTCCGCCGCCTTCACCTTCTCGCGCACCATCGCGATCTCCTTGGCGTATTCGCCGGCGGAAAGCTCACCGCGCATCAGCCGAAAGCGCTGATAGACGAGGTAGGTATTGAGTACGTCCGTCTCGCAGTAACTACGCACCTCGGCGATTTCCCCGCGGGCGACCGCGGCCGCGACCTCGCTGCCGTCCATGCCCAGTTTTCCCGGGAACCCGCACAACCGCGCGACCGCATCGAGTCCCGCACCGGCGCGCGGCTGGTACAGCGCGAGCACGTCCATCAGGTCAAGATGGCGCGTGTGAAAGCGACCGAGATAGCTGTTGAACTTGAACTCCCGATCCTGGTCGCCCCAGTCCCAGAATCGCTCAGCGGTGATTCCGTGAATCAGCGCCCGATGGCTCAGCACCGGCAGATCGAATCCACCGCCATTCCACGACACGAGTTGCGGTGTGAATTTGTCGACGCCGTCGAAAAACCGACGGATCAATTCCGGCTCCGGGTCGTCAGGTTCGCCGATCGACCACAATTTGAGATCACTGCCGGTGCGCAGTGCGCAACCGATGGCCACGACCTGCTGCAGGTGCAGTGGCATGAAGTCGCTGCCGGTCGCTGCGCGGCGCTTTTGCGTGAACCACGCCACGACCTCGGCATCCGGCAACGTCTCGGGAAGATCGTGAATGCGGCGCAGTCCCGCAACATCGGGAATCGTCTCGATGTCGAAGACGAGGATCGGCGTCATGGGCTGAACACGCCCGTCGACAGGTAACGATCGCCACGGTCACAGACGACGAACACGATGGTCGCATCGCGCAATTCGCGCGACAGGCGCAGCGCGATCGCGCAGGCGCCGCCGGCGGACACGCCGCAGAATATCCCTTCGTCGACAGCCAGCCGGCGCATCGTCGTCTCGGCCTCGGCCTGCGTCACCGATTCGATGCGATCGACCCGGCTCGGGTCGTAGATCTTCGGCAAATAGGGTTCCGGCCATTTGCGGATTCCCGGGATCGACGCTCCCTCGGCCGGTTGTGCGCCAACGATGGTGACGGCCGGATTGCGTTCCTTGAGGAAGCGCGACACGCCCATGATCGTCCCGGTGGTGCCCATCGCCGAGACAAAGTGGGTGATCCGACCCTTGGTATCGTTCCAGATCTCCGGCCCGGTCGTCCGGTAATGGGCGAGGGAATTATCCGGATTGGCGAACTGATCAAGGATGACGCCCTTGCCTTCATCGCGCATCCGCAGGGCAAGGTCGCGGGCGCCTTCCATTCCTTCGGCCTTGGTCACCAGAACCAATGCAGCGCCGAACGCCGTCATCGACTGCCTTCGCTCCAGCGAGAGGTTGTCCGGCATGACGAGGGTCAGCCGATAGCCCTTCATGGCCGCAACCATTGCCAGCGCGATTCCGGTATTGCCCGAGGTCGCCTCGATCAGCGCGTCGCCGGGTCGGATCTCGCCGCGCTTTTCCGCCTCGACGATCATCGACAGGGCGGGACGGTCCTTGACCGAGCCCGCCGGGTTATTGCCCTCGAGCTTGCCGAGAATTACGTTGGTCGTTTCTCCCGGCAGGCGCTGCAGGCGGGCGAGCGGCGTGTTGCCTATCGTGGATTCGAGGGTCGGGTACATGGCCATGCGGGGAACAGCGTTGGTCGTCGTCGCGCATTGTAGCGCCACGGCGCGGCGCCCGTGATCGTCGGACGCCGCGCTCCCGATGGACTTACTTGACCGGCTTGCTCCTGGGTGCCGGTCTGACTTCACCCCGGCCCATGGCCGCCGAGGACGAAGGCGCCGCTTTTGCAGGTACGCCGGCCACCTTCGGCGCAGCCGCCCCGACCGACACATCGGGACGCAGCTTCTCAAGTTGCTTGGCGCCGATGCCCTTGACGCCGCGCAACTCGTCGACCGACTTGAACGGTCCCTTCGCGGCGCGGTAGTCCAGGATCGCCTGCGCTTTCGCCGGCCCGATGCCCGGCAGGGAAATCAGTTCATCCTTGCTTGCAGTGTTGACGTTGACGGCCGCTGCAGCGGGCAGCGCCGAGCCGATGGACATGAGCAGCGCCAGGGCGATGGCCCCGATGACCTTGTGCATGGTTTTCCTCCGTACGTGGTTGGCGAATACGCCGCGACAGGTACGCGACTCAGGTCGCGCACAAGACGACGTTCGCCTAGACTACGGTGGTCGACGCACTGCCCGCGATCAGCCATTCGACATAGTCGGACACACCCTCGGCCACGGGCGTCATCTCCGCGCGGAAACCGGCGGTGCGCAATGCCGTGAGATCTGCCTGAGTGAAGCTCTGGTAGCGGCCGACCAGTTGTGGAGGAAACTCGATGTACTCAATCGCGCCGGCACGCACCATCTCGGTGAGCGTGAGCGGCACCTCCCCCGCCGCCTTGCGGCAGGCATTGACGGTGGCCACCGCAACATCGTTGAAGGTCTGCGCACGCCCCGAACCGAGATTGAACACACCGGATCGCTCGGGATGGTCGAGAAAGTCGAGGTTCACGCGTACCACATCATCGACGAACACGAAATCGCGGCGCTGCTCACCCGCCGCGTAGCCCCCCGATCCCTCGAACAAGCGCACCCGCGCGTCTTTCCGGTACTGGTTGAAGCAGTGAAACGCGACCGACGCCATGCGGCCCTTGTGCTGCTCGCGCGGTCCATAGACGTTGAAGTAGCGGAACCCCGCAATCTGCGCGGTCCGTTCGGGCAACACGCGGCGCACGTACTGGTCGAACAGGAACTTTGAATAGCCATAGATGTTCAGAGGCGACTCGTATTCGCGCTTTTCGATGAACGTGGTGCCGGCGCCGTACACCGAGGCGCTGGAGGCGTAGAGGAACGGAATATCGTTGTTCTGGCAATGGTCGAGCAGGCTCACCGAATAGCGGTAATTGTTGCGCATCATGTAGCGGCCATCGGTCTCCATCGTGTCCGAACACGCCCCCTGATGCAGGATCGCGGCGACGTCGTCGTCGAAGTCCCCGGCGGCAAGGCGCACCAGAAATTCGTCCTTGTCGACATAGTCGATGATCTCGCAGTCGACGAGGTTGCGAAACTTGTCCGCGCGCGTCACGTTGTCGACGGCAATGATGTCGGTCTGACCGCGGGCATTGAGCCCGCGCACCAGGTTTGCTCCCACGAAACCGGCCGCGCCGGTGACGACGATATACACGATCTGGGCTCCCTGTGATCCGTCCGGATTGACTCAAAGTTCGAGGTCGATATTACCGACTTCGCTGGCGACAATTGGAACTCGCGGCGCCACTGCGCAAAGCAGCTCGTAGCCGACGGTCGACGCGGCAGAGGCGACGTCGTCCACCGGCAGGCCCTCCCCCCAAAGCACCACAGGACTGCCGATCCGCGCTTCGGGAACCTCGGTCAGGTCGACCGTGATCATGTCCATCGACACCCGCCCGGCGAGCCTTATTTTCCTGCCGCAGACCAGCACCGGCGTTCCGTTGGGCGCGTGGCGGGGGTAACCGTCGGCGTAGCCACAGGCGATCACGCCGAGCCGATGCGACCGCGACGCGGTATAAGCAGCGCCGTAGCCAACACTCTGGTTGGCCTTCAATTCCTGGATACCGATGATCTGCGAGCGCAGGGTCATGACTGGCCGTACCCCGATCTGCTGCGCCGACTCATAGAGGAACGGCGTGGCGCCGTAGAGCATGATGCCGGGCCGGACGAAGTCTCCCCCGACCTCGGCGTAACGAATCACACCGGCGGAATTGGCGAGGGACCGCGGATACGGCAATGTCGCGCAGGCCCTCTCGAACACCGCCAACTGCTCGGCGATGCCGTCGTCTTCATCGGCGCGGGCGAAATGCATCATCAGCCGCAACGCGGCCACGGACGGAGAAGAGCCGAGCCGCCGGCAGACTTCCGCCGCATCTCCCGGACGGAATCCGAGTCGATTCATACCCGTGTTGATCTTGACGAAGACCTCGAGCGGCCGCGCCAGCACCACGGTCTCGAGCATGCGCACCTGCTCCATGTCGTGCACAACTGTGGCGAGCCGTCCCTGTGCAAAATCGGGCAGCTCGCGTTCCGAAAAAAACCCCTCGATCAGCAGGATTCGCCGCTTGTAGTGACGCTCCCGCAACTCCACCGCGGCGTCCAGTTCGACCAGCGCGAGACCGTCGGCACCCTCGAGCGCGGGCAGCACGCGCGCCAGCCCATGGCCATAGGCATTGGCCTTGACCACCGCGAGCACCTGTGCCCCCGGAGACTTCTCGCGAACCGTTGCGAGATTATCCCTGAGCGCGGCGAGGTTGATCTGGGCGTAGAGCGGGCGGGTCATCCGGCAG
>JAQBEY010000087.1:0-9930 GCA_032123655.1 Betaproteobacteria bacterium
ACCTGGGTGCTGGCGCGGGCTGCGGTGGCCGCACGCGTCGAGAGATTCGTGCTTGTTTCATCGGACAAGGCGGTCAACCCGACCAACGTGATGGGTGCGACCAAGCGACTCGCCGAGATGGTCTGCCAGATCCTCGGTGGCGGCAACACGCAATTCGTTCTGGTGCGTTTCGGCAACGTGTTCGGCAGCGCGGGCAGCGTAATCCCGCGATTCCGCGAACAGATCATGCGGGGCGGACCGGTCACGGTGACGCATCCGGAAATCACCAGGTATTTCATGTCGCTGTCCGAGGCCACGCAGTTGCTGCTGCAGGCGGGATTGCAGGGCAGGGCCGGCGAAATCCTGGTTCTGGACATGGGCGACCCGGTGCGCATCGTCGACCTCGCCCGAGACATGATCAAGCTCTCGGGCGCTGACCCGGACAAGATCGCCATTGTGTTCACCGGCTTGCGACCGGGAGAAAAGCTGTTCGAGGAACTGCTCGCGACCGAGGAAACCACCAAGCCGACGCCGCATCCCAAGCTGCGCATCGCCCAGGCGCGCCTCGCCGACCATGACGTGGTCGGACAGATGGTGACCTGGTGCGAAAGCGACCGCGTCGCCGACGACGCGGAAGTTCGAGCCCGATTGAAGGCCTGGATTCCCGAATACGCGCCGCCCGCCGGGGCCCCGGTCAAGCCGATCCCGACTTCGGCCACGTCGGTTCGCGCGGACACGATTCCGCTGCCGCTACGCGCGCCGCGGCGACGCTGATCGGTCAGCCGCTCCCGTAGAGGCCCAGGCGGCGGCGGGTCCCCCAGCCGATGATCAGGGCGTTGAGCGCCCAGAACTCCTTGCTGGTCGGGCGGATCATGAAGTCGTCGGTAATGTTCTTGACCACGAACCCGACGAGCAGCGCGAGCCCCATCAGCCCGAGCATCGCGAGGATGTCGTCGTCTGCGCGCAGGAAACGCAGGTAGCCCCACGCCAGCGCGCCGAACATGGCAAGCAGCGTCGCTACGCCGATTGCGCCGGTTTGAATCCACTGGCTGGCGAACAGATTGTGCGCGTGCACGAGAAATGGATCGTGCAGTTCGCCCTGCATCTCTTCGCGCAGGATCGACTTGCCGAAACCGTAGCCCAGCCACGGCCGTTCGCCGATGCGCTCGAACGTATACCGCCACAGGGCGAGTCGAGGATCGTCGGCAAGCGTCTGCGCGACCGTGGTGTCCGGCGTGTGCTCGGTACGGGCTCGCTGGCTGGCGGCATCGACGAACAGAATGGCGAGCACGAGCAGCAATGCGGCAAGGGCGGCGGCCCAGCGCAGCGGCTTCCGGCGAAGCGCGCCGCCCCAGCGCCACGCGGCGAATACCGCGGTGCAGACAAAGGCCGCGCCCAGCGTGACCCAGATCATCCTGTTCTCGGTAAGGCGCGCGGCGACCAGCAGCAGGATGAAGGCGAGCGCGACCGCGATTGTCGTCCGCCACCCCCGGCCGAAGCCCGCCGGACGCGCCAGCATGAGCAGCGGCATGATCGGCGCCACCAGAACGAGGTAGGTCGAGAACGCGCCGGCGCCGCCGTGCGAACGCGACAGAACGATTTCGGCATCGCTGCTGCCCGTTTCGATCGCCCCGTAGATTGCCAGCCCGGACAGGAAGACACAGGCGGCGACTGCGGTTGTCGTCATGGCCCGGAATGCCGGTGCGGAGCGCGCAGCCACGTAGAAGATCATGGCGGTTGCGACACCCCAGCCGACCTCGGAACGCAGCTCGTTGTCGGTGTAAACAGGGTGGATCGACCAGGCCAGCGAAGCGACGGACCATCCCGCCCACGCGAAGATGCTGCCGGCCAGGAATCTGTCGGGCAGGGGGATCCGCTCCGCGCCGGAAAACAGGGCTCCGAGAATCAGCCAGAGGGTGATCGCGGCGGCAATGCCGAACGCATACGACCTGACATAGGTGTGTCCGCTGACCACCGCGAGCGTCAGGTAGGCACAGGCCATCAGCAACAAGGTACGCTGCAGTCCACTGAAAATGGGTGTCCGCCAGTCGTCATTCCTCACCTCGGGTGGAATCGGACCGGACACATTGCGGGGCGGGTCGAGGCTCATGCGGCGCCGCGCGCGCGGTCGATGGCGGCGGCAAGCTCGCGTCGCACGCCATCGACGCCGATGTTGCGGACATCCTCACCCGCGCCAATCAGCGGGACGTGCACCAGCCGGTGGTTGGGTGACGGACAGTCCTGTTTGAGGATCCCCTGCCGCGGATCGGACCAGAGCGACAGGATATCGAGTGGGAAGTCCTGCGCGAGATAGTAGGCAGCGGTCAGCACGCCGCTGTCGGGTGCAATGAGGATCCGGCAACGACAGCGGATCACCGCCAGGAGTTCAAGGAATCGGGTACGGCCGCGCAGGTCGACGATGTTGGACTGCGTGAATTTCGGCGATGCTGCGTTGCCGAAGAGGACGAATCGAATTCCGGCGCCTGGCGGGAAGGCCTGGAACAGCGCTCGCCAATTTGCCGCCGGCCAGTCCTTGACGTAGCCGTAGTGCTGTGCGGTTTCCGAATGCACGTGGGCGCCAATGGTGATGACGTCCGCCGGTGCGAGCAGATGGTCGGCCTGCGCGTTCCAGCCGCCGTCCCAGGAGAGTGCCGGCGGGAATGCCTGGCGCCGGCCGTCGAGCCAGCGCGTCGGGTCGGGGTCCGCAAATACGGTTGCAGTTTCAGACAGCGGCTGGCCCGTTTCGCGCGCGTAGTCGCGCACGTCGAGCGGAGCACCACGCTCGAGGTCCGGAACGAGAACGAGGTGGTCGACGCCAGCCATCAGAAAGGCGTCCTCCAGATCGGCGCGGGTGTATACGACGATCCTGGCGTGCGGGAGCGCGGCGCGAATGCGCGCGAACAACGGGACCAATCCGAGCGCCACGTCGCCCAGGCCCCGGTTCCAGCCGAAGACGAATTCATCGGTACCGCGCCTTTGTGCGAGCCTGAGTGCGCGGTCGAAGGGAGTGCCGACCAGGCGGTCCGCCAGCACACGCGTAATCCGCTTGAAGTTCAGTCGCCCGCGAGTGCGTATTTTCATCGATGCCGTACCGCTGAGTCCAACGTTGCCGGACGCGCGGGCCGTCCACTGGGCGAATTCGCACTCGGAGGGTTCGCGCCGCGCGACGTATCGGCAAAACCACAGGAGTATAGGTGCGGGTCCTGGCCCGCGCAACCAAGTCCACCGAAAAATCCGGTAGACTTCGCGCGGCGCGATGCATTGACCGCGTCCGTTCGCGGCGGACGGCCCGCCGCCATTCGCGCCGACGCGCGTCACCACCACTGCGCGCGGCTACGCGCCCCACCATCACGCCCATGTGCGGGATCGCAGGTTACGTCAGCGACAACGTCTATCCGCCCGCGGTGCTGAGGGCCATGACGCGCGCGCTTGCGCATCGTGGTCCCGACGCCGACGGCTTTCATGTTGCGGGGCGCGTCCATCTCGGACATCGACGGCTATCGGTCATCGACATCGACGGCAGCCCGCAGCCGATGGCGGCGTCGGATGGCAGCTGTGTCGTCGTGTTCAACGGCGAGATCTACAATTTCCGCGAGTTGCGCGAGGAACTCGGCCGCGGCGGCTGGAATTTCCGCACATCGGGCGATACCGAAGTTCTGCTCGCCGGCTGGCAGGCATGGGGCGAACGCGTGGTCGATCACCTGCGCGGGATGTTCGCCTTCGTGCTCTGGGATCAGACGCAGCAAGTCCTGTTCGCCGCCCGCGATCATCTCGGCGTCAAGCCGTTTCACTATGCGTGGGATGGCGCCACGCTGGTCTTCGGCTCCGAGCTGAAATCGGTGCTTGCGCATCCCGCGGTCGCCGCCGAAGTCGATCTTGCCGCGCTCAGGCTCTACCTCGAGTGCCAGTTCATTCCGGCGCCGCACGCGATCTTCCGCGCCGTGCGCAAGCTGCCACCGGGACATACGTTGCGGCTCACCGGTCGCCAACTCGACGTCCGGCCGTACTGGCGCATCGACTACGCCGACAAGTTGGTGTTCACCGACGCCGAGGCGGAAGAGGCGCTCGATCGCGAGTTGCGTGCGTCGGTAGCGGGCATGCTGGTCGCTGACGTTCCGCTTGGCGCCTTTGTCAGCGGCGGGGTGGACTCGAGCCTGATCGCCGCGATCATGACCGAACTGACCGGTGGCCCGATCGATACCTTCAACATCGGATTCGAGGGAGGCGTCGCGGTCAGCGAGCACCGGGAGGCCGCGCGGGTTGCGGCGCATCTTGGCAGTCGTCACCACGCACTGATGCTCGCGCCCGACCATGTGCTCGACACCTTCGACCGCTGGATTGAAGTGTTCGACGAGCCGTTCGCCGATCAGGCGGCGCTGCCGACCATGCTGCTCTCGGAATTCGCGCGGCGTGACGTCACGGTCGCGTTGACCGGCGAGGGTGCCGATGAAGTATTCGGCGGCTATTCGAATTACCGCAAGCGCATCCGTGAGGAGCGGTGGGTCCGCTGGCTCGCGCATCCGTCGTCGCCGCTGCCGGCGCTGGCGCGCGCGTTGCCCGGAAACCTGCGCCGTGACCGGCTGCTGCGCTCGCTGACCGAGCCGCTGCCACGCCGTTACCGGACCATACCCAATCTCTTTGATGTGGTGCTGCACCCGACGCTGTTCACGCCCGCTTTTCTCGCCGCCACCGCCGGCGCGCCGGACGTCGGCGATCTTGCCGCGGCGGCATACGCGGAGGCGGATGCGCCGGAGTATCTCGACCGGATGTTGCACGTCGACACGCGGCTGTGGCTGCCCGACGACCTGCTTACCAAGGTGGACCGCGCGACGATGACACATTCGCTCGAGGCGCGCGTACCCTACCTCGACCATCGTTTCGTCGAATTCTGCGCACGGTTGGAACCTGCGCAGAAGATCCGCGGCACCACGCACAAATCGCTGTTGAAGCGCGTTGCGCGTCGCTATCTGCCCGCGGAAATCGTCGAGCGTGGCAAGCAGGGCTTCGTGATGCCGCTGACCGAGTGGCTGGCCGGTCGGCTGCAAGGCGAACTCGACGAACATCTGGGCGAAGGCGGACTCGCGCGTCGCGGGCTCTTTCGCGACGGCGTCCTCGCGCGGCTGCGTTCCGAGCATCGACGCGGTCGGCGCAATCACGCGGGCCGCCTGTGGGCGCTGCTGATCCTCGAACGATGGTTTCGCCGTTATTTGCCCGACTGGACGCTGCGATGAGGCCGCTGTCGATCCTGCACACGGAATCGTCGATCGGCTGGGGTGGCCAGGAGTTGCGCATACTCACCGAAATGGAGGGCATGGCAGGACGCGGTCACCGCGTCCATCTGCTCACCGCGGACAGCGCCGAAATGCTTCCAGCCGCGCAGGCGCGCGGACTTGCGGTCGACGGCCTGCCGATCGAGTTCAAGAAGCCGCGCGGTCTTGTCGCGGTGCGCCGGTGGCTGGCCGCGCATGGTCGCGGATTCGACGTGATCAACACGCACAGCTCGACCGACGCCTGGCTGGTCGCGCTGGCGCGCGCGAGCCTTTCGGGGATGCCGCCGGTCGTGCGTACGCGCCACGTTTCGACGCCAGTGAACAATGCGGCGGCGACTCGTTGGCTCTACCAGCGCGCGAGCGCGCGACTCGTCGTCACTGGCGAGGCGCTGAAGGCGCAACTGGTGCGCGACAACCGCTACGATGCGGCGCGAATCACCTCGGTGCGTACCGGTATCGACCTGGCCCGCTTCCGGCCGGGCGATCGCGGCACCATGCGTTCACGTTTTGGTGTTGACGAGAGACCGGCGGTGATGATCCTGGCGACACTGCGTGACTGGAAAGGACACGATGACCTGCTCGACGCCTGGGCGCTGCTGCGCCGGCGCGCGCCGGGCTGGCAACTGTTGATCGTCGGCGACGGGCCGCGGCGGGCGCATCTGGAGGCCCGGGTGGGCGTGCTTGGTCTTGCGGGCGACGTGCGCTTCACCGGCAACCAGGACGACGTGCCCGGCTGGTTTGCCTGTGCCGACCTGGCCGTGTTGCCGTCCTACGGCGACGAAGGCGTGCCGCAGAGCCTGATGCAGGCGGCGGCGTGCGGACTGCCGGCCGTGGCGACGCCGGTCGGCGCCATCGCCGAAGCGGTGATCGATGGGCAGACCGGTGTGCTGGTGCCGCCGCGCGACCCCCCCGCGCTTGCCGCAGCGCTCGAGCGATTGATGCTCGACACTGCGTTGCGCGTACGCCTGGGCGCGGCGGCGCAGGTCTACGCCCATGCGAATTTCGGCATCGACCGGATGCTCGACGGCATGGAAGCGGTATTTGCCGGTGTGTTGAGGGAGCGCGCCTGATGTGCGGCATCGGCGGGCATTTCGGCCGGCCGGTGGGGCGCTCCGTGCGCGCACGCATGATGGCCGCACTGGCCAATCGCGGGCCGGACGCGCAACACGTGGCGACCTTCGACGAAGCGGGCGCGCGGCTGGCCGATGACGCGTCCGCGGCGGTGGGACTGGTGCATGCCCGGCTGTCGATCATCGATCCGCGCCCGGTCGCCGACCAGCCGATGGGCACCGCCGACGGTGCGATCTGGATCTGCTACAACGGCGAGGTCTACGGGTGGTCGGCCGACGCGCGCCTGCTCCAGGCAGAGGGCGGTTGTTTTCGCACCTCGTCGGACACCGAATTCATCCTGCGTGGCTACGAGGCCTGGGGTATCGAGGGCCTGCTGCCGAGGTTGCGGGGAATGTTCGCCTTTGCGCTGGTGGATTTCCGCACGCGGCGGGTTCATCTGGTACGCGACCGGCTGGGTTTGAAACCGCTGGTCTACGCGCATCGCCCCGAGGGCTTTGCCTTCGGTTCGACGGTGCGCAGCGTGCTGCCGTGGCTGCCGCGCGACGCGCGAGCGCTGTCGCCGGAGTCCATCGACGCCTATCTTGCGCACCGTTATGTCCCGGCACCGCGAACCATATTCGCCAACATCGCGCGCCTGCCCAACGGCCATAGGCTCGAGTACGAGCTGGACAGCGGTCGTCTCGCCGAGCACCGCTATTGGACGCCCGGTCCGGTTGCCGGCGCGAATTGTGCCCGCCTGCTCGACGAGTCGATCGAACTGCGCCTCGTGGCCGACCGGCCGCTGGGATTGTTCCTGTCCGGCGGTGTCGATTCCGGGACGATTGCCTGCCGGCTGGCCGCGACCGGTCATGCCGGCCTGCGGTCGTTTTCCGCGGCGTTTCCGGGCACGTCATTCGACGAGTCGGGGGAGGCGGAGGCGACGGCACGGGCGCTGGGCCTGTCCAACGAACGGGTCGAGGTACCGACGACCATTCGCGACGACTTCGCGTCCATCGTCGCCGCGCTCGACGAGCCATTCGCGGACCCGTCGTCGTTTCCCACCTGGTATCTCGCGCGCAGCACGGTGCGGCAGGTGACGGTCGTGCTTGGCGGTGACGGCGGCGACGAGCTTTTCGCGGGCTACAAACGCATAGGCAAGCATCTGCGCAATGCGTGGCGCGGAGGGCTGCGATTGCCCACGCCGGTGCTGCCGGACCTGCGGCCGAAAGGCTGGCGAAAGGCAGTGGGCGAACTGGCGATCGATTGGGAATCGGCCTATGCGCTGCGGTTTTCGGGTCTTACCCCCAACCAGCGCCTGTTTCTGCAGCCGGCGGCGGGCCCGCGGCCTCTGCACTACTGGCGTACGCCGGATCTGGTCCCGTCGTCGCGGCGCGAGCGTTTGCTGCGCTGGGATTTCGCCAATTACCTTCCGGAATACGTGCTGCGCAAGGCCGATCTGTGCACGATGGCGCATGGCCTCGAGCTGCGCGCGCCGCTGCTCGACCATCGCTTCGTCGAAGCCGTGCTGGCGCTGCCGGCGCAGCAACGCTTTACTGCGCCGCCCAAGCGCTTTCTCGCCACGCTCGCGCCGGAACTCGACCGCCTGGGAACGTTTTCACGCAAAAAGCGCGGCTTCAATCCGCCACTCGACGGCTGGCTGCGCGGTGACCTCGCGGCGCGGCTGCCGGAAGTGGCGTCGTCGCTCGGCGCGCTTACCGGCGGGCAACTCGACGCCGCGCGTATTGCGGCGATGATCGACGCCTATGCGAACAAATCCGCACTCGCCGAGCAGATCCTGTCGCTGGTGATTCTCGAGGAGAGTCTGCGGCAGCTGGCTGCCGAGGCTGCCGATGGCGGCTAGCCGCGCGCCGATGCGCCTGCTTGGCGTTGCGCTGGCGCTGGCGCGCTGGGGCTTCGGGCGAATTCGCCCGCCGTCGCCGCGACGCATTCTCGTGCTGCACCACTTGCTGCTCGGCGATACGCTGATGGTCACCGGCCTGCTCGCGAAGCTGCGCGCGCGCCATCCTGACGCGCAGATCGAAATGACGGTCGCGCCGGCGTACGCACCGCTGTACGCCGGCCGGCCCTACGGCGTGCTCGCGCATCCGTTCGATCCTCGCGACATCGGCACGCTTCGCCCTTTGTGGTCGGGTCCGCGTCCCGATCTGGTGATCCTGCCGGCCGACAATCGTTGGTCGTGGCTTGCGCGCGGAATCGGTGCGCGTTGGATCGTCGGCATCGCGGGCGACCGTCCGGCGCGAAAAAACTGGCCGGTGGACGAGCTGGTGCCGTATTCCACGGCGCCAGCGGCATTCGTCGAGACCGCAGCCAACCTCGTCGGCGGAAGTCCGCCCACCCCCTATCGAACGCAGGACTGGCCGGCGCCCGAGGCGGGCGTCGCGCAGGGATACGGCGGCGACTATGTCGTGCTGCACGTGGGCGCCAGTTCGTTGCTCAAGCTGTGGCCGGCACAGCGCTGGCGGGACCTGGCGGCATGGCTTGAAGCGAAGTCGCTCTCCGTCGTTTGGAGCGCGGGGCCCGGCGAGGCGGCGATCATCGAGGCGATCGACCCCGGCGGCACGCGTCTGCGCGTTCCTGGCACGCAAACGCTGGCGCAGTTGTGGCACCTGCTTGCCGGAGCGCGCGCCGTCGTGTGCCCGGACACCGGGATTGCCCACCTTGCGCGTATCGTCGGCACGCCGACCGTCACGCTATTCGGGCCGGGGTCGGCCGTCATATGCGGTACTGGCGAGTTCTTCGCGGGGATGCCCGGTCGTGCGGTCACGGTCGACCCTTTTCCCTGCCGCGATCAGTCGATCCAGTTTTTCCGTCAGGTGTCCTGGGCGCGCCGCTGCGAGCGCCTGCCCGGCACGCCGCCCGAGCGCTGCGAGCGTCCGCTGTGCATGGAGGCGATCGAGCTGGGCCGGGTCACGGCGGCGATCGACGACCTGCTCCGCTGAGGGCACAGTTAATCGCCGGCGAGAGGGGTCGATCCTTCGCGCGACGGCAGGCATCGGCGCCTTCGCGTCGGTGCGGCGGTTTGCGGACCGGTAAATCATGAGGGCGCGAGCGCGGTGTTCGATGGTGCTGCTCGTCCGCGAGCGGCCGGGCCGGCTTGCCCGCAATCGACCAGCGCTACCGCTGCCCGCGAACCAGGTAGGGATTCAACGTGGGATCGTTGTACATCTTGAACTGCCGGTATACGCCCCAGAGCACCCGCCCCAGTTCCGCCTGCGCCAGCAACGTCGCCAGGCAGGCCTCGAGGTCGTCGCGCTGGCGCGCGAGACGCGCGAGCTTCGTCGCACATGCCGCCCGGTGGGCGTCGTCCGCGTCCACGCGTCGTGCCGCCAGGCCCATGTGGTGATTCTTGAGCGCGAGAATTGAAAGCCGATCGATGATCGCTCCGGCGGTTTCGGAGTTTCGCCATGCGTCCGGGGCCGGAGTGATGTGCGCCAGTCGGCCGAGGAGCGCTTCGTCGATTTTTTCCACGGCATCATTGCGGCGCTGGTTGTAACGGTCGATCGCACGCTTGTTCGCGGCAATCGAACTGTCGTCGACATCGGTACGACGCGCCTGATCCTCCTCGGCCCAGAGCAGGCAGTTGCAGCGGTGGTTGACGTCGATCCAGCGC
>JAQBEY010000088.1:0-50746 GCA_032123655.1 Betaproteobacteria bacterium
TCGGCGACGAGCACTCCCGCGTTGGTCATCAGATTAAACAACGTAGATTTGCCCGCGTTGGTATACCCCACGAGCGATACCGTGGGGACCTCCTCCTTGCGCCGCTTCTGACCGGACGTCCGGCGCTGACGCGAAACCCGGACGAGACGTTCGGTAAGACTGCGGATCCGCTGACCGATCAGCCGGCGATCCGTTTCGAGCTGGGTTTCTCCCGGACCGCGCAGGCCGATGCCGCCCTTTTGCCGCTCCAGGTGGGTCCAGCCGCCCACCAGACGGGTGGCGAGGTGCGCCAACTGGGCGAGCTCCACCTGCAATTTGCCTTCGGCGCTGCGGGCGCGCAGAGCGAAGATGTCGAGGATCAGGCTGGCGCGGTCGACCACGCGGCACTCGAGGCGGCGCTCGAGATTGCGTTGTTGCACGCCGGAGAGCACATGATCGAATATGACCAGATCCGCATTGGTCTCGCGTCGGCGGGCGTCGACCTCGTCGACCTTGCCGCGACCGGCGAAAAAGGCGGCATCCGGGCGCTGGCGCCGGCCGGTGACCGTGCCGACCACGATGGCGCCCGCGGAGGAGGCGAGCGCGCCGATCTCCTCGGCGCGATATTTCGGGTCACTGCCGCCGAAATCCAGCGCCACGAGCAGCGCGCGGTCGCCGCGGGAAGGTCGCTCGAACATCAGGACAAATCCATCGAAGCGACAAGGCGACGGCGTGCTGTTAGTCGCTGCCACCGCGCGTTGCAGCGGTCCGTCAGTTCTGCCTTGCAGGCTGCCGGCATCAGGCTTCGGCGTCTGAACCGGGAGCGTGATGGGGCATCGACACGGGACGCGCCGGCACTACCGTGGAAATCGCGTGCTTGTAGACCATCTGCGTGACCGTGTTCTTGAGCAGCACGACGTACTGGTCGAACGATTCAATCTGGCCCTGAAGCTTTATGCCATTCACCAGGTAGATCGACACCTGCACGTGCTCCTTGCGCAGGATATTCAGGAAGGGGTCTTGTAACATTTGCCCTTTGTTGCTCATGGAAGAGCTCCGCTGTTGTTGTTGCCCGCAGTCACTGCCATCCGGCACCACGACGGGACACCGGACGATGCCTAACGCCGACGTGCGGGAGGATCCGCATACGGGTTGGAACCCACTTTGAATTGTACTCTAAGGGGGGTCCCACGCAGTTCGAACGCATCGCTGAAGAAATGTTCCAGGTAGCGTCGGTAGGCATCGGGGACGTGACGCAACGCGGAGCCATGGACAATGATCAATGGCGGGTTGACGCCACCCTGGTGCGCATAACGCATCTTGGGCCGGACCAGTCCGGCGCGAGGCGGCTGCTGCCGGGCCAGTGCCGCCTGCAGCGTCCGCGTGAGACGGGGGGTGGGCAGGCGCGCCATCGCCGCCGCGTAGGCGTCGTTCACCGAGCGCAGCAGCGCGGGCACGCCGCGGCCCTCGCGCGCCACCATGAAATGTTGCTGCGCAAACGCCAGGAAGCCCATCTTTCGGTCGAGATCGCGCTTGACCTGCTCGCGTTCCGCCTCCGGGACCGCGTCCCACTTGTTGATGCCGACCACCACCGCACGTCCCGCTTCGAGCACGTGCCCCGCGAGGTGAGCATCCTGCTCGGTGATGGCATGCGCGGCATCGAGCAGCAGCACGACCACGTTGGCATCCTCGATTGCCTGCAGCGTCTTGATCACCGAGAATTTCTCGATCGCCTCGAATACCTTGCCGCGACGACGGATACCCGCCGTATCGATCAGCGTATACCGTCGACCGCCCCGCTCGAAATCGAGATAGATGGCGTCGCGCGTTGTTCCGGGTTCGTCGAAGGCGATGACCCGCTCCTCACCCAGAATCGAATTGACCAGCGTCGACTTGCCGACGTTGGGCCGACCGATGATCGCCACCTTGATCCCTTCGGCGCCCGTCGTATCGTCCGGATCCGGCGTCGACCGATCGGCGCCGGTCCTGCCGAGCGCGGCGGCAAGCGCCACATCGATCATCGAGCGCACGCCCTCTCCGTGCGCCGACGAGATGGCAAGGGGCTCGCCCAGGCCCAGCTCGTAGAACTCTGCGACCGTGCGTTCCTCGGGCAGCCCTTCGGCCTTGTTGACCGCGAGGATCACCGGTTGCCCGGACCTGCGCAGCAGGTCGGCAATGATGGTGTCCTGTGCCGTTAGCCCGGCACGGCCGTCGACGAGAAAAACGACCACGTCGGACTCGGCGATTGCCGCGCGGGTCTGCTTGGCCATCTCGTGAAGGATGCCCGCGGTGGCCTTGGGTTCGAAGCCACCGGTGTCCACGACGAAGTAGGACTGCTCGCCCGTCCGCGCTCGCCCGTAGTGACGATCGCGGGTCAACCCGGGGAAATCCGCGACCAGCGCATCGCGTGTCCTGGTCAGTCGATTGAAAAGCGTCGACTTGCCCACATTCGGCCGGCCGACCAGCGCGACGGTTGGGAGCATGGCGATTCGCTAGCGGGCCGTGACCGAAAGCAGTGTGCCTTCGGCCGACTGCCATAGCGCGCTGCCCAGGAACAGTTCCGGCTGCGACGTCGGCGGCGAACCGTCGGTCGCGATCCGACCGACGTAGGCACCATTCTCGGCAGACAGCAGGTGAAGGTATCCCTGCGGGTCGACGACACCAACCAGGTCGCCCACGAGCTGAGGCCCACCGATCTTGCGCGGCGCAAGCAGTTCCTGCTTCCATACGGTGGCGCCGGTCGCGCCATCCAGCGCGTGGACCGCGCCGCGGTCGTCCGTGACGTAGACGTTCTTGGCATCGCCGGCGATGCCATGCAGGCTCGACACGTCGCGGGACCAGTTGAGCGTGCCACGGGTGGTGTCAAAGCAGGCGATGCGCCCCTGGTACGCGGCCGCGCAGGCTTGCCGCTGCGTGACAAGCGGCAGGCTGGTCACGTCGGCAATGCGCTCGAGTTCGGTCGCGCCCTTCGGACTGGCAACCGTCGCATCCCAGCCGACAATTCCGGTAGGAACGTCGATGGCCAGCAGCCGACCGCCGGCTGTGCCGACGAACAGCGCACCGCGGGTGACGACGCCGCCGGCGAAGTTGCGCACGGTGAGCGACGGTTCCACGCGCTGATGGACCCATTTCTTGGCGCCGGTGGCGCCATCGAGCGCATGAATGCTGCCGTCACCCGCGAACACCAATACCACGCCATTGGAAACTTTCGGAGGAGCGACGACCTCGGTGGAAACCCTGACCGTCCAAAGGTTCTTGCCCGCGGCGTCGAAGGCAAGAACGTCGCCCTTGTCGGTGCCCACGACCACGGTGCCCGCGTCAGCGCCTGCGCCTGCCGAGAGGTTGCGGCCGGCGCTGACTCGCCACGCCACCTGACCGTTGGCCGGATCGATCCGGGTGATCGATCCGTCGGCGGCTGAAGCGTAGATGGCGTCGGGGAGTGCCGTCGGCGCGAAGCCCGGGCCGGCTTTGCCGACGCCGACCTGCCAATTGATGCTCGCCGTGGCCGACGCCTTCAGGTCCGGCAGGGGCCCCGGCTTCTTGCTGTCCCATAGCCAGCGCATCGACGGCGCCGGTATCGACGGAACGTATTCCGAAATCGTCGAGCATCCGGCGATCAACGCGGCCGCGACGGCGGCAGCGGCGACTCGAAGCGCGCGCGGTGTCGAACCGAAAAAGTGGTACTTGCTCATTTCTTCGGGGTGACCGCAGGGGCAGTTGCCGGCACGGGGGCGAAACTCGCCGCGGCGGGCGCGGTGGCCGTGGCGCCGCCCAAGGCGTCGAGTTTCACCTGCACGTAATTGCGGTACGGCGATTTGGCGTCGAGTTTTGCGTATGCCACCTCGTAGGCGGTCCGCGCTTCCGCCTTGCGACCGGCGGCAGCGTTCGCGTCGCCCCGGAGGTCGGCATACAGGCCGGCGAAGGCGTCGCCGTGCTTGGCATCGAGCACCCGCAGCGCCTCGTCGTACTGCTTGTCGCTGACCATCACCTCGGCCAGCCGGTAGCGGGCGATTTCCTTCAGTTCGGTCTCATCGGCGCGGTCGATCACCCATTGCAGCTGGGCCCGGGCCGCCGCGCTGTCGCCGGCGTCGAACAGCAGCTTTGCAAGGACCAGCGCAGCCCGCGGCGCGTAGCCGGTCCCTGCGAATCGTTCCTCGAGCTGGGTGGCCGCGTCCTTGGCCTTCGGCAGGTCGTTGGCGCGCGCGGCCAGCGACAGGCCCGTGTACAACACGGCTGCGTCTTGCGCCTGCTTGGTCGTCCACCAGCGCCAACCCTGTACGCCGGCGAATGCCAGGCTGGCCGCGACCGCGACCGCGGTCACCGTGTTGCCCCAGCGGTGCCACCAGGCCTTCAGGTCGTCCATCTGGTCCTGCTCTTGCAGATCGTAGACTGCCATGTCGAATCCTTGGTTGCGAATCTGTTTAGCGTGAATGTGCGGCGAGCCGCGCGGCGACTTCGGTCGCCGGTACGGCGAGCTGTGCGCCGGACGCGCGCAGCGGCTTGATCGCCACCGTGCCCGCCGCCGCTTCATCTTCGCCGATGATGAGTGCCACCTGGGCGCCACTGGCGTCGGCCCGCTTCATTTGCGACTTGAAGCTGCCGCCGCCGGCATGCACGATGACCGAGTGTCCGCCGTCGCGCAGTGATTCGGCCATCTGGCGCGCGAGCGGCGCCGCCGCTTCACCGGCGTGCACGACATACGCGGTCAGCGCCGGGTCGACTCTCGTGCCGGCTGCCGCGAGCAGCAGGATCATGCGCTCGATGCCGATTGCGAAGCCGCAGGCGAAATTCGGCTTGCCGCCCAGGAGCTCGAACAGCCCGTCATAACGACCGCCACCGGCCACCGTACCCTGGGCGCCAAGTTCGGCGCTTTCGGCCACCCATTCGAACACCGTGCGATTGTAATAATCGAGCCCGCGCACCAGCCGCGGATTTACTGTGTAGGCGAGGCCGGCGTCGGCCAGCAGGGCGCGCAGTTCATCAAAGTGCGCCAGCGATTTGTCCTCGATGAAGTCGATGAGCTTCGGCGCCGCCTCGAGGACCGGCTGCATTGCCGCGTTCTTGCTGTCGAGCACGCGCAGCGGATTGGCGTGCAGGCGGCGCTTCGCGTTGGCGTCGAGAACATCGACGTGTGATTCGAGATAGCTGACCAGCGCCTTGCGGTGCGCGAGACGCTCGTGTGCATTGCCGATCGAATTGATCTGCAGCGCGATGCCCGAAAGCCCGAGTGTCTTCCACAACCGCGCCAACATGACGATCTGTTCGGCGTCGACATCCGGCCCCTCGAAACCGAGCGCCTCGGCATCGAGCTGGTGGAACTGCCGGTAACGGCCTTTCTGCGGGCGCTCGTGGCGAAACATCGGTCCGCTGGTCCACACGCGCTGCGGTCGCTCGTAGGTCAGGTTGTGCTCGATCGTCGCGCGGACCATGCCGGCCGTCGCCTCCGGGCGCAGCGTCAGCGAGTCGCCGTTCAACTTGTCCTCGAACGTGTACATCTCGGTCTCGACCACGTCGGTGAATTCGCCGATGCCGCGCACGAACAATGCGGTGGGCTCGACGATGGGCAGGCGCAGATTGCGATAGCCGTACTGCGCAAACACGCCGCGTGCGGTGTCCTCGAAGCGTTCCCAGAGGAGCGCCTCGTCGGGCAACACGTCGTTCATGCCGCGGACGGCCTGCAGAGCGTTCGCCATCGCCGCGCCTATCCGACGGCCTTGACCGCGATCGAACGCCGTTCAGGCTTGAGGTGTGCCGCAGGGGTTTCGCCGCCGTAGGTGGCCCGGACGTAGTCGTCGACCAGCGCCTGGAACTCCTCGGCGATCCGTTCACCCTTCAAGGTGACCGTCTTCAACCCGTCAACATAGACCGGCGCGACCGGTGACTCGCCGGTGCCCGGCAGCGAAATGCCGACGTTGGCGAGTTTCGACTCGCCCGGTCCGTTCACCACGCAACCCATCACCGCGACGTGCATGGCCTCGACACCCGGATAGCGGCTGCGCCACTGCGGCATCGCCGTGCGCAGGTAGGATTCGATCTGCTGGGCGAGCGTCTGGAAGACCGTGCTGGTCGTGCGTCCGCAGCCCGGGCAGGCGGTCACCTGTGGCGCGAATGCCCGCAGTCCCATCGACTGCAGGAGTTCCTGTGCGACGATCACCTCGCGGGTGCGCTCTCCACCAGGGTCCGGCGTCAGCGATATCCGGATGGTGTCGCCGATACCTTCCTGAAGCAGCACCGCCATGGCCGCGGTCGACGCGACGATGCCCTTGCTGCCCATGCCTGCTTCGGTCAAGCCGAGATGCAGCGGGTAGTCGCAACGGCGCGCGAGTTCGCGGTAAACGGCGATCAGGTCCTGCACGGCGGAGACCTTGCACGACAGGATGATGCGGTCGCCCGGCAGTCCCAGTTCCTCTGCGCGAAGGGCGCTGCCGATTGCCGAAGTGATCAATGCTTCCCGCATGACCGCTGCCGCAGGCAGCGGCTGCGCGCATTGCGCGTTCTCATCCATCATCCGCGCCAGTAGATCGGCGTCGAGGCTGCCCCAGTTCACGCCGATGCGCACCGGCTTGGCGTATTCGATGGCTTTCTCGATCATCACGACGAACTGCGGGTCGCGTTTGCGACCCTTGCCGACGTTGCCGGGATTGATCCGGTATTTCGCCAACGCGCGGGCACAGTCCGGGTGCTCGGTGAGCAGTCGATGGCCGTTGAAATGGAAATCCCCGATCAGCGGCACTGCGCAGCCCAGTGCATCGAGTTGCGCACGTATCTCCGGTACGGCGGTGGCGGCCTCGGCATTGTTGACGGTGATGCGAACGAGTTCGGAACCCGACTCGGCAAGCGCGCGAACCTGTGCCACGGTCGCCGCCACGTCCGCGGTGTCGGTGTTGGTCATTGACTGTATGACAATCGGCGCCCCGCCGCCGATGACGACGCCGGCCACGCGGACTGCGCGGGTGACGTGGCGGGACAGCACGGCGTGTTCCATCGCGTTCACTTGAGCAGGAACTTGGCAACGTTCTGGCGGGTGTGCGGCGCGAGGTCGAATGGCGCACCGCGCCAGGTGACGGAGACGGACTCGGCATTGCCGATGACCACTTCGAGCGGCAAGGGGCCACCCGTTGCATGCCGGGCGCCCGGAAGGCCCATCGTCGAAAGGACGATGGTGCCCCTGGCATCCTTGACCTCGACCCAGGACGTGCCGCGGAAGACAAAGGCGAGTGGCGCGTCGGCAGGAGGCACGGCTGGCACGGTTTCGACGGAAGCCGGCGCCGCTTCGCTTCGTGCCCCGCCGTCGGCTGCCGGCCGGTCGCTCTGTGCTGGTGACATCACGGCGGGAGCGTTCGCGACCGTTCCCTGTACCGCCGCCGCGGTCCGGTCCGCGCGGGCTGACGCCGGATCAGCCTGCGGACGCGTCCATTCATACACGGCCGCGACGGTGACGATCGCCACCAGCGCCAATGGAATTGCCCAGCGCGCGGCGCTGGGACGCTGTCCGATGTCCGCGGGGATTTCGCCCATCGGCCGCGGCGTGGGTGCCAGCGACGCCTCGGCAAGGCCGGGGGCCGCACCGGGATCGGGTAGCGCAGCCAGCAGCAGGTCGGCGTCCAGACGCAGTGCACGCGCGTAGTTGCGAACGAAGCCGCGGACAAAGGTGCGACCGGGCAGCCCCGCGAAATCGCTTTCCTCGATGGCGGCAACCTGCCGCGGCGCGAGCTTCAATTGCTGCGCGATGGCGTCGATCGACAGGCCCGCGGCGGTTCGCGCCTCACGCAGGAGTGTGCCCGCGGTGGGCGCGGAAACGGGGTCGGTCGCGCCGGCCGGAACGCCGGTTTCTTCGGTCATTCGCAGGTTCCGCCGGTGATGGCCTTGGCCTCGGCGGACTCCGGATAGCGATTGCGCAGCTGCGAAACATAGGAGTTTTCGGCGACCTTGTCGCCCAGCGCGCGCTCGATGCACATGCCCAGGTAAAGCGCGTCGGGCGGAGTATTGGTCTGCGCCACCACCCGGCGCATCAGCGAACGCGCCTCGTCGAGCTTCTTTTCACGGAACAGGAGCAGCGCCAGATTGTAGGAAGCCAGCGGGCTTCTCGACGAGACTGTGAGCGCGCGCCGGAAATATTCCTCGGCGCGGACTCTCTCGCCTACGGATGCCGCGCATTTCCCGGCATTGACCAGCGACACGTCCGGCGTCTTGTACAGTGGATTGCTCACGGCGAGATCGAATTCGTGCAACGACTCCTTGGCGCGCCCGTGCGTGCACAGATACCAGCCCCAGTTCTGCCGGATCTCGGAATCGTTCGGGGCGAGTTCCAGCGCCTGCTGGAAATTCTGCTGCGCCTTCGCGTCCTGGGCGAGCATTGCGTAGACGAGCCCGTAGACGTTGTAGATCTTGGCGTTGCTCGGATCCAGCTTGGTCGCGGCGGAAAGTTCCTGCAGCGCGACTTCCATCTGACCTCGCTCGTAGAAGCCGGCGGCGATATCGACATGCAGCTGCGCGCGGTACGGCGCCGGCGCCTCGACCAGCGGTGGCGGCGGCTCCGGCGGTGGCGGGGCCGCAGGCGTGGTCGGCTTCGACGGCGCGCTTTCGCAGCCAGTGAGCAACGCGAACGCAGCGACGAGGATGAATAGTGGTCCGAAGGATCGGCGCATGTTTGACTCGGTGTGTTGATGACCGGTTCAGTGGATGGCGATGGGCACCACGCGTGCCCCCAGCCGGCGCTTGGTACGGTCGTTCACCTGCCCGGCGAGCTGACCACAGGCGGCATCGATGTCCTCGCCACGCGTCTTGCGGATCGTCGCGACGAGTCCGGCGGCCTGAAGCGTCTGCTGGAACGCGAGAATCCGGCCGCGGGGGCTGGCCTTGAACTGTGTCCCGGGGAAGGGATTGAACGGAATCAGGTTGAATTTGCACGGCACGTCGCGGGTCAATCCGACCAGTGCCTCCGCGTGCTGCGCCTGGTCGTTGACACCGTCGAGCATGACGTATTCGAAGGTGACGAAATTGCGCGGCGCCCGTTCGAGATAGCGGACACAGGCGGCCATGAGTTCACGCAGCGGGTGCCTGCGATTGATCGGCACCAGCCGGTCGCGCAGCGCGTCATCCGGCGCGTGCAGCGAGACGGCAAGCGCCACCGGGCATTCGTCGCGCAGGCGGTCGATCAATGGCACCAGTCCCGAGGTCGACAGCGTGACGCGCCGCCGTGACAACCCATAGGCGTTGTCGTCGAGCATCAGCCGGAGCGCAGGGACCACGTTGTCGAAGTTCGCCAGCGGTTCACCCATGCCCATCATGACGACGTTGGTGATCGGCGGGCGGCCATGTTCGATCCACGGCGCCGATGCGCCGTCGGCTATCAATGCCCGGTTGGCGTGCCATAGCTGGCCGACGATCTCGCCGGTAGACAGGTTCCGGTTGAAGCCCTGCTTGCCGGTCGAACAGAACGCGCAGTCGAGCGCGCAGCCCGCCTGCGAGGAGACACACAGGGTGCCGCGGTCATCCTCGGGAATGTAAACGGCCTCGATCGCGTTGCCCGCACCCGCGTCAAGCAGCCATTTGCGGGTGCCGTCGGTGGCCGTGGTGTCGCGCAGCACGGCCGGGCCGCGCACTTCGGCGTCGTGGGCGAGTTGCCCGCGCAGTCCGCGCGAAAGATCGGACATCTCGCCGATATCCACGACGAATCGCTGGTGCACCCAGCGCGACACCTGCCGGGCGCGAAACGGTTTTTCGCCCTGGGCCGCGAAATGGGCTTCGAGCGCCGCCGGTTCGAGGTCGAGCAGGTTGATCATCGGGCGGGCAGGCGTCGCCTAGCGGGGATACACCGCCAGTGAGGGAAAGAAACAGGCGATTTCGACCTGCGCCGTCTCCAGCGCGTCGGAGCCGTGCACCGCGTTGGCGTCGATCGACTGCGCGAAATCAGCGCGGATCGTGCCGGCAGCTGCTTTTTTCGGATCGGTGGCGCCCATCAGGTCCCGGTGCCTGGCGACCGCATTGTCGCCTTCGAGGACCTGGATCATGACCGGTCCGGAAATCATGAAATCGACCAGATCCTTGAAGAAAGGGCGCTCGCGGTGGATCGCATAGAAGCCCTCGGCCTCGGCGCGCGACAGCCAGGTCATCCTGGCCGCGCCGATCTTCAGGCCCGCTTTTTCGAAACGTGCATAGATTTCTCCGATGACGTTCTTCGCGACGGCATCGGGTTTAATGATGGAAAGTGTGCGTTCAACCGCCATTTCTTGCTCCGGGAGTGATAAGCGCGAATTAATCGAAAATTATAGCATGGCGGGACCCCCTCCGCCGCGCGTGGAAGCCCCGGGGCGCGACCCGTTGCGGCACTCGGTTTTCGGGCTGTGCGAGGTCCTTGCAGAGGCGATCTCCGGCACGGCCCCGGCGTTTCGCTGAGCCCCCGTGCCGCGCCTTGATCGGTGCCGGCCCGCGGGCGATCGATCGTTGGCCGATGCGCCCGCAATCAGGCCGACCTTGGAACCCAATCAATGACGACCCCGGGGTGCCCCGGCGCGGCGCTGAAGGCGGCATCGATGCCGATGCCGCCAACCGCCGCCAATTCGGACCCGCAATAAACCAGCGGAAGACCACAGCGCTCCCAGGGGGCGACGCCGGCCTCCTGCAGGATCGACTTGAGCGCTCGCCGCGGCCGGTCGGGCGCCAACTGGAAGCGCTCGCCGCCGCGCCTCGAGCAGATCCGTACCGGCGCCCCGTCCAGCTTGAATGCGTCGATGCCGGCTCCGCTGGCGCGCACGAACGCGAGCCGGCCGTGTGGCAGCGTGAGTTCGCCCTCGCCGCTCCAGCCGATGTCGAAGGGCGCCACTGGCGGCGGGTGAACGACGATCCGGCCCTGCCGGACGCCAAGTTCGAGGCCCTGGTGCAATACTCGAACCGACGCATCGGGTCGGGCACTGCGCAGTTGCGCGAGCATCGCGGCGAGGCGCGCAGTGGACGGCGCCAAAAGTCCGCGGCTACGCAAAAACCAGCGCAGCAGGTTGGCCGCGCGCGCTTCGGACAGCGCCGCAAGCGCTGACCGGTCCAGCGTGGCGTCGGCGCAGGCGATCCCGGCGTCGATGACCGCCAGGTCGTCCAGCAGTTCGGCGGCCCCCGCCTGATGCACGGCGGCGCGCGACAGCGTGGCGGCCCAGGCCGGAAATACCTGCTCGAGTGCGGGCACGACGCCGAGGCGCAGCGCGTTGCGCCGATGTACCGGACTCGCATTGCTTTCGTCGTCGACCCAGCGCACGTCCCGGACGCGCGCGCATTCGTCGATGGACGCGCGGGCGACCGCAAGGAGTGGCCTCAACCACGCGATGCCGGAGTCGTCGGATGCGGCCTCGGGCATCGCTGCAAGACCCTGCGGTCCGGCACCGCGCAAAAGTTGCAGAAGCAGCGTCTCTGCCTGATCGTCGCGATGATGCGCGAGCAGGACGTGGGCGATCCCGGCGTTTGCCGCGGCGGTGGCGATCGCCGCGTAACGCATGGTCCTTGCCATGGCTTCGACGCTGGCTCGCGGTCGTGGAATGTCCAGCCTGCAGATGGTCAGGGGCAGACCACGCGCGGCGCACAACTCGCTGCAGAAATTCGCCCACGCTTCGGCATTGGGAGAAAGCCCGTGGTGGACATGTATTGCCGACAGCGCAACGTTGTGCGCGGCAGCAAGTCGAGCAGCTGCATCGAACATCACGACCGAATCACGCCCGCCGGACAGCGCAACGGCGGCGGGGCCGCCACCCGGCAGATGGCCGGAAAAAGCCTTCGCGACCGCCGCGTCGATGCGTGCCGTGCCGGCGGTGGTCAATTCCTGCGACATGGTGGATCCACCCCGGGTCGGGCGCCGTTGGCTGGCTCTTTCAGCCGGCGAAAATCTCCTTGTACTTGCCATACGAAAGAATCTTGTCCTCGCGCTGCTCCAGCAGCGTGTCCAGCGGCAGGCTCTGCAGTTGGCGCAACGCATCGGTCAGCGCCTTTCTCAGCGTCACCATCATTGCCGCGTGGTCGCGGTGCGCGCCGCCCGTTGGCTCGCTGATCACCTTGTCGACCAGTCCGAGCTGTTTCAACCGCGGCGCGGTGATGCCGAGGATTTCCGCAGCATCCGATGCATGCTCGGCCGATTTCCACAGTATCGACGCGCAGCCCTCGGGCGAGATCACCGAGTAGGTCGAGTATTGCAGCATGTAGGTGACGTCGCCGATTGCCACGGCCAGCGCGCCTCCGGAACCACCCTCGCCGATGACCGTGACGATCACGGGAATGCGCAGTCCGGCCATCTCAAAGAGATTGCGGCCGATCGCCTCGGACTGTCCGCGCTCCTCCGCGCCGATCCCCGGATAGGCGCCGGGGGTATCCACGAAGGTGAACAGCGGCAAGGAGAATTTCTCGGCGAGTTTCATGAGCCGCAGCGCCTTGCGGTACCCCTCTGGTCGCGGCATGCCGAAATTGCGGTAGATCTTCTCCTTGGTGTCGCGGCCCTTCTGGTGGCCGATCACCATGCAAGGCGCGCCGTTGAAGCGGGCGAGGCCGCCGACGATTGCCGGGTCGTCGGCGTAGTGGCGGTCCCCATGCAGCTCGCGGAATTCGGAGAACATTCCCGCGATGTAGTCGAGCGTGTAGGGTCGTTGTGGATGGCGCGCGACCTGCGCGATCTGCCAGGCCGAGAGTTTGGCGTAGATTTCCTTGGACAGCTGCTGACTCTTCTTGCTGAGGCGTCCGATTTCGTCGGAGATATCGACGGCGGAATCCTCGTGCACGAAGCGCAGCTCATCGATCTTTTTCTGCAGCTCGGCGATCGGCTGCTCGAAATCGAGGAAGGTCTGTTTCATCCGGGGTGGAGTGCAGGGGGACGGGCCGCCATCATAGCGCAACCCGGGCGTCGAGGGCGCCCGGCGTCAGTGAGCAAGGGCGTCCCAGATGAGCTTCACTCCGACGGCGAACAGCAGCGAGTAGTTCACGTTCAGGAACACGTGCTGCGAAATGCGCCGATGCACGTAGACGCCGAGCCAGATGCCCAGCGGCACCAGCGGCGCGAAGAGCAGCGAAGCGGCCAGATTTCCGGTGTTGAGCTGGCCGACGAAATAATAGGGGATGAGCTTGAGATAATTGACGATGAGGAAAAAGGCGATCGAAGTGCTGACAAGAATCGTCTTGTCGATCGGTTGCGCGAGCATGTAAATCGCATAGGGAGGCCCGCCCGCGTGAGCGAGCGTGCTGGTGAATCCGGACGCCGCCCCCCAGATCACGCCGGCCACGCGTCCCGGGGGCTTGCGCTCGCGGGCAAGACGCGCGGCCAGGCGTTCGGTCAGGCGCAGCCACTGGTTGAGCGCGAAGGAAATCGCGATGAATCCCAGCAGGAGCCGGATGGTGTCGACCGGGAGCAGGCCGAAGGCGAGCCCGCCTGCAGCGATGCCGAGCACCGCGCCGGGAACGAGAATTCGCAGGTGTTTGACCGACCACAGGCCGCGATAGGCATGCAGGCCGAACAGGTCCATTGCGCAAAGAATCGGCAGCATGATGCCGGCCGCCTCGGTGGGCGCGATGAATATCGACATCATCGGCACCGCGACTCCGCCGGAGCCCATGCCGAAGGCGCCCTTGGCGACGCCGGTGATGATGATCGCGATGACCGCAACCACATAGAACGCAGCGGGAAAATCGGGGAGCGCCATTGCAGTTGTGAGGCGCGCTCAGGGCCCGGGCAACGGTTGTTGCGCGCTTTCGGCGCGTCCACGCCACGCCGCGAAAATTTCGTTGGTGATCACCGCGCCCAGAACAATGGCGCCACCGACGAGCGCGGCTGGGCTTGGACGTTCCGCGAGCAGCATCCAGGCCCATAGCGGGCCGAGGATCGGCTCGAGCAGCGCCAGCAGGCCGAGTTCGGTGGCGGTAAGCGTTCGCGACGCCGCCGTGGCAAGCAGGCAGCCGATGCCCAGTTGCACGCTCCCCATGACCGCGAGCACGAAAAGATCGCGACCGGTTGCGGCGAACGGTCCCGCGAACAGCCAGGCGGGGATCAGCGTCCACAGCCCGGCGATCAGCACCTGCGGCAGCATGTCCACCGTAGCGTGGTAACGGCGCAATACCATCAGTTGCGCGGTGAAGCAGACGGAGACGCCGAGGGCCATCACGTTGCCGACGAGCCGGCCCGCGTCGGCGGCGCCGCCGAACATCACGCCGATGCCGATCGCCGCCACGGTCATGGCCAGCCAGGTACGCGGCGGTACCGGCTCGCGCAGGAAGAACCAGCCCGCCAGCGCGGCCAGAAACGGAGAGACGCTCATCAGCACGAAGGTGTTGGCGACCGTGGTGTGCATCAGCGAGCCGATGAACAGGAAGAAAGTACCAGCCAGCAGCAGACCGGCGAGGAGGCCCGGCCTGCCCACCGCACGCACGGCGCGGGGCATGCCGCGCCCGTGCATCACCAGCAGCACGCCGAACACGAATAGGACCATGAACAGCGAGCGCCAGAAGACGATCTCCCAGGCGTTGGTGATCGACAGCTGGCGAACCAGAATGCCGCCGGTCGACCAGCAGATCGCCGCGACGATCATGAAGGCGATCCCCCGACGATGTTGCGCGTTGCGGTCGGCGGGTGCGCGATTCATCGGCGGCGGATGGGGCGAATGAGGGCGGGGCGCGGGAGAGGCAGGCGTGCATCTGGCCCCACCCGCAATGCAAGACGCCGGCGTCGCGAGAATTCGCGGGGCACCGGCGCGGGTCGGAGGTCAGGCGCTAATTAACCGGAAAGTTAACACGACGTGCCGCAGGTGTAAATCCATCGGCGCGTAAGGCTTGCCTTGCGCGCCGGGTCAGACGTCGACCTGTTCGAAGCCGGGAAACATGGTGCTCGCCTCGGCGAGGTCACCAAGCGTCACGTAGTCGCAGCAGGCGGAGAAGCGTGTCCACAGCGCCTGCACCGCCGGGTTGGCGTGCGCGGCATCGATTGCCGCCACCGACGCCCATTCGAAGATTTCCAGCAGCGTGCCGTCCTTCGCCCGCAGCACCAGTGTCGGCCGGTCGGTGACCAGTCCCTGGCTGCGCAGCACCGGCAGATGGTCGCGCACGCAGGCCAGCAGGTCCTGGTCAGCGCCCGCCCTCGGGCGGAACAATGCAATGACCATCACACCCATGGCAGTCTCCCGATCGATTCGCCCAAGGCACGACACTAGCGGCTGGACGCCGCCGCGTCGACCCCTGTGGAACCGGCAGGCACCCGGACGGGCACGAAGCGGCTCGCCTGAGCGCATCGGCAAGGCTTGCGTAAACTAGGTCATTTTCGGGAGGTGGCATGGCGACGCAGCGGATTGCAGTCATCGCGGGCGATGGCATTGGCAAGGAGGTGATGCCCGAAGGGCTGCGCATGATGGAGGCGGTGGCGGGCAAGTTCGGTATCGACCTGGCGTTCACGCACTTCGACTGGAGCTGCGATTACTATGCGCAGCATGGCAAGATGATGCCGGACGACTGGTTCGAACAGCTGCATGGTTTCGAGGCCATCTATTACGGCGCCGTCGGCTGGCCGGCGACCGTTCCCGACCATGTCTCGTTGTGGGGCTCACTGATCCAGTTCCGACGCCGCTTCGACCAGTACGTCAATCTGCGTCCGTGCAAGCTGATGCCGGGAATTCCGTCGCCTCTCGCCGGACGCAAGCCGGGCGACATCGACTTCGTGGTGGTGCGCGAGAACACCGAAGGCGAGTATTCGTCGGTCGGTGGTCGAATGTTCGAAGGCACCGAGCGCGAGATCGTGTTCCAGGAATCGGTGTTCACGCGCCGCGGCGTCGACCGCATCCTGCGCTTTGCGTTCGAGCACGCGCGCACCCGCGATGCGCGGCACGTCACCTCGGCGACCAAGTCCAACGGAATTTCCATCACCATGCCGTACTGGGACGAGCGCTTTCGCGCGGTGGCCGGCGACTATCCGGACATTCGGGTGGACCAATACCACATAGACATCCTGACTGCGCATTTCGTGCAGCGCCCGGAGCGCTTTGATGTCGTGGTCGGCTCCAATCTGTTCGGCGACATACTCTCCGATCTCGGCCCCGCCGTCTGCGGCACCATCGGCATCGCGCCGTCGGCGAATCTAAATCCCGAGCGCAGTCACCCGTCGCTGTTCGAGCCGGTGCACGGGTCGGCTCCGGATATCGCCGGGCAGGGAATCGCCAACCCGATCGGGCAGATCTGGTCGGGCGCAATGATGCTGGATTTTCTGGGACACGCCGACGCGGCACGGGCGGTGGTCGCGGCGATCGAGCGCGTGCTGGCCGATCCAAAGGCGCCGCGGACTCCCGACCTCGGCGGCAAGGCAAGCACCTCCGACCTGGGCCGCGCAGTCGCGGCTGCGCTGTAGCCGGCGCGCCTGGCGTCGTCGGCGGATTTTCCGCAAGTGGACGCCGATATTTCGGCGGGTGGGTTACGATAGTGGCCAGCAAGGCAGCACCATGCGCCACCGCGCCGCGCGCGGACCGGCTTGGCGGGTGCAATGCGCGTCGCACAGTCCAGGGGATTCATCCATGTTGATCGGCATTCCACGCGAGACCCGCCCGGGCGAGATGCGGGTCGCGGCCACGCCTGAGACCGTCAGGAAAATCGCGGCCAGCGGCGCGCACAAGATTGTCGTCGAGGCGGGCGCGGGCGCGGCATCGGCGATTCCCGACGCCGACTACGTCGCGGTCGGCGCGAATCTCGGCAGTGCGCAGGATGCGCTGTCTGCGGATCTGGTCCTCAAGGTGCGCGCGCCCACGGCGGAGGAGTTGCCGTCGATGAAATCGGGCGCGGTGCTGGTTGGACTGCTCAATCCCTTCGATGCCGCGGGTGTCGACGCGCTGGCGAAGGCCGGTGTCACGGGATTCGCGCTCGAATCGCTGCCGCGCATTTCTCGTGCGCAGGCGATGGACGTGCTTTCATCGCAGGCGAACATTGCCGGCTACAAGGCGGTGATGGTGGCGGCCAACGAATACGCGCGTTTCATGCCGATGCTGATGACCGCCGCGGGCACAGTGAAGGCCGCGCGCGTACTGATCATGGGTGTCGGCGTCGCCGGACTGCAGGCGATCGCGACCGCCAAGCGGCTGGGTGCCGTGATCGAGGCGACCGATGTACGTCCTTCGGTGAAGGATCAGGTCGAGTCGCTCGGCGCCAAGTGGGTCGACGTGCCTTATGAGAACGACGAAGAGCGGCAGATCGCCGAGGGCGTTGGCGGCTACGCGCGGCCCATGCCTGCCGAATGGATGGCGCGGCAGGCCGGGATCATCGCCGAGCGCTGCAAGCAGATGGACATCGTGATCACCACGGCGCTCATTCCGGGCCGGCCGGCGCCACGGTTGCTCAAGGCCGAGACGATCGCCGCGATGAAACCCGGCTCGGTCATCGTTGATCTGGCGGTGGAGCAGGGCGGCAATGTCGAAGGTTCCGAGGCCGGCAAGGTGGTGCAGGTGAACGGCGTGAAAATCGTCGGCACGACCAATCTGCCGGCGCTGGTCGCCACCGACGCGTCGGCGCTGTATGCGCGCAACGTGCTCAATTTTCTCGCGCTGTCGCTGGATCTGAAATCCGGCGAATGGAAGCTGGCGCGCGAGGACGAGATCGTGCAGGCGACGATGATCTGCGATGCGGGCGCGCCCGTGACCAAGAAATGAGGAGAACCACGTGACCGCCGCCGATCCCATTGTTTTCAACCTGATCATCTTCGTGCTGGCGATTTTCGTCGGCTACCACGTGGTGTGGACAGTGACGCCGGCGCTGCACACGCCGCTGATGTCGGTCACCAACGCGATCTCCGGAATCATCCTGGTCGGCGCGATGCTCGCCGCCGGCCCGGCGGTTTTCGACTGGGGCGGCTGGGTCGGCGTGCTCGCCGTGGCGCTCGCCTCGGTCAACGTGTTCGGTGGCTTCCTGGTTACGCAGAGGATGCTCGAGATGTTCCGGAAAAAGGAGCCCAGGGCTCCGGCGCCCGAGAAGAAGTAGGAGCGAAGATGAGCGCCAATCAAGTTGCACTCTGGTACCTGGTCGCGTCGATCTGCTTCATCTTCGCGCTGAAGGGACTATCGCATCCGACCACCGCGCGCCGAGGCAACGTGCTCGGTATCGCCGGCATGGCGATTGCGGTCGTCGTCACGCTGGCGCTGGTCTATTCGCTGACCAAGAATGTCGCCATGATCCTGGCCGGTATCGCCGCCGGCGGCGTGGTCGGCGCCGTCGTGGCCAGGCGCGTGCAGATGACCCAGATGCCCGAACTGGTCGCGGCGATGCACTCGCTGGTGGGTCTCGCCGCCGTGCTGATCGCCATCGCCGCGGTGAACAATCCGACGGCGCTGGGCCTGCCGGACCCGATCCCGATGGGCAACAAGCTCGAGCTGTTCATCGGTACCTTCATCGGCGCCATCACCTTTTCTGGCTCGGTGATCGCCTTCGGCAAGCTGTCCGGCCGCATCCGCAGCGCGCCGGTGGTCTTTCCCGGGCAGCACCTGCTGAACCTCGTCATCGGCATCGCCATGATCGGCTTCGGCGTCTGGTTCTTCATGGCGGGTCCCACGGACAACCCATGGCTGCCCTACATCGTCATGACCGCGCTGGCCTTCCTGCTCGGCCTCCTGATCATCATCCCCATCGGCGGCGCCGACATGCCGGTCGTTATCTCGATGCTCAACAGCTATTCGGGCTGGGCGGCTGCGGGCATCGGTTTCTCGCTGTCGAATCCGATGCTGATCGTATCCGGATCGCTGGTCGGCTCGTCCGGCGCGATCCTTTCCTACATCATGTGCCGCGCGATGAACCGCTCCTTCTTCAGCGTGATTCTCGGCGGCTTCGGTGCGGAAGGCGGCACGGTGGTCGCCGGCACGGAAGAGAAACAGGTGAAATCCGGCTCCGCCGACGACGTCGCCTTCATGCTGGGCAACGCCGACTCCGTGATCATCGTTCCAGGCTATGGTCTTGCGGTCGCCCGTGCCCAGCATGCGGTGAAGGAGATGGCCAACGCGCTTCGCGAAAAGGGCGTGAACGTCCGCTACGCGATCCATCCGGTTGCGGGGCGGATGCCCGGCCATATGAACGTGCTGCTCGCCGAAGCCGAGGTGCCCTACGACCAGGTGTTCGAGATGGAGGACATCAACGGCGACTTCGGCTCGACCGACGTCGTGCTGGTCCTCGGCGCCAACGACGTGGTCAACCCGCTGGCCGAGGTCAAGGGCAGCCCGATCTACGGCATGCCGATTCTCGAGGCGCATAACGCGCGTACCGTGATCGTCAACAAGCGATCGATGGCGGCCGGCTATGCCGGACTCGACAATCCGCTGTTCTACATGGACAAGACCATGATGGTGTTCGGCGATGCGAAGAAGGTCGTCGAAGACATCGTCAAGTCGCTAGAGTAGCGGTGCCGCGGGGCGTTGCCCGGGTCCGCAGTGCGGTCATGGCCATGCTCACGCCGCTCTCTTTCCTGCGCCCATGCCCGGCCCGCTCGCCCACCTGACCGTCCTTGATCTGTCGCGCGTGCTCGCGGGGCCATGGTGCACGCAGCTCTTCGCCGACTTCGGCGCCACCGTGCTGAAGATCGAAAGGCCGGGCAGCGGCGACGACACCCGCGGCTGGGGTCCACCCTATCTCAAGGACCGCCACGGTCACGATACGACGGAAGCGGCCTACTACCTGGCCTGCAATCGCGGCAAACAGTCGGTCGCCGTCGACTTCACCCGGCCGGAAGGGCGCGACCTCATCCTCGCGCTGGCGCGGCAGGCGGACGTGCTGGTCGAGAATTTCAAGGTCGGTGGTCTGGCCAAGTACGGCCTCGACTACGCCAGCGTGGCCGCAGTCAATCCGCGGCTCGTCTACGCATCGATCACTGGCTTCGGCCAGGACGGTCCCTACGCCGACCGCGCCGGTTACGATTTCATCATTCAGGGCATGAGCGGATTGATGAGCGTCACCGGGGAACGTGACGACCTCCCGGGTGGCGGCCCGCAGAAAGCCGGCATCGCCATCACCGACATCATGACCGGCATGTACGCGGCGACCGCGGTACTCGCCGCGCTGGCGGCGCGCGATCAGACCGGGCAGGGCCAGCACGTCGATCTCGCGCTGCTCGACTCGGCGGTGGCAATGATGGCGGTGATGAACATGAACTACCTGCTGACCGGCGAGCCACCGGGGCGTGCCGGGAACGCGCACCAGAGCATCGTCCCCTACCAGGTGTTCGCCTGTGCCGATGGCCACCTGATCCTTGCCGTCGGCAACGACGGGCAGTTCGCGAAATTCTGTGAAGTCGCCGGCCGGTCCGAGTGGGCGCGCGACCCGCGCTTTGCCAGGAATGCGGAACGCGTGCGCAATCGGACGACGCTGGTGCCACTGCTGGAGGTCGTGGTGGCCGCGCGGTCGCAACGCGACTGGCTCGATTGTCTCGAGGAGGCCGGCGTGCCCAGCGGACCGATCAATCGGGTCGATGCGGTGTTCGCCGACCCGCAGGTGGTCGCGCGCGGCATGCGTGTCGACCTGCCGCATCCGCTTTCGGGAACCGTCGCGCAGGTGCGCGCGCCGGTGGTGATGAGCGCAACGCCGATCGTGCAGGAGAATGCACCGCCGTTGCTGGCCGCGCATACCCGGGCAGTGCTGTGCGAGCGGCTGGGACTGGACGCGCAGGCGATCGAGCGTCTTGCCGAGGCCGGCGTGATCCAGACGGGATCCGCTTGATCGCGCTCACCCGCAGGCCAGCGTTCTGGGTGGGCTACGTCGTGCTGGCGCTGGCCAGTCTGGTCGTTGCCTGGCAGCTGGTGCCGCAGGCCATTCCGCTGCTGCAGCTGGACATCCGGATGTCGCGCGGCGAGGCGCTTGCGCAGGCGGAGGCGCTGGCGGCGCAACACCGGCTTGCCCCCGAAGGCGCGCGCAGCGCGATCGTGTTCAACCACGACGAGAACGCGCAGAACTACATCGAACTCGAAGGCGGCGGCAGAGAGGCGTTCGCGCGGCTGATGGAAGGCGACGCCTTTGCGCCGTACTGGTGGGACGTGCGCCTGTTTCGCTCCGGCGTGATCGACGAAGTGCTGATCCGCTTTCGTCCCGACGGACGGATCAGTGGATTCACGCGCAAGGTCGCCGAGACCTACGTCCGCGATCCGGCGACCATGGCGCTGGATCCGGAGCAGGCGTTGTTGCTCGCGCGCGTCGTGGCAGCGAAGGACTGGGGCGTGGACTTCGCGGCCTGGCAGTTGCTCGAGAAGTCGCAACAGACACGGACGACGGGGCGCGTCGATCATCAGTTCGTGTTCGAGCGCGGCGAACGGCTGGGCGAAGCGCGCATTCGCCTGCAACTGGTTGTCGATGGCGACGAACTGATCCAGGTGCAGCCGTATATGCACGTGCCGGAGAGCTTCATGCGGCGCTTTGCCGAATTGCGCAGTGCCAACTCGACCATTGCCGGAATGGCCGGCATCGGTGCGGGACTGCTCTACGGTTTGGGCGGCTGCGTACTGGGATCGCTATGGCTGCTGCGCCGGCACTGGTTGTTGTGGAAGCCCGCGCTCGCGGCCGGGCTGGTGGTGGGTGGCCTGCTCGCCGGCGCCTCGCTGGCGGCGGCACCGACTGCCTGGTTCAGTTTTTCCACGGCGCAGCAGGAAAACATTTTCTGGTGGCGTCAGGGTGGGCTCGCGCTGCTGGCGTTGGCGGGCGGCGGGGTCGCTTTGGGCGGCATCTTCATGGCGGCCGAAGGACTCACCCGGCGGGCCTTCCCGACGCATCCGCAACTGTGGCGGCTCTGGTCGCGCGACGCTGCCGGGACGGGGGCGATCGCCGGTCGCACGGCCGCCGGCTATTTGTTCGTCCCGATCGAGCTCGCGCTGGTCGCCGCGTTCTATTTTGTCACCAACCAGTGGCTGGGCTGGTGGCAGCCGTCCGAGTCACTCACCGATCCCAATGTCCTGGCATCGACCATTCCCGCGCTGGCGCCCATTGCCATTTCGCTGCAGGCAGGATTCATGGAGGAGTGCCTGTTTCGCGCGGTGCCCCTCGCGCTGGGCGCGCTGCTTGGCGCGCATTTCGGGCGCCGCCGCACCGGGATTGCCATTGCCTTTGTGCTCCAGGCGGTTGTGTTCGGCGCGGCGCACGCGAATTACCCGGGATTGCCTGCCTATTCGCGGCTGGTGGAGCTGATCGTGCCTTCGCTGATCTGGGCAGGAATCTTTTTGCGCTTCGGCCTGTTGCCGACCATCCTGCTGCATGCGCTTTTCGACCTGGTGCTGTTTTCCCTGCCGCTGTTTCTCATTGACGCGCCGGGCGCCGGCACGCAGCGGGCGCTGGTGATCGCCGCGGCGTTGATCCCCGCGGCGGTGGTGTTGACGCGACGAATGCAGGCCGGCGGCTGGGGGCGACTGTCGGACGCCCTGCGCAACGGCGCCTGGGAGCCGGTCGTCCCTGCGCCGGCGGCGCCGGAGGCGGCCCCTGCGGTAGCTGCGGGCAACGGATTTGCGCACGTCGTCCAACGGGCATTGCCGGTATTGGGCGTGGCTGGCCTGGCGTTGTGGCTGGGCGCCACGAGCTGGCGCGCCGATGTTCCGTCGCTGCCCATCGGGCGCGCCGAAGCTGAATCCATCGCCGCGGCGGCGATGCGCGAGCACGGCGGCAACCCCGACGCCGGCTGGCACGTGTACTCGGTCGTCCGCCTGGCGCCGGAGGACGGCGGGCAGCGGGTTTGGCATGCCTTCGTCTGGCGCGAGGCAGGACCGGAGACCTATCGCCGGCTTGCCGGAAGTTTCCTCGCGCCGCCGCTATGGGAGGTGCGATTTGCGCGTTTCGAGGGCGACGTCGCCGAACGGGCGGAGGAATGGCGGGTGACGGTGGCCGGCGATGGCCAGGTGCGCCTCGTTTTTCATCGGCTGCCCGAAGCGCGTGCGGGGGCCACGCTGGAGCGTGACGTCGCCGCCAGGCTCGCCCGAGAGGCCATCGACCAGGCGTTTGGCGTTCGTGCCGCGCCACTGCCGGAACGCCTCGCGGAGGCGACAGCGAGGCCGGCCCGGCGCGACTGGGCATTTCTGTTTGCCGATCCGGCGGTCGAGGTTGGTGGCGGCGGCGAGGTTCGCTATCAGGTGGTGATCGTCGGTGACGAGGTGGTGTCGATCGGCCGCAGCGTGTTCGTGCCCGAATCCTGGCGACGGGCAGAACTGGAACGCGAGGGCTTCACCCAGATTCTGCGCATCGGCGGGCTGGTGGTGATCGTGCTCATGGTGATCGCCGCGCTCATATTCGCCGTTCGGGCGTGGAGCGCAGGTCGCTTCGATCGTCGTGTGCTGTTGGCGGTGGGTGCGTTCACCGTGGCGATCATGTTCGCGCAGCGCATCAACCATTGGCCGGCGCTGGCCATCGCGCTGAAGACCACCGAGCCGGTGCTGGGTCAACTCGCCACCGTCATCGTCGGCCTCATCGCCGGCGGCGCGCTGCTGGCGCTGGTCGGCGGGATTCTGGCCGGAGTCGGCGCATGGTACGCGCGTCGCCAGACGCGGGTCCCGCTGCTGGGCCACCTCCCTGGCTGGCTCGCCGGAATCGCCGCGGCGCTGGCGACTGCAGGGGTCACCGCGGCCGCCGATCTGCTGGTACCGCAGACCATGCCGCTGTGGCCCGAACTGAAAGCTGCTTCGGCCGCCTGGCCCTGGGCCGGCGCGCTGGCGGCCGGCCTGTCGCTGGTACCGGCAACCGCCGTCACCTTTTTCCTGCTTGCCGCGATCGACCGCGGCACTGCGGGCTGGACCCGCAGGATCGGCCTTGCGGCGGTGTTCCTGGTGCTGGCCGCCGGGGCGATGCGGCTCGCCGCTGGGCAGCCGCCGATCGACGCGGCAGGGTTGGGCATCGCCGAAGGCCTGCTGGCGCTGCTGTTCGCGTGGGCGGTATTGCGTTACGACCTGTCGAGCGTCCCGGCCTTCGTCGCCACCGGCCTGTTGCTCGAGGTCCTGCGCACGGCGGTGCTGGGCGCCACGCCGGCGTCGTGGCAGCACGCGGCGCTGGAGGCCCCGGTGATCGCCGTCGTGGCGTGGTACCTGACCCGCCTGGTCCTGAACGGGCGACCGGACGGCATTGCGGAAGCGGCAGCACCGGCGAGCGCGCCGGAGAAACGCCCCAAAGCGCGTCGGCGATGAGAAACGGCGCGAGGTTGCCCTCGCGCCGTCGGCCGAGAAACGCGCGTATTACTTGACGGTGACCCAGTAAGGCGTGACGTTGTTGTCGGCGCGGTGCACGACGCTGACGTTGGCGCGCGACGCCCACGGAATCACCTGCCGGTGCAGCGGAATGTGGTTCGACTCGGCGTTGTGCGCGAGCAGCGCCTCGTGGATCAGGCCGAGTCGCTGCTTGGCGTCCATGTCGACCTTGATCTTCGCCGTCAGCTCGTCGATCTTCGGGTTCTTGTACCGGCCATAGTTGTAGTCGCCGTCGCCCTTGCCGTTGTGGCTGGACAACACCGGCTGCAGCGTGAAGATCGCATCGGTGGACGCGCCACCCCAGCCCAGCATGTACAGGCTGGTGTCCGTCTTTTCCAGCTTCGGGAAGTAGTTGGCGCGCGGCATGGCGTTGACCTTGGTGGCCATGCCGACCTGCGACCACATGGCGGCCAGCGCCTGGCAGATCTTCTCGTCGTTGACGTAGCGGTTGTTGGGGCAGTCCAGAGTCACCTCGAAACCGTTCGCATAGCCGGCCTCGGCGAGCAGTTTTTTCGCCCGCGACTTGTCATACGGCAGTCGCCTCTCTATCGCCGGCGTTGAAGTCTTCGGCGACGGCAACAGTCCGCCCGATGGTTTCGACAGCCCGCGCATGGTGTTCTTGTGGATCGCCTCGATGTCGATCGCGTGGTAGAGCGCCTCGCGCACCCGTTTGTCCTTGAACGGATTCTTGCCCTTGACGTTCGAGTACAGCAGCTCATCGCGGGCCTGGTCCATGCCGATGAACACAATCCGGTTTTCCACACCCTCGATCACCTTGATGTTGGGGGTCTTCTGCAGCCGCGGCACGTCCTGCGGCGGCGGATCGTTGATGAGGTCGACCTCGCCGGACATCAGCGCCGCCACCCGTGTCGCGTCCGAGACGATCGGCGTGTAGACGACCTCATCGACGTTGCCGTCGAAGAGCCCGGCCTTGATGCCCCACCAATCTGGATTCTTCTTGAGCACGGTCTTGACGTCTGGTTGGCGCGTAACCAGCGAATAGGGGCCGGTGCCGTTGGCCTCGCGCGCGGTGATCATGTCTTCCTTGTCCTTGTAGTTCTGCGGCTTCATGCAGCGGTTCTTTTCGCACCATGCGCGGGACAGGATGTTGATCGTCGCCACGTGCTCGAGCATGATCGGGTTGGGCCCGTTGGTGACGAATTCGACGGTGAGGTCGTCGATCTTCTTCGCCGTCCCGGCCGCATTGGCGTAAGCGCGCAGCTGCGACGAATCGGCTTTGGCGCGTTGGTAGCTGAACACCACGTCGTCGGCGGTGAAGGGTGTGCCGTCGTGGAACTTGACGCCCGGCCGCAGCTTGAAGCGCCAGGTGGTCGGGTTCACCTGCGTCCATGACTCGGCCAGTGCCGGAATCAGCCCAAGCTGCTTGTCGCGCTGGACCAGGAATTCGTAAATCAGGCTGTTGATGTTATTGGTGAGGCCTTCGTTCTGCGAATGCGGGTCGGTGGTCTGCATGTCGCCGCGGCCTGCCCAGCGCAGGGTCGCGGCCTCGCCGTCCATCATTGCGGTGCTGGCGAACGCGGCCAGGACGGCGGCGCACAGTACGCGGCGCGGCGACTGCGGATAGGGAATGCGCATCGCTTGTTTCTCCTGTAGGTGTCCGGGCGTCACTGGGAAAGGGCGCCCGCAGGAGACTGATGATACGCAAACGACACGGAACGCGCGGTAGAATTCGCGCCGCCTGCGGTGGGCGACGCCTCCGCTCCGGATTTTCATCAGGCAGCAATGCTTCAACCTGCTCGAGCAACCGACCTCCCGATGCCTGCCCGCCACGACGAACTCTCCGGACGCCTCCCGCTGGCGATGGCCGCTGACGCCGTGCGGCTTGCCGTACGCATCGACCGCGCCCGCACCCGGAAGGCGGGCGAGGCCGAATGGGCTCGGCTCGCGGCCGACCTCGCCAGGTCGGTCGGCAAGCGCGAGGCGCGAGCGGCGGCCATGCCCACGATTCGCTTTCCCCCCGACTTGCCTGTTGCACAGCGCGCGGCCGAGATCGAGCGTGCGATCCGGGCGCATCCGGTGATCATCGTGTGCGGGGAAACGGGGTCGGGCAAGACCACGCAGCTCCCCAAGATCTGCCTGGCGGCGGGACGCGGCGCGCGAGGTCTGATCGGGCACACGCAGCCCCGCCGGATCGCGGCCCGCGCGGTGGCCACGCGAATCGCGCACGAACTCGGCGAGCCGGTCGGCGGCGCGGTCGGATACAAGGTTCGCTTCACCGACCACACGCATCCGGATGCCTACATCAAGCTGATGACCGACGGCATCCTGCTGGCCGAGACGCAGGGCGACCGGGAATTGGCGGCCTACGACACCATCATTGTCGACGAGGCACACGAGCGCAGCCTCAACATCGATTTCCTGCTGGGCTACCTGAAGCGCCTGCTGGCGCGGCGCCCGGATCTGAAGGTGATCATCACTTCCGCCACGCTGGACGCGCAACGCTTCGCTCGTCATTTCGGTACCGAGGCGGCGCCCGCGCCGGTGATCGAAGTATCGGGGCGGGCGTATCCGGTCGAACTGCGCTACCGTCCGCTCGCCCGCGGCGAACTCGGCGGCACCGGATCCGCGAATGAGGTCGACGACGAGGAGGAACTCGAAGAGGCGATCGTTGCCACCGTCGAGGATCTGTGGCGAACCGGACCCGGCGACATACTCGTTTTTCTTCCCGGTGAACGCGAAATCCGCGAGACCGCGGATCTCCTGCGGCGCGAGCTCGCGCGCCGGCCCTATGCCCGCCAGCTCGAGGTCCTGCCGCTGTTTGCGCGGCTTTCGGTGGCCGAGCAGCAGCGCGTCTTCGGGCCGAGCAGCGGGCGACGCGTGGTACTCGCGACCAACGTTGCCGAGACCTCGCTGACGGTGCCGGGCATTCGCTATGTGATCGACACCGGACTCGCCCGCGTCAAACGCTACAGCCTGCGCAACAAGACGACGCTGCTGCAGATCGAACGTGTGTCGCGGGCGGCGGCGAATCAGCGTGCCGGCCGCTGCGGCCGGGTGCAGGATGGCATCTGCGTCCGCCTGTACGCCGAAGAGGATTTTTCCGCTCGCCCGGAGTACACCGAACCCGAGATCCTGCGCTCGTCGCTCGCCGCGGTGATCCTGCGCATGGCGTCGCTCGATCTGGGAGAGGTCACGGCGTTTCCCTTCGTCGAGGCGCCCGGACCTCGGGCGATCACCGACGGTTACCAGTTGCTGCAGGAGTTGGGCGCCTTCGATGCCGAGCGCGCCTTGACTCCGCTCGGTCGCGAGTTGGCTCGCCTGCCGCTCGATCCCCGGATCGGCCGCATCGTCCTCGCGGCGCGCGACGGCGGCTGCCTTCCGGAAGCGCTGGTGATCGCCAGCGCGCTCGCGGTTCCGGATCCGCGCGAGCGTCCGCTGGAACGCGCGCAGGCCGCGGACCAGGCGCATCTGCGCTTTCGCGACGAGCGTTCCGACTTTCTTTCGCTGGTCGCGCTGTGGGAATTCTTCGCCGAGGCGCAGGCTCGAAAATTGTCGCACCGGCGGCTGGTCGACGCCTGCCGCGCGCAGTTCGTGTCGTGGCTGCGTCTGGTCGAATGGCGCGACGTCCACCGGCAGCTATGCACGTCGCTCGAGGAGTCCGGTTGGAAATGGACCCCGGCGCTGCCAGAACGATTCGACGCGGCGCGTTACGCGGTGCTGCACAAGGCGGTGCTTGCCGGGTTGTTGGGCAACGTGGGAGTCAAGGCCGACGCTGACGAGCACTATCTGGGCGCCCGGGGAATCCGTTTTCTGCTGCACCCGGGCTCGGGGCTGTCACGCAAGGGTGCCCGGTGGCTGCTCGCGGCGGAACTGACCGAGACGACCCGGCTCTACGCACGCTGTGCGGCACGGGTCGAGCCCGAATGGATCGAGGAGGTGGCAGGCGACCGCGTCACGCGAGAATATTTCGATCCGCACTGGGAGGAGCGACGCGGCGAGGTTGTCGCCAGCGAACGTGTGCAGCTGTTCGGGTTGACCCTGGTGGCGCGTCGTCCGGTGTCGTTCGGTTCGGTGGATCCCGCGGCCGCGCGCGAAGTATTCATCCGCGAGGCATTGGTACCGGGCGCACTGCGCAGCAAGGGGGCATTCATCGCCCACAATCGCCGGTTGGTCGCCGACGTGGCCGAACTCGAGCACAAGGCGCGGCGGCAGGACGTGCTGGTCGACGATACGGTGATCGCCGCTTTCTATGCCGAGCGCATCCCCGACGGCGTGTGCACGCTGGTGTCCTTCGAGCGCTGGCGTGAGCGGGCGGAGAAAGGCGACGCCCGCATGCTTTTCCTTACCCGCGACTACCTGATGCGCCATGCGGCCAGCGCGGTCACGGTCGAACTGTTTCCGGAGTCGATCCGGATGGCAGGTACCCGGCTGCCTTTGCGCTACCGGTACGCGCCGGGCCATCCTCTCGACGGTCTGCTCATTACCGTACCGCTCGCGCTGCTCAATCAGCTCGACGACGCCTGCCTGACCTGGCTCGTTCCGGGCATGGTGCGCGAAAAGGTGACCCATGCATTGCGGGCGCTGCCCAAGCAGTTGCGCAGCCGATTGGTCCCGTTACCGGAGTTCGTGACGGCATTCCTCGAGAGCGCAGGGGCGCCGGCCGCCTCGCTGTCCGAGGCGCTGCGCGCGTACCTCGAACTGCGTCTCGGACAGGCTCCAGACCGTCAATTCTGGGATGCGCTCGAATGGCCGATGCATCTGGTCGTGCACGTGACCGTCGTCGACCCGGCCGGACGCGAACTCGCCTCGGGTCAGGACCTCGCGGCGCTGCGCCGGCAGCTTGGCGAGGCCGCGAAACTCTCGTTCGCGGCCGCCGACCCGGCCTTCGAGCGCAAGGGACTGCGCCAATGGAGTTTCGGCGATCTCCCCGAGGTGCTGGACATCGCCCGCGATGGGCGGCGGGTCACCGGCTATCCGGCGCTCGTCGACGAAGGTGAATCGGTTGCCCTTACCTTGTCGGACACCCCGGAAGCTGCGGCCGTGGCCACCAGGGCGGGGGTGATCCGGCTGCTGCGCATCGCCCTGCGCGAGCAATTCAGGCGCTTCGACAAGGGCGGCCAGGGCTTCGCGCAAGCTGCACTGCAACTGAAAGCGGTGGTCCCCGTCGATCGCCTGCTCAAGGATGTCCTCGCCGCGGCGCTGGACCGCGCTTTCCTGGCCGACGACCCGCTGCCACGGTCCGACGGGGCTTTTGCCGAACTCGTCAAGCGCGCCCGTACCCGCCTGCCGGCGGTGATCGACGGGGCGTTTCGGCTGCTTGCCGCCATCGCCACCGAGCACCTGGCGCTCTCCGCCAGGATTTCCAGGGTGCCAGGGGGGCTCGGCCGGTTGGCCGCCGAGGCCCGCGCCCAGCGCGATGCGCTGGTCTACCCGGGTTTCTTCCCTGCCACGCCCTGGACCCAGCTGCAGCACCTGCCGAGGTACCTGAGCGCCCTCGATCGACGCATTGCCAAGTATCCGGAGCGCCCGGACCGCGACGCCAGGCACGGCGCCGACGTGGCGGTGTTGTGGCGGCGCTACACCGATCGCCGGGCGCAAAATCGTGCTGCGGGGAGGGAGGAGCCGGCGCTGGAGGACTTCCGCTGGCTGCTGGAGGAACTCCGGGTCTCGCTGTTCGCGCAGGAATTGAAGACCCCGGCCCCGGTATCGTTCAAGCGCGCCGAACGCGCCTGGGCGGACCTGACCCGGTAGGCTGCTGAAAGGCAGCCGGAACGCGTTGGCATGGCGGCAGCCGCGTGCTACAGTAACTTCGCGGCTTTGTGTGCTAAGGGCTTGTCGCTCAATGGATCGTGGTGGCCGAATGCCTCATCGGCACACGCCAGGTTCTGCTGGATGTTCCGCCCGCTGAGGTGCCGCCAACATGGGCATGAGGACGGGCAGCGTTCGAGTGCTTACGACTGTGAATTCGACCACGACCGAAACGACCACGAAGCGGACGGCCTCGCGCGAAATCAACAAGATCCTGACCGAATGTCGGGACCTTGCGGTGACGCGCCTGTCGGCTTCGTTCGGGCAGATCCTGGATCGCGTCAGCGACATGCTGATGGAGCGCGCGAGCAATTCGGATGTCCGCGACGAGCAGCAGCTGTTCCTCGACGCGCGCGGCGTGTTGAAGGGGGACCGCGCGGAGCTGATGTCCGAGTTCGAGCGCCAGCTGCGCAAGCTGATCAACGACCGGATTTCCGGCAAGACCGAACCCAAGGCCGATTTCTCCAAGGTCGATGCGACGCAACTGACGCTGGTCGACACGTCGTCGATGGACGAGTCGGTGCTGGCCGGCAACATTGCGCGGGTGGTGGAGAACCTCTGCCACGACGAGCTTGCGGTGCTCAATCGGGGCATGGGTCACCTGCTCGGATATCCGGACATGGATGCGCTGGCGAATCCGTTGGGCCCGGTCACGATCGTCAGTGCGTTTTCGGAGGCAGTGCAGTCGCTGAAGGCGGAAAGGCGGGTCAAGTTCCAGATCATGAAGGACTTGAACCAGGCGCCGCTCGCCGAGATCGCCAAGATCTATTCGGATGTCAACGCGCACCTCACCCGTTTGAACATGGTGCCGGCTCCCGGCCGGTCGTCGGCGATCCAGCGTCGCGGCCCGGCGGACCGTTCGACGGCCAAGGTGGCGCCTGCACCTGAAATTGCGCCCCACGCGGCCGAGGTCGACGTGATGGCGATGTTCAAGCGGATGTATGGCAGCGCAACGCCGACCTCGGCGGCGGCGCCCTCTTCGTTGCCGCCCGGGATGGCCGCCCTGCTCGGCGGGCTCCCCCCCGGAGGACCCGCAGGTTACGCCGATGACTCCGGATTTCCCGCGATCTCCATGCCCGGTGGAGCGGCTTCGGCCCAGGTATTTGCGCCGATGCGCGCCACACCGTCGGGATACGTTCCCGGCGCGCCGATCATCTCGTCCGCGGATCTGCATGAAGGCCTGACGCGGCTGCAGGCCGGACAGACGGCTTTCGCGGTCGGCGGTGCGTCGATCGATTTTTCGGGCATTCCGCAGGGGTTGCACAACGTCCTGCGCGATTTGCAGGATTCGCCGCTCGCCGCCAAGGCGAATCAACTCGAATCGATGACCATCGAGATGGTCGCGATGCTGTTCGATTTCATCTTCGAGACCAAGGATCTGCCCGACGGCATCAAGGCGTTGCTGGCGAGGCTGCAGATCCCGGTTCTCAAGGCGTCGATGCTCGACAGTGCGTTCTTCGCCAAGAAATCGCACCCGGCCCGGGTACTGGTCAACGATTTGGCGCACGCGGGGCTCGGCTGGGCGACGGTCATGGGCCAGGAGGATCCGCTCTACCGCACGATCGACGGCATTGTTCACCAGATTCTCGACAACTTCTCCGACGACCTCACGATATTCGACGAGCAGCGCGATGTGCTGGAGGCCTTCCTGCTTGCGGAGGAGCGGGACGCCGAGGCGAACATCCTGTCGGGCGCCGAGCAGATCGACCAGCAGGACCGCCAGAAGATCGCCGGGGTTCTGGCCAAGGCGGAAATCGAAAAGCGCGTCGAGAGCTATCCGGTGCCGAACTTCGTCGCGACGTTCCTGCGCCAGAAATGGCAGCTCGTGCTGGAGCAGGTATACCTGCTCGAAGGCGAGGAAGGCGACGGCTGGAGCGCGGCGGTCAACACGATCGAGGATCTGGTCTGGAGCGTGCAGCCCAAGAAAGCACCGGAGGATCGGCGCCACCTGGTGGCGCTGCTGCCGTCGCTGCTGAAGCGGCTGTCCTCGGGCATGCAGGGCCAGGAGTGGGCGCCCCACGAGCGCGAGAGCTTCATGTCCAACCTGGTGGAGGCGCATGCCGCGGCCGTCAAGCCGGCACTGTCGGCAGTGATGTCGCCGACCGATGCAGTGGCCGAGGCGGCCAAGATGCAGGCGGTGATGGCCAAGGCGGCCGGCGACGAGGCACTCGCCGCCAAGGCCGAAGCGCTGGTGGTGGCGATGACGCAGGCCGAGCCCGAGCCGGTCGAAGCGGGCAGCGAGGCGATCGATGACGATTACATGGTGATCGCGCGCAGTCTCGAGCGCGGCATGTGGATCGAGTTCGAATCCGATGACGGACAGCTGGTGTTCGCCAAGCTGGCGTGGGTGAGCCCGTTGCGCGGCACCTACCTGTTCACCAACCGCCAGGGCCAGAAGGCGCTTTCGATGACGGCAGAAGATCTGGCCGAGCGTTTCCGCGCGGATCGCGCGCGCCTGGTCGAAGCCGAACCGCTGATCGATCGTGCGTTCTCGAGCATGCTCACGCAAATCGAGGACAGGTTCCCCGACGCGCTGGAAGACGCTTGACCGGCGACGCCAGCGGCGGGCCGGCCCGGACCAGGGTCCTGGGCGCGTTGATCATCGGCGATGAACTCCTGTCGGGCAAACGCCAGGACCGGCATCTTTCGCAGGTCATTGCGACGCTCGCCGCGCGCGGACTCCGGCTCGATTACGCGCACTATGTCGGCGACGATCGCCTCCGACTGACCGCGCTGCTGCGCGATTCGTTTGCGCGCGGCGACATCGTGTGGAGTTTCGGCGGCATCGGCGCCACACCGGACGACCATACGCGGCAGGCCGCGGCTGCGGCGCTCGGCGTACCGCTCGTTCCCCACCCGGAGGCGGTCGCCGAAATCGAGGCGCGCTTCGGCGCCGAGGCCTATCCCCATCGCGTGCTGATGGCCGAATTTCCCGCCGGGAGCCGGATGATTCCCAATCCGGTAAATCGGGTCGCGGCGTTCGCCATCCGCGATCATTCATTCTTTCCCGGTTTTCCGAGCATGGCCTGGCCGATGCTCGATTGGGTGCTCGCCGCCTGGTATCCGGACCTGACTCGAGTGCCCCCGGAGGAGCGCGCAATGATTGTCTACGACGCCGGCGAGAGTCAGCTGCTGCCGCTGATGGAGGCCAACGTCTCGCTGTTCCCCACGGTCAAGTTGTTCAGCCTGCCTACGCTCGTCGGCGATGGACGCCGCAGCCTCGAGCTGGGCGTCAGGGGCGATCCGGCGCATGTCGATGCGGCCTTCGAGCACCTGCGCGACGGCGTCTCGGCGGCGGGCTTTCCCTGGGAACCGATGGCCAACGGCAAATCGTCATGAATGGCAGCGGGCGCTGGTTCGACGACGTCGTGCTGGGCGAGGCCTTTTCCAGCGCGCTTACGATCACCGAGACACACCTGGTACTGGCCGCAAGTCTGCTGGGCGATTTCAACCCGTTGCACGTCGACGAGGAATTCGCGCGCAAGTCGCGCTACGGTGGACGGATTCTGCACGGCATGATGACCAGCGCCTTCATGGGCTCGCCGGTGGGCATGCGGTTTCACGGCACGGCAATCGGCTATCTCGAGCACAACGCCCGCTTTCTCGCGCCGGTGCGTCCTGGCGATACGCTGACCATTGCCTGGAAGGTGATCGGCCTGGTGCCCAAGCCGCGTCATCGGGGCGGTGTCGTCGAACTTGCCGGCGAGGCGACGAACCAGCACGGGACGCTTGCGGCGCAGGCCAGCGGCAAGATCATGGTCTACTGCCGCCCGTAGGTGCGGAAACGCGTGACGGCCGCGCCGGTTGCCCTCAGGGCATCTGGAGCGCGCGCACGCACTCGGCGACGAGTTTCGGTCCGCGGTAGATGAGCCCGGTGTAGATCTGGATCAGCGTTGCGCCTGCGGCGATTCGACGTCGCGCGTCCTCGCCGGACATGATGCCGCCAACGCCGATGATCGGCAGCGCGCCGTCGAGCGCGCGGGCCAGCGTGCGCACCACGGCATCGGCGCGCGCGGTGAGCGGTCCGCCCGACAGGCCCCCGGCTTCGTCGGCATGCGCCATCCCGGCCACCGCGTCGCGGGCCAGCGTGGTGTTGGTCGCGATGACGCCGTCGATGCGTGCTGCGGCAAGTTGCCGCGCGACCGTACGCAAGGCCTCGTCGGTGAGATCGGGGGCGATCTTGACCACCACAGGCACGTAGCGGCCATGCGTCTGCGCGAGTGCCGTCTGCTCGCGCTTCAGCGCCGCGAGAAGCGCCGCCAGCGCGTCCTCCGCCTGCAGATCGCGCAGGCCCTTGGTGTTGGGCGACGAGATGTTCACGGTCACGTAGTGCGCATGCGTGTACACGGCGCGCAGGCAGGCAAGGTAGTCGTCCGCAGCGCGCTCGTTCGGAGTGTCGAAGTTGCGGCCGATATTGATGCCGAGGATTCCGTGGTACTTCGATTCCCCGACGTTGCGCAGAAAGACGTCCACGCCTTCGTTGTTGAAACCCAGCCTGTTGATCAGCGCCTGCGCCGCCTCGATGCGAAACATTCGTGGCTTTGGATTGCCGGGCTGCGCCCGCGGGGTCACGGTGCCGGCCTCGAGAAAGCCGAAGCCCAGCGTTGCCAGTCCGGCAAGGTGCTGTGCGTTCTTGTCGAGTCCTGCGGCGAGGCCGACGCGATTGGGAAATTCGATGCCCATCACCGTGACCGGAGACGGTTCGAGATGTGGCGCGACGATTTGCGCGATCCCCAGTTTCGCCGCCCGGTCGAGCGATGCAAATACCAGCGCATGCGCGGTCTCCGGATCGAGCGTGAACAGGAGGGGACGGGCGAGCGGGAAGAGGCCGTGGACGGACATCGAGCGGCGCGGCGGAACTTCGCGCGCGAGGAAGGCGGGAGCGGGGCGATGATAACATCGACAGGTCGAAAACATGATGCAAAAATGAATTCCCGCTGCGCCTTCATTCTGCTGATCGTGTCGGCTGTTGCATTCGCGCCGGTACCCGCGATCGCGGCGTCGCCACGCGCCACCGCAGCCGCTACGCCCGCTTACGGAAAGCGGGCCGACGTGCGCGCCTTTGCCGCGGAAGTCGCAAAGGAAACAGGACTGCCGCGGCGTGACGTCGAGCGCTGGTTCGCGGCCGCAAGATTTCAGCCGAAGATCGTGGCACTGATGGACCGCCCGTTGCTCGAACCGCCGAAATGGTTTGAATATGCACGGTCGCTCACGTCGCCGGAGCGCGCGGAGGCAGGTGCGCGTTTCTGGCGCGAGAACGAGACGGCGCTGGCCGAGGCCCAGGAACGCTTTGGCGTACCGGCCGAGATCGTCGTGGCCATACTGGGCATCGAGACCAACTACGGGCGCCTTACCGGATCGCATCGCGTCATCGACGCGCTCGCCACGCTGGCGTTCGACTATCCGCGGCGGGCACCATTCTTCCGTGGCGAATTGAAGGAATACCTGCTGCTCGCTCGCGACCAGGGTTTCTCACCGCTCGTCGCCAAGGGATCGTTTGCCGGCGCCATGGGTGTTCCGCAGTTCATGCCGGGCAGCTATCGGCGGTTCGCGATCGACTTCGATGGTGACGGTCGCGCCGACCTCTGGCGGAGCAACGCCGACGTCATCGGCAGCGTCGCCAATTATCTTGCCCGTCACGACTGGCTGCGCGGGCAACCGGTTTTGCTCGTGGCCGGCGTCGTCCCCGAGGCGCGGGGCGCGCTGTTGCGTCGTCTGGACGGGGGCATCAGCGAGCGTCGCCCGATCGCCGCATGGCAGGCCGAAGGCGTCGACGCGGTAGACGCGCCGGCCGACCTCGCGGCCGAGCCGGTTGGGGTGCTGCTGCTCGAGGAAAGCGAAGCCGCGGGTGCGGATGGCGTCAGCCTGTGGGTCGCCTGCCCGAATTTCTATGTCATCACCCGCTATAACAAAAGCCGGCTGTACGCGGCGGCGGTCTGGACGCTGGCGCAGGGCATACGCGAGGCGCGCCGGTAGACGCGGGCCGGTGGTTGTGGCTGGAATGCGTTCTGGTGAGGTGTTAATGCGAATGGTTCGCATTCGTATTGACAGGCAGATACATGGCTGGCTATAGTGGGCACCGGAATTCCACGATCACTCTGCCCTGGAGGAATTGCGCCATGAACCGAGTTGCTTACCAATTCTCGCTCTCCCGCGCGATGTGCGCGCTTGCCATTCCCCTGCTCGCGGTTTCCGCGGTCCAGGCCGCCGAGGAACCGGTGCTCAACCTGTATTCGGCGCGTCACTACCAGACCGATGAGGCGCTTTACGCCGGCTTTACCAAGTCCACCGGCATCAAGGTCAACCGGATCGAGGCGAGTGATGATCAACTCGTCGAGCGGCTGAAAAACGAGGGCGCGTCGAGTCCGGCGGACCTTCTGCTCATCGTTGACGCGGCGCGACTGTGGCAGGCGCAGCAAATGGGGCTCTTTCAGCCGGTCACCAGCACGCTGCTCAGCGAGCGCGTCCCGGCCAAGTATCGTGATCCGGCGGGCAACTGGTTCGGGTTCTCGTACCGCGCGCGCGTCATCGTCTACAACAGGGCGGCGGTGAAAGCGGCTGAGGTAGCGAGCTACGAAGCGCTCGCCGACCCGAGGAACAAGGGAAGGGTCTGCACGCGTTCGGGCAGCCACCCGTACAACCTGTCGCTGATCGCCTCGGAAATCGCGCATCTTGGTGAGGCGAAGGCAGAGGCCTGGGCGAAGGGCCTTGTCGCCAACATGGCGCGAACGCCCAAGGGTGGCGACACCGATCAGATCAAGGCGGTCGCTGCAGGGGAATGCGGGGTCGCGCTGGCCAACACTTACTACTACGTGCGTTTGATGCGCTCAGCCAAGCCCGCGGATCGCGAAATCGTTTCGCGGACCGGTGTCGTTTTTCCCGATCAGGCAGGCCACGGTACGCACGTCAACGTCTCCGGGGCCGGCGTACTCAGGAACGCGCCGCATCGGGACAACGCCGTGAAATTTCTGGAGTATCTCGCCGGCAGCGACGCGCAGCGCTATTTCGCCGACGGCAACAACGAATGGCCGGTGGTCGCCGGCGTGCCTGTCGCGAATCCCGCGCTCGATACGCTGGGCGCGTTCAGGATCGATCCTCTGCCGATCGCGACGCTGGGCCGGAACACGCCCGAGGCGCAGAAAATCGCCGACCGCGTCGGCTGGAAGTAGGCGCCTGGCCGACCCGGCGGTGGCCTAGATTGCGGTTTCGATCGGCGCGATTACCGATGGCCGGTCGGCGCCGCCGCCACCGCGGAATCCGCGACGCGCCATCCGCGCCAGGACAATGATCGGAACGATGCCCACGGCGACGATCGCCAGCGACGGCAGCGTCGCTTCGGCCAGCCGTTCGTCCTTGGCCAGCAGATAGGTCTGCGTCGCCAGGGTATCGAAGTTGAACGGCCGCAGCACCAGAGTTGCCGGCAACTCCTTCATTACGTCGACGAACACCAGCAGCAGCGCCGCCGCACTGCTGCGGGTCAGCAGCGGAGCATGCACCCGCCGCAGCGTGGACCAGGCACCGGCCCCAAGGCTGCGCGCCGCCGCGTCCATCGCCGGTGTGATGCGCGCGAATCCGGGTTCGATTCCGTTCGCAGCTACCGCGTAGTACCTAACCATGTAGGCGTAGATCAGCGCGAAGATCGTCCCCGTCAACAGCAAACCTGTCGGGCGGCCGGAGGCGTCGCGCACGATGCCTGCGAGCAGTCCATCCAGGGCACCGAGCGGCAACAGCACTCCGACCGCGAGCACCGTCCCGGGTATCGCGTACCCGAGCGCCAGCACCCGGCCGCCGACACGGGTCAGCGGTCCCGGTGCGAGCCGCACCGCGTAGGCGACGACGGTCGCCGCAACGACCGTGAGCGTCGCCGCGATCAAGGCGACACGAAAGCTGTTGAAGCCCCAATCGTAGAACCGGGCCGACCAGACGACCTCGGGCTCACCCCACAGAAGCCGCAGCAGCAGGAGCACCGGCAGGACAAAGCCCAGCAGCAAGGGAATCGCGCAGACGATCGTGGCCACGATCGCGGACGGTCCGCGCAGCACCTCGGGCGCCTGCCTCGCAACATTGCGACCGCGCGAACCACCGTAGGTGCGCGCTGCGCCACGCGACGCGCGTTCGAGCGTGACCGCGCCGACGACAAAGAACAGGAGCGTCATCGCCAGCTGCGCGGCCGCCGCACGGTCACCCAGCGAAAACCAGGCGCGATACACGCCGGTGGTGAAGGTGTCGACGGCGAAGTACGCCACAGTGCCGTAATCAGCCAGCGTTTCCATGAGCGCGAGCGCCGCGCCGCCGGCGATTGCCGGCCGGGCGAGCGGCAGCTCGACCCGCCAGAATGCGGCGCGTCGATCGAGCCCCAGCGTGCGTGCCGCTTCGATCAGCGCCGGCGGGCGTTCGAGAAAGGCGGTGCGGGCGAGCAGAAATACATACGGATAGAGCGCGAACACGAACATTGCGGCTGCACCCGGGAGCGAGCGCACGTCGGGAAACCAGTAGTCGCCGTGACCCCAGTCAAAGGTTTCGCGCAGCAGCGTCTGCAACGGGCCCGCGTACTGCAGGAAGTCGGTATAGGCATAGGCCATCACATACGACGGCATGGCCAGCGGCAGGAGCAGCGCCCACTCGAAAAAGGCGCTTCCCGGAAACCGGTGACGCGCGACCAGCCAGCCCGCCGCCGTGCCACCGATCGCGGCCCCGGCGCCGACCAGCACCAGCAGCACCAGCGTGTTGAACACATAGCCGGGCAGCACGGTTGCCGCGAGATGCGACCAGGTCTGCGCCGCGCCGCCGGCGAATCCGCGCAGCGCGATGGCGGCGACCGGCAACGCGGCGAGCGCGGCGAGCGCAAGCGTCAGCGCGGCAAAGCCGCGGCGGCTGGCGCCCATTCCACGACGGCTAGCGCGCGGATCCAGGCGGACACCGTTTCGATTGCAGGCATTTGCGCATGGTGCTGATTATAGGGCGGAGCGTGCCCCCCAAACGCGGTGCGGCGCCATGCGGAAATGCCGGTCGCGCACGGTATAATCCTCAACTGCCGCGTGTCTGTCCGACCGCGGACCCTTTTCGGCCGCCGATGCATATCCTCATCTCCAATGACGACGGCTACTTTGCCCCGGGTATCGAGCGCCTTGCTGCCGCACTTGCGGAATGTGCGCGAATCACCGTGGTCGCGCCAGAGCGCGACCGGAGCGGCGCTTCCAACTCGTTGACGCTCGACCGGCCGCTTTCGGTCAGGCGCGCGCCAAATGGCTTCCTGTTCGTCAACGGAACCCCCACCGACTGCGTCCACCTCGCGGTCACCGGGCTGCTCGAGGAATTGCCGGATATGGTGATCTCGGGCATCAACCTGGGTGCCAACATGGGTGACGACACGATCTACTCGGGGACAGTGGCGGCGGCGACGGAAGGCTATCTGCTGGGCATTCCCTCGATCGCGATTTCCCTCGCGTCGAAGAACGGCGAGCATTTCGAGACCGCGGCGCAGATCGCCTGCGACTTCGTCGCCCGACATGCCCGGGCGCCGCTGGGCACCTGTTTGCTCAACGTCAACGTGCCCGACGTCGCCGCGTCCGCGCTGCGTGGCGTGGCGGTGACCCGGCTGGGCCGCCGGCACAAGGCCGAGGAAGTGATACGCACCCAGAACCCGCGCGGCGAAACGGTCTATTGGGTAGGTGCGGCTGGCGCGGCGGCGGACGCCGGCGAGGGCACCGATTTTCATGCGATCGCGACCGACCACGTGTCGGTGACACCGTTGCAGATCGATCTCACCAATCCGGAAGCGATGCCGGGCGTGACGCGCTGGCTCGCGGCCTGACGCCGCGGCACGACGGCACACGAACGACAGGAGGAGCGCGGGGGATGGGGACGCAGTCCTTCGGAGACCGGGAGCGTGCCGGCATCGGCATGACGTCGGCACGCACGCGCGCGCGCATGATCGAGCGGTTGCGCGAGCATGGAATCAGTGACGAATTGGTGCTGGCGGCGATGACCGCGGTGCCGCGGCACATCTTCGTCGATGAGGCATTGGCCATCCGTGCCTATGATGACGCGCCGCTGCCGATCGGACACGGGCAGACGATCTCGCAGCCATGGGTGGTCGCGCGCATGACCGAACTGGCGAGAAATGGACGCGATCTCGACGAGGTCCTGGAGATCGGTACCGGATGTGGTTACCAGACGGCGGTGCTTGCGCACGTGGCGCGCCGCGTCTACAGCGTCGAGCGCATTGGCGCGCTGGTGAACAAGGCCAGAAATCATCTGCGCTCGCTCAAGCTCGGCAATGTCGCGCTGAAACACGGTGACGGCAGTCACGATCTGGGCGAGCCGCTTGCCGTGGACGCGATCATCGTGACCGCAGGTGCGACGCACGTGCCTACGGCGCTTCTGGCGTACCTGAAGCCAGGCGGGCGCATGGTGATTCCACTCGCCAAACCCGGTGACGAGCGCGGCGTTCAGCGCTTGACGGTCCTCGAGGCCTCCGCGGCCGGGATCAAGGAACTCACGCTCGATGCGGTAAGATTCGTGCCACTGTTGTCCGGATTGGCGTGAACGTTTACGCGTCGTCCGCTGTCGATTCAGCAATGCGCCCAGAGACCGATCCAATTCATTCCGCACCACGCCGCCTCGCGCAGGCGATGGCACTCGCCGTGTTCATTGCGCTGCTTGGTGGCTGCGCGTCGAAATCGCGGGCGCCGGTGGAAGACCGCTCGACGTCGCAGCCACGTCCCGCGGCGTCCGCGAAACCAGTTCCCTCCCCGACCACCACCGCCACGCCTGCCAAGGAGCCCGATTGGCGCCCATCGACCTATGTCGTCAAGCGTGGCGATACGCTGCATCAGATCGCGCTGGATCACGGCATAGACTACCGGGAACTCGCGGCCTGGAACGGCATCGCGAACGCCAACCTGATCCAAGTCGGGCAGTCGTTGCGGCTGACGGCGCCTGGAGAGCCGGCGACCGGCGCGGACGGGGTCACCACCGCACCGCTCAAGTCCACGGCGCCGGTGGTCGCGGCACGCGGCGCGACGGCGTCGACCCAGACAGCTCCGGTCGCGTCGCGTAACACCGAGAACTACAAGACCGAGCCCCGGGCGCTGAAGGAGGCGTATTCCGAGCAGGCCGTGCGCGACGTGACCCGTGCCGCCGCAGAACCGGTCGCAACTGCCGCGCCGACGCCTGCGCCAGCAACGGTAGCGGCGTCGAAGCCGGAGGTCGCGCCGGAACCAAGGACGGAAGCGTCGCGGCCGGCAACCGCGGACGGCGGCGACGACTCGCTGGACTGGATCTGGCCCGCGCGTGGTCGCGTGACCGGTACATTTTCGGAGACGGCCAATCTCAAGGGCATCGATATCGCGGGCAACGCCGGACAGCCGGTGGTGGCGAGCGCTGGCGGCACCGTTGTCTACGCCGGAACGGGCCTGCGGGGTTACGGCAAGCTCATTATCATCAAGCACAACAAGACCTACCTGTCGGCCTATGCGCACAATCGCGAAATTCTGGTGAAGGAGGGACAGCAGGTCATCCGTGGCCAGAAGATCGCGGAGATGGGTAACAGCGATGCCACCGAAGTTAAGCTGCACTTCGAGATCCGCCGGCTCGGCAAGCCGATGGACCCGGTGCGTTACCTGCCGCCCGCCTAGCGTTCGTCGGGCGCGGGGCTCTGCGGCGTCGCATGAACCATGATCCTCGCAGCCGGACAGCAGCGGATTCCCGCGTGGAAGGAACCGCCGAGCTGCCCGAGCCCGACCGCTTGTCCGGGGATCTGCCGCTGGACGCGCCGCCGGATGGGTTGTCCGGGGATCTCGTCACCGACGTCACCCAGCTCTACCTGAACGACGTCGGCCAGCACGCGCTGTTGTCTTCCGTGGAGGAACTCGCGTTCGCGCGCGCGGCGCGGGCCGGCGATTTCGGCGCCCGGCAGACCATGATCGAACGCAATCTGCGACTCGTGGTCAGTATCGCGCGGCGCTACACGCATCGTGGCGTGGCGCTGCCCGATCTGATCGAAGAGGGCAACCTGGGTCTGATTCATGCGCTCGAGAAATTCGATCCCGAGCGCGGTTTCCGTTTCACGACTTACGCGACCTGGTGGGTGCGTCAGTCGATCGAGCGGGCAATCATGAATCAGTCGCGTACCATTCGACTGCCGGCGCACGTGGTCAAGGAACTCAACGTCGTATTGCGCGCGCTGCGCCACCTCGAGGCGCACGCGCCGGCCGGTGCCCATGCCCCGTCGCTGGACGATGTCGCCCAACTTCTGGGCAAGCCCGTCGCCGAAGTCGAGCGGCTGTTGCGTCACCAGGAACATGTGTTGTCGCTGGATGCGCCGCTCGACCGGGAATCGGGCCTCACGATTGCCGACGGCATTGCTGCCGACGACGCGCGCGCGCCGGAAATCCTGCTGCACGACACCGCGATCGAGGCGTCGGTCGCCGGCTGGCTTGCGGAACTCCAGCCGCGCCATCGCCTGGTGATCGAGCGGCGCTATGGCCTGAGCGGTTGCGAGGTGACCACGCTGGAAGTGCTCGCGCGAGAGCTTGGGGTGACGCGTGAGCGCGTCCGGCAGATTCAGGGTGAGGCGCTTGACCGGCTGCGCGCGAAAATCGCCAGCCGCGGCTACACCAAGGAAGCGCTTCTCTGAAGGCTCAGTCGGCGCGGCGCAGCGTCCTCGACGCGGGAAGCACCTCGATCGCGCGCTTCAGCGTTGCGACCAGCGCCTCGCGTTCCGGTCCCGCCGCAACGGTTCCGTAGCGCAGCATCGCGAACGACTCGCCGATCGCGGCGAAGGCGATGTTGAACTGTGGCCATCGCCGTGCCGCGCGGGCGGCGAATGCCAGCGGACCCTCGTGCGGCAGCCGCGGCATCCCGGCGCGCGCAAGGCGGCGATTGAGGTCATCCCACAACAGCAGCGCGCGTTCCTGCCGTCGCCGTTTCCAGAGCAGCCACCCGATGATGGCGCCACCCCACGCAAAGACCAGCGCCGCCAGCACGGCGACCATCTGCCACGGCGCGAACAGATCGAGCTTCCAGTCGCGCCACAGCGAGCGCTGACGGTCATGACTGAATCCGACGACGTTGCGCCGCCAATCGTGGTTGAACGCGTCCCATGCGAGTCGAGCGTTTTTCATCCAGGACACGTCGAGTCGGGCGAAGAATGGCACGGGTTCGCCGTCGCGCAGTGCGCCGCCCAGGCCGAGTTCGATGCGCGACGGCGCGACTGCCGCGGTCGGGTCGAAGCGCTGCCATCGACCTTCCACCAGCGCTTCCGCCCATGCATGCGCGTCCGACTGGCGGACGATCAGGTAACCGCCACGTGGGTTGACCGTGCCGCCCTGGTAGCCGGTCACCACGCGCGCCGGAATTCCCGCCGCGCGCAGCAGCAGCACGAAGGCGCTCGCGTAGTGTTCGCAGAAGCCGTAGCGATCCTGGAACAGAAAGCCGTCTACCGGGTCGTGGTCGAACAGCGGCACCGACAGGGAATACACGAACTCTTCGCGGTTGAACCAGTCGAGGACCTCGCGGATATAGGCGCGGTCGCTGGGGAATCGCGCCCGCAATTCGCGGGCATGCGCCAGCGTCCGCGGATTGCCTTTGCCGGTCGCAAGGTTGACGCGCGTGTCCAGGGGTGAATTGCCCGCGTAGGAGTCACGCAGGATGGAGCGCTGAATGTAGCGGATGCTCTGGGCGACGGGTGCCCGCAGCAGTATCTGCTGATCGCGGGTGAGGACCGCGTTGCTTCCGATATCCTGGGTCGCGCCGGCGATCCGTGGCAGGCCATCGGGCAAGTCGAGCGCGAACAACCATGGCCGGTAGTTGGGCTCGAGTGTGACCGTGTAGTTGATCGCCGCGGGATTCGCTCTCGCGCCGGCGTCCGTCGATTCGGCAATTCCGGAAAGACCCGGCGTCCACATCCTGCCGTCGAAGCGTGAAAACACCGGTCCGCGCCAGTACCGCTTTGCCGTTGGGGGCACCGGCCCGTCGAAGTCGACGCGGAACGCGACCGCGTCGGACAGTGAGAGTTCGCTGATCTGCCCGGGAGACATCGAGTCGGAGAGCCCGGTCTTGGCGCCGTAGTCGGTCGGCAAACCCCACAGCGGTGCCGCGAGCCGGGGGAAAAGCACGAAAAGCAGCGCGGCAACCGGAATTCCCTGCAACATCATGATGCCGCTGCGGGAGAGAGAGGCCGAAATGCTGAATGGCGGCGCATTCGCCCGTTGGTGACCGTGCAACGCGTCGAAGGTGGCGCCGACCATCAGCACGGCAGGCAGCGCCGCGAGCGCGGCCAGCAGCGATTGATTGTAGAAAAACGGCGTAATCAGCAGGAAGCAGGCGAGACAAACCAGGATCGTGCCGTCACGGATTGACCGGGTCTCGAAGAACTTGATCGCGATCAGGATGTAGAGAAACGCCACTGAGGGATCGCGCCCCACGAGATAGCCGAACGACCAGCGCACCGCCACCGCCGCGGCGACGGCGAAGATCACCAGTGCCCATGACGGGATGCGCGCGGGCGAAGACTGTGGCCGCGCGTGGTCGCCGCGCAAGAGCGCGATGCGCACGATGATGAGCAGGCTGCCGGCAACGGCCACCCAGATCGGCAGGTACGGCGCCTGCGGTAGTTGCGCCGCGAGCAGCAATACACCCAGGCAAAGCACCTGGGTAGGCGTCAGCGAGCCTCCGGGCGGATTGCCAGGGCGCGCGCGCAGTGTCAGTGAGTTCAAGCGTCGCCGCGCGAGGAAAACAGGGCGAGGGCCGTGAGGGCTTCGCGGCGATGCTCGCGTCCGTTCAGGGTGTCAAGGCGGGTGCCGGGAATCGACAACGAAAAGGGACAGGTTGCGCGCTCGGCCATCAGCACCCAGGCCGCGAGACGGGATAGCCGGCTCTCGACGGGCATGGTCGCGGGAAGCACCTGCCAGTCGAGCGTCACCGGTCCGCCGCCGCCGGTGCCTTCGAATTCCTTGCTGAACCAGCCGGCGCCTCTGGCGACGGCCTTCCATGCGACGCGCTGTGGCGGGTCGCCACGCTGGAATTCGCGCAGGCCGGCGAGATCGCTGTCCGCGCTGCGACCATGCGCAAACGGATCAACGCCGCCGCCGGTGTGCGGCAGCGGCGGCGCGCCGATTTCGACCGCAGGGAAAACGATGCCGGCGAGAGGAAAGTGCACATAGGCCCAGGTGCGCCACAGCCCGAACGGGAAGTCGGACGACAAGGTGACGCGGCCGAGCGCGAGTCGGCCCCGTGACGGGGCAGGTACCTCGAGGGTCAGTGCGCGCGCGGCGCCGGCCTCGATGTCGTCCTCCACCCGCATGCCGCCGCCCGCGACGGTGATGGACATGCGGTTTGCGGTACCTGCATGCAGCGCGATCGCGAACGCGAGATGGCCTCCGGCGAAGGTGTCGCCCGCGGACAGCGGTTTCACTTCGATGCCCGCCAGATTGCGGAACGCGTGCAACTGCGCCGCGGCCATGAGTCCGCTCAGCAGAAAGGTCACCGCTATTCCCAGCGACAACGCGTAGTTGAGCGAGGCCAGCAGCATCAATACCAGCGTGCCGATCAGCGCCCAGCCGCGTCGCGTCGGCAGCAGGTAGATGCGCGAATGGCGCAATACGACGGCAATTTCATCGGCCGGTGCGTGACGAAAGGCACGCTGGCGAAACCGCGACCACCAGCCCAGGGGCCCGTTGCCGGCCAGCGCTGTTGCCGCCATCCCGGACTAGGGGAGCGCTACCGCGCGCAGCAAGGCCTGCGCCTGACCGGCACCGGCGCGGGTGCCGCCGGCCAACCGATGCCCTGCCACTGCCGGGAATACGGCCTGGACGTCCTCCGGCAGCACCATCGACCGACCAGCGAGCAGCGCCCAGGCGCGCGCGGCCGACAGCAGCATGAGGCCCGCGCGCGGACTCAGGCCCCTTCGGCTGCCCGCATCACCGTTTGCCCCTTTTGGCGGATGGCCACGCGATGCGGCGAGCAGCGCCTGGACATAATCGAGAAGCGCCGGCGCGACGTGAATTTCCGACGCTTCGCGCTGCCACTCGAGCAGCGTGGCCGGGTCGGCGACCGGCGTGATTTCGGCGATCCGGATGCGGCGGTCGCCGCCGGCCAGGAGCTCGCGCTCGGCGCCGGCATCCGGATAACCGATTTCAATCGCCATCAGGAAGCGGTCGAGCTGCGATTCGGGCAGAGGGTAGGCGCCTATCTGTTCCACCGGATTCTGGGTGGCGATGACGAAAAAGGGTTCCGGCAGCTTGCGCGTCTGGCCGTCCATCGATACCTGCCGTTCCTCCATGGCCTCAAGCAGGGCGCTTTGCGTCTTCGGCGGCGCCCGGTTGATTTCATCGGCAAGCACCACGGAACTGAAAACGGGACCGTTGTGGAATCGAAATGCCTGCGTCCGTTCGTCGTAGATCGATACGCCCAGGACGTCCGCAGGCAGGAGGTCGCTGGTGAACTGGATCCGCGAATAATTGAGACCCAGGGTGACCGCCAGCGCCTGTGCGAGCGTGGACTTGCCGACGCCCGGAATGTCTTCGATCAGCAGGTGGCCTCCGGCGAGTATGCAGGCGACGGCCAGGCGCAGCGGTTCGTCCTTTCCGACGACAATGCGCGCGAGCTGGGTCAGGACCGGGCTCGCCCGGGTGGCGGCCGGAGTGACGATTTGAGATGCAGGACGCAGGGTCATGATGGAGGGTTCTCGAATGACAGCGGTGGCGCGGTGCACGCCAGTGCAGACTCTAACGCGGTCCGGCGAGCCTCGTCACGACCGGCGAGCCCAGAGTACACTCCGTCTGGCGGCTGGTGGCGCCATGCGACCCCGCCTGGCCAGTTGGCGATGGCTTCGGCCGCCGCCGCCCATGTTCGTTCAACCGTCCAATCACTTTGCCGCGCCCCGTGTCTACCGCATTCATCACGCATCCGTCGTTCTTGCTGCATGACATGGGCTCGTTTCATCCGGAGTGCCCGGAGCGCCTGACCGCCATCCAGGACCGGTTGATCGCGTCTGGGGTGGATCAATGGCTCACGCATTTCACCGCGCCGGCGGCGACCCGCGAACAGCTTGCCCGTGTCCACGATGCCGCCTATATCGACGAGATCGAGGCAGCCAGTCCCGCGTCCGGTCTGCATTACATCGATCCGGACACCGCGCTAAACCCGCATTCGCTGACGGCGGCACGCCACGCGGCCGGTGCGGTCGTACTGGCGGTCGACCTGGTGCTAAGTGGTGAACACCGCACGGCGTTCTGCGCCGTACGTCCACCGGGCCATCACGCGGAGCGACGGCGGGCGATGGGCTTCTGCCTGTTCAACAACGTGGCGGTCGGCGCCGCGCACGCGCTGGCTGCACACGGGCTCGAGCGCGTGGCAATCGTCGATTTCGACGTGCACCACGGCAATGGGACCGAGGACATCTTTCAGGGAAACCCGCAGGTCCTGATGGTGTCGACATTCCAGCACCCGCTGTACCCGTACAGCGGGACGCAGCGGCAGATTTCCAACATGGTCAACGTGCCGCTCGCCGAAGGGCAGGGCAGCGCCGAATTTCGCGACGCCGTCCAGAAACGCTGGCTGCCGGCGCTGGCGTCCTTTGGTCCGGAGTTGATCCTGATATCCGCAGGCTTCGACGCGCACCGCGACGACCCGCTGGCCGGCCTCAGGCTGACGGACGCCGACTTCGGATGGGTCACGGGCGAACTGGCGGTGGTGGCCGCGGCCCACGGACAGGGTCGCATCGTGTCCACGCTCGAAGGAGGCTACGCGCTGTCCGCGCTGGCGCGCAGCGCGACGGAACATGTCCGGGAACTGGTCGCAGGCGGACCCTGATGTGGCGCGACCAAGGCGGACGGCGATTTGCGGCGCTTTCGGATTGCTCGATCGCCGGCGGCGATCGCGCCGGTAGAATCGAAGCGGATACTGCAACAGCGAGGACACGATGAAGCGTCGCGAATTCCTGGGTACCTGCGCGGTTATGGGGGGCGCCGCCTCGGTGGCGCCGCTCGGTAATTTGCCCGAGGCCTGGGCGCAGGCGACCCCAAGGGTCTATGCGCGGACACGGCTGGTCGACGTGCACGGCCGGCCGCTGCGACTGGCCGCGCTGGCGGTGGAGACCAATTACGTATTCAAGTATCCGTACGCGTCGACGCCGTGCTTGCTGCTCAAACTCGCCAAACCGGTCACTGTGGCGGCGGCGTTGAAGCGCGAGGACGGCTCGGAATATGCGTGGCAGGGAGGCGTGGGGCGCGAGCGCAACGTGGTGGCGTTCTCGGCGATCTGCGCGCACAAGCTGGCCTACCCGACGCGCGAGGTCTCGTTCATCCGCTACCAGCCCGAAAGCTCGTCGACCTCGGCCGCGCGGGTGATCCACTGTTGCGCCGATCACAGCGTCTACGATCCCGCCGAGGGGGCTCGCGTGGTGTCCGGACCCGCGCCGCAGCCGCTGGCGGGAATCGTCCTCCAGTACGAACCAGCGGATGATGGCCTGTACGCGCTGGGTACGGTGGGTGCCGAGCAGTTCGGCGCGTTCTTCGACAAGTACCGGGTCCGGCTGGAACTCGAGTACGGCGCGGCGCGGGCGCGGGCGGCGGTGACGGCGACCGCCGTGGTACAGGAATTGACCAAGTACTGCCGCACCACGATCAAGTGTTGAGCGGAAATCCTTGCTGGTACGGATCGGGGTCGCGTCGACGATGAGTCGCCGGGCGGCGTCCGATGGCCGCGTGCCGCGGACGCCTCGCGCATGGACGGCACGGTAACCGACGCGTCGACGCAGGCACAGGCGATCACGGTCGTCGGCCTGTCCAAGAATTACGGAACGGTCGAAGCCGTCAAGGGCATCAGCTTCGCCGTGCGGCGCGGCACCACGACGGCGCTGCTGGGCGGCAACGGTGCGGGCAAGACGACCACGCTGTCGATGCTGCTCGGCGTGCTGCGTCCAACCGCCGGCAGCATCGTAGTGCTGGGCGAGGACATGCTGCAGCGGAGCCACCGCGTGCTGCCACGCATGAATTTCACCTCGCCCTACGTGGATCTTCCGAAACGACTCACCGTCAGCGAAAACCTCATCGTATTCGCCGGCCTCTACGGCCTGCGCGATCCCCGGGGGCGTATCGCCGAGCTCGCGCTGCGGCTCGACCTGGGCGGCATTCTGGATCGCCCCTACGGCAAGCTGTCCGCCGGGCAGCGTACGCGGGTCCTGCTGGCCAAGGCGCTGCTCAACGAGCCCGAGGTGCTGCTGCTCGACGAGCCTACGGCCTCGCTCGACCCGGACATCGGCGACCGCATGCGCAGTTACCTCGAGGAGTACCAGCGTGCCAGCCGTTGCACGGTGCTGCTCGCCTCGCACAACATGGGCGAGGTCGAGCGCATGTGCGACGAGGTGATCATGCTGCGCGCCGGGACAGTCGTTGACGAAGGTTCGCCCGCGGAGTTGATCGCGCGTTACGGTCGCGTGGACATGGAGGAGGTCTTCCTCGACATTGCGCGTGGCGCTGCGCGTGAGGAAATCGCCGCGGCCAGCCCGGAAGCACAAGGATAGCCGTGGACGCCTTTGCCCGCGAATCGGTCGTGCTGCATCGCCAGGAAGGTGTCGCCGCCTCGGCGCGGCGGATACGCGCGCTGGTGCGTCGCCATACCTACCTGCTGCGCAAATCCTGGCCGCGCATCGTGTCGTTGATGTACTACTCGACGGTGACGATGGTGCTGTGGGCGTTCATCACCATCTATCTGGCGCCGACCACCGACATACTCCGCGACGCGCCTGGATTTTTCCTCGGCGCCGTCCTGCTCTGGGAGGTCCTGTTTCGCGGCCAGCTCGGCGTGTCGCTGACCTTCATCGAGGAGATGCACGCGCGCAATCTTGGCAGCCTGTTCGTGAGCCCGCTGCGCTTGTTCGAGTTCATCGGCGGCCAGGTCGTGCTGAGCGCGTTGCGCACGCTGATCGGCGTCGGCGGCGCCTGCCTGGTCGCCTGGCTGCTGTTCCATTATTCGATATTCACGCTCGGTTTTCCGCTGATCGCGTTTTTCGTGCAGCTGCTGGTCTTCGGCTGGGCGATCGGATTGGCCGTGTCGGGAATGATCCTGCGCTGGGGCATGGGCGCGGAAGAACTCGCCTGGGCCGCGGTGTTCCTGATCGCCCCGGTGTCGGGCGTGTATTACCCGATCGACGTATTGCCGGCGCCGCTGCAGGTGGTCGCCAACCTGCTGCCGTCGGCGCATGCGTTCGAGGGCATGCGGGCGCTGCTGCTGAACGGCGTCTTCCGCTGGGACCACTTCTGGTTTGCCGCCGGACTCGACCTGGGGTATCTGGCCGCGGGAATTGCATTGTTCGCCGCGGCACTTCGCCATGCCCGCGAGCAGGGGACGCTGCTGCAGATGGGCGAGTAGCGCGGCACCCGCGATCGTTCCCGGCCGGGGCCCATGACTTGCTGACGCGGGCTTCATGCGAAGGGCCCGGCGACCCTGAACGATGCGGCCGATATTTGGGCTACTTGATGTAGCCGAAATATTTCGGCATGCCGGTGACGATCTCCGGCACCAGCGTGATCGCCAGCAGGACCACGATCAGCACGACGTAGAAGGGCGCGAGCGCCCGGGTCAGGCGGACGGCGCTGATTTCCGCGACTTCGGCCACCGCGAACAGGCACAGGCCCACGGGTGGCGTGATCAGCCCGATCATCAGGTTCAGCACCATGATCAGCCCGAAGTGGATCGGGTCGATGCCGAGCTGGGCCAGGATCGGCATGAACACCGGGACCAGGATGGTGATCGCGGCGATCGTCTCCATGAAGCAGCCGACGAAGAGCAGGAACACGTTGGCCAGCAGCAGGAAG
>JAQBEY010000089.1:0-4521 GCA_032123655.1 Betaproteobacteria bacterium
CCGTAGCCGATGGTCAGGCACTCGGAGGCGCCGTATTCGTTATGCAACGGGCAGTCGAATGCCTGCTCGATCCGGCATCGCGTCGAGCGGGTCAGCATTTCGCCGCCTGCCCACAGTCCGGTCGGCTGGAGCTGCAGCCTGCCGGCCGCCTGCTCGTCCGACAGCAGCGACAGGACGGTCGGATACGCGGCAATCACGTCCGGCGAACTTGCGTCCAGCGCCGCGACCATTTGCGCAAGCGGAAGGTCGACGGATATGCTTTTTAGGTTGAGCCACGGTTTGGCGCGCGCGATGCGGCGCCACGAGGCGATGCTGGCGAAGTGGCCGTTGTCCACGGCAACCAGCGCCGCATGACAGGCGTGCGGCGGGCGTTGCCGACGCGCGGGAGCCGGCTGGTGGTGAAGAAGCGGCGGCTGCGCCGGCTGCTGTGCCAGTTGCACGCTGACCAGGGCATCGTAAGCGGCCAGTGCCGCGTTGTCCTGCAGGAAGACTCCCGGTACTCCCGTCGTGCCGGAGCTGGTCCACACCAGATAGCGGTTGGCAAAACGCCCACCGATCTCGCCGTCGCGCAGGAAACACTCCACGTCGCGCAGGCGGATGCTGCGGTCGGTGCACCAGGTATCGAACGACGCCATCAGCGTCGACTTGGCGACACGCGGCAGATCGGCGAGCGCGGGATGCGCGGGCAGGCCGCGCCACAGCTCGCCATACAGCGGCGAGTGCTCCCGCGCGTGGGCGATGAGCCGGGTGAGACGCGCGTCGCGCACCGCCTCGATCGCCGGCCGGCCAAGGAAGCGCGTCCACAGCGTCTGCGCCGTCAACGCACTTGCGTTCCATTGATCGAACGCGACGCGCAGCGAATCCTGGATGGACGCGGAGGAGGTCGGGGGAGTGGTCGGCACGGTCGGGCGTCGGTTGGGTCGGTTGGGTCGGTTGGGTCGGTTGGGTCGGTTGGGCAGTACGGACGCTGCATCGCGGAGTCCGCTGTCCAGTGTACCGGGCGCCCGACTCCGAGCGAACGCAACGCCGCGCAGGTGTGATCATGGCAACCGCGAATCTCAGGACTTACGAACCCATCGCGGAGCTTGTCCGCGCGAATTCGTTGCTGGATCTGCTAGGCTGCACGTGCGCCAGCGCTAGGTTGCGCGGCCCTCGGGCAGCGCGAACAGGCGACGGCCGGCGATGGCCACGATGCGGTCCCCCTGTCGTGACGGCACCCGCGCCACGCCGGTGAAGCCGCCGAATGCGGGCAGGATCGCGCGGCGGCGTCCGAGCACGTAACACGGCAGCACCGCCGCGTCGTCGCCGCGCCCGCGCAGGCGCACGCCCGGATGCACATGTCCGCACAGCGCGTAGCCGGTCGCCGGCGACACCGGAACGTGGCAGGCGAGAAAGGGCGCGAGCGGATGCGGCTCGGCGACGACGTCCACGCCCCACGCCGCGGGCGGGTCACCGGCTCGGTCGTCATGATTGCCGCGCACGAGGACCATTTCGAGTCCTGCATGCTTCGCGCGCCACGTCCGGAAGGCCGCATCGAGCGCGGTAACGCGACCGGCCGCCGCGTGCAGAAAATCACCCAGCACGATCAACCGGCGTGCCCCGGTTTCGGCAAGCACCGCGGACAGCCGCGCCAAATCCGCCTGCGTCCCGCCGCGCGGCAGCGGTATGCCGCCGGCACGAAACGCCGCCGCCTTGCCCAGGTGCACGTCGGCGACGAACAGGGTGCTTGCCGCCACCCAGAACAGCGCACGGTCGGCGCAGAGTTCGATGCGTTCGCCGGCAAGCGCGACCGCCAGGCGCTGTTGCGGGCCGTCTTCCGGCGCACGCGGCGATGTCCGGGCGGTGAGGGATTGATCGTTCACGACGTGGATTGGCGCGACGGTGACGCGGCAGCAAAGGGATCGGCACCGGGCCATGCGTCCGGATCCACAGGCGACCGTTGCAGGCACGGCGCCACAAGTGCACACTTGAACACGTCATCAGCCATTTCACTGCCGTCGCGCATTGTGCCATGCGAGCGACGTGGTGCCGATCATGCCCCGATTCGCAGCCAACCTTTCCTTCCTGTTCACCGAGGTGCCGTTCCTCGATCGCTTCGGCGAGGCGGCGCAGGCGGGTTTCCGCGCCGTCGAATTCCTGTTCCCCTACGAATTCCAGGTCAAGGAGGTCGTGACCCGGGTGCGCGAACACAAACTGGATGTCGTACTGTTCAATACGCCGCCCGGTGACTGGGCGGCGGGCGACCGGGGCCTCGCATCGCTGCCGGGTCGCGAGCACGAATTCTCGGCGAGCGTGGTGACCGCGCTGCGTTACGCCGATGCGCTCGACTGTCCGCGCCTGCATGTGATGGCCGGCGTGCTGCCGGAGGGGGCGGACGACGAGGAACGCACCCGCCGGCTGCGCACCTACAAGCGCAACCTCAAGTTCGCCTGCCAGGAAGCGGCCGAGCAGAACGTGACCATCCTGATCGAGCCGCTCAACCCGCGCGACATGCCGCGCTACCTGCTCAACACGCAGGCCGACGCGCACGCGATTCGCGAAGAGGTCGCGATGCCCAATCTACGCGTGCAAATGGATCTCTACCATGCGCAGATCGTCGAGGGTGACCTGGCCACCAAGCTGCGCCACTGGTTGCCGCATATCGGACACATCCAGATCGCCGGCGTGCCCATGCGCCATGAGCCGGACCAGGGCGAGGTCAACTACGACTTCCTGTTCAAGCTGCTGGACGAGCTGAAGTACGAAGGCTGGATCGGCTGCGAGTATCGCCCCGCGCAGGGGACCACCGCGGGACTTGGCTGGCTCTACCGGCTCATCGACCGCAAGCGCACCACGGCGAGCGCCGACGACTGACCCGTCGCGCGCGTCTGCGGCTACAGCGCGACCGACATCCCGCCGTCGATCACCAGCAATTGGCCGGTCATGTAGTTCGACGCGGCGGAGGCCAGGAAAACGGCGAGGCCGGCCATCTCCGGCGGATCGCCCCAGCGGCCGGCGGGCGTGCGCTTGCACACCCAGGCATTGAATTCCGCGTTGTCGATCAGGGCGCGGTTCATTTCGGTGGCGAAATATCCGGGGGCGATCGCGTTGACCTGGATGCCGTGCGGCGCCAGTTCGACTGCCATCCCGCGCGTCAACTGACGCACGCCGCCTTTCGCGGCCGTGTACGGCACCACGGTCGGGCGAGCGAGCTCGCTCATCAGTGAAGCGATATGGATGATCTTGCCGCGTTTCTTGGCGATCATGCCAGGCAGCACGGCCTGTGACACCGTGAACGGCGCGGTGAGGTTGGTGGCGATGATGTCGTCCCAGTCCTGCGCCGAAAATTCCGCCAGCGGTCCGCGCCGCTGAATGCCGGCGTTGTTGACCAGGATGTCGATGCTGCCGTGTTCCGCCACCACCGCGGCTACGCCCGCATGAACGGCGTCGCGGTCGGTGACGTCGAAGGCGACCGTGTCGGCGGCAAGCCCCGCCCCGGTCAAGGTCGCGACCGCGCGCGCCAGCGCCTCGGGCTTGCGGCCGTTGAGCACAACGGTTGCGCCGGCTTCGGCGAGACCTCGGGCGATGGCAAAGCCCAGGCCACGATAGGCGCCGGTGATCAGCGCCAGGCGTCCGGTGAGGTCGAACGACGATGTGGGCATTTTGGATTCTCCTGGTGTGGTGGCGAGGTGTGGTGACGAAAAATCGTTACGGCGTTTCAGGCGAGCGCGAACGGCGGGTCGGGTACCGTGTTCGCCGTTCCCGCGTCGTGTTCCAGTGCTTCGACCATCCGGGCGACGCGCGCTTCCAGCGCTTCGGTGGAGAGCTTCTCACGAAAAATCTCGACCATCAGCGGGAACGCGAACGGTGTGGGTCGCGCGGGGCGGGTCAGCAGCGCCTTGCTGCCGCGCAATCGCGCCAGCGCGCTGGTGAGTCTCGGTGCGTCGAGGTGGCGCTCCAGCACCTCACGTTCGGCCTGCTTCAGCAAAAGATTTTCCGGATCATATTGCGCGAACACATCGTGCAGGAGACCGCTCGACGCCTGCAACTGCCGGCTCGACGGCGGCTGTCCCGGATAACCCTGGAAGACGAGGCCCGCCACGCGCGCAAGTTCGCGGAATTGCCGGCGGCCCATCTCCGCCGCGTTGACGCCCGCCAGAAGGTCCGCCTCGACGGCGTCGGCGGCGAGCAGTTGGCCGAGCACACCCAGGCCCGGTTCGACCGGGGCCTCGGAGAGGAGGCCGAAACCGTAGTCGTTTACCGTCAGACTGAAGCTGCGCGGCGTCACCCGCGACAATCGGTACGAGAACAGCGTGGCGAGACCCAGGTGCGCGAGTCGGCCCTCGAATGGGTAGAAGAACAGGTAATGTCCGTCGCGCGTGGCAATGCGCTCGATCAGCCACTCGCCGGCATCGGGCAGCGCCGACCAGCGTCGCTGCAATTCGAGCAGCGGCCGCACCAGCACGAGTTCCGGCGATGCGTAGCGGCCGCGTCGGGCGTCGGCGATGAGTTCGCGCGTGCGGTCGGCGAGCAGCGTGGTCA
>JAQBEY010000090.1:0-52034 GCA_032123655.1 Betaproteobacteria bacterium
CGATGCCGTACTCTCGGTAGAACAGCACGCCAAGGCACATCGCATAAAATGCCGCGACGGCCGCCGCCTCGGTCGGCGTGAAGATGCCGAGGTAGATACCGCCCATGATGATCACCGGAGTGAGCATCGGCAGGATCGCACGCGAGAAGGCGACCCCGAGTACACGCAGACCGGGCCAGGCGCCGCTCGGAAAGTCATCGCGCCGCGCCCGGTAGGTCACGTAGGCCATTTGCGAGAGCGCCATCAGGGCGCCGGGGACAATGCCGCCAATGAACATCGCGGCGACCGAGACTTCGGCCTCGACCGCGTAGGCCACCATCGCGATCGACGGCGGGATGATCGGCCCGATCAACGACGACGCCGCGGTAATGCCTGCGCTGAATTCGCGGCTGTACCCCGCCCGGGTCATCGCCCGCATCTCGATGGTCCCGAGTCCCATGGCATCGGCGGTCGCCGATCCGGACATGCCGGCAAACACCATGCTGGAGAGCACGTTGGCATGGCCGAGGCCGCCCTTGATCGGCTGTACCAGCAGGCTGATGAAACCGAACAGCCGGTCGGTCACGCCGCCGGTGTTCATCAGCCGGCCGGCCAGGAGAAAGAACGGCACCGAGAGCAGCAGGTAGCTGTCCATGCGCGAGGAGAAAGTTCTCGCGAGGAAGGTGGCCACCCGCTCCTGGAGTAATCCGCCGAACAGGTCGGCGGCGCCCAGCAACGAAATCAGGCCGGCGCCGAAGCCGACCGGAAAACCGAACATGATCAGGACAACCAGCCCCAGCGTAAGCAGGACGAAGACCATCAGATCTCGCTGTCCGGCCGCAACTCGCGCACAGCGCGCAGGCGGCCGCTGCGCAGATCGACCGCCACCCGGCGCATCGACTGCAGCACGTACCAGATCATGATCAGAATCGCGACGAGTTGCGCCAGGTAGATCTGCCCATTGGTCAGCCAGTCGAGAATCAGCAGCTTCGAATCCCAGTTCCGGACAGCCAGAACGTAGGTGCCTCGGGCAATCACCGCGAGCAACAGAACGATGACCATCTCGAACACGAGCCCGGCCATCAATCGCAATCGCAGCGGAAGTCGATTGAACAGGAAATCCACGACCACGTGTTCGCGCTCACGGATGGCGATGGCAATTCCGAAGAACATCGTCAGCACGAAGAGCACCCGCGCGGCTTCTTCGGTCCACGCCAGCGGCAGCGTCAACACGTAGCGGAATATCACCTGCAGGAGCGTGACGACCAGCATGACGGCAAACCCCGTCGTCGCCAGCAGGTCGAGCAAGCGGTCAAATGCGCGCAGCGGGGAGGACTTCGGCCGCGCCGACAGGGCGGCCGAAGCCCCGGATCGCGATGGCATGGAGCCGGCTTAGCGCGCGAGCCGGTTGATGTCCTCAAGCAGGTTCGGTCGGCAGTTCTTTTCGGCGTAGGCCTTGACGATCGGCGCGGCGATCTTCTTGAATGCCGGAACGTCCGAGCGGACTACAGTGATGCCGGATTTCTCCATCTTCTCCAGCAGTGACTTGGTGTCGTTGTCCACCGTCTGGTCGAGCCAAGCGATCGACTCCGCGAGCGTCCGGTCGAACAGCTTGCGCTGGTCCGCATTCAGGCTATCTAGAAATTTCTTGTTGGCGGAGACGACGTAGTAGCTTTGCACGTGCCCGGTGAGATCAATGAATTTCTGGACCTCGTAGAACTTGTTGCCGTAGATCGTTGGAATCGGGTTTTCCTGCGCGTCGACAACCCCCTGCCGCAGCGCGCCGTAGAGCTCGTCGATGGGCACGGGCGCCGGCAGCGCGCCATAGGCCTTGAACACCTCGGCGCGCAGCTTGTTGGTGACCCGAACCTTCACGCCTTTGAGGTCGTCGGGAACCCGAATGGGCTTGTTCGAGGTCAGATCACGCGCGCCGCGCTTGCCGATGCCGACGATCTCGATGCCATATTTGGCCTCCAACGCCTTGCTGACTTCCTGCCCAAGCGGGCCACGCCAGATCTTCAGTCCCTGCTCTTGGTCGTCGAATACGTACTCGGCCTCCATGCATTGGAACTGCTGGGCGAGAAAATGGACGACGACCGGCCCCGCAATGTGGAGCTGAATCTCGTTGCTCGACAACTGCTGCAGCATTTCCTTGTCGCCGCCCAGCGAGCCGCCCACGATCACATCCATCTGCAGGTCGCCGCTCGAGGCTTTGCGCAGAGCGTCGGCCCAACGAACCATCGCCTCGTTGCCGAAATCCTTGGTGCCGTTGGCCGAGCCCAGCGTGATCTTCGTCGCCTCTGCGACGGGCTCAGCAAGCCCCATCAACACGACCGCAAACACCATCGACCGGAAAATGTTCATGGATCGCTCCTTTTTCCACTCATTCGTTGACGCACGACGCGCCGAAGTATTTTAATGCATTCGTTAATCACGGCCATGAATCCACAAAAGACGGGCTTCTTGCCACGATCAGTCGACGTATACCCCTCCCGATGTAATTTTGATGCATCATTGTTGGAACTTGTTAAGTATATAATGCATACATTACGAAGACTATAGGACACATTGAATGCCGTCAAGTCGGAGTCAGGATTCAGGCGGGATTGGCGTGTGCGCTGCCGAGCAGGCCTACCGGCGCATCAAGGATGCGATCGTCGGTGGTGACATGACTACCGGCTTCCAGTCTCTAGAGCCTGCGTTGGCACTCCGTCTGGGGATGAGCCGGACGCCGGTACATGAGGCGTTGGTCCGTCTACAGGACGAAGGTTACGTCGAGCTCAAGGCACGGCGCGGGATGCGGGTCACGTCGCTTTCGCATCGCGACATCCGCGAGATCACTGAGCTGTTGGCGTGCCTCGAAGTCGAGGCCGCGGAGCGAACCGCGGCACGCCGGCCACCCCCTGCGGACGTGATGGCCTTCGATGCGGCGATCGAGGAAATGGATCGCGCGCTCGAAGCCGGCAACATCACCGCCTGGAACGATGCCGATTACCGCTTTCACCTGCTACTGATCGAGTCCTGTGGCAATCGCTATCTGATCGACACCGCCAAGCGCTTCCTCGAGCAGGCCAACCGCTTCCGCCATCTCACCTCCGCGCATCGAAAGCCGCCCGTGTACTCCAACGTCAACCACGCGGCGGTGGTCGAGGCGATCCGTCGTGGTGATGCGCAAACCGCGGTGGAGATTCATCGTGCACACAAGCGGCGCTGGCTTCGCGAATTGGACGAAATTCTGACCATGATAGAGCCGGACGCGCCGGTGCCGGTCGACTCGCGACCAGGATCTGCCAATGACGACGGGATGCGATGATGACCGACCGACTGCCGCCACGCATCGCGCTGGTGCATGCCGTCATGGTCGCCATGCCGCCGGTGGTCGCCGCGTTCGCCGCGCTGTGGCCGCAGGCGCGCCAACAGCACATCCTCGACGACGCATTGTCGCCGGACCGTGAAACGGACGGCGAACTCACGCCGTCGATGCGATCGCGCATCGCGAGTCTCGCGGACTACGCGAGGGCATCGGGCGCGGCCGGCATCCTATTCACCTGTTCCGCTTTCGGCCCCGCCATCGACGGCGTGAAGGCTGTCCTGCCGCTGCCTGTGCTGAAGCCCAACGAGTCGATGTTCGCGGAAGCGCTCGCGCGCGGACGCCGTATCGGAATGCTCGCCACATTCGCGCCCAGCGTGCCTTCGATGGATGAGGAATTCCACGCCATGGCGCGGATGCGGGGCATCGATGCATCGCTGCGCTCGACCTGTGTCCCGGAAGCCATGCATGCGCTTCGGGCCGGGCGTGGCGACGACCACGACCGCCTACTCGCCGACGCGGCCGTGCGCTTCACCGACTGCGACTCGCTGATGCTCGCGCACTTCTCGACCAGCCGCGCCCAGGCAGCCGTCGCTGCGGCGGTCGATGTCCCGGTGCTCACCAGCCCCGGCAGCGCCGTGATCGCCATGCGCGCGGCGCTCGGCGCAACCGACCTCGCGGACGCGAAGTCCGATCCGTGAGCGCAAGGCGAACACGCGCAGTGCCTACTGCTGCGGAGAGTGTTGCCGACGATGCCGTCAAAGTGGCGCGCACCGGTTTTCGTCCGCCCGGCGGCAGCGTCGACACCCACGTGCACGTGTTGGACCCGGCACGTTTCCCATATTCCACTGAAGCGTCCTACCAGCCGTTGCCCGGAGAAAGTGGAACTGCGTCCGATCTCGCCCGTCTGCTCGACGCCCACGACATCGCCCGCGTTGTGCTGGTCAACCCCACGTCCGGTTACGGCGACGACAACCGGTGCCTGCTCGCGGCGCTTGAAGAACTCGGTCCGCGCGCGCGCGGTATTGCGCGCGTGCCGCCCGGCGTCCTGCCGAGAACGCTCGCCGCCCTGCGCAAGGCCGGCGTCGCCGGCGTCCGAGTCGACCTCGTCGCGGCGGGACTGCGTATGCTCGGGACCCGCGGGTTCCGCAACTTCCTGACCCGGCTTGTCGATGCTGGGATGCTGTTGCAGATTCAATGCGAGGGTGACCAGTTCGCCGACGTCGCCTCTTTACTAGCGCAGGTTCCCGTGATCTGCGTCGTCGACCATTTGGGGCGCCCAGACATGGCGCGCGGGCTCGACGCACCCGGCTTTCGCGCACTTCTTGCCGGTGCGGACAGCGGCCGGCTTGCGGTCAAACTGTCAGGTTTCATGCGCTTTTCGGCGCTTCCGCCACCCCATGCCGACGTCGATCCGTACGTCGCCGCGCTGCTGCGCGCGTACGGAACTCACGCACTGGTCTGGGGCTCGGACTGGCCGTTTCTGCGGAGTCCGCGACGCGTCGACTACGCGCCGACGATGGCGCTCCTGGCGCACCATGTCCCGCGCGCAGCGGATCGCCGCGCCATCCTGGTAACGACTCCGGCCCGCTTGTTCAGGTTCTGAGCCGCGGCGTCATTCTCCCCGACGCACGCGCCAGACGATCGGAACTGCCGGATCTCGCTTCCAATCGCACGCCGCAGGCGATCGAATTCCTGCGAGACTTTGGTCGGGGTGAGAGGATTCGAACCTCCGACATCTTGCTCCCAAAGCAAGCGCGCTACCGGGCTGCGCTACACCCCGAACACGCCATTGTGCCATTGGCGCGCGAAGTGCGGCAATCAACGACAGCAAATGCTCGCGAAACACGGGCATTCGCTGAGGTCGGCGATCCGCATCCGGGCTTTGGCGGGGCGTCCGGCCGTTTGCAACTGCGGGAGCAAGACGCGTGGCAGAATGCCCGGCGATGCTGACTGAATCGAACGCCTGCCCGAGCTGCAGCGCCTCCGTGCCCGCGGGCGCGCGGTTTTGCCCGCAGTGCGGCGCATCGCTTGGCGCCGCGCCCGCAACAGCGGCGCCGGCGGCGCCTGCCGCCGCACGGCGGCAGGTGGCCATACTGTTCGCCGACCTGTCGGGCTACACGGCCTTGTCGAGCGAACTCGACCCGGAGGACGTGCACCGGCTGCTCTCGCGCTATTTTGAACTGGTCGATGCGTTGATCGGCGAGTGCGGTGGCACGATCGACAAGCACATCGGCGACGCCGTGATGGGCGTCTTCGGCGCGCCGGTCGCCTACGGCAACGATACCTTGCGCGCGTTGCGGGCGGCAGTCGGCATCCATGCGGCGATGGAAACCTTGTCCTCCGAATTCGGCCGACCACTGTTCGCGCATGTCGGCGTGGCCAGCGGCGAAGTGGTGGCCGCCGATACGGGCAGCGCCGTGCATCGCAGTTACACGGTCACCGGTGACGCGGTCAATCTCGCGGCGCGACTCGACGAACTCGCGCGCGCCGGCGAAACCATCATCGCCGACGATGTCTACCAACCCCACGCTCATCTGGTCGACGCCGAACCTCAGGGCAGCGTGCCTATCCGTGGTCTCGACCACGAGCTTCGGGTGTGGAAACTGAGGGGGCTGCGCGGTCCGGCGGTCTCCGCGACCCCGCTTATCGGCCGTGCCGGCGAGGTCACGCGGTTCGCGGCGATCCTGGAGCGCGCCGCCCAGGACCGGTCCGGCACCACGGTGCTCGTCTGCGCCGATCCCGGCATGGGCAAGTCGCGGCTCACCGAGGAATTCCTGGCCGTCGCAACGCGGCAGGGTCAAGCCGGACACGCCGCGGTCGTGCTCGATTTCGGCGCGGCGCAAGGTCGCGATGCCGTCCACGGCGTTTATTGCAGTCTGCTCGGGATTCCGGCCGACGCGAATGCGCCAGCGCGTCGAGCCGCGCTCGATCAGGATATCGCCGCCGGCCGGATCGATGAGGACGATGAACCGTTTGTGGCCGACCTCCTCGCCGTGCCGCCGCGCCTGCAAACGCGGTACGAGGCAATGGACAATGCCACGCGCACGCAAGGCAAGCTGCGGCTCCTCGTGGCGGCGGTCGAGGCGGCGACGGCGACAACGCCCTGCGTGCTGGTCATCGAAGACCTGCATTGGGCGTCACCGTGGGTGCTGGCCTGCGCCGACGCGTGGTCACGCTGCGCAAAGCGGCTGCCGTGCACGCTCGTGTTGACGTCGCGCCGCGAGGGCGACCCGATCACGCCGGCCTGGCCGGCCGAGCGGATCGCGCGCTTCGACCTGGCGCCGCTCGCAGCCGGCGACGCGCTGCAACTGGCGCAAACCTACCTCGAGACCAATCCCGACGTGGCGCTGCGCTGCGTCGAGCGCGCACAGGGAAACCCGCTGTTCCTGACGCAGTTGCTGCAAAGCGGCGCCGATGGCGCCGCAATCCCCGGGACGATCCAGAGCGTGGTGATGGCGCGTCTCGACCGCCTGCCGGCCGCCGACAAGGCGGCGCTGCAGGCGGCCGCCGTCATCGGCCAGCGTTTTGGCCTCGACATGCTGCGGCATCTGCTCGCGGATGCTTCCTTTGCCGCGACCAACCTCGTTGCGCGCGACCTCGTCCGCCAGGAGAGCGAAGGCGGCGCGCGGATGATGTTCGTGCATGCGCTGATCCGTGACGGCGCGTATGCGTCGCTGCTGCACAGCGCGCGCCGCGCGCTGCACCTGCGCGCCGCGGACTGGTACGCCGAGCGTGACGCGACGCTGCGCGCGGAACACCTCGATCGTGCCGGTGATCCACGTGCCGCCGAAGCCTACCTGGCGGCGGCCCGTGGCGAGGCGGCGTCGTTGCGCTTCGACGATGCGTTGCGCCTGCTTCGCCGTGGCGCGAAGCTCGACGCCCCTTCGGCGGTCCGCCACAAGCTCGAGATGCTCGAAGGCGAACTCTGCGGCGACCTGGGCGATGCGCCAGGCGCCATCGCCGCGTTCGAGCGTTCGCTGCCGCTGGCTGCGGACGATCGCGAGCGCTGTGCGGCGTGGATGGGAATCGCCGCCGGCTATCGCGTCACCAGCACACTGCCGCCGGCCTTCGCCGCGCTCGATCATGCGCAGGAACTGGCAGAGCGCAATTCACTCGACCGCGAGCGGGCATGCGTCCACTACCAGCGGGGGAACCTGCATTTCGCCGCAGGCAAGGGGGACGCCTGCCGCGCCGAGCACGAGCGCGCGCTGCAATTCGCACAACGTGCCGGTTACGCGGAGTGCGAAGCGCAGGCGTACAGCGGGCTGGGGGACGCGTATTACGCGCAGGGGCGCATGCGCTCCGCTCACGATGCGTTCACGCGGTGCGTCGCCATCTGCGAGCGGGAGGGGCTTACCCGGTTCGCGATCATGAACAATGCGATGATCGCGATCATCGAGGCGTGGTTGGGCGACAGCGACGCCGCGCTTGCCCGGTTGGCGCGCGTTGGCGCCGATGCGCGCGAGCTCAGGCACCGGCTGGCCGAAACCATGAACAGCCAGGTCACCGGCTGGGTGCTCGTGTTGCGCGGACGCTACGAACAGGCGGTGCCGCACATCGAGCGTAGCCTCGCACTCGCGCGCGAAATTGGCGCCCGCCGCTACGAGTCGCTGGACCTGATGCTGCTCGCTCGCACCCATGCAAGCCGCGGCGAATTCGATGACGCACGCGCCCGCCTGGACGCGGCGTGGCAGCTGTCCACGCAAACCGGGCATGGTTTCGCCGGCGCCATCGTGCAGGGCGCGCTGGCGCTGGTGGCCGCCGGCGACGACGAGCGCCGCGCCGCGCTCACGACCGGCGAAGCGCTGTTGCGCGAGGACGCGGTGGCGCACGGTCATTTCTGGTTCTATCGCGACGCCATCGGGGCTTCGCTCGAAGCCAACGACTGGTCCGAGGCCGAGCGCTACGCCGATGCGCTGGCCGACTTCACGCGCGAAGAACCTTTGCCCTGGTCCGACCTGCAGGTGGAAATCGGCCGCTCCCTCGCGGCCGCCGGGCGCGGCCATGGCGACCGGGAAGCGTTGCTCGCCTGCCGGGAGCGCGCCGCCGCGTTGCAGTGCGACGGGCAGGTGGTCGTGCTGGACGCGGTGGTGGCCCAGCTTGGCATGACGTGATGGCGCGCGCGATGGATGCTCGCCGATCGACCGAGTGGCAAAGGAGAGGATGCGACAATCGCTTGTTGCGCCCGAACGGGCAAGGTTGGCGCGGCGCCCGACGCCGATGGAACTGCTCGACCGCCTGCCCGCTCGCGGCCGCCTTGGCATCAGCGCCCGCGCCAATGCACAACGACAAGCGTGCCGGGCAGCCGTTGCCACCGGGAATCGCCGCTTGACCCCCAACTGACCCCAACACAAGCAGACCCGCGCAAATGAAATTCCTGTCCTCCGATCGAAGCACCTGTCCATTTGCGATGGAATGAGACTTCTCGCGCGCACGCTCCTGCTCCTGCTGTTCGCCTTGCCCGTGTTGGCGATCGTCGCGGTCTGGCTTTGCTTTCAGGACACGCCATCGGTCCCGCCCGGCGTCAAATTGACGCCGCAGGACATCGCGAACGCGAAACGCATCGCCGCCCAGCACGACCCACGCAAGGCCCCGTCCGGCGGACCGCGCAGCGTCGCCGTCAGCGAGCAGGAACTCAGCCTGATGTTGAATTACGCGGCCAATCGATTCGGCAGAGGTGCCGCGCGCACGGCGTTGCGGCCCGGCATCGTGAGCCTGCAGGCGAGTGCGGAGATCCCCCAAAGTCCCTTCGGCCGCTACCTCAATGTCGACGCCGTGTTGCGTGAAACCGGAGGGTTGCCGCGCTTCGATCATCTTCGTATCGGAAGCTTGCCGGTACCCGCTGCTGTTGCCGACTACCTGCTACGGGAGAGCGTTCGGTGGATGGTGTCGACCGACCGGGGCGAGATCGCCGCCGATATCGTGAAGGGCGTGAGCGTCGCCGACGGGCGCCTTACGGTGACCTACGTCTGGAATGGCGACATCGAGAAGCGTGTGCGCGCTGCCGCGCTGTCTCCGGCGGATGAGGCGAGGCTGCACGCGTATCACGACCGGCTCGTCGAAGCGGTGGCCAAGGCGCCGAAGAAGGTCTCGCTTGCCACGCTCATGCCTCCCTTGTTTCAAACCGTGCTCGATCGCAGTGCCGGCGGGGATACGGTCGCGGAAAACCATGCGGCGATCGTGGTGCTGGCGTTCTACGCGAACGGAACCGATCTGGCGGCGATCGCGCCCGCAGCGGCCGGGTGGGCGCGGCTGGCGCAGCGCACGGTAACCCTTGCCGGCCGCGACGACTTCGCGAAGCATTTCCTGATTTCCGCGGCGATCGCCGCCAAGGCGGGCAGCCCGCTCGCCGATGCGGTCGGCCTGCACAAGGAGATCGAAGATTCGCGACGCGGCAGCGGCTTTTCGTTCAACGACATCGGCGCCGACCGCGCGGGGACGCGCTTCGGTGAAATTGCGAGCCAGTCTTCCGGGCGGGCGCGCAAGCTCGCGCAGGCACTCGCCCACGGCGTCAAGGAAAGCGATTTCATGCCCGATGTCGCCGACCTGCCGGAATTCATGGCAGAGGCGGAATTCAAGCGGCGTTACGGTGGCATCGGCGGTGCCGAATACAACAGGATGATGGCAACAATCGAGGCGCGCGTCGCCTCACGGCCGTTGTTGCGCTAGCAACGGCTGCGCGAACCCGGTCCCGATGTTCACCGTCGCCGTTCGACCCGGACCATTCACTCGCTTCGCTCAATCGCGGTCAGCCGCATGTCGCGGCAACCGGGTGACGCAGGATTCACCGGCGAGATGGGTCGTAGCCTGCCGGTCAACATTCTCGACAGCGACGGTTCGGCTCGCCTGGTCCGGATTTTTGCCGAATTTCAACGCATCGGCCTTGCCAACCGATTTGAACTCGTATACTTGCACAAACCCGGCGTGACGATTCATGGATGGGTTGCACGCGTGCTACGGATGCCCGCGCATCGGCCGTTTCCGGGGCTCGATGCGGTCAGTCAGCCAGGAACGCTCGGATCAGGCTAAGGTCGAATTCAATCTTTCATTCATCGGAGGTAAAAATGAGTCACGCGTCAATGCTGAAAGCCAGACGGCAGCACCAGAAAACAAGGAAACTTCTCGATATCGAAGCCAAGCAAGCCAAACGGCTGGCGAAGCAGGCATTGGCGGGGCCGGTCGTGAAGAAGGAAAAAGTAAAGAAAGAAAAGGTGAAGAAAGAAAAGGTCAAGACGGAAAAGGTGAAAAAGGTCAAGCTGACCAAGGAAGAACTTGGCAGGCAGGAGTCGAAAAAGAGCACTGCGGCCGTCGGGAAAAAAGGCTCGTCCTAGACCTTCTCGACCCAGGGCGGCTTATGGCGTTGAATCGCGCCGTGGGCTGCTGCCGGTTCGGTCGGCACGAGAAGAGGCCCGCCGGCGCCCAGGACACCAGCCGAGGCCGATCGATCGACTGCTGACGATTCCGGTCCTTGCATCGAAAGCGTCGGATCAGGTTGTCACGGATTGACGCTACCGGGCCGACGGAGAGATGGGTGGTCGGGGGTCGCTGTTGAGCGGCCGCGTCAGCGGACGAGGCGCCACGGCTGTCGTGGCCGAATTGAGGCATTGGCGAGCGAAAATCATCGACCCGTTGAGCCGCCCGCTGTGCTGTACCGGCAGGGTCGCAATCGCGAGCGGGTTCGCGTAGGGTGAGAAGTGCAAACTCCGGCCTGCCTCCCAACCATGAGCGATGTCCTGACCCCCTTCGGCGATGCGGCAACCATCGCCGGTGTCATTGCGTCAACGCAACGCTGGCTGGAGTTGGTGGTGATCGGACTCAACCTGTGCCCGTTTGCCAAGGCCGTACACGTCAAGCGGCAGATTCGCTACGCGGTTACCGCGGCGACGACGGCCGAGGAATTGCTCGCAGAACTGCGGCACGAACTCGAACTGCTGGTACAGGCGAATCCCGAAGAGGTCGAGACCACTTTGCTGATCCATCCCCACGCGCTGACCGATTTCATCGACTTTCACTTCTTCCTGCGCGAGGCCGATGCCGTGGTCAGGAAGCTCGGGCACGAAGGCAGTTTGCAGATTGCGAGCTTCCACCCGTCCTACGAATTTGCCGGAAGCGCGCCGGATGACATCGAGAACTGTACCAACCGTTCACCGCATCCGATGTTGCATCTGTTGCGTGAGGTGAGCATCGACCGCGCCGTAGCCGCGTTTCCCGATGCGGCCACGATCTACGAGCGGAATATCGAAACGATGCGCGGCCTCGGTCACGACGGTTGGCATCGGTTGTGCATGCCCGACCCGGGTTGAGGTTCGCGCCGGAATGCCCGCACACCGGGAATCCGGGTGATTGTGGTGGCCGCGTGCAACTGGGCGAACTCGGCCCAAACGCCCACCGTCGCAGTTCGACAGGTTGCAGTCGGTCGCACCGCTCCTGATGCAGCCTTTCAGCGAGGGGTGTCCTGGATCGCGCCGAGGTCGCTGCTCAGTGGGAGCAGTTTGCAGGGTCCACCCACGCCGGGATTCAGACCCGGCAACAGCGGTTCGCCGCGCGCCGCCTTGTCGAGGAGGTGCTGCTGGAATTCCGGCGAGCCGTAGCCCCGGTGGCGTCCGTTGACCTTGAACAGAAACGGGGTTCCGGTCGACGTGCTGTGTTCGCGCATCCATTCGAGCAACGTTTCATCCAGCTCGCGCCCGGCCGGATGAAGGTAGTACGCGACCCGGCCCCGCCACGGCTTCGCCATGATGATCACCCCGAGCCGGTCTGGCCGGTATTGCTCGGGAAATGGATTCCCGCGCAACCGCCATGCACAGTAGAACCCTCGACAGGGATCGGCCGGGCGCTCTTCGTAGATCGTGCAGCCGCCATCCCCGCGGAAATGGCAGGGCACGCCGACGCTCATCTCGTGACCCCGAATGCTCCCGGTCAGCCAGCCATCGCAGCACGCGGTGCAGTTGCCGCAGTCACGCGACGGTTCGGGCTCGAAGCTGATTTCGCCGTGCGCGCCGGTCGCCGATCCGACGGCGGCACGAGGGACTGCGGGGGCGTCTGGCCTGACGTCCGATGCGGTCGCCACGATCGGGATCACTGCCCCACAGCAGTGCTTGTATCGCTTGCCGCTTCCGCAGCTGCAGAATTCATTCCGGGCGCGATGCATCTGGTTTTGCAGGACGTGGGTCGGGTTGTCTTCCCGGGTTGTCGTTGCTGATTGGCTTCGCCGTCGCACGGCTGCACGATAGCCGGATCACTCCGACCCTTTGGTGCGCAGGTTACACGAGCACCACGATTTCGATGGCCCCGGAGATACCGGCGATGCTGCGCGACTGGAGTCTCTCGATCGGTTGGCCCGTGAATCCCTCCCGCTCCGCCGCAGCATAGGTCTCGCCGTCCGCTATCAGTGCCGTACCCAGGGTCTTGTTGTATTTCTCCAGTTTGGCCGCACGGTTGACGGGATCGCCGATGACGGTGTACTCAAGTCTGTCGCCGAAACCCACTGTCCCGAAGAGCACTTCGCCGCTGGCAACCGCCGCGCCCACTCTCACGGCACTTTGCCCAGCGGCCTCGCGGTCGTCGTTCCATTCGCCGACCGATGTCATGAAATCGATGGCCGCAAGCAGCGCGCCGGCCGACGAGCATTCCAGCGGATGGACGCAGCCAAATGTCGCAAGAATGCCATCACCGAGAAATTTGTCGATGGCACCACCGTGCCGCGATACGGCAGCGACGGCGCGAGACTGAAGTTCTGAAAGTATCGCGAGAACCTCTTCGGGCCGGGCGTTCGCGGCGATGCCGGTGAAATCCCTGATGTCGATCATCAGAATCGCCGCCTCCTTTCTCACGGCGTCTCCGGCCTCGGCCCGCTCGTCGGCGGAAGTAATCCGGTTGGCAAGGCCCGCCGGAAAAAAACGGGACAGCTCACCGGCGGCGGTAACGCCGAGTGCGGCGGTCAACATCTGGGCGCGGGCCGACGCGATGCCCAGGCACAACACCGCCGAAAACAGGAGTATGGCGATGATGCGGTCCACTTCGGCGCCGACGAGAACGCGCGCCGAGGTCATATAGACCACAAAATCGTGGGTCACGATATTGCTGCCGCCGTCGTGAATGGCGTAGAGCGTGAGAAACAGCCAGCCCAATGCGGCGGCAATTCCGGCAAACGCCACACGCGGTGGATTCATCGCCAGGCCATGCCAGGCGATCACCACGAAGAGATAGAGCTGCGTCGGCGCTTTCAGAAACAAGGCAAGCGGCTGCCCGTACTGAAGGTGAAAGCTCCATATCAGCACAATGATGACGGCTATGTCGATGACGACGCCGATGTAGGTCAGGATGCGCAGCATCGAGAGCGACAAGGCGAGGATGACCACGCGTCCCGCCAGGGCGACCGCCATCGCCGCCAACGCATAAGGCACCGGCCGCAGACTCGAAACCGGATCCGCCGGCGGCGGCGACATGAAGAAGAGGGCGCCGAGCAGCAGCACGATGAATGCCTGAACGAACGCGATGCGCCACTCGGAACGGCGCAGTCCGGCATCGACAATCGACTGCGCCCGTCCTGGCAAGCGTGAGAGTCCCCAGGCTGCGGAAGTGGGCACGTCAAACAAATAGTCGCGGGACTGATTCATGTCGAGGGAGCGCAATTTCAGCCGCAGCAGGCGCTGAGGATCAGGGTATCACCGGTCGACGCGACCGGGCCGATGGCGAGGCGGAGTGGTTGGGCGTCGCTGTGGAGGCGCTATTGCGCGATGCGCGGGTTTCCCGAACGCGGAGTATGCCGATCTCGGATCCGCCGATGTTACGCTCGTCTTCCTGCCAACCGGCACGCCCCGCTTGCACATTGTGCCGCCCCCCCCGAGGAGACCCCATGAGCCAGGATCCGTTTACGCAACTGAAGCAGCGCCAGCGCGAAATGTGGGCCTCGTTCGGGCCAACGGCGCTGTTCACCACGCCGGTCGCGGGCCATGTCGTCCGCTTCGCGGGCATCACCGCCGGCGAGACGGTGCTCGACGTCGGCACCGGCACTGGCGTTCTGGCGATCACCGCGGCGAGCCGGGGGGCGAAGGTCACCGGCCTCGACCTGACGCCCGAGTTGATCGAGCAGGCGCGCGAGAACGCTGCCATCGCCCGCCTGCCCGACATCGTATGGGCTCAGGGCGACGCCGAGGATCTGCCCTACCCTGACGCGTCGTTCGATGTCGTTGTCAGCCAGTTCGGCCATATGTTCGCCCCGCGCCCCGATGTCGCCACGGCCGAAATGCGGCGCGTGCTGAAGCCGGGCGGTCGGGTCGCGTTCGCGACGTGGCCGCCCGAGCACTTCATCGGGCGAATGTTCGCGTTCGTGGGCCGCAATGCACCGCCGCCGCCGCCAGGCGCCGCACCGCCGCCGCAGTGGGGCAACCCGGCGATCGTTGCCGAGCGCCTCGGCGACAAGTTCACTGCGCCATTCTTCGAGCGTGGGGTCATGAAGTGGTCGACGCTCAGCATTCCGCACTTCCGGCTGTTCATGGAACGTTCTGTTGGTCCGATGCAGAAGCTCGTCGAGAGCATGGCCGCGAATCCGCAGAAGCTCGAGCGCTTCCGCACCGAGTTCGAAGCGCTGGCCGCGCCTTACTACTTCGACAATGTGATGCACCAGGATTTCCTGCTGACGCGCGCGCAGGCGGCCTGACACAGCAGGACGACGATCAGCGCAGCGCAGCGCAATCGTCAGCGCCGCGGCCGCGACGCTCTCAGGCATTGTGTGTCCAGGCAGCAGTTCAACGGCGCGATTTCCGGGTCCGATGCTCCCGTTGCAACCGAGAAGCAGCCGTTCGGATCGCTGCCCGGGAGCCAGGCGCGCAACACAGTACTCGTGGATTTGCGTCGTGTCGTTCCTGATTTGTCCTGCTCGAGTCATGCGGCCTTTCTGGCGCGAACGGTTCTCATTGCGCGCTCGCGATCATTGCGCGCTTGCGACAATGGGTTTATACCGGTACCCACACGCTAGGGAACCGTGCGGCTTGGTGCCCCACCGCAGCGGTGAATGGCGCTTCGCCTGCGTTGTGCGTTTGCAGCGCAGACAAGTCCTGCCGACAAGACCAGAGGCCGGGGTGACTGTTCGTGTTTTGCTGTCGCAAACCGGCGTCGCGTTTGTACTGGTTTCAGGCGCTGTGTGGTCCTGTCGCAATACGAATGGAGATCGCCATGCTGAAAAGCCTGATCCCGACCGTATTCCTCCTGCTTTCCGGCAAAAAGGAGTCCAGCCAATGATGACCGCGCGGAAGAGCTGCTGGTACTTGTCGTTCGTCGCTGCATTCCTTCTCGGCAGCGTCGCGGCCAAGGCATCCGAATACAACGCTGCGTATTGCCAAAGCGTTGTCAACACGCTGAATATTCATTGGGCGGGAATCAAGGGTCCCGGCACTCCCTGTACCGGCATTGAATTTACGAACGGAACGCTCGCCGATGCGGCTGACGGAAACATTTCCATATCGGGCATGTCCGTCTCAAATTCCTCTTGCATTAGCGCGTATTCCTACGCGTTCACCTTGTTACCAGACAACTCGACCTTGTCTGGAATTGACATTCCAAACAATGTTCCGATGACGTTGACCCGGGGCCCGGGCGAAGCTTGTTTCGTCGGTCACTGGGTGTCCGGGCCCTACGATTATCTGGCGCACATCGCGGCCGCACCCTTCGTTTCCAGCAGTTGCACCATCACGTTGTCGCCGACGGATGCTTCGGTCCCCGCAGTCGGCGGCGGTGGTTTCCCGCTTCCGTCGGTAACGACAAACTGCATCACGGCTTCCGGACACACGGTCCGGAGAAACGTCCCCTGGATCCACCTCCCGGGTGAAGACGCCAACGGCAGCATATCCACCCCCTCCCTGGGTGTCCTCTATAGCGTCGATTCCAACCCGGGTTCAGCACCGCGCACGGGCACCATCACCGTTGATGGGCAAACGTTCACCGTGAATCAGGCGGGCGCCATTGCTGGCGGAGCGAACTATCAGGGTCTGTTCTGGAATGCGCCGGCAGGATCCGAATCCGGCTGGGGCATCAACTTCGCGCACCAGGGTGACGTCATCTTCGCGACGTGGTTCACCTACGACGCCACCGGCAAGGCGTTGTGGCTGTCGATGACGGCAACGAAGATCGCCGAAGGGGTCTACGCCGGCGTGATCTACCAGACGTCGGGACCGGCGTTCAGCGCGGTACCGTTCAATCCGGCCGCGGTGACCGCGACCGCGGTCGGGTCCGGGACCTTGACGTTCAGCGACATTCACAACGGCAGCTTGGCCTATACCGTTTTCGGCGTAACGCAGACCAAGCCGATCACGCGGCAGGTGTTCGGCCCGCTCCCGGTCTGCACCTGGGGGGCGCTGGCGAACCTGGCGCTCGCCACCAACTACCAGGACCTGTGGTGGGCGGCGCCGGCGGGATTTGAATCCGGCTGGGGCGTGAACTTCACGCACCAGGGCGACGTCATCTTCGCGACGTGGTTCACCTACGGTGCGGATGGCACGCCGCTGTGGCTGTCGGCGACCATCACCAAGTCGGCTCCGAGCGTCTACACCGGAACGCTGTACCGCACGACGGGTCCGGCGTTCAGCGCGGTGCCGTTCCTCCCGACAAGCGTCGTGCTGACGCCGGTGGGCACGTTGACGGTGAGCTTCGCCAACGGCAACAGCGCAATGTTCGCGTCCTCGGTCAACGGCGTGGTGCAGAGCAAACCGATCGTCCGGCAGGTGTTCCGGACGCCGGGAACGGTGTGCCAGTAAACGAGCTCGGTCCGCCACCGCCAAGCGAAACGCCGGTGGCGGACGGATAGATGGTTTCGGTGTTGGCGCAAACCTGATCCAAAACCCGTTTCGCCCAAGGAACGGCGCGGCCCCATGCACAGGGCCGCGCCGTCTTTCCGTTGGGCGTTTACCGATCCGCGGGAATCGCCGACGGGAAACCGACCGGCGCGTCGGGACATTGGGTGGTCCCGCCGAAGCAGCCGTATTTTTCGCCCTGATAGGTCAACTTGTAGTTCCTGCCGGCGCCGGGTTCCGGTTCCTGTGTCGCAGGGACGGTCAGGGTAAACCGCGCTTTTTCCTCGAAGATCACGACGAAATCCGAGCCGCCGAACTTGAAATTGGCGAACTCCTGACCTTTTTCGGCCATCGCGTTCAACTTCACCCAGTCGCGCTTCACGATGCCCGAAACCTGCGCCATCCCCATCGGCGAGAGCACCACGACACCGTTCGTGGGCGTCTGGATTCCGATCACCATTCGAGTCTGGCCGAACTGCCAGTCCGCCGTGTCCTGCGGGTCGTATTGACCGACTTCGCCCTTCCCGATCGGCGCCTTCCAGCCCGATTTCATCCGCACGCCGGATTGAAAATGTCGCAGATAGATCAGCTTGCCTGCCACCGGTGTATGCAGCCGATGGTAGTTGTTCACGTTCAGAAACTGATGCGTCCAGATCCCGCCATTGAAGAGGTTCGGATCAAGCTCGCCAAACCCGTCCAGCACGGTTTCCCCGGCCTCACCCGCGATGAACGAATGCACATCGCTATAAAGCTTGCCCTTGATCAGCCGCCCCGACTGCGCGACGCCGTCATACGTCGTGACCAGCTTTCCGTCGCGGCTGATCGGCCACCATCCGGCGGAGGTGGAATCGCCGATCGACACCACGGTGCCGGGGTCGCCAAAGCCGTGAACCGGGCGCGAGCCCTGGGGAAACGTTTTCCGGCAAAGTTCCCGTGTGAAGAACAGCTGATACGTCGCATAAGGCTTTGACGGGCAATACCAGTCACCGAAATTCGGGTCCTGCTGGAAATCCGGCACGTACCGCGCCGACGCAGGCGTTTCCAGATACTTGCCCCAGGATTCCGCCACCGACCGCATCCAGGTCGAAAATTTCCTGTTCTTGAACTGGATCTGCCCGCGCGGATCGGTGGTCAACTGCCGATCCACCAGGAAATAGCTGTAGGACAGCAGATCGAGAATGTTCCAGTTGCAGTAATTCTTTCCATCCATGCTGACGCGGATCGCTCCGCTGAGTTCGCCGGTCTTCATGTTCTGCGGGTTGTAGGTCACCAGAGCGTCGATGAAGTCGTAGTAATCCTCGAGGCTGGCGATCGGATTGGTTTTCGGATCGCCGTTGACCTTCCGGCCCATGGCGATGGACTGAGACAGGTCGTTTCTCAGATCGACGTCCGAATCGACCAGCTTGATCAGCGCGTTCGTCGCCGGCTGGCGCGGTTGATTCGGACAGTCCTTGGCGATGGCCCCGGTCGCACCGAACATTCCCGCCAGACCGGCAACTGCGAACAGCTGTCGAATTGAACGAACCTCCAACAACCTCTCCGTCAAAAACAGAGAAGCGATGCGGTCACGCTCGCCCTTGGCGTGGTGGAGTCGACGGTACGCGTCAGACGGCAATATCAGATCGTCACCGTGCGAACTTGCGGATCACCGCCAGCGCCTCGTCGATGGCGTGGTCGCCGTCGCCGGACCTGACCGCGTGCTTGACGCAGCCGTGCAGGTGGTGCTCGAGCAATTGCAGCGCCAGCGCGTCGAGTGCGGACTGCACCGCCGACACCTGCGTCAGGATGTCGATGCAGTAACGATCCTCGCCGATCATCCTGCCGATGCCGCGCACCTGGCCCTCGATGCGGTTGAGGCGCTTGGCGAGTGCGGCCGCGTCGGCCGGTGCTCGCGCCACCGCCGGATGATGCTGCGCGCAACCTGCCTCAGGCGGCGACATCGAAGCCCGCGTCCTCGATCGCCGCACGCAGCACGGGAACGCCTGTGGTCAACGGGTCGAAGCTCACCTTCGCCGCGCCGGGCTGCAACGAGACTTCGACTTCAGTCACCCCCGGCAGCGCCTTCAACACGCGGGTGACGCTCGCCACGCAGCCGCCACAGGTCATGCCCTGCACATTCATCGATACGGTTTCCATCATTTGCTCCTGGGGTCGATGCCGGCCGGCCGCCAGCGCTTGAGCAACAGCGCATTGGTGACCACCGACACGGAACTCGCCGCCATCGCCGCCCCGGCGACCACCGGGTTCAGCATCCCCACCGCGGCCAGCGGGATGCCCAGCACGTTGTACGCAAACGCAAAGAACAGGTTCTGGCGGATCTTCGACAGCGTGGCCCGCGACAGCGATATCGCGTCGACCACCGCCAGAAGATCGGCGCGGATCAGCGTGACGTCGGCCGCCTCGATCGCGATGTCCGAACCCGCGCCGATGGCGAAGCTCACATCGGCTGCAGCCAGCGCGGGCGCGTCGTTGATGCCATCGCCAACCATGCCGGTGACAACACCTCTTGCTTTCAGGTCGCGCACCGCCTGCGCCTTGTCGGCGGGCAGCACGCCGGCACGATAATCGGTGATTCCCACCGCGTTGGCCACCGCCTTCGCGGTCGCCGCGTTGTCGCCGGTGAGCATCACCACATTCACGCCCGCGGCCTGCAGCCGGCGTATGGCTTCGGCCGAGGTTGGGCGCAGCGCGTCATCCACGGCGAGAACGCCAAGCGGATGCGCAGTGCTGCCGACCGCGACCAGCGTGCCGCCACGAGCGCGCGCCTGCGCCAGCAATTCCGGCGGCAAGGCCACGCCCTCGCCTTGCACATAGTCGAGCGAGCCCAGGAAGGTCGGCTTGGCGTCGGCGCCGATACGGGCGGCGATGCCTTTTCCCGGAGCAGAAACGAACTCGCTGATCGCCTCCGGCACGACGCCCTGCGCCTTGGCCGCGTCCAGCACGGCCTTGGCCAGTGGATGCGTCGATCCCTGCTCGAGACCCGCCGCGATGCGCAGCACCTCGTCCCGGGTTACGCCATCGACCGTGAACACCTCCGCGACTGAAGGCTTGCCTTCGGTCAGGGTCCCGGTCTTGTCGACGATCAGCGTTTGCAGGCGCCCCGCCTGCTCCAGTGCCGAGGCATTGCGGATGAGCACGCCTGTTTGTGCGCCGCGTCCGGTGCCGACCATGATCGCCGTCGGTGTAGCCAGTCCCAGCGCGCAGGGGCAGGCGATGACCAGCACCGCGACCGAATGCACCAACGCTGTGGTCAGGTCACCCGCGAGCCACCAGGTCAGTGCGAAGGTAAGGAAGGCGATCACCACCACCACCGGTACGAACACGCCGGAAACACGATCGGCGAGGCGCTGGATCGGCGCCTTGCTGCCCTGCGCTTCCGCGACCAGCCGCACAATGCCGGCGAGCAGCGTCGCGCCGCCCACGCCGGTCGCCTCGCAGGTCAGCAGGCCGTCCTGGTTGAGCGTGCCCGCATAGACGGTCGCGCCCGCAGCCTTGGCCACGGCGACAGACTCGCCGGTCAGCATGCTCTCGTCCACGCTCGATGCGCCGTCGCGCACCACGCCATCGACCGGAACAGCCTCGCCGGCGCGGACGATGAAGCGCTCGCCGGCGCGCACCGCGTCGAGCGGAACGTCGACCGTGACGCCGTCGCGCAGCACATGCGCGGTCTTGGGCTGCAGACGCAGCAGGCCTTCGAGCGCGGCCGAGGTGCCGGCCTTCGCCCGTGCTTCGAGCAGCTTGCCCAGCAGCACCAGCGTGATGACCGCCGCGGAAGCCTCGAAATACACGTGGTAGGCGTGCAACCCTGCCAACGTGACGACGGCGCTGAACACAAAGGCCATGGTCGTGCCCAGCACGACCAGCACGTCCATATTCGCGCCACCACCGCGCAACGCGTGCCACCCGCCGACATAGAAGCGTCGGCCGATCCAGAACTGCACCGGCGCAGCGAGAACTAGTTGCAGCCAGCGCGGCAGGAGTTCGGTGTGCGCGGCGCCGTCGAAGCCGCTCCAGGCCATCGGCACCATCTGCGCCAGCAGCGGCGCGGTCAACAATGCCGCAACGATGAATTCGCGCTTGAGGTCGGCGAACTCCGCCGCCTTGCGCGCCTCGTCGGCGCGGCGGTCGGCTTCGGGGTCGGACCGCTGCGCGGCGCCGTACCCGGCGCGCGCCACGGCGGCGATCAACTGCTCGGCGTTGGTCTGTGCCGGGTCGAAGTCCACCTGTGCGGTCTCGGTGGCGAAATTGACCGCCGCATGCACGCCGGCCACCCGGTTCAGGACCTTTTCGATACGCGCGGCGCAGGCCGCGCAGGTCATGCCCGTGAGGCCGAGATCGATGCGTTCCGGGGTCAGCGCCGAGGGGGGGGCCACCGGTGCCGCAATGGTCGTGTCCATGGGACTACGTTATACCCGGCCCGGGTATCTGTCAATATACCCCAGTCCGGTATATCTGCCCCTGCGCTAGAAGCGGATGCGCCCCGTAATGATGTCGTGGTACATGACCCAATCGCCGATGAAGCTGTACAGCGGATACCTGAAGGTCGCCGGCCGGTTGTGCTCGAAGAAAAAATGGCCGACCCAGGCAAAACCGTAACCGCAGAACAGCGCCGCAGCCAGCCACCAGGTGTTGGCCTGGACGAAAGCCGCGACCAGACAACCGAGCACCAGTGACGAGCCGACAAAATGCAGGCGACGACAGGTCGCGTTGGCATGCTCGGACAGGTAGAACGGATAGAACTCGGCAAAAGTACCGTATCGCTTGTACATGGCGCGCTCCTCGCCTCCCGCGTCAGCTCTCGCTTTTCAACTGCGGGAACAGGATCACGTCACGGATCGACGGCGCGTCGGTCAGCAGCATCACCAGCCGATCGACGCCGATACCCTCGCCCGCGGTAGGCGGCAGACCATATTCCATCGCACGCAGGTAGTCGGCGTCGAAGTACATCGCCTCCTCGTCCCCCGCCTCGCGCGCGTCGACCTGCGCCTGGAAGCGCGCCGCCTGGTCCTCGGGATCGTTCAGTTCCGAGAAACCGTTGGCAAATTCGCGTCCAGTGATGAACAGCTCGAAGCGGTCGGTCACCGCCGGATTGGCATCGTTGGCGCGAGCCAGCGGCGACACGTCGGTCGGATGGGCGATGATGAAGGTGGGCTCGATCAACATGCTCTCGGTCGTCGCCTCGAAAAGCTTCAACTGCAGGAGACCCAGACCGTCGGTTGGAAACACCTCGACCCTGTGCGGCACCAGCGCGGCCTTCAGGTAGTCGACCCGGTCGAGATCGGCCAGCGGGTACTGCGGGTTGTACTTATGAATCGCCTGCGCCATGGTCAGCCGGTCGAAGGGTTTGGCCAGGTCGATGGCCGCACCCTGGTACTCGATCGACGTGCCGCCGCAGACCTTGGTCGCCAATTCGCGGATCAGCTCCTCGGTGAGGTCCATCAGATAGTGATAGTCCCGATAGGCCTCGTAGAACTCGAGCATGGTGAACTCGGGGTTGTGCCGTGTGGAGATCCCCTCGTTGCGAAAATTGCGGTTGACCTCGAACACGCGTTCCATGCCGCCAACCACCAGTTTCTTCAGGTAAAGCTCGGGCGCGATGCGCAGGAAGAGTTCCATGTCCAGCGCATTGTGATGCGTGACGAAGGGCCGCGCCGCGGCGCCGCCGGGAATCGGATGCATCATCGGCGTCTCGACCTCGAGATAGCGGCGGGCGACGAAGAATTCGCGCATCGCCTGGACGATCTGCGAGCGCTTGATGAAAATTTCGCGCGATCCGGGATTGGTGATGAGGTCGACGTAGCGCTGCCGGTAGCGCTGCTCCTGGTCGGTCATGCCGTGGAATTTTTCCGGCAGCGGGCGCAGCGCCTTGGCCAACAGGCGGATTGCGCTCACCTTGACCGACAATTCGCCGGCACGCGTGCGGAACAGCGTGCCGGTGGCGCCGACGATGTCGCCCAGGTCCCAGTGCTTGAAGTCTTCGAGCGCGTCGGCGCCGATCGCGTCCAGCGTCACGTAGAGCTGGATACGCCCGGTCATGTCCTGCAGCGTGGCAAAGCAGGCCTTGCCCATCACCCGCTTCAGCATCATCCGCCCGGCGATCGCCACCGTGATGCCCTTCGCCTCCAGCACCTCATTGGCTTCCTCGCCGTGTTGCGAGTGCAGGTCGGCAGCGAATCTGTCGCGGCGAAAGTCATTGGGGAACGCCTGTCCATGCAGGCGCAACGCGGTCAGCTTGGCCCGCCGCTCGGCGATGATCCTGTTTTCGTCGACGGGCGCGGGCGCCTCGGGGGTCGTATCGGTGGCGGACATGCGGATCACACTCCCTGCTTCAGGCTGGCGGCGATGAAGTCGTCGAGGCCGCCGTCGAGGATGGCCTGGGTGTTGCCGACTTCGTAATTGGTGCGCAGATCCTTGATCCGCGACTGGTCGAGCACATAGGAGCGGATCTGATGACCCCAGCCGATGTCGGTCTTGGAATCCTCCAGTTTCTGCTGCGCTTCGCGGCGCTTGCGCAACTCGAGTTCATAGAGCTTGGATTTGAGCATCAGCATCGCCTCGGCGCGATTGCGGTGCTGCGAGCGGTCGTTCTGGCATTGCACGACGATGTCGGTCGGCAGATGGGTGATGCGCACGGCCGAGTCGGTCTTGTTGATGTGCTGGCCGCCGGCGCCCGACGCGCGATAGGTGTCGATGCGCAGGTCCGCCGGATTGATGTCGACCACGATGGAATCGTCGACCTCCGGGTACACGAACACGCTGGCGAAGGATGTGTGCCGGCGCGCGTTGGAGTCGAAGGGGCTTTTGCGCACCAGCCGGTGCACGCCGACTTCGGTGCGCAGGTAGCCATAGGCGTAGTCGCCCTCGACCTTGATCGATGCACTCTTGATGCCGGCGACTTCGCCGGCGGATTCCTCGAGCACCTCGGTCCGGTAGCCCTTGCGCTCGCAATAGCGCAGGTACATGCGCAGCAGCATCGACGCCCAGTCCTGTGCCTCGGTGCCGCCGCTGCCGGCCTGGATGTCGATGAAGCAATTCGCCGGGTCGAGCGCATTGTTGAACATGCGCCGGAACTCGAGTTCGCCGATTGAAATGGCGAGACTCTCGATATCCGTCGCCACCGCGCGCAATGTTGCCTCATCGCCCTCGCCCTTGGCGAGTTCGAACAACTCGTCGCCTTCGTCCAGCCCCCGGGCGAGTTCGTCCAGCGTGCCAACAACGCCGTCGAGCTGTTTTTTTTCCTTGCCCAGTGCCTGCGCCCGTTCGGGCGTGTCCCAGACCTTGGGATCCTCGAGCTCGCGGGTTACAACGGCCAGGCGTTCGGAAGCGACATCGAAGTCAAAGATACCTCCGCAACTCGACGGTGCGCGTGCGCAGGTCGTCGAGCGAGTTGGCGATGGCATTGATCTCTTCGGCTTCCATGACAATTTCCCCAAGTTAAACAGGGAATTGTACGCGATGCCCGCAGTCGATGCCCAGCGGCGATGCCCGGCGCGGCGCCCGGCTGTTGCCAGCGTTTTATTGCGCCCTTCAACGCCCGTCGCGGCAGCGATTCGAGCCTGGACTCGGGCAGGCACAACGGCAATCCCGACGTCACCACGCGTAGAATTGTCGGCCCCGGTGCACCTCGTTGCCCGCCAATTTTCCGGAGTTCCGGCATGCCCACCATCTTCGTCAACAAGGAGCGCGTGGATATCGCGGCCAGCGTCGCCGGCGACACGCCGCTGCTGTGGATCCTGCGCGACAATCTGAACCTCACCGGCACCAAGTACGGCTGCGGAATGGCGCTGTGCGGCGCCTGCACCGTCTACATCGACGGCGCGCCGGTGCGTTCCTGCCAGACCGCGCTGTCCGCCATCAAGCCAGGCGTCGAGATCACCACCATCGAGGGCCTGAAAACGAAAGAAGGTGCTGCCGTGCAGGCGGCGTGGGCGAAGCTCGACGTGCCGCAATGCGGCTACTGTCAATCCGGGCAGGTGATGTCGGCAGCGGCCTTGCTGGCGAAAAACAAGCGCCCGACCGACGCCGACATCGACGAGGCCATGGCAGGCAATCTGTGCCGTTGCGCCACCTATGTGCGCATCCGTGCGGCCATCAAGGACGCGGCGCAGTCGCTGGCCTGAGGAAAAATGACCATGAATCCGATGCGCATGCGTCCTCGCGACGCCACCGATGGCACCATGAGCCGCCGCTTTTTCCTGAAGGTCACCGCCGCTGCAGGCGCCGGCCTGACCCTCGGGCTGCACTTCACCGACGCCGCAGCGCAGTCGTCAGCGCCCGGCACGGCGGCGGCCACACCCGCCGCGGGCAGCTTCGCGCCGAATGCCTTCCTGCGCATCGGCCGCGACAACACCGTCACCATCGTCGCCAAGCACCTCGAAATGGGTCAGGGCGTGTACACCGGCCTCGCGACACTCCTCGCCGAGGAACTCGACGCCGCCTGGTCGCAGGTCCGGGTCGAGGGCGCGCCCGCCGACGCCGCGCGCTACAACAACCTGCGCTGGGGCCCGGTGCAGGGCACGGGTGCATCGACGGCGATCGCCAACTCCTTCGAGCAATATCGCCTGGCCGGCGCCGCCGCGCGCGCCATGCTGGTCGCCGCCGCCGCGCAGCAGTGGAAGGTGCCGCCGGACAGCGTGCAGGTGAAAAGCGGCGTCGTGTTCCACGCCAACGGCAAGAAGGCGAACCTGGGCGAACTGGCGGAAGCGGCGGCGAGACAACCGGTCCCGGCCAGCGTGAAACTCAAGGACGCCAAAGATTTCGTCTATATCGGCAAGCACGTGCCACGCACCGATTCGAAGGCCAAATCCGACGGCAGCGCGCAATTCACCCAGGACCTGAAGCTCCCGGGCATGCTCACGGCGGTGGTCGCGCATGCGCCGCGCTTCGGACAACGGCTGAAGACTGTCGACTCCACGGAAGTGTCCAAGGTGCCAGGCGTGCGCTTCGTCGTCGAGATCCCGACCGGCGTGGCGGTGATCGCCACGACCTTCTGGGCCGCGAAAAAAGGCCGCGACGCGCTGAAACTCGAATGGATACAGTCGACGGGATTCCGGGGCAACTCCGCGGAGATGATGGCGGAGTATCGCCGCCTCGCGGCAACGCCGGGGACGCCGGTGCGCAAGGAAGGCGACGCGGCCAAGGCCATCGCCGGTGCGGCCAAGAAACTCGAGGCCACCTTCGAATTTCCCTATCTCGCGCATGCCGCGATGGAACCGATGAACTGCGTGGTCAAACTGTCGCGCGAGGGCTGCGAAATCTGGAACGGCGAGCAACTCCAGACGATCGACCAGGGCGCGGTCGCCCGCTACACCGGATTGAAGCCCGAGCAGATCAAGCTCAACACGCTCTACGCCGGAGGCAGTTTCGGCCGCCGCGGAAATCCGAAGTCCGACTACGTGCTCGAAGCGGTGTCCATCGCCGTCGCACTGGTCAAGAGCGACAAGCCGGACATACCGGTGAAACTGGTGTGGACCCGGGAGGACGACACCGCCGGCGGCTATTACCGGCCGATGTTCCTGCACACGCTGGCCGCCGGTCTGGATGCCGATGGCAACATCGCGGGCTGGCAGCACCGTCTGGTCGGCCAGTCGATCATGAGCGGCACCGTTCTGGAGCCGATGCTGGTGAAGAACGGCGTCGACCGTACCAGCGTCGACGGCGCGTCGAATCTCCCCTATGCGATCGCCGACCTCACCGTGGATCTGCACTCGCCCAGGCAGGGCGTGCCGGTATTGTGGTGGCGCTCGGTCGGCTCGACGCACACCGCCTACTCGACCGAGACCTTCATCGACGAACTGGCCGCCACTGCAGGCAAGGACCCGGTCGCCTTTCGCCGCGCGATGCTCGCCGGGCACCCGCGGCACCTCGCCACGCTGGAACTGGTCGCCGCCAAGGCGGGGTGGGGCACGCCGCTTGAGGCGGGCAAGGCGGGTGAGAAGCGCGGTCGCGGCATCGCGCTGCACGAGTCGTTCGGCACGGTGGTCGCGCAGGTCGCCGAGATCACCGTGAATGCGAGCGGAAAACTCAAGGTCGACCGCGTGGTCTGCGCGGTGGACTGCGGCATCGCGGTGAATCCGGACATCGTCAAGGCGCAGATGGAAGGCGGCATCGGCTTCGGCCTTTCGGCCGCGCTGTACAGCGCCATCACGCTGAAGGATGGTGTCGTCCAGCAGTCGAATTTCCACGACTATCCGCAGCTGCGCATCGGCGACATGCCGGCGATCGACGTGCACATCGTCCCCTCCACCGCCAAGCCTTCCGGTGTGGGCGGGCCGGCGGTCCCGGTGATCGCGCCGGCGGTCGCCAACGCGCTCGCCGCGGCAACCGGCAAGCGCGTGCGCACACTGCCCTTCGAGGCAGCGTGAACTTCCACGCAGCATCGGTCGGCGCCTGACGCGATTCGCCGCCGTGTACACACCCGAGGGCTTTTCGCCGTCGCATTCCCCCCCGCAGGTATTGCCCGCGGCGGCGCACGCGTTCGCGTTTCGCGGTGACCGGGTGCTGGTCTTCGCCAGTCCCGACGAATCGCTCGCGCTGCCGGCACTGCATGATCTGACACGATCGGGAATCGACGGCGCCGCGCATTTCCTGGGCCTGCTCGAAGGGCAGGCCTGCCTGGCACTCAACCTCGGCGACGACGCCGTCGAGCCCGAAGGCATGCGCTACGTCGGCCTGCGTTCGTTGTTCTTCAAGGTACCCGAGCCGCTGCTGGCGCTGGCCGCGCGGGCGTACCAGATCGTCCACTGGGACCGCACCCACCGCTTCTGCGGGCGCTGCGGCAATGCGACGCTCGACAAAGCCGCCGAACGTGCCAAGGAATGTCCGGCCTGCGGCCTGGTTGCCTACCCGCGCGTGTCTCCGGCGATGATGGCGCTGGTCACCCGCGGCCGCGAGATCCTGTTGGCGCGCTCGCATCGCTTCCCTCCCGGGATGTACAGCGCGCTGGCCGGATTCGTCGAACCAGGCGAGACCATCGAGGACTGCATTCGCCGGGAAGTGCGCGAAGAGGTCGGCGTCGAAGTCGGGACGCTCACCTACTTCGCCAGCCAGTCCTGGGCCTTTCCGCATTCGCTGATGGTCGCCTTCACCGCCGAGTACTCCGGCGGCGAGATCAAGCTGGAGGACGAGGAAATCGCCGAGGCGCGCTGGTTCGATGTCGAAGCGATGCCGCCGCTTCCGCCCTCCGTGTCGATTGCGCGCCGATTGATCGCCGCGACCGCCGCGCGTCTGTCCGGCCTGCCCCGCCCCGCCTGCTAGAATCGACGCTTCGCATCGCGTCCACACGATCGGTGCGACGACCTGTCATGACCGAGACGACCCTTCGCCAGATCTTCGCCGCCCTGACCTTCGCCATGATTGCGACGGTCGTGCCCGCGCAGTCTCCGCCGGTCGGCGACCAGGCCGATCCGCGCGAATTCAGCGAGGCCGGACGCAAGGCCTACGCCGGCGAGTTGAAGGTCGCGCGCGGCCTGATCGCCGAGCGCAAATACGACGCCGCGATCGTCGCGCTGGACAAGCTGATCGCCGAGCGCCCGCGCGAACCGCAGGCGCGTTTCCTGAAGGGGGTCGCGCTCACCGACGCCGGGCAGGACGACGCGGCCGTCGCCATGTTCCAGGCCGTGCTCGGTGACTTCCCGGAATTGCCCGAGCCGCAGAACAACCTCGCGGTCATCTACGCCCGGAAGGGCAACTACGGCCTCGCGCGCGACGCGCTCGAGGCGGCGATCCGCGCCTCGCCGGACTACGTGATTGCCTACGAGAATCTGGGCGACATCTATGCTCGTCTCGCGGCACAGAATTACGAAATGGCAATCGCCCGCGATGCGCGCAACCGAACCGCGCCGGTAAAGCTGAAGTTCGTCCGCGACGCGTTGAGTCCGCTCGCGGCAAGCGCCGCCATGCCTGCCGCGAGCGCTTCCGTCGGCACCGTGCCCGCCCCCGCCATCACCCCTGCCACCGCGACGACGGGCACGATGCCGCCGCCCGCTGCGCCCCGCTGACCACATTTTTTCCACAATCCTGCCCAACGGAGAATCCACGATGCTGCACCGACTCACCATCGCCGTCGCTGCCTTTGCGTTCGCGAGCGCCACGGCGCTTGCCGCCAACCCGCAAGTCGAACTCGACACCAGCGCCGGCGTCATCAAGCTCGAACTCTATCCGGATGCCGCGCCCAAGACCGTCGCCAATTTCCTGACGTACGTGAAAAGCGGTCACTACGCGGGCACGCAATTCCACCGCGTGATCGACGGGTTCATGGTCCAGGGTGGCGGCTTCACGACCGATTTCTATCAGAAACCGACCAGGCCGCCGATCCCGATCGAGTCGGAGTCCTCGGCCAAGGCCGGACTCTCCAACGTTCCGGGCACCATCGCCATGGCACGCACCGGCGACCCCAATTCCGCCACTGCGCAGTTTTTCATCAACGTCGGCAACAACAAGAGACTGGACTTCACCGCCGCGAACTCGTCGGGCTACGGCTATACGGTCTTCGGCAAGGTGATTTCCGGCATGGACGTGGTGACCAAGATCGCCAAGGCGCCGAAGGGCGCGACCGGCGCGCTGGCGCCAGGCATCAACCCGGCCGACGTGCCGGCGACACAGGTCGTCATCAAGTCCGCCAAAGTCATCGGCGGCTGAACGCCTTCGCATTCACCGATCAATTACGGAGATTCACATGGTTGTCCTGAAAACCAGCATGGGTGACGTCACTCTGACGCTCGACGCCGAGAACGCACCGGCCAGCGTCGCCAACTTCCTGCAATACGTCCGCGACGGTCACTACGACAACACGATATTCCACCGCGTCATCGACGGCTTCATGATCCAGGGTGGCGGCATGGAACCCGGAATGAAACAGAAGCCTACGCGCGAACCGGTCGCCAACGAGGCGGGCAATGGACTCAAGAACAAGATGTACACCGTAGCCATGGCGCGCACGTCGGAGCCGCACTCGGCCACCGCGCAGTTCTTCATCAACATTGCCGATAACGATTTCCTCGACTACAAGGCGCCGTCGGCCAACGGCTGGGGCTATTGCGTCTTCGGCAAGGTAACGGCCGGGCAGGATGTGGTGGATCGCATTCGCGTGGTACCCGCCGGCAACAGCGGCTTCCACCAGAATGTTCCGCGCGAGGACGTGGTGATCCTCAAGGCCGAGGAAGTGCCGGGCTGACGCCGACAGCGGTCGGGCCCGCAGACAATTTCCGAGCGCAGGAGAGCACAGCCTTGGCAGCAACGGGACCGACCCTCTTCGCATCGGACCTGCACCTGTCGCCCGATCGCCCGGGCGCGTTGCACGCCTTCCATCGCTTCGCGTCCGGCCCGGCGCGCAATGCGGCGGCGGTGTATTTCCTCGGCGATCTGTTCGACTGGTGGATCGGGGACGACCAGATGCGCGATCCATTCGTCCGGACCATCGTCAAGTCGTTGGCGGGCATCGCCGCCGCCGGCGTGCCGCTGCAAGTGGGCCACGGCAATCGTGATTTTGCGCTCGGCGGCCGATTCGCTGCGGCCGCGGGCTGCCGCCTGCTCGACGACGTGGAATTGCTCGACCTGCACGGCGTGCCGACGCTCATCTCTCATGGCGACGAAATGTGCACGGACGATCACCAGTATCAGGAGTACCGCGCGCGGATGCGCGACCCGACCACGCAGGCGCGCCTGCTGCGCCTGCCCTACTCGTTTCGCCGTGCCTTTGCCTGGTGGTTGCAGCGCCGGAGCCGGAACGACAAGGCGCTCAAACCCGAGAGCATCATGGACGTCAGCGAGCGGGCGGTCATCGGGGCCTTCCGCGCGCATGGCGCCCGGCGAATGATCCACGGCCACACGCATCGGCCGGCAAGGCACGAGCACGTTGTCGACGGCACCGTCTGCGAGCGCTATGTACTGGCCGACTGGCGCGACACCGGCCACGTCCTCGCCGTCGATGCCGCAGGCGTGACGACGCGCACCATCACGCCCTGACGCGCCCCGCGGGACTCGCGCTCAACCGAGCGCCTGGCGGAAGTCGCCGATCAGGTCTTCGCGGTCCTCGATGCCCACCGAGATGCGGATCAGCGAATCGGCAATCCCCATCGCCGCCCGGCGTTCTGATCCCATTTCGTGGAAAATCGTCTGCGCGACCGGTATTGCCAGCGTCCGGTTGTCACCGAGATTGGACGACAGCACGACGACCTTCAGGCGGTTCAGGAAATCGAACGCATCGATGGCGTCATCCAACTCGAATGACAGCAGGCCGCCATAGCTGCGGAATAGCTCGCCCGCCAGCTTATGCTGCGGATGGCCGGAGAGTCCGGGGTAATAGACCACGTGCACCTGCGGCTGCCCGGCCAGCCACTCGGCCAGCGCCTGCGCGTTGGCGCAGATGCAATCCATCCGCAGCGCCAGCGTCTCGGCGCCGACGGCGATGTGATGCGCCTGTTCGGCGGCCAGCGTGCCGCCCCAGTCGCGCAGGCCCTTCTTGCGCAGCTGCTGAATTCCCCAGTTGCGCGGCGGCAGGCTCTTGTAATTATCCGCGATGTTGGGAAATTTCGTCCAATCGAACAGTCCTGTGTCGGTGATGCTGCCGGCCAGTGCGTTGCCGTGCCCGCCGATGTACTTGGTGAGCGCGTTGACGACCAGGCCCGCGTCGACCTCGCGCGGCCGGAACAGCCAGGGCGTGGTCATCGTGTTGTCGACGACGTAAAGGATGCCGCGGGCCCGGCACAGCGCACCGATCCGCGCGAGGTCGGCGATCTGCAGACGCGGATTGGCGATGGTCTCGACGAACACCATGCGCGTGGCCGGGGTCAGCGCGACCTCGACGTTGGCGACGTCGGTCACGTCGACGAAGCTCACCGGATGGCCGTGCGCCTCGAGCGTCAGCAGCTGGCTCGCGGTATTGCCGAACACGAACTGGCTCGCCACCACGTGGTCGCCTGCTTTCAGCAGCGCCAGCATGATCGTGCCGATCGCCGCCATGCCGGTGGCGAAGGTGATCGTGCCGACGCCGCCCTCCATCGCGTTGACCTTGGCCTCGAGCGCGGCGGACGTCGGATTGCCCTGACGCCCGTAGGCATAGCCCGCCGCCCGGCCCTGGAACACCGCCGCGAGATCGCGCGCGTCGCTGTAGGCATAGGCCACCGACAGATGCAGCGGCTTGTGCAGCGACCCGTGTTCGATCGCGGATTCGCGGTCGGAATGAAGGATCGCGGTGGTGAAGCCGCGTTGACTGGTCGTTGCGTTCATCGTCGTATCCGATGCATGTTCGGGAAAACAAAAAACCCGTCAGGCGAGCCGCCGGACGGGTTTCGTGTGCTCCGCCAAGTATCTCTTGGCTGGAGCGGAACCTCGCTTTAGCGGAATTTGTTATGCGCCCGCAAGCTGAAGCTTCAAATCGGCGCAGTCGACAGGCTAGCGCAGGCGGGCCGCTCCTGTCAATCGGCGCCCGGCGTCAGCCATGGTGATCGCGCAGCCGCGCGGCGTCGACTATGCGGATTTCGCGCCCGTCCACCGCAATCATCCCCCGTTCCACAAGATCGTGGAGGATGCGCGAAAAGTGCTCCGGGGTGACGTTGAGCCTCGAGGCCGCGACGGCCTTGGACGTCGGCAGGGTCACAGTGTAGGACTCGCCTTCGGTGCCCGCGGCAGCGTCCTGTCGCAACAGATAGCCGACGACGCGTTCCGTCCCCGATTGCAGCGAGTACGCCTCGACGTCGGTGATCAGCGCGTGCAGGCGCCGCGACAGTCCGGCGAGCATCTTGCGTGCGAATTTCGGCTGCCGCTCGATTTCCTCGAACACCACCTGCTTCGCGACGTGCAGCAGCATCGTGTCGGCAAGCGCCTGCGCCATCAGCACGTAGGGCTTCTCCATGAACATCAGCGCCTCGCCGAACGAATAGCCGGGACCGACGATCTCGAGCACCTTCTCCCCACCCTGCGGCGAGATGAACGCGAGCTTGACCTGACCGTAGACGACCAGATGAAAGCCTTCGCAGGGGTCGCCGCGCGAGAACACGGTTTCTCCCCGCAAAACGTGCAGTTCGGTCGTGCCCGCAGCGATCGGGGCGAGCTCCGCAGGAGACAGCTCCTTGAACAGCGGCAGACTCGCGAGAAAAACCTGCGGCTTGATTTTTTCCTTGGACACGGTGACAGGCCGATGGGCGAGGCAATCGAGCGTAGCACAGCGACGCCGCCGGGCCAGTCGGGCAGGCGCTTGACCCGTATCAAGGTGGTCACCGGAGACGGCCACCCACAATGCACCGACAGGGGACCTTCTCCTGAACGACTGGCACGGGAGCGCCCAGATGAGCCGCCAAATTTCGCTCGACGTCCGCGGGATGGAACCGCCGGAGCCGATTGAGCGGGTGTTCGAAACGATCGATGGCTTCGGCCCGGACGACCGGCTGAGGCTGGTGATCGACTGCCATCCGGTGCCGTTGTTCCGGATGCTGGAGAAAAGCGGTTTCGCCTGGCGACAGGATCCGGGAACCGAATCGGTCTACGAAATCACGATCTGGCGCCCGGGTTGACCTCCGCACCGGGGCAAGCGCCGTTGCGTCAGCACATGGTCATGCCACCGTCGGCGGCCAGAATCTGCCCGGTGACATAGCTCGCCGCGTCGGAGGCGAGGAAGACGAACACCGGCGCGATTTCCTCCGGCTCGGCCCAGCGGCCCAGCGGGATGCGGTCGAGGTAGCGCTCACGAAAGCGTTCGTCGGTGCGGATGACCTCGGTCATCGGGGTGGCGGCACCCGGCGCGATTGCGTTGACGGTGATCGAGTGCCGGCCGAGTTCGCGCGCCGCCGAGCGCGTGAGACCGATGATCGCGGCCTTGGCCGCGCTGTAGTTGATCTGCCCTATCGTGCCGAGGATGCCCGCCGCCGACGTCACATTGACGATGCGCCCATAGCGGCGCGAGATCATTCCCGGCAGCACCGCCTGCAGGCAGTTGAAGCTGCCGGTCAGGTGCACCGCGATCACCTCGTCCCACTGCGCCGTCGACATCCGCTCGAGCATCGCCGGGCGGATGATGCCGGCGTTGTTGACGAGGACGTCGACGCGTCCCCAGCGTGCGTCAACGCCGGCCACCATTGCGTCGACGGCGGCGCGCTGCGCCACGTCGCAGCCGAAACCTGCCGCATCGGCGCCCGCCGCACGCAGGTCCGCCGCGACTTTTTCCGCGGGCTCCACGGCAATATCCACGACCGCGACCCGCGCTCCTGCGGCGCAGAATCCGCGCGCGACCGCCGCACCGATGCCTTGCGCCGCGCCGGTGACGATCGCAACCTTGCCTTCGAGCTGCATGGCAACCTCTCCGCAGGCCGGCGGGTCACCGCGCGGCATTTTGGTATCCAAATACCGGAATCTGGCCACTTTGCCCGATCATGCCCTCCGCGCGTTTGATCTGCCTCAAGGCAACGCGGTGTACCCGACGCGCAGAATGGCCCCTCGCCGGCAGAGTGTCCGGAGGCGCAGGAGGGACAGACGGTGGAACGGTCGTTTGCGCGCGAAATCGCACTCCTCAGGCTGCCGGCAGGAGCCACGTTCACCGGCGAGGGCATCCTGGCGGTGACCAAGGCGCTGCTCCAGTCGGGCGTGAGCTACGTCGGCGGCTATCAGGGCTCGCCGGTGTCGCAGCTGCTGGACGTCATGGTGCAGGCGCGCGACTATCTCGACTCGCTCGGCGTGCACGTCGAGGCCTGCACCAACGAAGCCTCTGCGTGCGCGATGCTCGCCGCGTCGGTCAACTACCCAGTGCGCGGCGCCGTCACCTGGAAGTCGATCGTCGGCACCAACGTGGCGTCCGACGCGCTTTCCAACCTCGCTTCCCCCGGCGTGATGGGGGGCGCGCTGATCATTGTCGGCGAGGACTACGGCGAGGGTTCGAGCGTCGTGCAGGAGCGCAGCCACGCCTTCGCCATGAAGTCATCGCTGTGCCTGCTCGACCCACGCCCGGAACTTGCGCGGATCGTGAACATCGTCGAGCACGCGTTCGCGCTGTCGGAAGCCGCGCATACCCCGGTCATGCTGCAGCTGCGCATCCGCGCCTGCCATCTGCAGGGCAGCTTCACCTGCGGCGACAACGTCGCGCCGGCACTGTCGCCGCACCATCGACTGGCGGCTCCTGCGCCGCACGATCCGGATCATATGTCGCATCCGCCGTACACGTTCGCCCACGAGCGCGCCAAGGTGGAAGAGCGACTGCCCGCCGCGCGCCGCTATATCGTCGCGCACGGCCTGAACGAGACCATTGCCGGCGGCAGGGAGGACCTCGGGCTGATCGTTCAGGGCGGCCTGTACAACAACCTGCTGCGGGCGCTTCAGGTGGCCGGACTCGCCGACGCCGACGGCGCCAGCACGTTGCCGATCCTGGTGCTCAACGCCACCTATCCGCTGGTCCCCGAACAGCTGGCCGGCTTCTGTGCGGGCAAGCGCGGCGTGCTGGTTCTCGAGGAGGGTCATCCGGAATTCATCGAGCTGGAGCTCGCTGCGGTACTCGGCCGGGCCGGCGTGCCCTGCGCCGTCGAAGGCAAGGTGACGATGGGCAACGCGGGCGAGTACACCTCCGAGGCAATGCTGCGCGGCCTGGAGCGTTTCGTCGCTGGCCATGCGCCTGAAATATCCACAGCGGACGCCGCCGCCTGGCGCGCGGAGAACGACGCGGTTCGGCGCCGTGCGGCCGAACTCCTCGGCGCGCCGGTGCCGCCACGACCGCCCGGATTCTGCATTGGTTGCCCGGAACGTCCAGTGTTCGGCGCGCTGAAGCTGGTCGAACGCGAACTCGGCCCCCGCCACGTCGGCGCCGACATCGGCTGCCACTCATTCGCGATGTTCGAGCCTTTCAACGTGGGCAACTCGATTCTTGGCTTCGGCATGGGCCTCGCCAGCATGGCCGGGGTCGTCCCGATCAGCACGCAACGGCCGCTCGCGACCATCGGCGATGGCGGCTTCTGGCACAACGGGTTCTTGTCCGGCGTGACGTCGGCGGTCAAGAACGGCACGGACGCCGTCCTGCTGATCTTCAAGAACGGCTATACGTCGGCGACCGGCACGCAGGAGCTGGTTTCCACGCCCGCGGTCGCGCGTCGCGACGACGCCGGAGGCGAGAGCACGACGGCGGCCGACACGACCATCGAACGCACGCTCGCCGCCATCGGCGTGCGCTGGCAAACCACCGTGCACACCTACGACGTCGCGGCAATGAAGGCGGCGCTGACCGAGGCCTTCACCACCATGGAACCCGGGCTCAAGGTCGTCGTCGCCGAGGGCGAGTGCCAGCTCGAGCGACAGCGGCGCCTCAAGCCGCACGCGGCACGGCGGCTCGCCGCGGGCCGGCGGGTAGAACGCGTGCGCTACGGCATCGATGCGGACGTGTGCACCGGTGATCGCGACTGCATCCGGTTGTCCGGTTGTCCGTCGCTGACGCTGGGTTCCCGCAACGACCCGTTGCGCGACGATCCGGTGACGACGATCGATGCGAGCTGCGTGGGCTGCGGGCTTTGCGGCGAGATCGCGCACGCGGCGGCGCTGTGCCCGTCGTTCCACCGGGTGGAGATCGTCACCCATGCGCCGGCCTGGGAACGTGCCGTCGCGCGCCTGCGTTCATGGGCGACCGGCGCGTTGGCGGGCCCGTGAAACACCGGAACGAATCAGCTGGTACCGCGCCGGTGCAGCAACCGCTGAGCGTGCTGATCGCCGCCCTCGGCGGCCAGGGCGGCGGACTGCTGACCGATTGGATCATGCACGCGGCACGCGCCAGCGGACTGGTCGCGCAGGCGACGTCCACACCCGGTGTTTCGCAGCGCACGGGAGCGACCACCTACTACGTCGAACTCGCTCGGGCAGGCGCTGCGCTTCCGGTCTTCGCCCTCGCCCCGCTGCCCGGCCGGGTTGACGTCCTCGTCTGCGCCGAACTCCTCGAGGCCGCGCGCATGCTGGAGCGCGGCATGTGCACCCCGGAGCGCACGACGGTGATCGCCTCGACGCACCGCGCCTACACGACGCGCGAAAAAATGAACGGCGGCGACGGGCGCTTCGCCGATGATCGCGTCGTCGGGGCGCTGCGTGCGCTGTCCCGCCGCGCGGTGCTCTTCGACATGGAGACGCTTTCCCGTCGCCAGGGCACGGCGATCAGCGCCGCGCTGTTCGGCGCGCTTGCCGGTGCGGGCGTGCTGCCGCTGCCGCGTCCAGCCTGCGAGGCCGCTATCGCCGCGGCTGGCAAGAGCGGGCCTGAAAACCTTGCGGCATTCGCCACTGCGTTCGCTTACGCGGCCGCGGCAGACGACGCCTTCCAGAGCGCGCCGGCCACGCCGATCGAAGCCGACACCGAACCCGCGGCAGTTCTTCCCGAGGCCATGGTGAATCGCCTTCGCGCCTTGCCGCCCGCGCTCGCCGCACCGGCCAAACTGGGCGCCGCGCGCGCCGCAGCATTCCAGAACGACGCGTACGCGCGCCTCTATGTCGAGCGCGTCGAGGGCATCGCCAGGTCGATGGCTGCCTCCACGGAGGCGGCGATCGAGGCCGCGCGTTCGCTCGCGGTCTGGATGTGCTACGACGATGTGATCCGCGTGGCGGGAGTCAAGGCCCGACGCGCGCGACTGAAACGGATTCGCCGGGATGTCGGCGCCGGGCCTCGGGACGTGGTTCGCATCTACGATTTCTTCAAGCCCGGCGCGGCGGAAATCGCGGCCATACTGCCGCGCATGCTGGGCGGGCCGATCGAGCGTGCAATGGCCGGTCGCGGCTTCAGCCTGCGGGTGAACGCATCGTCGCTGACCGGTATCGCGGCACTGCGGATGCTGGGTGCGCTGCGACCGCTGCGGCCATGGTCGCTTCGTTTCGCTCGCGAACAGGCGGCAATAGAGGCGTGGCTCGCCACGCTCGGGGACGCGCTTGACCATGGCGTCGACGGCGCGGCGCTGGCGCTCGAAATCGCGCGACTGCCGCGACTTGCCCGCGGCTATGGCGACACGCATGCCGGCGGCGTAGCCGTACGGGAGCGGTTTCTGCGCGAGGTTCGCGCCGGCACTGTTGATGCCGACGCGTTGCGGGAACACCTGGCCGACGCGCTGCATCGTCCGGGCACCGCGGCGCGTACCGCACCGTTCACGCCGGCGGCACAGCCGGTTACCTGGTTTCCTTCGCCGCGACGCTGACCACGGCGCCTCTTGCGCGCGCGCCGGCGGCGCGCTGTTGCCGCTCGATCAGGCGCAGCATCGTCGCCAGCGTGATCGAGCTGAACGTCGCCCTGGCGATTTCATCGATTTCCAGAAGAACGGCGCCAAGCGCCCGGCCGACCGGCGTGCCCTCACCGGGCTCCGGCCGTTCGCCATTGCCCGCCGGATCCTCGAACAGGAGGATCACGTCGAGCAGCGTCAGCCGGCGAGCGTTGCCGGTGAAACGATATCCGCCACCCACGCCGCGCACCGATTCGACGACGCCGGCACGGGCGAGTTCCGACAACACCTTGGCAAGATGATGTGGCGAGACGTCGAACTTGGCGGCGATCTCGGCGGCAGGGATATGGCGGGTCGGGTCGGTCGCGAACTCGAGGACGCTGTACAACGCGAGGCGCGTATTCATCTGCAGCTTCATGGTTCGCGCTTTCTCAGGATTCCAGGTCCATCTCGAGCGGAATGAACGGCCCGGTCATCATCCCCTGACTGCGGAAGAACGACAGGACCAGGTGGTTGTCGCGGGCCAGGATCGTGCGCACCTTGCGCACACCCGCCCGGCGGAAGGACGCGCAGATCGCCTCGAGCAGCCGGGTGCCGACTCCCGCAAGGCGCGCGTCGGGCTGCACGTCGATCGCAAATACCCAGCCGCAGGGAGCCGCGCCGAACTCCCAGTCGCGCACTTCGCCGATGACAAAGCCGGCGACCTTGCCCGCCGCGTCGGCGACCAGAAACGACCGGCCGTTGCCGTCCTCGGCGCCATACCGGCGAAATACCGACTGCCAGTAGATCCGCTTCTCCAGGCCGGTGACCCGGGCGTCGATGGCCACCACCGCAGGCAGGTCGCCGCGCCGAACCGGCCGGACGACAACGCCGTCCTTGCCGCCGTGCCGCTTTGCCGCGACACCTGTGGCGCGGCCGTCGCGGCTCTTCCGCACGATGGTTTTGGATTTCATGATCCCGGTCAAGACAATAATCGCATCCGGATGCGAGATTAGCCGCTATCCGGCCAGGATTCAATGCCGCGACGCGGTGCCGTGGTCGACCAGGCCCGCAATGTTGCAGCGGATCCACGGCCGCGTTACGCGAATCGCCCCACGATCCCGTTCAAGAGGAGATGATCATGCCGGAAGAATTGCGTGCAGGATTGACTGCCACCCGCGAGCTGGTCATTGACCGCGAGCGCACGATCGACTTCATGGGCGACGAGGCGCGTGTCTACGCCACGCCGGCGCTTGTCCGTGACATCGAGATGGCCGCGCGCGACCTGCTGCTCGCCCATCTGCCCGAAGGACAGGACTCGGTCGGCACGCGGGTCGAACTCGACCACATCGCCGCGACGCTGCTCGGCATGTCGGTGACGCTGGTGCTCACGGTCACCGAAGTCGAGGGTCGGCGGGTGATGTTCAGCATCGAGGGTCGCGACAGCGTCGAGCCGATCTGCCGCGGGCGACACCAGCGCTTCGTGGTCGATGTTGCATCTACCGCTCGCCGCCTTGCCGCCAAGGCCGCGAAGGCCGGACTGTCCGCATAGCCATGGACACCACTGGCACGCGCCGGGTGCCGACGTACTGCTATCAGTGCGTCGCCGGCCCCGATCTCCTCACCGTCAAGGTCGTCGACGGGGTCGCGACCGAGGTCGAGCCCAACTTCTGCGCGGCCGAAGTTCACCCGGGCGGCGGCAAGGTCTGCGTCAAGGCCTACGGCCTGGTACAAAAAACCTACAACCCGCATCGCATCACGACGCCGATGCGGCGCACCAACCCGAAGAAAGGACGCGACGAGGATCCCGGCTTCGTGCCGATCGCCTGGGACGAGGCGCTCGACCTCGTCTGCGCCAAGCTCAACGGCGTGCGCGAACGCGGGCTCACCGACGAATCCGGCTACCCGCGGTTGGCGGTGAGCTTCGGCGGCGCAGGCACGCCGCAATCGTACATGGGCACATTCCCGGCGTTCGTCGCCGCCTGGGGGCCGGTCGACATGGGCTTCGGTTCGGGTCAGGGCGTGAAGTGCTACCACTCGGAGCATCTGTATGGCGAGTTCTGGCACCGCGCGTTCACGGTCTCGCCCGACACGCCGACCACCGAGTACCTGATCTCCTGCGGCGCGAATGTCGAAGCTTCCGGCGGCGTGGTCGGCGTCTGGCGCCACGCCAACGCGCGAATTCGCGGCATGAAGCGCGTGCAGGTCGAGCCGCACCTGTCGGTCACCGGCGCCTGTTCGGCCGAGTGGGTGCCGATCCGGCCCAAGACCGACGCGGCCTTCCTGTTCGCGCTGATTCACGTGCTGCTGCACGAGATTCCGCGCGCGCGGCTCGACGTCGCGTTCCTTGGCCGTCACACGGCGTCGCCCTACCTGGTCGGCCCGCATGGCTACTACCTGCGCGATCCGGCGACGCGCAAGCCGCTGCTCTGGGACGCGGCATCGCAGCGGGCCGTGGCCTACGATACGCCGGGCATCAGCGAGGCACTGGAGGGCCGCTACGAAGCCGATGCCATCGAGATCGGCGCCGACGACGAGGTGCTGGCCGAGGGCCGACTGTCCGGCGAGACCTCGCTGCAGAAACTCGTCGCACACATGGCGATCTACACGCCGGAATGGGCGCAGGACATCTGCGACGTCGAGGCCGCGACCATGCGGCGCATCGCCAACGAATTCATCGACCACGCACGCGTGGGCCAGACCATCGACATCGACGGCGTGACGCTGCCGTGGCGACCAGTTGCGGTGAGCCTGGGGAAGACGGTCAACAACGGTTGGGGCGGCTACGAATGCGTCTGGGCGCGCACCATGCTGGCCGCGCTCGCCGGCGCGCTGGAAGTGCCCGGCGGCACGCTGGGAACGACGGTGCGGCTCAACCGCCCGGTGACCGCGCGCATCGACAGCGTCACACCGGGGCCGGACGGCTTCATGGCCTACCCGCTCAACCCGACCGACAAGGCACGCTGGTCGCCGAAGCCAAACATCCGCAACGCGTACCGAACGATGGTGCCACTCGCGGCCAACGGCCCGTGGAGCCAGGCGCTGGGGCCGACGCATTTTTCGTGGATGTTTCTCGACGAGACGCCGAAGGGCCTGCCGCGGGTGACCTTCCCCGACGTCTGGTTCGTCTACCGCACCAACCCGGCCATCTCGTTCTGGGACACCGACGCGCTCGGCGACAAGATGGCGCGCTTCCCGTTCACGGTCGCCTTCGCCTATACGCACGACGAGACCAACCATTTCGCCGACCTGCTGCTGCCCGAGGCGACCGACCTCGAGAGCCTGCAGTTGATCCGCATCGGCGGCTCGAAATTCGTCGAGCAGTTCTGGGACGTGCAGGGCTTCGCGCTGCGCCAGCCGGCGGTGGAAACGCAGGGCGATGCGCGCGACTTCACCGCGATCGCCACCGAACTTGCGCGCCGCACCGGACTGCTCGAGCCTTACAACAAGGCGATCAACAAGGGTGGCGGAGGTGTGCCGTTGCAAGGCGCGCACGGCGATTTTTCGCTCGACCCCGCGACGGCGCATTCGCCGGAAGTGATCTGGGACGCGGTGTGCAGGGCGGCGAGCATGGAGGTGAGCGACGGCCGCGAGCAGCATGGACTGGACTGGTGGAAGGAGCATGGGCTCGCCACCAAGCCGTTCCCCCGCGTGAACTGGTACCTGTACCCGGAACTCGCCCGACAGGGTCTGCGTTTCGAACTGCCCTACCAGGAGCGCCTGCAGCGCGTCGGCGTCGAGCTTGGTCGCCGCCTGCACGAACACGACATGCATTGGTGGGACACGCAACTCACCGAGTACCAGGCGCTGCCGCCGGGCAAGGATTTCAGCCTGCCCTGGCGCGCGTCGCTGGTCGCCATGGGCGGCGCGCCGGACGACTATCCGTTCTGGTTGCTCACCGCACGCAGCATGCAGTACGCCTGGGGTGCCAACGTCGGCATGCAGCTGATCAAGGAGGTCGCCGACAACATCGCCGGACATCGTGGCGTGATCATCAATACGGCGATGGCCGCGAAACTCGGCATCGCCGACGGCGACATCGTCGACATCGGGACACCGAAGCGCAGCGTGCGCGGCCGCGCCGTGCTCCGCCAGGGGATTCGGCCCGACACGCTGTTGCTGCTCGGACAGTTCGACCACTGGGCAACACCGTTCACCAGGGATTTCGGCGTGCCCAGCATGAACGCGCTCACGCCGATGTCGCTGGATCTCACCGACGCCACCGGATCGGGCGCGGACATCGTGCGGGTGCGCATCGGTCGCGCGGACGGCACCACCCCGTCCGGGCGCGGGTCCGCTCGCGGAGTCAGCGCATGACGCGCTGGGCCATGGTCGCCGACCTGCGCCGCTGCGTGGGTTGCCAGACCTGCACGGCTGCCTGCCGGCACGCCAACGCAACGCCACCCGGCGTGCAATGGCGGCGCGTGCTCGATATCGAGCAGGGCGAGTATCCGGACGTCAAGCGCGCCTTCGTGCCGGTCGGCTGCCAGCACTGCGACGAGCCGCCCTGCCTCGACGTATGTCCGACCAAGGCCACGAAAAAACGTGCCGACGGCATTGTGACCATCGATTACGACGCCTGCATCGGCTGCGCCTACTGCGCCGTCGCCTGCCCCTATCAGGCGCGCCATCGCACGTTGCGCGCCGAATTTGCCTACGGTCGCGCCACCGCCCCGGAAACCGCGCGCCTTGACGAGGCCCGCCTTGCCGTGGCGACCAAGTGCACGTTCTGCGTCGAGCGCATCGACGACGGGCTCGCGCAGGGGTTGCGGCCGGGCATCGATCCCGAGGCGACGCCGGCCTGTGTGAACTCGTGCATCACCCAGGCACTGGCGTTCGGCGACCTCGACGATCCACAGAGCAATGTGTCGCAGCTCATCGCGAAAAACCAGCACTTCCGGATGCACGAGGAACTCGGCACCGGGCCCGGCTTCTACTACCTGTGGGACAAGACCTGATGCCCGCCGCGCGCAGCTTCGGCCCCGATCCATGGCGGCAGACGCAGTGGGACGCGCGTGCCGCTGCGAATTTCATCTGCGGCGGCGCCGGCGGCGGACTCGTCGCCTTCACGGCGTTGGCGCAGCCGCAGCCGGCGACCCAGGTCGTGCTGACCTTGTTTGGCCTGCTGCTGGTGGGGTCCGGACTGACCGCCGTGTGGTTCGAGCTGGGCCGCCCATGGCGCGCGTTCAACGTATTCCGCAACCCGGCGACGTCGTGGATGTCGCGCGAGTCCTACGCCGCGGTCGCGCTGTTCATTGCCGGCGGCGCGGTACTGCTGAAAGTCCCGGGCGCCTCCTGGATTGCCGGCGTCGTCGCGCTGTGCTTCGTCTACTGCCAGGCGCGCATGCTGCAGAGCGCCCGCGGCATCCCGGCTTGGCGAGCGCCGGCGACGATGCCGCTGCTGGTGATCACGGCGCTGGCCGAAGGCGCGGGGTTTTACTGGTTCGCGGCGCTGTGGCATCGCGGCGGCTCGATGAAGCTACTGCTCGCGTTTGCAGTGCTGATCATGCTGCGCTACGGCGCGTGGCTGGTGCACAACCGCCAGCTGCGCGGCAATGCGCGGGCGAGCGCGGGTCTCGCCAGACCAGGCCAACTGTTGCTGCTCGCCGGTACGCTGGCGCCGCTGGCACTGGTCCTGCTGCTTGCGGCGCTGCCGATGAGCATGCACGCACAGTTCGTGCTCGCCGCGTTTGCCGGCATTCTCGTGTTGGTGACCGGCGCCAAGCTGAAGTACGCGCTCGTCCTGAGGGCTTCGTTCAACCAGGGCTTTGCGTTGCCCGTGATGCCGGTGCGCGGCGTGCGCGCCGGTAAATGACGCGGCACCTGCACAGCGACAGCAATGCGGGCGCGCGCGCACTGTTCGAAGGAGGGCTGAGGATGGGCAAGCGCCTCGTCGCAATGCGCGTGAACAACCACGACCGCGAAGACGCGATCGGCGACGCGACACTGTTGCTCGATCACCTGCGCGAAGCGCTTGGCCTGACCGGAACCAAGCGCGGCTGCGACGGTGGCGAATGCGGCGCCTGCACGGTGCTCGTCGACGGCGTTCCACAACTTGCCTGCCTGACGCTCGCCTGCCGCTGCGCGGGACACCACGTCGAGACCATCGAGGGCCTGGCGAGCGGTGGCGCCGCCGGCGGTCGGATGAACGCATTGCAGGCGGCATTCCACGAAGAGCTCGGTACGCAATGCGGCTTCTGCACGCCGGGCATGATCATGGCGGCCGAAGCGCTGTTGCGCACCAATCCGCGGCCAACCGAGGAAGAAATTCGCGCCGCGCTGGCCGGCAACCTCTGCCGCTGCACCGGCTATGTGAAGATCATCGAGGCCGTGAATGCTGCGACCGAGGCAGCGCGATGAGCGCACCGCAACCAGTCGGCAGCCGACCGCCGCAGGCGATCGGCGTGCGGCAACCACTGATCGACGGTGTGGAAAAGGTCACCGGCCGCGCGCGCTTCACCGCCGACTTGCCGGCGACCGGCGCGCTGGTCGGCGCGATCCTGAGAAGCCCCGTCGCGCACGGAACGATCCGTCGCCTCGATGTCGCCCGCGCCCGCGCGCTGCCCGGCGTGCGGGCGATCGTCACAGGCGATGAATGCGCCATTGCCTACGGCGTCATTCCGGTTGCGCAGAACGAATTACCGCTGGCGCGTGAACGCGTGCGCTACTTCGGCGAACCGGTGGCCGCGGTCGCAGCCGACGACGTCGCAGCGGCGCAGGCCGCGCTCGACGCCATCGAACTCGAGATCGATCCGCTGCCGGCGTACTTCGACGCCGCCGCGGCGCGCGAGGCGGGTGCCGTCCTGCTGCACGCCGACAAGCCCGGCAATGTCGAGCGCGAAGTCGACCACCTATTCGGTGACGTCGCCGGCGGCCTCGCCGACGCCGATCTGGTGCGCGAGGCGACTTACCACTATGCCGAAGTCACCCACGCGATGATGGAGCCCAACGCCGCGCTCGCGCAGTGGGACGCCGAGCGCGGGCGGCTGACGCTGCATTCGGTCACGCAGGTGCCCTATTACGTGCACCTGGCACTCGCCCGCTGCCTCGAACTCGACGAGTCGCAGATCCGGGTGATCAAGCCCTTTGTCGGCGGCGGCTTCGGCCACCGCACCGAGACGCTCAACTTCGAGATCATCGCCGCGCTGCTCGCCCGCGCCGCATGCGGAACCGTGCGACTGGAACTCTCCCGCGAAGAATGCTTCCTCACCCACCGCGGCCGCCCGGAAACCGACGTGCGGCTGAAGATCGGCATGACCCGCGGCGGGGAGATCACCGCGGTCGACTGCGACGTCGTGCAGCGCGGCGGTGGTTACGCCGGCTACGGCCTGGTGACCATCCTCTACGCGGGCGCGCTGCTGCATGCACTCTATCGGGTGCCGGCGTGCTCGTACCACGGCGTGCGCGCCTACAGCAACACGCCGCCCAACGGCGCAATGCGCGGGCACGGTTCGGTCGACGTGCGCCACGCCTTCGAGTCGCTGCTCGACCGGATGGCCGAGGAACTCGGACTCGACCCCTTTGCCGTGCGCCGCGCCAACCTGCTGCCCATACCGCACCGGACGATCAACGATCTGCAGGTCAACTCCTGTGGACTGGCCGAATGTCTGGATGTCGTGGAACGCGAGTCGGGCTGGCGCGAACGGCATGGCCGCCTGCCGCGCGGACGCGGCCTCGGCATGGCCTGCTCGCACTACGCGAGTGGCTCGGCCAAGCCGGTGCATTGGACCGGCGAGCCGCACGCGGTGGTGAACCTCAAGCTCGATTTCGATGGCGGCATCACCGTGCTGACCGGCGCGGCGGACATCGGCCAGGGCAGTTCGACGCTGCTCGCGCAAACCGTCGCCGAGGTACTGGGACTTTCGCTCGACCGGCTGCGGGTCATCGCCAATGACAGCGCGGTCACCCCGAAGGACAATGGCTCGTATTCGTCGCGCGTGTCGTTCATGGTCGGCAACGCCGCAATCCGCGCCGGCGAGGCGCTGCGCAAGATCCTGGTCGACGCCGCCGCGCGCAAGCTCGAGGTCGCCGTCGACGACGTCGAATGCGCCGGCGAGTGCTACCGGGTCTCGGGCACCGACCGTGAACTCGCCTACAAGGATGTCGTCGCCGCCGCACTCGAAGACACGGGAACGCTTCATGTGAAGGGTATCTGGTCGACACCGCCGGAAACGCAGGGCGGTCGATTCAAGGGCGCCGCGGTCGGCACCAGCGCCGGGTTCTCCTACGCCGCGCAGGTGGTCGAGGTCGAGGTCGACGAGGACACCGGCAGCGTGCGCGTGGTCCGCGTCTGGGTCGCGCACGACTGCGGGCGGGCGATCAACCCGCTCGCGGTCGAGGGACAGGTGCAGGGCTCGGTGTGGATGGGCATGGGGCAGGCGCTCACCGAGGAGACGCGCTACCTCGACGGTCGCCATGCTTGCGCCAACCTGCTCGACTACCGGGTGCCGACCATCGTCGAGTCTCCGCCCATCGAGACCTTCATCGTCGAAGCGCCCGACCCCAATGGCCCCTTCGGGGCGAAGGAGGCCGGCGAGGGCTCGCTGTCCGGTTTCCTGCCCGCGCTCACCAACGCCATTGCCGCTGCAACGGGACTGCGTCTGGACGCACTGCCGGCCTCCCCCGACCGCGTGCTGGCCGCGCTGACCGGGCTTCGCCGCGCGCAACGCATTGCCCGTACCAGAGCCGGCGCGCCGGCAGAGGCGCCGCGCTGACATGGCCGCGCTGCCGGATTTCACGCTCCATCGCCCCGCGACCGCGGTCGAGGCCACGGCATTGCTGGTCGCGCATCCGGATGCGCGCATCCTCGCCGGCGGCACCGACCTCCTGAAAAATCTGCGCAACGGGCTCGGGTCACCGTCCGCGCTGGTCGACGTCAGTGGCATCGCCGGCTTCTCGACCATTGCCGCCGACGGGGCGGGAGGGCTGGTGCTCGGCGCCGGCGTCACGCTGGCGACACTCGCCGCGGACGCGGCGATCGCGCAGGCATTTCCCGCGCTCGCGGAAGCCGCCGCCGCGGTGGCCGCGCCCGCACACCGCAGCGTGGCGACGCTGGGCGGCAACCTGTTCGTCGACACCCGCTGCGCCTACTACAACCAGAGCGAGTGGTGGCGCCGCGCCAACGCCTACTGCCTAAAGCATCGCGGCGACACCTGCCATGTCGCGCCACAGGGGAAGCACTGCTACGCCGCCTATTGCGGCGACGTCGCGCCGGCGCTGCTGGTGCTCGGCGCGTCCGTGGACCTCGTCGGGCCCGAAGGCCCGCGCCGCCTTCCGCTCGAGCAACTCCATGTGGACGACGGCGCGCACCCGTTCACGCTGCGCCCCGCCGAACTGGTGACCGCAATCCGGATTCCACCGCCGCCGCCGGGCGCGCGCTCGGGCTACCGCAAGTCCCGCATCCGCGGTGCGATCGATTTTCCGCTTGCCGGCGTCGCCGCCAGCGTGGCCGTGCGCGAGGGCCGCCTGACCCGGCTTGCGGTGGCGCTGACCGGGACCAACTCGCGCCCGTTCCTGCTGGAGGGTACCGACGCGCTCCTCGGGACAGCGCTCGACGATGCCGATCTGGCCGCGCTGTCCAAGCTCGTGCATAAGCAGGCCGGCCCCAAGCGCACGACCCTCGTCGGGGCCCATTACCGCCGACTGGTTGCGGCCGCGCTGGCGAGCCGGCTGGTCGCCATGCTCGCCACGGGTTCGCGCTAGCGCAGCCCGCGACCCCGCGGCCGACGATTCGGCGCCTTGCCGGTGCCTGCCGGACCCCAAGTCCGCCGCCATCCGCCGCTGCACCGAATGACGAATTCCGTTGGGCTTGCGCCAAATCAAGTAAATCGGTATCGCGATACCATTATTATGATGCCATGAATCCACTACGGCAGACGACCCGCACCCTGCATGACGAACACCGGACCAACCTCGACCTGCTTGCCAGAGTCGAACAGGTGTTCGGCCCCGCCCTGCAAGCCGGCGCCGACCCCGGCGAACGCGCCCGCCTCGCCGGCACGCTGGCGCAGGCGCTGGACGGCGAGGTCAACCGGCATTTCGACTTCGAGGAACGCGAGCTTTTCGGCCGGATGACCGAGGCCGGCGGCGGCGACCTTGCGCAGCTGTTGCGCGAGGAACACGTCACCATTCGCGCAGTGGCCACGGAACTGATCCCCAGGGCGCGTTCCGCCGCGGCAGGCACGCTGGACGCCGTCGGCTGGGAGGCGCTGCGGCGCAATGCCCTGGAACTTGCCGAGCGCCTGACCGCGCATATCGGCAAGGAGGACATGGCCATGCTGCCGCTGGTCGACGACATCCTCGACGAGGAAACGGACCGCACGCTGTCAATGGAGTACGCCGGCGGATGACGCCGACAACGAGGGAGTGCCTGATGGAGATCACCGCCGAGCCGACGCTCACCATACGCACGCTGGCGCGAGAAGACCTCGCGGCCGTGGTCGACATCGACGCGGTGTTGGAGCGGCGCACGCGGCGCGCGTACATCGAGCGCCGGCTGGCCGCGGCGTTGCGCGTACCCCGCCAGCACGCGCAGTTCGCCGCCGTGGACGCGGACGGGATCGCCGGCTATCTGCTGGCCCGCGTGCTCACCGGCGAGTTCGGCCGGCCGGCGCCGAGCCTGCGCCTCGAACTCGTCGGCGTGCGCGCCGACGTCAAGGGCCATGGCGTGGGGACGCGACTGCTGACCGCACTGTCGGACTGGGCGCGCCGCCACGCGGTTGCCGATTTGCGCACGGCCGCCGCCTGGAACGATCACGCGATGCTGCGCTGGCTCGATGCCATGGGCTTCGCGCTTTCCCCCGGACACGTTCTGGATTGCGCCGTCGATGGCGGCGCCTACTCGCCGGAGCGCGACGACGCTCTGGGCCTGACCGACGGCAACGGCCCCGGCAACGAAATCGACTATGGCGCACCCGAGGGCAACGACTACGAGCGCCTCGCGCGCGACACCGCCGACGTGCGCACGATGCTGCGCGAGGACCTGGCGGAGATCGCCCGCATCGACCGCACGATCACCGGGCGCGATCGCAGGGACTACATCGAGGGCAAGCTCACCGAGGCGCTCGACGACGCGTCCATCCGCGTATCGCTGACCGCGCGCCGCGACGGCGCCGTCGTCGGCTACCTGATGGCTGCCGCCGACCTGGGCGACTTCGGCCGCATCGAGCCGGTCGCCATCCTCGACACCATCGGCGTCGATCCGGACTACGCGCATCACGGGGTCGGGCGGGCGCTCGTGTCGCAGCTCTTCGCCAACCTGGGCGCGCTGCGCATCGAGCGTATCGAGACGGTGGTCACGCCGTCCGATCTGGCGCTGCTGGCCTTTTTCCATGACATCGGCTTCGTGCCTTCGCAGCGGCTCGCCTTCGTCCGCCGGCTCGACGCCTGAGCTATCGAGGCAGGCCATGGCCACGACACCAGAGCGCGGGATGCCCGATGAGAGCGTCGTTCGCGACGCGCTGGCGACGGTCGAGGACCCCGAGGCCGGCATGAACATCGTCGACCTCGGCCTCATTTACACGGTCGAAGTCGGCCAGGCGTCAGTGCGCGTGGAGATGACGATGACCACGCCCGCCTGTCCGGTGGCCGACGTTCTGGTCGAGGAAGCGCGCGCGGCGATAGCGGCGGTCGTTCCCGAGGACACCCCGGTGGAAGTCGTCCTGGTCTGGGAACCGTTCTGGAATCCGTCGATGATGAGCGGCATCGCCCGCGATCATTTTGGCTGGCATTGACGTCGTCCATGCGATGAATCCGCCGCTTCCGACACCGCGCGGCGGCCTGCCGCCGGTTGGGCGGCTGCCGTTGCTGGTGCTGGGCATCGCTGCGCTCATCGTCGGCGTGGGGGCCGGGCTGGCACGCATCGGCGTGCCGGTACCGGATCACGCCGCAGCGGTCGCCGCCCAGCACGGGCCACTGCTGATCGGCGCCTTCTTCGGCACGGTGATCGCGCTCGAGCGCGCCGTCGCCATCGGCCGCCTGTGGGCATTCCTCGGACCACTGGCTTCGGGCTGCGGCGGCGTGGCGCTCATCTCCGGCCATGCCGGGATTGCGTCATGGTTGCTCACCGCCGGCGGTGTCGTCCTGCTCATGGCGACCCTCGACGTGCTGCGCCGGCAGCCGGCGCTGTTCACGCTGACGCTCGCGCTAGGCGCACTGGCCTTCGTCATCGGCACCGTCGCCTGGAGCGCGAATCAACCACTGCACGCCATGCTCCCCTGGTGGCTCGCGTTTCTGGTGCTGACCATCGCCGGTGAGCGTCTGGAACTGTCCCGACTGCTGCCGCCCTCGCCCGTGGCAATTCGCATTTTCGTGGCGATCCTTGTGGTGTTCGGGGTCGCGCTGACGACGCTGGCGCAGCCTTGGGGACCGCAGCTGTTCGGCGCCGCGCTGCTGGCGCTGGCGCTTTGGCTGGCGAAGCAGGACGTGGCCCGACGCACCGTGCGCGGCCGCGGTCTCACCCGGTTCATCGCCGTATGCCTGCTTGCCGGTTATGCCTGGCTCGCCGTCGCCGGGGTGGTGATGCTCGCCACCGGGCTCGTCCCGGGCACCCGCGCCTACGATGCCGCGCTGCACGCGCTGCTGCTCGGCTTCGTTTTCTCGATGGTCTTCGGTCACGCGCCGATCATCTTTCCGGCGATCCTGCGCGTGAAGATGCCCTGGCACCCGAGCTTCTACATTCCGCTGGCCTTGCTCGCCGCCACGCTCGCCCTGCGCCTGGCCGGCGATGCGTCGGGCGAAGTCCTGTTGCTGCGCGCCGGCGCCATCGGCAACGCGGTCGCGCTGGCCGCATTTCTGGTGAACACGGTCGCGGCGATCCTGCGCGGGCTGCTTTCCGCCCGGGACGTGAATACGCGCCCCGGCGCCGGTGTCTGACCGCGCTGCATCCGTCATGAGATAATCCGCCCCATGGTCGAGCGTGCGCAAACGCGCGGCGAGGAAATCGCCAACAGCATCAGTCACGGCGTGTCGTTGCTGGCCGCCGTCGTCGCCATGCCCATCCTGATCGTCGTATCCGCGCAGCAGGGCACGGCGATCAACATCGTCGGGGCAACGGTGTTTGCGGCAAGCATGCTGCTCCTCTACGCCGCCTCGACGCTCTATCACGCCATCGCGCATCCGGGTGCCAAACGCGTTTTCCGCAAGCTCGACCATGGCGCCATCTACCTGCTGATCGCCGGGACCTACACGCCGTTCACATTGGGCGCACTGGGCGGACCCTGGGGCTGGACGCTGTTCGGACTGGTCTGGGGGCTGGCGGGTATCGGCGTCGCGCTCAAGGCCTTCGACCGGATGACGCATCCGATCGCCTCGACCGTGCTCTACCTGGTGATGGGTTGGCTGGTGCTGATCGCGCTGGGACCGCTGGTCGAGCGCGTCGCCACCGGTGGACTCGTCCTGCTCGCCGCCGGCGGATTCGCCTACACGCTGGGTGTGGTGTTCTTCGTGCTGGATTCGCGGCTGCGCTACGGCCACTTCGTCTGGCATCTGTTCGTCGCGGTCGGCACCGCCTGCCATTTTTTCGCGGTGATGTACTACGCGTACTGACTACGCGTACTGAGTTTCGGCCGGGCGCGCGGAGCCGCGGTCGATGCCGGCCGAAACCTGCGTGCGGTCAGCCGTGGCGCGACCCGTGCTTCTCCATCGGCCGACCCGGCGCCTTGCGCTAGGCCACCGCGCGCTGCTCCAGTTCGCGCAACCGCTGGTGCCGGTACGCGCCCCAGAGCGCCGCCCCGATCGCGCCAGCGTAGATCGAATCCGGGTGGTTGACCGCGTTCACCCCGATCTTTTCGTTGACCATTTCCTCGCCAATCGCCG
>JAQBEY010000091.1:0-43528 GCA_032123655.1 Betaproteobacteria bacterium
CCCTGCTGGCGCGGTTGTTCGGCCTGCCCATGGGGGTCTATTCCGCGCTGCAGCGAAAGCGTTTTTCCTCGCAGCTCATGATGACGGTGTCGCTCGTCGGCGTGTCGCTGCCGACCTTTCTGATCGGCATCCTGCTGATCATGGTGTTCGCGGTGATGCTGAAATGGCTGCCCAGCTACGGCCGTGGCGATGTGGTCTCGCTGGGCTCGTGGACCACCGGGCTGCTCACGGTGGACGGCTGGAAGCACATCATCATGCCGGCCGTCACATTGGCCGTGTTCCAGCTGGCGCTGATCATGCGCCTGGTGCGCGCCGAGATGCTGGAGGTGCTGCGCACCGACTACATCAAGTTTGCCCGTGCCCGAGGCCTGACGGACCGTGCCATCCACTTCGGCCACGCGCTGAAGAACACGCTGGTGCCGGTGATCACGATTACGGGGCTGCAGCTGGGGGCGATCATTGCCTTCGCGATCATCACCGAGACCGTTTTCCAGTGGCCCGGAATGGGGCTATTGTTCATACAGGCCGTGAACTTTGCCGACATACCGGTGATGGCGGCCTATCTTTGCTTCATTGCGCTGGTGTTCGTGCTGATCAATCTCGTGGTCGATCTGCTTTACTACGCGGTCGATCCGCGTCTGCGCTTCGAGCGCGGCGTCGCCGCTCACTGAACCGCCCTTTCCCATGAAACCCAACGAGTACATCACGCGCTGGCACGACGAATTCACGGCAATCCGCCGCGATCTGCACGCTCACCCGGAACTGGGCTTCGAGGAGCACCGGACCGCCCGGGTTGTCCAGGAGTACCTGGCGGCGAGGGCGATCGAACATCACACGGGCATTGGCAGGACCGGCATCGTCGCGGTCATACCCGGACGGCGGCGCGGCAGTGGTCGTGCGGTCGGTCTGCGCGCCGACATGGACGCGCTGCCGATGCAGGAGGAGAACGAATTCGCGCACAAGTCGCGCCACGACGGCCGGATGCATGGCTGTGGCCACGACGGGCACACGACGATGCTCCTGGCCGCCGCAAGGTATCTGAGCGAAACGCGAAATTTCGACGGCACCGCCTACCTCATTTTTCAGCCTGGCGAAGAAGGCCTCGGCGGCGCCAAGGAAATGATCGATGACGGTCTGTTCGAGCGCTTTCCGGCCGACGAGGTATACGCGCTGCACAACTGGCCGGCATTGCCGCCCGGATGCATCGGCATCTCGCCGGGACCGGCGATGGCCGCCGCCGATCGTTTCGAGATCACCATTGACGGTCGCGGCGGACACGGTGCGCATCCGCATCTGTCGATCGACCCAGTGCTTGTCGCCGGACATATCATCACCGCCGCACAGTCGATCGTCAGCCGCAACGTGAGTCCGATCGACACCGCCGTGGTCAGCATTTGCGCGATGCAGGCCGGCCATCCGGGGGCGATGAGCGTCATTCCGGCGCACGCAAAGCTGGTCGGGACCGCGCGCAGCTTCAGGCCCGCGACGCAGGAGCTTCTGGAGAAACGCCTCGACGAGCTCGTCCGTTCGATCGCCGCGGCGTTCGGGGCGAAGGCCACGTTCCACTACGAGCGGCTCTATCCGGCGACGATCAACCACGACCGCGAAGCCGGATTTGCCGCCGACGTCGCCGAGTCGCTCGTCGGTCACGACAATGTCCTGCGCCGGCTCGACCCGTCGATGGGCGCCGAGGACTTCTCGTTCATGCTGCAGGCAAGGCCCGGAGCGTTCGTCCGGCTCGGCCAGGGCGGCATGGAAGGCGGCTGTTTCCTGCACAACAGCCTGTACGATTTCAACGACTCGGTGATTCCTCTCGGCGCCGGGTTTCTCGCGGCACTTGCCGAACAGGCGATGCCGCTGGATAACCAAAAAAGCGATGGCGAATGATGCCGCCGACAGCCCGCACTGCCGCCGCGCATTTTCGCCCGACCTATGCGTTGGCGCGGGCGGAATTCGTGAACGCCGCCGAAGCGGCCGGCTTCACGCTTATCCGCTTCGAACATCCGAGCGCGCGTGGCGCGCAAGACGAGTCGTTGTCGATCGACGTGGCGACGCAGGGACCGGCGACCGCGCAGTCCAGTCTCATGGTGCTGTCCGGGACGCATGGCGCCGAAGGATTCTGTGGCTCCGGCTGCCAGATCGCACTGCTGCGCGACGCCGGTTTTCTCGCGGCAGCTGCCGCTGCGGGCACGCGGATGGTGTTTCTGCACGCATTGAATCCGTATGGGTTTTCGCATATGTCGCGGACCAACGAAGACAACGTCGATCTCAACCGGAATTTCATTGATTTCACTGTTCCACTCCTGTCTTCCGCGGCGTACGCGGCAGTGCACGATTTCATCGTGCCGGCGACCTGGCCACCTTCGCCGGAGAACGAGGCGCGCCTTGCCGAGTTCGTCGGCAAGCATGGAATGGCGGCATTGCAGGCCGCGGTCACTGGCGGTCAGCACGACCATCCCGATGGCATTTTCTACGGAGGCGTCCGGCCGGCCTGGAGTAATCAGGTGTTGCGCGAGGTCCTGCGTGCGGAGGGCCGTTCGAGTGCGGCCATTGCCTGGATCGATCTGCACACCGGCCTGGGTCCGCGCGGCCACGGCGAGAAGATCTTCGCCGGTCGGGACAATCCAGCCGAACTCGCGCTGGCCAAGGCATGGTGGGGTGAGGACGTGACCTCGTTCTCCGATGGTTCGTCGACGTCGGCACCATTGACCGGGGTCAACTACAGCGCGGTGGGCGACGAGTGTCCATCGGCAATACGGGCCGGAATCGCGCTCGAATTCGGGACGCTGCCGCTGGTCGAAGTATTGCAAGCGCTGCGCGCCAGTCAATGGCTGATCAACCACCCAGAGGCTCCGGAAGACGCGCGCGCGGCGATCAGAATCCAGGTGCGCAGCGCGTTCTATCAGGACGCCGACGACTGGAAGACGATGGTCGTGGCGCAGGCGACGAGCTGCGCGAATCAGGCGCTCGCGGCGCTTGCCGCCACGTCGGCAACGAGCCGCTGATGCGCAGGGAATCGTAGTGCAGGGCGCGGCGATCACTGCCCCCGGCTTCCGGGATCGATTGGCGGCGGCGTGGGATGGCGATGTCGCCTGGAGTTTCCGCCAATCGCCGGTCGCGATGGTGTCGTTCACCATCCTCGCGATTTGCGCGATCGGCGCGTTGTTCGCGCCGTGGCTGGCGCCGCACAACCCTTTCGACCTGAGGACGCTGAACCTGCTCGACTCGCTTTTGCCGCCCAGCTGGAACGCCGGAGGCAGGGCCGAGTACCTGCTTGGCACGGACGACCAGGGCCGCGACATGCTGTCGGCAATCATGTACGGCGCGCGGATATCGCTGCTGGTGGGGTTGGCGTCGGTCGCGCTGGCCATCGTGCTCGGAGTTTCGCTGGGTCTCGTGGCCGGCTATGCGGGCGGGCGCATCGATGCCTTCATCATGCGGGTCGCCGATGTGCAGCTTTCCTTTCCGGCGATCCTGATCGCGTTGCTGATCGACGGTGTGTTCCGCGCCGCGCTACCCCGCGACGCGCATGACCAGGTTGCGCTATTCGTACTGATCCTGGCGATCGGCTTTTCCAATTGGGTGCAATACGCGCGCACGGTCCGCGGCTCGACCATGGTCGAGAAAAGCAAGGAATACATCCAGGCCGCCCGGGTGATCGGGGTCTCGCCGTTCGGTATCATGTTCCGACACCTGCTGCCCAACGTGCTCGGTCCGGTGCTGGTCCTGGCGACGATCAACATTGCCACCGCGATCATCACCGAGGCCACGCTGTCGTTCCTCGGCGTGGGAGTGCCACCGACGCAACCCTCGCTGGGCACGCTCATCCGCGTGGGCAACGATTTTTTGTTTTCGGGGGAATGGTGGATTACCATTTTCCCGGGATTCGCGCTGGTAACGATGGTGCTGTCGATCAACCTGCTGGGCGATTGGCTGCGCGACGCGTTGAATCCCCGGCTGCGCTGACCATGAGCCTGCGCCTGGATCTGCCGTGTTTCGGAGTAATCATTTCCACCACCAGTGTGCGTAGCGGAATCTCCCCCGCCGCATACGTCAAGGAGAAGTGCCATGCGTAAACTGCCGCTGTTGATGATCCCGCTGTCGATGGCCCCGCTGCTTCTGGGGGGGTGCCAGACCTGGGGGCCGACCTGGAGTGAAATCACCGGCCAGCGCTTCAACGTCACGATCCAGAATCGTCGTCCGGCAATCATCGACCGTGTCGACGACAACGGCGCGTTCACCGATCCGAACCTGATCAAGGTCGAGCCAGGCAAACACCGCTTGGTCGTGCAGGGTCCCGCACCAGGCTGGGCCGGAGGTCCGCCGCTGCACGTGATGATTCTCGATGCGGCGCCGTGCAAGCGCTACTACATCAACGCGCAGTTCAGGACCACCATCACGCAGGAGTGGACACCGGTCATCGATTACGTCGAACAGATCGCGGGTTGTCAGGTCCCGGCGGCCAAATAGGAACATGGCGTCCGCCGAGTCCTCGGAACCGCTGCTCGCCGTCGAACGGCTGCGTGTCGAGTTTCCGACGCGCCACGGGACGCTGGTCGCCGTACATGACGTCTCATTCGAGATTGCCGCGGGCGAAGTGCTTGGCGTGGTCGGCGAGTCGGGTGCCGGAAAGTCGCTGACTGGTGCGGCAATCATCGGCCTCATCGACCCACCTGGGCGGATCGCCGTCGGGGAGATCCGCCTGGGCGGTCGGCGCATCGACAATCTGCCCTACGACGAGATGCGTCGCATCCGCGGCCGCGAGATCGGCGCGGTGTTTCAGGATCCGTTGACTTCGCTCAATCCGCTCTACACGGTCGGGCGCCAGATGATCGAGACCATCCGCACGCATCTCGACCTATCCGAGCAGCGCGCTCGGGCCAGGACGATCGAATTGCTGGAGGAAGTCGGCATACCCGCCGCGGCGCGCCGGATCGAACACTATCCGCACCAGTTTTCCGGCGGCATGCGGCAGCGGGTGGTGATCGCGCTGGCGCTGGCCGCCCAGCCCCGATTGATCGTGGCTGACGAACCGACCACCGCGCTCGATGTCTCGATTCAGGCGCAGATCATCGAGCTGCTGAAAAGGCTTTGCCGGGATCACGGTACGGCGGTGATGCTGGTCACCCACGACATGGGCGTCATAGCCGAGACCGCCGATCGCGTGGCGGTGATGTACGCCGGACGCATTGTCGAGATCGGACCGGTTGCGGAAGTGATCCACCGGCCGGCGCATCCATATACCGCCGGACTCATGGGATCGATTCCGTCGATCGTCGACGAGCGCGAACGCCTCACCCAGATCGACGGGGCGATGCCCCGGCTGACCGACATGCCCTCCGGCTGCGCCTTCCATCCGCGCTGCCCGAGAGCGTTTAAGCGTTGCCGTGCCGAGCGTCCCGAACTCGGCGATGCGCTGTCCACGCGCGCAGCCTGTTGGCTGGCCGCCGACGCCAGCCTCGAAATGGCGATCGCCACGTGAGCACGCCGGATTTTCCCGACTCCGAGGATCTGCTGCGCCTGGACGGCGTCGCGCGTTACTTCGACGTGTCGCCGCCATGGCTCAATCGCGTGCTGGAACGTCGCGGACGTGTGCTTCTCAAGGCGGTCGACGGTGTGGATTTTTCCATTCGCAAGGGAGAGACACTCGGCCTGGTCGGCGAATCGGGCTGCGGCAAGTCGACGATCGCGCGCCTGATCGTCGGTCTGTACGCGCCGACCCGGGGCTCGATCACCTACGACGGGACGACGATCGCCGGCGTCGGCGCGACCACCGATGCCAATCAAATGCGCGCTTCGCGTCGTGGCATGCAGATGATCTTTCAGGATCCCTACGCGAGCCTCAACCCGCGCTGGCGTGTCGCCGATATCGTCGCCGAGCCGATTCGCGTGCAGACACCCGGGTTGCCCAAAGCGGAAATCCTGAACCGGGTCGCGGCGTTGCTTGACCAGGTCGGATTGGCCGCAGCCGACGGGGTCAAGTATCCGCACCAGTTTTCGGGCGGGCAGCGCCAGCGTATTTCCATAGCCCGCGCGCTGTCGACCAACCCGACGTTCCTGGTCTGCGACGAACCAACGTCGGCGCTGGACGTTTCCGTGCAGGCGCAGGTGCTGAACCTGATGCGCGACCTGCAGCGCCGGCTCGGACTCACCTATCTTTTCATTTCGCACAATCTGGCCGTGGTGCATCACATTGCCGACCGCGTCGGCGTCATGTATCTGGGACGCATTGTCGAACTGGCACCGACCCGCGCGCTGTTCAGCCAACCGCAGCATCCGTACACGAGGATGCTGCTCGACGCGGTGCCCGACCTGGAAATGTCGGGAGTGGCGCGGGTCGCGGTTGCGGGCGAGGTGCCCAATCCTCTCGACCCTCCGGCGGGTTGCGCGTTCCATCCGCGCTGTCAGCTGGCCAACGAGCGCTGTCGGCGCGAGGCGCCGACGATGCGCCGGGCAGGATCCGGTGAGGCCGCCTGCCATGCGGCCGAGGAAGGGCGCCTGCCGCCGCGCGCCCTGCTGGCCGCAGTTGTCTGAAGGTCGCGACGGGTGATTCCGCTATAATCTTGCGCTTGCCCGACGCATGCGCCGCGCCATGCCCGGGGCGTCTCTGACGCCCCGACCGGTTGGCCGCCGCGGCACTGCCTTCCCTACGTATTCCGTCCGAAGACTCCCGTGCGCCTTTCCCAGATCAAGCTGTCCGGATTCAAATCGTTCGTAGATTCCACCGCCATTGCCACGCCCGGGCAGCTGGTCGGCATTGTCGGACCCAATGGCTGCGGCAAGTCCAATGTCATCGACGCGGTGCGCTGGGTGCTGGGCGAGTCCAAGGCCTCGGCACTGCGTGGCGAATCGATGCAGGACGTCATCTTCAACGGCGCCGGCGAACGCAAGCCGGTGGGCCGCGCCTCGGTCGAGCTGCATTTCGACAACAGCCTGGGCCGGATCGGCGGGCAATGGGGTCAGTACACCGACATCTCGATCAAGCGGGTGCTGACCCGGGACGGCGACTCGACCTACTACATCAACAACATCCCGGTCCGGCGCCGGGACATTCACGATTTGTTCCTTGGAACAGGCCTCGGGCCCCGCGCCTACGCGATCATCGAACAGGGCATGATTTCGCGCGTAATCGAGGCGAAGCCCGAGGAGTTGCGCATATTTCTGGAGGAAGCCGCCGGCGTTTCCAAGTACAAGGAACGCCGCAAGGAGACCGAAGGGCGGCTGTCCGACACACGGGAGAATCTGGCGCGCGTGGAGGACATCCGGCAGGAACTGGGCAATCAGCTGACCCGGCTCGAGCAGCAGGCACAGGTCGCCGCCGAACATCTGGATCTGACCGGGCGCCTCAGGCAGTCGCAGCACCTGCTGTGGTTCGCCAAGCAGCAGGACGCGGTGCGTGGCCGAGTACGCTGCGCGACCGAGATTGCCAACCTGACCGTGGCTCACGAGGCGGTGCAGGCCGAGTTGCGCTCGGCCGAAACGCGACTCGAGGCATTGCGTGCCGAGCATTACACCGCCGGCGACGACCTGCACGAAAAGCAGGGTGGTTTCTACGCGGCCAATTCCGAAGTAACCCGTCTCGAGCAGCAACTGACTTTCGCGCGCGAGTCGCAGACCCGGCTGACGCAGCAGGTGGCGCAGCTTACCGAGGCGCTGGGCGGGATCGCCGGTCAGGTCGGCGCGCTTGCCGATGACCGGACCGCGGCCGAGGCGGCGCGCATCACGGCTGTGCAGACGCGCGAACACGCTGCGATTGCCGAGAGCGAGGCCCTGGCGGGGGTTCCGGTACTGGAGCAGGCGGTAGAAACTGCTGGAGTGGCCTTGACCGAGCTGCAGCAGGCCATTGCGCTGATCGAGCAGGGCATGCGCGTCGCCGAAACCAGACGCGACAGTTTCGCGGCGAATGTGCTCCAGCTGGACGAACGGCGCGGACGCCTCGCCGCCGAACTCGAGGGAACGGCCGCACCCACGACCGACCCCCTGCTGGCGGTGGAAGAGCAGCTGGCGCAGGAAGCTGCCGACCTGGCCGGCCGGCAGGAAGCGCTCGAGGCGCTGCAGCATTCCGTCACTGCCCTGCAGGCGCGTCAGCGCCAAACCGCCGACACCTGGGAGCGTGACAGTCGCCGGCTTGCCGATCTGGAAGCGCGGGAGCAGGCGCTATCGGCGCTGCAGGAAAAAATCGGGCATGGCAGCGACGTCGACGGCTGGCTGGCCGAGCACGGGCTCGCCCGTACTCGCCGACTCTGGCAGGCGCTCGACATCGAGCGGGGCTGGGAAGATGCGCTCGAGGCCGTGTTGCGGGAGCGCCTTGGCGCGCTCGAACTCGCCGGCCTTGACGAGACGATCGCCTGGACCGCGGAAGGTGCGCAACCGCCCCGGCGGGTCGCGGCCTATGTGCCGGACCCATCGCGCGCTTCCCCCGACGTAGCGCAGGATGCGCTGCTGGCCAAGGTGAAATTCCGGCAGCCGGACGTTGCCCGCGTCCTGGCCGACGGACTGCATGGGGTCCGCTGCCGTCCCGACCTCGCCACTGCGCTGGCCGATCGCGCTGCGCTCGGTCTGGGCGAGGCGTTCGTGACGCCGGCTGGTCACCTCGTGGCAACGCACAGCATCACCTTCTTTGCGCCGGACAACGAGTTGCACGGCGTGCTCGCCCGGCAGCGCGAACTCGAGGAACTTGCGACGGCGCTTGCCGCCGCGCGCACCGTGGCGCGAGAGGCGCGCGACCAGCGCGACGCCGTTGACGCCGAGCTGGCCACGACCCAGAAGACCTGGCATGCGGAGAGTCTCGCAGTCGGCTCGCAGCAGCGGCGCGTGCACGACCTCGACCTGGAGCTCCTGCAGATGCGGCAGGCGGCAGAGGCCGCGCAAAAACGACGGACCCAGATCACGCAGGAACTCGCCGATCTCGACGCTGATCGTGAGGCACAGCACGCTGCGCGTGCCGCGCTGGCCGCCGAGATCGCCGACATGCAGTCGAAATTGCACGACGATCTTGACCGCCGCGAAAGTGCTCGCCATGCGCGTAACGAAACCGAAGTCGCGCTGGCTCGAGGCCGCGAGCGCGTGCGGCAGGCCGAGCGCGAAGCACAGGAGGCCGGATTCGCCGAGCGCAGCTGGCTGGAGCGCATCGCCGAGCTGGAGCGGCGGCGTGAGGCGCTGGTCGAGAGCGAGCATCAGCAGCGTGCCTTGCTCGCCCAGCTTTCCAACGAACATGCGGCGGTGGACTGGACTCCGGTGGAGGAGGCGCTGCAGCGCCAGCTTGCCGCCCGCGGTGAAGCCGAGCAGGCACTTGCCGCCGCTCGCGACCGGCTCGAAGCGCTTGGCGCGTCGATGCGCGTGGCGGATGAAGCGCGACTCGCGGTAGAACAAAAGCAGGAACCAAGTCGCGCCCGGATCCAGGACATGCAGCTGAAGGAGCAGGCCGCAGCGCTTGCGGAGCAGCAGTTCACCGAGCAGCTGGCGGAGGCACAGGCAGACCTAGCGACGCTGCCGGAAGCGTTGAAGGCCTGGGGCAGCGCCCGGACCCTTCCCGGCGAGATCGACCGCCTGACGCGGGCCATCGGTGAACTGGGCGCGGTCAACCTGGCCGCCCTCGACGAGTTGACCCAGTCGCGCGAGCGCAAGGACTATCTGGACCGCCAGGCGGCGGACCTGACCGAGGCGATGACCACGCTCGAAACGGCGATACGACAGATCGACCGCGAATCGCGCGAGCTGCTGCAACAGACTTTCGACAACGTCAACGCCAATTTCGCCAAGCTGTTTCCCACGCTGTTTGGTGGCGGTCAGGCGCGGCTGGTTCTGACCGGCGAGGAGATCCTCGATTCAGGCGTGCAGGTCATCGCGCAGCCGCCGGGCAAACGCAACACCTCGATCCACCTGTTGTCGGGCGGCGAGAAGGCATTGACCGCGATATCGCTGGTCTTTGCGCTGTTCCAGATCAACCCGGCACCATTTTGCCTGCTCGACGAGGTCGACGCGCCGCTGGACGACCCCAACACGGAGCGCTTCTGCACCATGGTCAAGGCGATGGCCACGGAGACGCAATTCCTGTTCATTTCGCATAACAAGATCACCATGGAAATGGCGAGCCAGCTGGTCGGCATCACGATGCCAGAGCCCGGGGTGTCGCGGATCGTCGCGGTGGACATCGGCGAAGCGCTGTCGCTGGCCGCGAGCGCGGCGTAAATCGGCGTGGTGCCGGTCGCAGCATCGCAGTCGGCGGTTGACTCGCGGCGATCGCGCTATACTCGCGCCCTATCCATGCGCACTACGATTTCCGACCGCCGATGAGTCCGTTACAGATCGGCCTCGTCATTGCCGGTGTTGTGCTGGTGGCCGGAGTTCTTGTCTACAACTGGTGGCAGGAACGCCGGGTCCGCCGCCGTATCGACGCCGCGTTTCGCAGGCCCGCCGACGGCACGCCCACCGGGCGGACCGAGCCCGGCATGCCCAGGATCGAACCCTCGTTGCACGCCGACGCCGATGGGCCGCCGGAGTCCGACGACGGGGCCTCCCGCGAAGGCGTCCCGGTACTCCGGCCCGGGGACGCGCCCGAAGATGATGGCTGGAAGCCGCCGGTCGACTACATCGCGCACACGGATCCGGATTCGCAACGCGAAGGCGCCGAAGCGGACGGCACTCCCGCAAGGGACGCAGCCCCGAAGTCGGAAAGGCCGGCATCGATCGCGCAAACGCCAGGCGGCGGCGACGGACAAGGCCGGCCGGATCCCGATATCGAATGCATCGTCACTCTGCAGCCCGCACGACCGGTCGGGGCCGGAGCGCTCGCTGCCGGCTTGCATGCCCGGGTCGGCAAGCGGCTCGCGTGGTACGGCCGCGCCGTGCCCGACGGCGCCTGGCAGAGACTCGCGTCCGATTCGCGCGGGGAATTCGTCGAACTTGCGGCCTGCCTGCTTCTGGCGGACCGCAACGGCGCGGCGAGCCGGCCACAACTCGACACCTTTGTCCGGGTGATCGGAGAACTTGCCCCGTTGCTGCCGGCCGCCATTTCGGTCCCCGACGTCGGTGCCGAGGCCGACCGCGCCGAGGCGCTCGATCGCCTTTGCGCGGACGTCGACGTGCAGATCGGTCTGACCGTGGTGAAAGCCGACCAGGACAGCATCCAGGGAACGCGCCTGCGCGGGGTTGCCGAGGCGGCCGGTTTCCGTCTGGCGTCCGGCGGCCGTTTCGAACTGGTCGCCGAGGATACCGGCGCGGTCCTCTACACGTTGCAGAACCTGCGCAATGAGCCATTCAACGTCGATACGCTGCGCCAGTCGGTGACTCACGGCCTGGTGCTGGTGCTCGACGTTCCGCGGGTCAGCGATCCGGCGCGAGTATTTGACCAGATGAAACTTGCCGCGCGCCGCCTGGCACAGCAACTCGGCGGTGAACTGGTTGACGACAATCGACGCCCGCTGGACGACGCTGCCCTGGTAGCGATCCGCAAGCAGGTCAACGCCGCCGCCGACGCGCTGCGCGCGAGCGGTATCGAGCCCGGCAGCCCGCGGGCGCTCGAACTCTTCGGCGCCTGACGCCCGGCCGATGGGCGAGGTCGAGCGCACGGCGACCCCGGTGCCGGCTGCGGTGGTCGAGCGTGCGGCGTCATTGGGCACGCAGATCGCGGCGCACGATCACGCCTATTACGTTCTGGACACGCCGACCATCAGCGACGGCGAATACGACGCGCTGTTCCGCGAGCTCGTCGCGCTCGAAGGCGAGCATCCGGCGCTGCGCACGCCGGATTCACCGACGCAGCGGGTCGGCGGCGCGCGGGCCACCGACTTCGCACCGGTCAAACACCGGTTGCCGATGCTGTCGATCCGGACGGAGACCGACACCACCAGCAACGGCGCCATCGAATTTGACGCACGGATCCGCCGGGACCTGAAGCTCGCGGTGGATGCTCCCCCTGTCGCGTACATGGCCGAGCTCAAGTTCGACGGGCTGGCCGTGAGCCTGCGCTACGAGCGTGGCGCGTTGACCGTGGCCGCCACGCGCGGCGACGGCGAAACGGGCGAGGACGTGACCACGAACATGCGCACGATCGCCGGGATTCCCCAGCGCTTGACCGGCAAGGCACCGCCGGTGCTCGAAGTGCGCGGCGAGGTCTACATGTCGCGCGCGGATTTCACCCGACTCAACGAACGCCAGCAGGCAGCCGGGCAACGCCTGTTCGTCAATCCGCGCAACACCGCGGCCGGGGCGGTGCGCCAGCTCGACCCGGCGATAACCGCCCAGCGGCCGCTCAGGTTTTTCGCCTACGGCATCGGTGAATTCGAGGGGTGGACGCCCCCGGCTACGCACAGTATGTTGCTCGACGCGCTGGCGGCGCACGGCTTGCCGGTGAATGCCAATCGCCGCGTCGCCCTTGGTGCCGAGGACCTTGCGGCTTACTACCTGGACGTGCAGGCGCGGCGAGGCGAGCTTCCGTTCGAAATCGACGGGGTCGTCTACAAGGTCGACAGCCTCGAGCTGCAGCGAGCCCTTGGCTTCCGGACACGCGAGCCGCGCTGGGCGGTGGCGCACAAATTTCCACCGGAGGAAATGCCAACGCGGTTATTGGCGATCGACGTGCAGGTCGGCCGTACCGGGGCGGTGACGCCAGTGGCGCGCCTCGCGCCGGTATTCGTCGGCGGCACCACGGTGACCAACGTCACCCTGCACAATGAGGACGAGATCCGCCGGCGTGACCTGCGTATCGGTGACACGGTGATCGTGCGCCGTGCCGGTGACGTGATTCCGCAGGTGGTTCGCGTCGTGCTCGAGCAGCGTCCGCGCGACGCGCGCGTATTCAGCATGCCCACTCACTGTCCCGAGTGTGGATCGGCGATCGACCGGCTGCCGGACGAGGTCGTTGCCCGCTGCACCGGCGGACTGGTCTGTCCGGCGCAGCGCAAGCAGGCGCTGCTGCATTTCGCCGGGCGTCGCGCGCTCGACATCGAAGGCCTGGGCGAAAAATTGTTGGATCAACTGGTCGACGCCGACCTCGTGCACACCGCGGCGGACCTGTATCGGCTGGACGGAGCAACGCTCGCCGGACTCGAGCGCATGGCCGACAAGAGTGCGGCGAATGTCGTCGAGGCAATCAATGGCAGCCGAACAACCACGCTCGCCCGTTTCATCTTCGCCCTCGGCATTCGCCAGGTCGGCGAGGCGACGGCGCGCGACCTGGCAATGCATTTCGGAACGCTCGAACGCCTGCTGAACGCGGACGAGAGTGCCCTGCTGACGGTCAATGACGTGGGGCCGGTGGTGGCGACGTCGATCGCCCGTTTTTTTGCCGAGCCGCACAACCGTGCCGTCATCGATGCGCTGCGCAGCGCGGGAGTGCATTGGCCCGACGTGGTGCCGACACTCGGCATCCCCGGCAGCCTGGCCGGCCTCACGCTGGTGCTCACAGGTACACTCGGGGGAATGACTCGCGACGCCGCCGCTGCGTTGATCGAGCGCGAGGGCGGCAAGGTTGCCGGCAGCGTCTCGAAGAAGACCGACTACGTCGTCGCCGGCACCGACGCGGGTACCAAGCTCGACAAGGCGCGCGCCCTGGGCGTGCAGATTCTCGACGAGGCCGGATTGAACGGCTTGATCCAGCGCAGACGCAGCGATTCCTGACCCATGAAAACAGTCACCAAAGCCGTATTTCCCGTCGCCGGTCTCGGCAGCCGCTTCCTGCCCGCGACCAAGGCCAGCCCGAAGGAAATGCTGCCCGTCGTCGACAAGCCTCTGATTCAGTACGCCGTCGAAGAGGCCGCCGCGGCGGGGATTACCGACATGATCTTCATCACCGGGCGCAGCAAGCGCGCGATCGAGGACCACTTCGACAAGGCCTACGAACTCGAGACCGAACTTGCGCTGCGCAACAAGACGGCGCTGCTGGAGGCGGTGCAGGGCGCCACGCCACCGGGCATCAACTGCATTTATATCCGGCAATCCGAAGCACTGGGCCTCGGGCACGCCGTGCTGTGCGCTGCTCCGGCGGTCGGCGACGAGCCATTCGCGGTCATTCTCGCCGACGACCTGATCGACGCTCGGGTCCCCGTGATGAAGCAAATGGTCGACGTTGCGGCCGCCTACGAGGCGTCGACCATCGGGGTCATGGAGGTGCCCGCCGAGGACGTGGCCAGCTGGGGCATGGTTGAGGCCGAGGCAATGCCTGACGGTCGGCCGGACGTGGTGAGGATCCGCCGGATTGTCGAGAAGCCGAAACCGGGAAGTACGCCGTCTACGCTCGCCGTCGTAGGTCGCTATGTTCTCTCACCGCGGATATTCCATCACCTGCGAACGATGCCGCCGGGCGCGGGCGGCGAGATCCAGCTCACCGATGGAATCGCCCGGCTGCTGGAGGAAGAACTGGTGGTCGCGTACAGATTCGACGGTCGCCGTTACGATTGCGGCCGCAAGCTGGGCTATCTCGAGGCCACGGTGGACTTTGGCTTGAAGCACCCGGAGACCGGGAGCGAGTTCGCCCGCTTTCTGGCGCAGCGTTTGCGGTAAACCGGCGATGACGCTCAACGAGTTGCGTTACCTGGTGGCGGTCGCCCAGCAGCGCAATTTCGGCCGCGCGGCGCAGAAGTGCTTCATCAGCCAGCCGGCGCTATCGGTGGCCGTACAGAAACTCGAGGACGAACTCGGCACACCGGTATTCGAACGCGGCACCAGCGAGGTGACGATCACTCCGGTCGGTGAGCGCATCGTCGAGCAGGCGCAGCGCGTGCTCGAGGAGGCGGCGCGGGTCCACGACATTGCGCAGGCAGGCAGCAACCAGCTCGCTGGAACGCTGCGGCTTGGCGTCATCTACACGATCGCCCCGTACCTGCTTCCCGACCTGATCCCGGTCCTCCACGAGAACGCGCCGCAGATGCCGCTGGATATCGAGGAAAATCTGACCGAGACCCTGGAGCGGGGGCTGAAATCGGGTCGGATCGACGCGGCAATCGTCGCGTTGCCGTTCGCGCCGCCGGGCGTGGTCACCAGGCTCCTGTACGAGGAGCCATTTCAGGTGGTCGTCCCGGTCGGCCACAAATGGGCGAAGCGCAAGTCCATCCGTCCTTCCGAGCTTTCCGGCGAGGCGACGATTCTGCTCAATATCGGCCATTGCTTTCGCGACCAGGTGCTCGAGTCCTGTCCCGAACTCAACAGCGCCGACGCCCATGTTCCGCGGACCAATTCTCTCGAGACGGTGCGCAACATGGTCGCCTCGGGTCTCGGCGTCTCGGTATTGCCCCGTGACGCACTGACGCCGCGTTATCACAGCCGTCTGGTGGTCGCGGTACCTTTCGGCAAGCCGGTGCCGGCACGTCGTGTGGCGCTGGCCTATCGGAAGAGCTTCCCCCGTCCCAAGGCGATCGAGGTGCTTCTCGCCGCCTTGTTCGAGTGCCGCAATCGCCCGCCAGCACGAATGGCGCGCGGCGTATCCCGTTCCCGAAAACCACGTCAGGAGAGCATTGAATGAGCAGCGATCTGAAGGGCAAGGCAGTATTGATCACCGGGGCCTCCACCGGCATCGGCGCGGCCGCGGCGAAGGCGTTCGCCGCAGCGGGCAGCAAGGTGGTCGTGCATTACAACGCGAGCCGCGAGGCGGCCGAGGCCGTGGCGGCGGATATCCGGGCAGCAGGCGGCCAGGTCGCGCTGGTCGGTGGCGACGTCATGGTCGAGGCCGAAGTCAAGCGGATCGTGGCAGAGTCGGCCGCCGCGTTCGGCCGGATCGACGTGCTGATCAACAATGCGGGCGGGATGCTGGGACGGGTCGCGATCGAGGACTACACGGTCGAACACATCGGCCGTGTGCTCATGCTCAACGTCACCCAGGTGGCGCTGTTCATGCGCGAAGTCATTCCGCTGATGCGCAAGCAGAAGTCCGGGAATGTCATCAATGTGAGCTCGATCGCCGCGCGCCACGGCGGCGGTGGTGGGGCGATTCTCTACGCGGGCGCGAAAGGCTTCATCTCCACCGCTACGCACGGTTGGGCGAAGGAGGTGGTGGGGGACGGAATTCGGGTGAATGCGGTATCGCCCGGCGTCATCACGACGCCGTTCCACGATCGTTACTCGACGCCGGCGCAACTTTCGGCAATGCAGACGACGATTCCGATGAACCGATTGGGCGCGCCCGACGAATGCGCGGGAACGTTTCTCTACCTCGCCTCCGACGTGTTGTCCGGGTATGTGACCGGACAGGTGATCGAAGTCAACGGGGGCCAGTACATGCCGTAGCGCCCGGCCTGGGTCGGTCAGGCCGGCGCAAGCATCGGTAGTTCAGCCAACGTGCCCAGAATGAAATCGGGCGCCGGGCCGTGGCGATCGAGCGCAACCTCGGCCCGGTTGATCCAGAAGGTCGTGAAGCCGAAAGCCCGCGCGCCGATGGCATCCCAGGCATTGGCCGACACAAAACCGATCTGCGCGGCCGGGATGCCCAGACGGTCCACGGCGAGTGCATAGACCTCGGGTGCGGGCTTGTAACGACCCGCCGCGTCGACCGAAATGACGGCGTCGAGCAGCATGTCGAGGCCGTTGTGGCGAACGACTGGCTCGAGCATGGCAAGCGTCCCATTGGACAGGATGGCACGGGGTCGCGGCGCCAGCGCTTCGAGCGCGGGCTTCGCGTCGGCAAAGGCCGGCAATGTTTCCCAGGCTTCGCACAACGCCCGCTGGTCGTCGGAAGACAGCGGCAGAACCAACGCGGCAACTGCATACTCGAGTGCCTGGGCGGTCACCTGTGCGAAATCACCGCGTGCAAAATTTTGGCCTGACATCAACGTCTGCAGCCAGGTGTATTCGAGTTGCTTGCCGCGCCAGATACGGGACAGATCGGCGCCATGCCCGGGCACCAGCACTTCGGCGCGGGCGGCCATGGACGTGACGTCGAAGAGCGTGCCGTAGGCGTCAAAAACGAAGGCAGCGAGTGGAAGTTGGCGTGGGTCGGACATGGTCGGCTCCGTGATCGAGTTTTTCGGAATGGCTTTGGCGCAGTGGATGGCGATGCGTGCGGGCCTCGTGCGGGCGGGACAAAAAAAGAGGGGTTACACTCGCGCGTAACCCCTTGGTTCAGTATGGTGGGCATTGCTGGGTTCGAACCAGCGACCCCTCCCGTGTGAGGGGAGTGCTCTACCGCTGAGCTAAACGCCCCGCGAACCCAGACAGGAGTTCGGATTTAACCACGCGGCCGGGGGAGGGTCAAACCGATGTTGGTCAGGTCGATGACTACGCTCCCGGGCATCACGCTCGCTTTTGGTGCGTTTTCGATGCGGCGGTGCAATACGGGGCCACATTGGCGGCCAACGCATTACTGTAATTGCATGTTTATACGGCCATTTCCAACATGGCGTGGCATTTGCTACCCTAGCGGTTTACTTGGCCCTATCGTCCCATGTCCACGCAACCCTACGATGAAATGAACCCGCCAGGCGGTGGCATCCGCGCCCATTACCGGGCGTTCGCCGACTGGCTGGAGCGCACCGATGCCGCGCATATCGCCCAGAAACGCGAGGAGGCCGACCGCGCGTTCCACCGCGTGGGCATCACCTTCGCGGTGTACGGCAAGGAAGGCGGCACCGAGCGCCTGATTCCTTTCGACATCGTGCCGCGGATCATCCCGGCAGACGATTGGGATCTGCTGGAGCGCGGACTGAAGCAGCGCGTGCACGCGCTCAACCTGTTTCTCGCGGACGTGTACGACGAGCAAAAAATATTGAAGGCCGGAATCCTGCCCACGGAGCGCATCCTGGGCAACGCGCAGTACCGGCCCGAAATGGCCGGGGTCAAGGTTCCCGGGGGCATCTACGCACATATCGCCGGCGTGGACATCGTCCGGGCGGGCGAGGGCGAGTACTACGTGCTCGAGGACAACCTGCGGGTGCCCTCCGGCGTGTCCTACATGCTGGAAAACCGCAAGATGATGATGCGGCTTTTTCCGGAACTCTTTGCGACGCGGTCGATCCGGCCGGTTCAGCATTTCCCCGATCTGCTCCTCGAAAACCTGCGCGCGGTGAGTCCGCAGGGAGAGGAGGAACCGACCGTGGCGGTGCTGACGCCGGGCGCCTACAACTCGGCCTATTTCGAACATGCGTTCCTGGCGCAGCAAATGGGCGTGGAACTCGTCCAGGGCCAGGATCTCTTCGTCCAGAACGATACGGTGTTCATGCGAACGACGCGCGGGCCGCAGCGGATTCACGTGATCTACCGGCGCGTCGACGACGATTTCCTGGATCCCCTGGCCTTCCGCGCCGATTCCATGCTCGGCGTTCCCGGCCTGTTCTCGGCCTACCGCGCCGGACGGATCACGCTCGCCAATGCCATCGGGACCGGCGTGGCCGACGACAAATCGATCTATCCCTACGTGCCGGACATGATCCGTTTTTATCTCGCCGAGGCGCCGATCCTCAACAACGTGCCGACGTTCCTGCTGCACAAGCCCCAGGAGCGCGATCATGTGCTGGCGCATCTGGCGGAGTTGGTGGTCAAGGAGGTGCACGGCGCGGGCGGGTACGGGATGCTGGTCGGTCCTGCCGCAACGGCAGCCGAGCTGGAGGCGTTTCGTGCCCGCATCATTGCCGCGCCGGAGAAATACATCGCGCAACCCACGCTGGCGCTGTCCACCTGCCCGACGTTCGTCGAATCGGGCCTCGCACCGCGACATGTCGACCTGCGTCCGTATCTGCTGTCCGGGGCCGACGTCAATCTTGCTCCGGGTGGTCTCACCCGGGTGGCACTGCGCGAGGGTTCGCTGGTCGTGAACTCCTCGCAGGGTGGTGGCACCAAGGATACCTGGGTGCTGGCATGACCCGCAGGAGATGGCAATGAGCGCCTTGCTCTCACGTGTGGCCAACGAACTGTACTGGATGGCCCGGCACATCGAACGCGCCGAGAATACGGCGCGTCTGCTCGACGTCACCTACCGCACGTCGCTGTTGCCCTATGCGCCGCAGGAGCCGGGGCTCAGCTGGGCTGAGCCCTGGGCGGTCCCACTGATCGCGATGGGTTCGGCCACCGGGTTCTATCGGGACGCCGAGATGATGACGTCCGACAATGTCCTGCAGTACATGATTCTCGACCCGGAAAATCCCTCGTCGATCTTCAGCTGCATTCGCAGCGCCCGCGAATCGGCACGCAGTGTCCGTGGCGCGATGACCACCGAAATGTACGAGGATCTGAACGGTTCCTGGATCGAGATCCGCGGTTTCGATTACGCGCGTCTGCAGGCCATGGGCGTGTCGGAATTTCTTGACTGGGTGAAGATGCGCTCGCACCTTTTTCGCGGGGTCACTTTCGGTACCATGTTGCGCGACGAAGCCTACCACTTCCTCAGGCTCGGCACGCACATCGAGCGCGCCGATAATACGGCACGGATTCTCGACACCAAATATCACATTCTGCTGCCGTCGGCCGCCGACGTCGGCGGCGCCGTCGACTACTACCAGTGGGCGTCGCTGCTTCAGTCACTATCTGCCTTCGTGTCCTATCGGAAGGTCTACAGCGACGTGATCACGCCGAGGCGAGTGGCCGAATTGCTGGTTCTGCGTGACGACATGCCGCGATCGCTGCACAGCTGCCTCAATTTCATCGACGAGACCCTTGAACTCCTGGGCAACGACCAAAGCCGCGAATTGCGACGTCAGGCCGGTGAGTTGCATGCGCGTTTGCACTTCGGCCGCACAGAGGACATCATTCGCTACGGCCTGCACGAGTATCTGATGGATTTCCTGAAGCGGGTGTCCAATCTCGGCGTCGAGATCAACCGTTGCTTCCTGGTTCCTGCCGACTGACCGGGGCCGGTCCGTAGGTTTCGGTAGAATCGTCCACCATTGCGACCGCTTTGCGGTCCCCCTCGTTCGACCCCCTGACCATCATGACCTATTGCGTTGCCATGTCGCTTGATGCCGGGATGATCTTTGCATCGGATTCCCGCACCAATGCCGGAATCGATCAGATCGCCCGTTTTTCCAAGATGAAGGTGTTCGCCCACGACGGCGAACGCGTGATCGTCACGTTGTCGTCCGGCAACCTTTCCATCACCCAGAATGCACTCAGCGTGCTGGAACAGCGCGCTGGCGCCGAGGATACGCAGAATCACCTCTGGAACGTCCCGTCGATGTTCGACGTGGCCCGGCTGCTCGGGGACTCTTTGCGCGAGGTCAAGACCGTCGATGCACCGTATCTCGTGCAGAGCAACATCGACGCTTCCGCCAGTTTCCTGGTGGGCGGCCAGATCCGCGGCGAGCCGCCGCGGCTGTTCACCGTCTACGGCGAGGGCAATTTCATCGAGGCCACCCCTGAGACCTGCTATTTCCAGGCCGGAGAGACCAAGTACGGCAAACCGATCATCGACCGGGTGGTTGCGCGCAGCACCAGCCTGGTCGACGCCACCAAGGCCACGGTGGTCTCCTTCGATTCGACGATGCGATCCAATGTCTCGGTGGGTCTGCCGATCGACCTGCTGGTCTACGAGACCGACGCGCTGTGCGTGAAGTTGAAGCGTCGCATCGACGAAAATGATTCGTACTACCAGATGGTCCACTCCCAATGGGGGGAGGGTCTGCGTCGGGTATTCGGGCAGTTGCCCGACCCCGACTGGTCCTAGTGACCATCGCGGTCGGCGCGTCCTGATGGCCATTCGCGTCGCGCTTTCGCATCGTACGTCGTACCGATTCGACCGCCACGTCGACATCGGGCCGCACGAAATCCGCCTGCGCCCCGCGGCGCATTGCCGGACGCCCATTGTCGGTTACTCGTTATCGATCCAGCCGGAATCGCATTTTTTCAACTGGCAGCAGGATCCGTACGGAAACTGGGTCGCGCGCCTCGTTTTCCCCGAGAAGGCCGATTTTCTGAGCATCGAAGTCGACCTGGTTGCCGACCTCACGGTCATCAATCCTTTCGATTTCTTCGTCGAGGAATACGCCGAGAAATTTCCCTTCGCCTACGCGCCGGCACTGGCCAAGGAACTGATCCCGTTCCTCGAGACCGCGCCGCTGGGGCCACGCCTGACGGCCTGGCTTGACGAATTCAGGGCGACGATCAAAGCCGATGAAATGACGGTGTTGCTGCTGGTCAGGCTTAACCAGCTGCTGCAGACGCAGGTGCGCTACCTGGTGCGCATGGAACCGGGTGTGCAGACGCCGGAGGAAACGCTTGCCGCCGGCTGCGGTTCCTGCCGCGACACCGGATGGATGCTGGTGCAGATTCTGCGTCACCTGGGCATCGCCGCCCGGTTTGCCTCGGGCTACCTGATTCAACTCACCGCCGACGTCAAGCCGCTCGATGGCCCGGCCGGGACCGATCATGACTTCACCGACCTGCATGCGTGGGCCGAGGCGTTCGTCCCCGGAGCCGGGTGGATCGGACTCGACCCGACTTCCGGGTTGCTGGCCGGAGAAGGGCACTTGCCGCTCGCCTGCACGGCGGATCCTGGCAACGCTGCGCCGGTAGTGGGACAAACCGAAAAGTGCGGCGTCGAATTCGAGTTTGCAATGAGCGTGACGCGGGTGCACGAAGATCCCCGGGTCACCCGGCCGTATACCGACGCGCAGTGGTCCGACATCGATGCCCTCGGCCTTGCGGTCGACGCCGATCTCGCGGCGCAGGATGTGCGCCTTACCCAGGGTGGCGAACCAACCTTTGTGTCGGTCGACGACATGGACGGTCCGGAATGGAATTATCTGGCGCTGTCGCCGCGCAAGAAGGAACTCGCCGGTGAACTCCTGTGGCGACTCAAGGATCGCCACGCGCCCGCCGGCCTGATCAGCGAAGGGCAGGGCAAGTGGTATCCGGGCGAGCCGCTGCCGCGCTGGGCGTTGGGCATCCATTGGCGCGACGATGGCGAACCGCTGTGGCGGGACGAGGCGCTGATCGCGCGGACCGGGCAACCTGGCAAGGCGACTCTCGATGCCGCGCGTCATTTCGCCGCGCGGCTGGCCGGCGCGCTGCAACTTCCCGAAGCGTTCGTGCTTACCGCCTACGAGGATGTGGCGTTGCTGCTCGAGACCGAGGCGGCACTGCCGGTCAATGCCGACCCATTGCAGGCGGATCTCGCCGAGCCAGGCGCGCGCGCGCGCCTGGCTCGGGCACTGCGCGAAGGCCTGGCCGCGCCGGCGGGTCTGGTACTGCCGCTCAAGGTCGTGTCTACGGACGGCGGCGCCGTAGCCTACCGTTCGAGCCCCTGGCCGCTGAAGCGCGAGCACCTCTACGCGTTTCCCGGCGAATCCCCGCTTGGGCTGCGGTTACCGCTCGAGTCGCTGCCCGAGGTCCTGCCCGACGCCATGGAGGCGGAGTTCGCGGTTGACCCGTTCGCGCCGAAGGATCCGCTGTCCAGCCGCGCCGACGCCGCCTACCCGTTGGCGCAGCTTCGCGGCGGATTGCCTCGGGAGGTGGTGAGGACCGCGCTCGCGCTCGAAGTGCGCGACGGGCATCTGCGACTCTTTCTTCCCCCATGCGAACGGTTGCAGGGCTACCTCGCGCTATTGGCGACGATCGAGGACACCGCGGCCGCATTGGGCCAACCGGTGGCCATCGAGGGCTATCCGCCACCGCGCGATCCGCGCGTCAGGGCGTTGCTGGTCACGCCCGATCCGGGCGTGATCGAGGTCAACGTTCACCCGTCGGCGAATTGGCGGGAGCTGATCAGCACGACCGAAGGTTTGTACGAGGAAGCGCGACAGACGCGACTGGCCACCGAAAAATTCATGCTCGACGGCCGCCACACCGGCACGGGCGGTGGCAATCATGTGACGCTGGGCGCGGCGCTGCCGGCTGACAGTCCTTTCCTGCGTCGTCCCGATCTGTTGAAAAGCATGATCACCTATTGGCAGAACCATCCGGCGCTCTCCTATCTGTTTTCGGGCATGTTTGTCGGCCCGACCAGTCAGGCGCCGCGGGTGGACGAGGCGCGCGACGACCGGCTCTACGAGCTCGACATAGCGTTCCAGCAACTCTCGCGGCAGTACAGCGCCAGCGACAGCCGGCCGGGACCCTGGATCACCGACCGGCTGCTGCGCCACCTGCTGACCGACCTCACCGGCAATACCCATCGTGCGGAATTCTCGATCGACAAGTTGTACTCGCCGGACGGGCCGGCGGGCCGGCTGGGGCTGCTGGAGTTCCGTGCTTTCGAGATGCCGCCGCATTGGCGCATGAGCGCCGTGCAGATGCTGTTGGTCCGCGCGCTGGTCGCCCGTTTCTGGCGCGAGCCCTATCGTGGTTCGCTGAAACCCTGGGGTACCGCGTTGCACGACCGCTGGCTGCTGCCGCACTTCGTCGCGGCCGACATTCGCGACGTGGCCGTCGACCTGCGGCGAACGGGTTGTCCGTTCGATCCAACCTGGTTCGAACCCTTCCTCGAATTCCGCTTCCCGCGTTTCGGAACGGTCAGCTACGACGGCGTGACCATCGAGCTGCGACAGGCAATCGAACCGTGGCACGTGCTCGGCGAGGAGGTCAGCGGGACCGGCACCGCGCGCTATGTCGATTCTTCGGTCGAGCGCATGCAGATCAAAGTCACCGGCATGGCGTCAGGTCGCCATGCGGTGACCTGCAATGGACGCGCATTGCCACTGACGCCCACCGGCATTCCGGGGGAGTACGTGGCCGGCGTGCGCTTCCGCGCATGGAACCCGCCCTCGGCGCTGCACCCGACGATCGGCGTGCAGGCGCCGCTGACCTTCGACCTGGTCGATACTTGGGCGCAGCGAGCGCTGGGCGGCTGCATGTACCACGTGGCGCATCCGGGCGGACGCAACTACGCGACCTTCCCGGTGAATGCGAACGAGGCCGAGGCGCGTCGCGTGGCGCGATTCTGGGCGCACGGCCACACGCCCGGACCGATGCGCGTGTATCCCGAGCCGCCGAATCCGGCCACGCCGGCGACACTCGATTTGCGCTGGCAACCGGAACGCGATACCCCGGTCGCGTAAACTCTCGTGCTTTGCCGGACGTAACGAACGTGACCCAGGTCCGCACCCGCTTCGCTCCCAGCCCTACCGGCTACCTCCATCTTGGCGGTGCACGCACCGCGCTGTTCGCCTGGGCGTACGCACGCCATTGCGCCGGGACGTTCATTCTGCGCATCGAGGATACCGACGTCGAGCGTTCCACGCCGGAGGCGGTGCAGGCCATTCTCGACGCCATGGCGTGGCTCGAACTGGATTATGACGAAGGCCCGTTCTATCAGATGCAGCGGATGGACCGCTATCGCGAGGTGGTGGTGCAGCTGCTCGAGCGGGGTCTCGCCTACCGTTGCTACATGGCGCCAGGCGAACTCGATCAATTGCGCGCCGGACAGATCGAGCGCGGCGAGAAACCGCGCTACGATGGACGCTGGCGGCCCGAGCGCGCGGCAGGCCTGGTGCCGCCAGCGGGCATCCGCCCGGTCATTCGCTTTCGCAACCCGGACGTGGGCGTCGTGGCCTGGGATGACGGCGTCAAAGGCCGCATCGAGATTGCCAATGCGGAACTCGACGATCTGGTGATCGCCCGTCCCGATGGCACACCGACCTACAATTTCTGCGTCGTGGTCGACGACCTCGACATGCGCATCACCCATGTGGTTCGCGGCGATGACCACGTCAACAACACACCGCGCCAGATCAACATCTTCCGCGCGCTGGACGCCGAGCCGCCAAACTACGCGCATGTGCCCACGGTGCTGGGCGAGGATGGCGCCAAGCTTTCCAAGCGACACGGTGCGGTTGGCGTGATGGATTACGAGGCGGCGGGCTATCTACCCGAGGCAATGGTGAATTTCCTCGCCCGGATCGGCTGGGCGCACGGTGACGCCGAGGTGTTTTCGCGCGAGCAACTCATCGCCTGGTTCGACCTTCCCGGCATCAGCCCCGCGCCTTCGCGCTTCAACGCCAGCAAGCTGAACTGGGTCAACCAGGAGCACATGAAGCGTCTGTCCGAGGCCGAACTCGGGCGGCGGCTGCTGCCCTACCTGAGGCGGGCGGAACTCGACCCGGCGACAGGTCCGGACGCCGGGGCGGTGGCGATGCTGCTGCGGGATCGTGCCGGGACTCTGGTGGAAATGGCCGATGCCGCCTGGTATTTCTATCGCACGCCGGTGGTGCCCGCCGACCGGATCGCCGAGTTCCTGTCCGCCGCCAACCGCCCGGCGCTGCTGGAATTGCACGAGGAATTCGACACGGTGTCGTGGACGCGCGAGGCATTGCTGGCCACGCTCAAAACCGCAGCGACGCGACACGGGCTGAAGCCGCCGCAGCTGATGATGCCGCTGCGGCTCATCGTCGCCGGGACCACGTCGACGCCCGCGATCGACGCGGTGCTGGCGCTGCTTGGACGCGTCGCGGCGCGAACGCGTCTGGCGACCGGACTTGGCATCGGCTGAAATTCGGGAATTTGTCGTAAACACGCCCGCGCGCCGGGCGCAAAGGAATCCGACCATGGCACTTGATACGAATCTCTCCGCGGCGCTGGCACGGGTCACCACCGCGACCATTACCACTGTCCTGCTCAAGAAAGGCCTGCGCAATATCTGGATGCGCGGTACACGACCGCTCGCCCAAGGGCAGCCACGGGTCGTCGGCCCGGCGTTCACGTTGCGCTTCGTGCCGGCGCGCGAGGATCTCGCCACGCCCGCGTCGTGGTCCAATCCGATCTCGACGCGAGCCGCAATCGAGGCGATGCCGGAGGGATGCGTCGCGGTCGTCGATGCGATGGGCGTGACCGACGCCGGGATTTTCGGCGACATCCTGTGCGCGCGCATGCGCCGGCGGGGCGTGGCGGCCCTGGTCACCGACGGGTCGGTGCGCGACGTCGCGGGCGTTCGGGCAACCGGCCTGCCGGTATGGTGCGCAGGGGTCGCGGCGCCGCCTTCCGTCGCCGGGCTGACGTTCGTGGGTTGGGGCGAGCCGATCGGCTGCGGCGGCGTCGCCGTTTTCCCGAACGACGTGGTCGTCGTCGACGACGACGGCGCGGTGCTGATTCCTGCGGCGTTGGTCGCCGACGTTGCCGAAGAAGCGCTGGAGCAGGAAGGCCTGGAAAACTGGATCATGGACGAAGTCAGTCGCGATGCCGCCTTGCCCGGGCTCTATCCGCCGAACGCCGAAGCGCGGGCCCGCTACGAGAAGACCAGGAAATGAGGCTCGACTCCACCGCCAGGGGTGTGTACGTCATCGCGCCGACGCCGTTTCATCCGGATGGCCGGATCGACGAGTCGTCGCTCGACCGGATGACCGATTTTTTCATTGGCGCCGGAGCCGATGGCATGACCGTGCTGGGCCAGCTTGGCGAAGCGCCCAAGATGACCCACGAGGAGTCGGTCGCGATCGTGCGGCGAGTGGTTTCCCGGACGCGCTTTCCGGTGATCGTCGGCGTGTCGGCGCCGGGCTTCGCCGCGATGCGCGCGCTCACGCAGGATGCGATGGCCGCCGGCGCCGCCGGCGTGATGATCGCGCCGCCCTCCACGCTGCGAACCGACGATGCGGTGGTCCAGTATTACGCCCAGGCTTCCGCGGCCATTGGCGCCGATGTGCCGTTCGTGATCCAGGATTACCCGCTTACCTTTTCTGTCCAGATGACCCCGGGGGTCCTCCGTCGGATCGTCGGCGAAAACCCGGCCTGCGTCATGCTCAAGCACGAGGATTGGCCAGGACTGGAGAAAATCTCCCGGTTGCGTCAGTGGGAAGCGGAGGGCCAAATGCGCCGCATCGCGATCCTGACCGGCAACAATGCCTTGTTCCTGGATTTTGAACTGGAGCGCGGCGCCGACGGGGCGAACACCGGCTACTGTTTTCCGGACATGCTGGTCGACGTGGTCCGGTTGGCAGGAGAGGGTCGGCGCGACGAGGCGCACGACCTGTTCGACGCGCATCTTCCGTTGATCCGCTACGAGCAGCAGCCGGGCGTGGGGCTGGCGGTGCGCAAGCACGTCATGATGCGACGCGGCATCATCGCCACCGACACGCTGCGCCAGCCGGGCGCCGCGCTGACGTCGCCGGCGCGCGCCGAGGTCGACTACCTGCTGGCGCGCCTGGCGCGCAAGGATCCCAGGGCGCAAGTCTGATCGGCAGCGCCACGCGCACCGGTCAGGGTGGGCGAGGTTGCTTTCCTCCCCCGGAGAGTTCGAGTAAAATGAGAATTTCCGGGACGAGAAGAATCATGACCAAGTTCGTCTTCGTGACCGGCGGTGTCGTTTCCTCACTTGGAAAGGGAATCGCCAGCGCTTCACTGGCCGCGATCCTCACGTCGCGCGGCGTCCGCGTCACCAATCTCAAGCTCGACCCCTACATCAACGTCGATCCGGGCACGATGTCGCCGTTCCAGCACGGCGAAGTCTTCGTGACCGATGACGGCGCCGAGACCGACCTCGATCTCGGTCACTACGAGCGCTTCACCGATGTCCGGATGGGGAAGCGCAACAACTTCACGACGGGCCAGATCTACGAATCGGTGATCCGCAAGGAGCGCCGCGGCGATTACCTTGGCGGCACAGTCCAGGTCATTCCTCACATCACCGACGAAATCAAGAGCTGGATCATCGCCGGTGCCGGGGATGCCGAGGTCGCCCTGGTCGAGGTCGGGGGTACCGTCGGTGACATCGAGTCCCTGCCTTTTCTCGAGGCAATTCGCCAGCTCGGCATCACCCTGGGTCGTGAAAACGTCTGCTACATCCACCTGACACTGGTGCCTTACATCCCGTCAGCGGGCGAGATGAAGACCAAACCCACGCAACATTCGGTCAAGGAACTGCGCGAGATCGGCATTCAGCCGGACGTCGTGTTGTGCCGCGCCGACCGACCAGTTCTGGAGAGCGACCGCCGCAAGATCGCGCTGTTCACCAATGTTCCGCCGGATGCGGTGATTCAGGCGCTCGACGCGAATTCGATCTACAAGATTCCGGGGATGCTGCACGCGGAGGGGTTGGACGTCATCGTCTGCAAGAAACTGCAGATCGATCCGCCGCCGGCCGATCTGGCAATGTGGAACGGGCTGGTCGAAGCACTCGAGCACCCGGAGCACGAGGTCAACATCGCCATGGTCGGCAAGTACGTCGACCTCACGGAATCGTACAAATCGCTGTCGGAGGCGCTGACCCACGCCGGTGTTCACACGCGCTCCAGGGTGATCATCCACTACGTCGACTCGGAAACCGCCGAGAACTCCGGCGTCGACAGTTTGCGCAACATGGATGCGATACTCGTCCCTGGCGGATTCGGCAGGCGCGGCGTCGAGGGCAAGATCGCCGCGATCCGCCTCGCCCGTGAGTCCGGCATCCCCTACCTCGGCATCTGTCTCGGGATGCAACTCGCGGTGATCGAAAGCGCGCGACATCGGGCGGGACTCGACGGCGCCAACAGCACCGAGTTCGACCTGGACACGCCACACCCGGTCGTTGCGCTGATCACCGAATGGCAGAACCGCGACGGCCTGATCGAGAAACGCACGGAGAACTCGGACCTGGGGGGCACCATGCGCCTGGGCGCGCAGCCCTGCGAGGTCGTGCCTGGTTCGCTCGCCCACCGCATCTATGGATCCACGAAGGTGTCGGAGCGCCACCGCCACCGCTACGAAGTGAACAACCATTATCTGCCGCGCATCGAGGCCGCAGGCGTCGTGGTCGGTGCCCGCGCCAAGAGTGCCGCGGCGGGCGATCTGGTCGAAATGATCGAACTGCCCGATCACCCGTGGTTCTTCGGCTGCCAGTTTCACCCGGAATTCACCTCGAATCCGCGTCGCGGACATCCTCTGTTCATCAGTTTCGTCGAGGCGGCGCTCGACCATCGGCAGCGCCGACAGAGCGGTGGATTGCACGCCGTGGCCGAGCTGGTCGCGTCGATCTGACCATGACCATGCCGCATCGGGTCCGCGGTACTGCCGTGCGGCGACTCTGTTTGCGGCAGCCATGAAGCTCTGCGGATTCGAGGTCGGTCTCGACCGCCCCCTGTTCCTCATCGCCGGACCCTGTGTAGTGGAGTCGCGACAGTTGCAGATGGACGTGGCCGGCGAACTGAAATCGATCTGTGCGTCGCTGGGCGTTCCGTTCATTTTCAAGTCGTCCTACGACAAGGCGAACCGCAGCTCGCATGCGTCGTACCGTGGGCCCGGGATCGACGAAGGGCTGGCGATCCTCGCCGATGTCCGCCGTCACGTGGCAGTGCCGGTGCTCACCGACGTGCATGCCATCGGCGAGATTGCCGCGGTTGCCGGGGTGGTCGACGTCCTGCAGACGCCGGCATTCCTGTGCCGGCAAACCGATTTCATCAAGGCCGTCGCGTCGGCGGGCAAGCCGGTGAACATCAAGAAGGGACAGTTTCTCGCGCCCGAAGACATGCGGCAGGTGGTCGCCAAGGCGAGGGATGCGAGCGGCGTCGACAACATCATGGTCTGCGAGCGCGGGGCTTCGTTCGGCTATCACAACCTCGTGTCCGACATGCGCTCGCTGGCGATCATGCGCGATACCGGCTGTCCGGTGGTCTTCGACGCCACGCATTCGGTGCAATTGCCGGGAGGGCAGGGCACCTCGTCCGGAGGGCGGCGTGAATTCGTGCCGGTTCTCGCCCGTGCAGCCGTCGCCGCCGGCGTCTCCGGCGTGTTCATGGAGACGCACCCGGATCCCGCCAAGGCGCTTTCCGACGGACCCAATGCCTGGCCGCTGGCGATGATGCGTGAATTGCTCGAGACGCTGGTCGAAATCGACGCCATCGTCAAACAGCGCGGATTTCCCGAAGCACAACTGATGCCGGCGCCTGCCTGAACCGCGGCCGCGCCGCCGCCCGAACCATTCCATCCACTCCCGGAGGCCCCATGTTCGCTCATCTCGTTCTGATCAAGTTCAAGCCCGGCATCACCCGCGCCGACCCCCGCGTGCCCGCATGGGAGGCCAAGTTCGCCGCGCTCGCCGACAAATGCGAGGGGGTCGTGCGCTGTGAATACGGCTTCAACTTCAGCGACCGCCCCGTTGCCTACGACATCGGCATCAACATGGCCTTCGCCACCCGCGCGGATCTCGATGCCTACGGTCCGCATCCTGCCCACCAGGAGGTTGTCGCGCTGCTGCGCCAGCTTGCCGAGTGGGTGATCTGCGATTACGAGATTCCCGACCAGCCGGTCGCCATGACCCGGCCGACCGAGGTCGCGATTGCCCATCAACCCAGTGCCTGACCCAACCGATAGCCAGACATGAGCGCAATCGTCGACGTCATCGCCCGCGAGATCCTCGATTCCCGCGGCAATCCCACCATCGAAGCGGACGTTGTTCTCGAGTCCGGCGTATCCGGCCGCGCCGCGGTTCCTTCCGGGGCCTCGACCGGATCGAAGGAGGCCATCGAACTGCGCGACGGCGACCCCGCGCGTTATTTCGGCAAGGGCGTCATGCGCGCGGTCGAGCACGTCAACACCGAGATCTGCGAGGCGATCCTCGGTCTCGATGCCACCGAACAGGGCTTCATTGACCGCACGCTGATCGATCTCGACGGCACCGAGAACAAGGCACGCCTGGGCGCCAACGCCATCCTCGCGGTTTCCTGCGCCGTGGCCAAGGCGGCTGCCGACGAGTCGTCGCTGCCGCTCTATCGCTATCTGGGCGGCGCCGGCCAGATGCAGCTGCCGGTTCCGCTGATGAACGTGATCAACGGTGGCGCGCACGCCAACAATGCAATCGACCTGCAGGAGTTCATGCTGGTGCCGCTTGGCGCCCCGAGCTTTCGCGAGGCGCTGCGTTACGGCGCCGAGGTCTTTCATACGCTGAAGAAGATGATCGATGCGCGGGGCATGCCGACCACGGTCGGCGACGAGGGCGGCTTCGCGCCGAACCTGGCGTCGAACGAAGCCGCGCTGCAGCTTCTGGTCGAGGCGATCGACCAGGCCGGCTACACTCCCGGTACCGATATCGCGCTCGCGCTCGACTGTGCGGCGACCGAGTTCTACCGCGACGGCACCTATCGGCTCGAGGCCGAGAATCGATCGCTGACCTCGGAGCAATTCGCCGACGTGCTCGCGACCTGGTGCGACAAGTATCCGATCATCAGCATCGAAGACGGCATGGCGGAAGACGACTGGGCCGGCTGGAAGTACCTGACCGACCGCCTCGGCCGCAACGTCCAGCTGGTCGGCGACGACATCTTCGTCACCAACACGAAGATCCTCAAGCAGGGCATCGCCAAGGGTGTGGCCAACTCGATCCTGGTCAAGATCAACCAGATCGGGACGCTTTCGGAAACCTTCGCCGCGATCAGCATGGCCAATCGCGCCCGCTATACGGCGGTGATCTCGCATCGCTCCGGCGAAACCGAGGACAGCATCATCGCCGACATCGCCGTGGGCACCAACGCCGGCCAGATCAAGACGGGGTCGCTTTCGCGTTCGGACCGCATCGCCAAGTACAACCAGTTGCTGCGGATCGAGGAGGACCTTGGTGAGGCCGCGAGCTATCCTGGTCGAGAGGCGTTTTTCAATATCGCCTAGGGTGAAACCCAACAACGCTCACTTCGCTCGCTGCCCCCTGGGGGAGCGCGACCTGGCCATCGGCTAGGCCATGCGCTGGCTTGCGCTTTTGTTCGTCGCGGCGATCCTGGCCCTGCAGTATCCGATGTGGCTCGGCAAGGGCGGTTGGTTGCAGGTACGCGAGACGGGCAGGCAGGTCGAGCTGCAGCGGGAAGCCAACGCCAAGTTGAAGGCCCGCAACGAGGCGCTCGACGCGGATGTGCGTGATCTGAAGACCGGTTCCGAGGCCATCGAGGAGCGCGCCCGATCGGAACTCGGGATGATCAGGAACGACGAAGTGTTCTTCCAGATACAATCCGCGCCCCTGCCCAACGCCCCGGTCAAGCCAGCGGCCGCGGCGTCCTCTGCTCCGGTGAGTGCGGCGCCAACCGCGACCGCTCCTGCGGTCAAGCGCTAGAGCGCCTGGAGCTACGGCGCGATGCAACACGTCACCTCGCGCCGCAATCCTCGCCTCACCGAAGCGGCGGCGCTGATCGCTTCGTCCCGCGATCGTCGCAAGGCAGGCAAATGCGTGCTCGAAGGCGAGCATCTGATCGCTGTCTACCTGGAGCGGGTCGGGACACCGGAATGCCTGATCGTCGTCGAGGATCGCCTGGACGCGCCGGGGATCCTCGGTCTGACTTCGCGCATGCCGTCTGCCGCGGTCGTGATCGTCCCGGCACCGCTGTTCGCCGAGGTCTCGACGCTCCCGGCAGCCATCGGCGCGCTGGCGATCGTGCGCACGCCGACGACGAGTCCGCCACCGCCGGGACGTTTTCATCTGCTGCTCGACGATGTGCAGGATCCCGGTAATGTGGGCACGATGCTGCGCACCGCGGCCGCCGCCGGGATCGAGCAGGTGCTGCTGTCGCAGCGCTGCGCGTTCGCCTGGTCGCCCAAGGTGTTGCGTGCGGCGCAGGGTGCCCATTTCCTCACGACCATCGTCGAGGACGTCGACCTGGCCGCGTGGGCGCGGTCGTTTCGCGCTCAAGGGGGACGCGTGGCCGCGCTGGTGGCGCGCGACGGCACCGATCTCTACGCGGCGAATCTCGATTTACCGCTGGCGGTGGCCATCGGCAACGAAGGTGCCGGCCTGTCGCCAGGCCTGCGCGATGCCGCCGACGCGGGCCTCACCATTCCGATGCCTGGCGGCATGGAATCGCTCAACGCCGCGGCGGCTACCGCGATCGTCCTGTACGAGGCGGTGCGGCGGCAGCGCCGTTGATTGTGGCTATTGGAGAACCGCCGAAAAATAGGCGGTCTCGAGGCAACCGGCGCCGACCGGCGAGGTCCACTGCCCCTCGATGCCCTGGTTGGTCGCCTTGACCTGCGTCAGCTGGGCAACATACGCGCCTCCAGGAGTGCAGGCATAGGTGGCACCGGGCACCCGGTACAACTGTCCATTCTGAATGAATGTGCCCCCGACCCCGCAGGTCCCGCCACTGAATTCGAAATCCAACTGCAATTGCCCGCCCGTGGACTGCCCCACCTCGAGTACGTAGAAAAGGGTCAGCGGCTGGTTGTTGGCGGGGTCGTCGCAGCCGGACAATATGGAGAGCAGCGACCCGGAATAGCTACCGCCCAGCGGGATCGTCTTGAGCGTCTGTCGGGATAGCGTCTTGTTGACCGTGGTGCCGTTGACGTCGTAGCTCAGGATGCCCGAATAGGAATTGGTCGGCGTGAACGTGACGGTCCCGACCTGGGTTGTCAGGCGATCTGCGGGATTCCACGGCCCGCCAAAATAGGAGCCGTTGGTCGCGTACAGCGGGCCGCTCCAGACGCCGTTGCTCCCTATGGACATCTGTCCGGTGTACCAGCTCGCCTCCTTGTTCAGCCCGTACAGGAAAAACGTGGCGAATACGAAGTCATCGGCCTGGATGAAATTCACGCCCCAACCGCTTTCCGCGGAATTCCACCAGAGGTCGGTGAGGTCGAACGCGGTCGCGGGCCGCGTCATGCCGAGCGGCAGAACGAGGAGAAGCGCCAGCAACAGGCGACGGACAATGGCGCGCGGAGAATCAGAATGGGTCATCGTTGGATCCGAATGGTCAGGGTAGATAGCGCAATTCTACATTTTCAGTTGCGGCACGAATCCGCGCGGCGTCGGGTAGTGCCGCCTGTGCACCGAATTCCGCGCAGGCCAACGCCCCGGCGGCAACACCCTCGGCCAGCGCTCGCGTGATTTTCTCACCGCGATCGAATGCGGCACACATCGCACCGACGAACGCATCACCGGCACCGGTCGCATCACGCACCTCGACCGGCGGAGGCTCGGCCTGCTGCAGGCGGCCATCAGCCAGCGTCAATGCACCGCGCGCGCCAAGCGTCACCACGGTCAGAACGCCAAAGTGCGCGTGAAGTTCCCGGATCAGCCGCTCAGGCGGCCCCGGGCAGTCGACGGTCGCGGCCAGCGCCTTGGCCTCGTGCTCGTTCACGACCAGGACGTCCAGAAATTCGAACAGCGAGGGGGGCAATGCCGTCATTGGTGCCGCGTTCAGGACGCAGCGCATCCGGCAGGCTTGCGCTCGCCTGAATACGCCCGCCACCTCCGCAAGCGGGATTTCCAGCTGCGCGAGCAGTGTGCCCGTCTCGCCAAGTGCATGGTCGTACACCTGCGTCGCCCGGGCCAGCGCATTGGCCCCCGGCACGACCACGATCGAATTTTCGCCATCGTCGGCTACGTTGATCAGTGCCACGCCGGTCGGCGCGGCGACCGTGGCCACGCCATCGAGGTTGATCCCGGCGGCACGCAGGTTCGATAGCGCCTGCGCCGCGAAGGCATCTGCGCCGACCGCGCCGAACAGCGCCACCTCGGCGCCGGCGTTCCGCGCCGCGAGAGCCTGATTGGCGCCCTTGCCGCCAGGGGCAGTAAAGAATGCGGTGCCCGTGCACGTCTCGCCCGGCGCCGGGAGGCGCGGCACGCGCGCGACCAGATCGAGGTTGAGCGAACCGAAAACGACGACCATCGTGCGCTACCGCGCTTCGACGCGGTTCACCACGCCCTTGTCGACGATGGATGTTGTCGCTACGCGGCATCTCGGCGTCTGGTGCCCGGACACCAGAGCCGGTTCGCCCTCGCGATCCACCAACGCCGGCGATCGCAAGACGTCAGCGCCCAGTAACCCATGAATGCCCTTGAGCACGCTTGTCCTATTGCTGCGTCTGCGCCTGGGCGAAGCCGGCCATGGCCGCCTGCAACGCTTGCCGTTGTTCAAGGCGCAGCGAGACCAGCGGTGGGCATACCCGATGCCAGCCCGCATCGCCCGTCTGGTCGGCGAGCATCGCCTTCAGGGCGGGAATCAGCGGCTGGCGGAAGGCGATGTCCAGGAGCCGCGCCATCCTGGCCTCGCTTTCGGGCGCGACTTCATGCTCGAGCAGTGCCTGCACCAGGCCCGGAAAAATGTTGGCGACCCCGCAGATCGTCCCGGCACCGCCCGCGCGCATCAGGCGAGGCAGGTGCGGCTCGTGTCCTGTCAGGATTGCCAGCTGCGGCACCCGTGCGAGCAGCGCAGCGGTGTGCGTCCAGTTACCTTCACTGTCCTTGACGCCGGCAATCACGCCAGGAAAAGCGGTGGCGAGGCGGGCGACGAGTTCGACGGAAAGCGGCACGGAGGACACCTGTGGCAGGTGATAGAGCAACAGGGTGAAGCGCGAATCGGCCACACCATCGATCAGTCGCGCGTACCAGTCGAAGAGGCCCGCGTCGTCGACGCCCTTCCAGAAGAAGGGCGGCAGCACCAGGCAGGTCACGCATCCCGACCGCAGCGCGTGGCGGGACAATTCGATGGTCTCACCCAACGCGGCGCAGCCGGTGGCGGCGACGATACGCGCCGCCGGGACGCCGCCGGCGAGAAGGGCATCAAGGCCGGCGCGGCGCTCGTCCAAGGCGAACGACTGGCCTTCGCCAGTGGTGCCGAACGGGGCGACACCGACGACGCCGGTGTCGAGCAGGCGCTTGGCATGGGCGACGAGGCGGCGATGATCAATTGCTCCGTCGGCCGCGAGCGGCGTCAGCATTGCGCACCAAAGGCCACGGATCGCGTACTTATCGGGCGCGGTCATCGGTGATCGTCAGCTTCCACACAGCGTTTGCGTACAGGGGTGAAATGCGCGTCGTTCGCAACGGCGGGGACTCGGAGGGGTGATCGCATCGAAACGGGCGAGGCATTATTCCAGCGCCGAACCAGGCGCGTCGGCGTCGAGCAGGGCCGGTGCAATTTCCAGCGCGGGTCATCAGCCGCCGTCCCAATTTCCGATCCGGGGCTGCACTCGACACAGGAGTGGCGCTGGATGGATATGGTTTCGGGCGCGAGGATTGCTGACCATGGTGCCGCTCGCGTAGCATCGGGGCAGCTTATCACTGACATTTCAGTATGCGTACATCGCCATTGAACGGACCCACGCGGTCGTCGACGTACCCGGGACGAGTCAGCCACTCGCCGGCACCATGACCGGGCCGATTGACGCGCATCACCACGTCTGGTCCCTGGGACGCGGCGACTATGGCTGGATCACCCCCGCGTTAGGGCCGATTCACCGCGACTTCACGCTGGCCGACTTCGACCCCCTGCGCGAAGCGGCGGGCGTAACGGCAACCGTGCTGGTCCAGGCAGCACCGACGCTCACCGAGACCCAGTTTCTGCTGGACGTGGCGATGCGCAGCGCGGGCTTGGTGAGAGGCGTGGTTGGCTGGGTCGACCTGGACCGCGCCGATGCCATTCCCGCGCTTTCACGGCTGGCGCGCAATCCGCTGCTGAAGGGTGTGCGACCGATGCTGCATGACCTGGCCGACCCGGCCTGGATACTGCGGCCCGGCGTGGGTCGCGCACTGGCGGCGCTGCCACGACTCGGCCTGCGCTTCGAGGCGCTGGTGCGACCGGAGCAGCTTCCCGCGCTCATCCAGATGCTCGACCGTCACCCGGACCTTGCCGTGGTCATCGATCATGGCGGAAAGCCGGATATCGCCGCCGGCATGTGGGAGCCCTGGGCGGGCCTGATGCGCACGGCGGCACAGAACCCACGCGTGCGCTGTAAGCTGTGCGGGCTGGTGACGCAATGCGGACCGGGATGGACCATTGATCGCCTGCGACCCTATGTCGATTTTCTGGTCGAGCAGTTCGGCCCGCAGCGGCTCATGTGGGGCAGCGACTGGCCAGTGGTCAATCTCGCGGCCACCTATCCGAGCTGGTACGCGGCGACCGTGGCGATGATGGCCGATTGGTCGCCCGACGACCGGGCCGCCGTGATGGGTGGCACCGCCAGGCGCTTTTACGGCCTGTGAACGCGGCCGGACCTCAGTAAACGTACCGCTGCAGTCGCGCCTTGTGCAGGATGGTCGTGGCGAGTTCCTCGATCGACTTGGTCGTGGTGTCGAGCATCGGGATGCCCTCGCGCACCATCAGCGCTTCCGCTTCGCGGACCTCGTTTCGGCAATTGTCCAGCGACGCGTACTTGCTGCCGGGACGGCGCTCTTCGCGAATTTCCCGCAGTCGCTCGGGTTGGATGGTCAGACCGAAGAGCTTGTCGCGGAAGGGCGCGACCGACGCGGGCAGCCGCCGGTCAACGAAGTCATCCGGCGTAAGCGGAAAATTCGCGGCGCGTACGCCAAATTGCAGCGCGAGGTAAAGGGAAGTTGGCGTCTTCCCGCACCGAGACACGCCGACCAGGATCACCTGACCCTTGCCGAGGTCGCGGGTCGAGGCGCCGTCGTCGTGCATCTGGGAGAAATTGATCGCGTCCATCCGGGCAAAGTACTCGTGGCCGTTGGCGTTACTGTGCGAGCGACCGGCGGCGTGCGAACTCTTCGCGGCGAGCTCCGCCTCCAGCGGCTGGATGAACACCTGGAACAGGTCGAGCGTTAGCGCCTGGGCGTCGCGCCGGATCGTCGCGCTCATGGCCTCGTCGACCACCGAACTGATCACGATCGGGCGCCTGCCTTCACGTGCCGCGGTTTCATTGACTTGCCGCAAAGCGTCCGCGACCCGGTCTTCCGAGTCGACGAAGGGAATCGTCACACGCTCGAACTGAATGTTCTCGAACTGGGTCAGCAGGCTGTTGCCGAGCATCTCGGCGGTAATGCCGGTGCGGTCGGAGAGAAAGAAAACGGTGCGGCGGTTCGGCACGGGCAGGGCTACCAGCGCGACCATACCGGGGTCACGCCCGCCGGAAGTTCGGGAAGGTCGCCAAGGTCGACGTAGCTCTCTCCGGGGCCATGATAGTCGGAGCCCGACGATGCGAGCAGGCCGAAATTGCGCGCGTGCGACGCGAACTGCGCGATCTGCGCCTGCGTGTGCGCGCCCGAGAGAACTTCGATGCCATCGCCGCCTCTGTCGCGAAACTCGGACAGGAGGTCGCGCATGCCGCTTTCGGTGACCCGGTAGCGACCCGGATGCGCCAGCACGGCCTGGCCACCCGCGCCATGGATCCAGCCGACGGCTTCGGCGAGCGTGGCCCAGGGATGCTCGACGTAGCCGGGCTTGCCAGGTGTCAGGTAGCGTTTGAATACCTCCTTGGTCTCCTTGACGTAGCCGGCTTCCACCAGATAGCGCGCGAAGTGGGTCCGCGAGATCAGCCGTTCGCTGGTCACATACCTGCGCGCACCTTCGTAGGCACCCGCAATGCCGGCCTCCGCCAGAGCGTCGGACATCCGGTGGGCACGCGCATCCCGCCCGCTGCGGATACCCGCCAGGCCGGCCGCCAACGCCGGATCGTCGGCGTCGATCCGCAGCGCGACGACATGCAGCGTATGACTGCCCCAGCTCACCGACAATTCGGCTCCGGGCACGAGCGTGAGCGCCGTATCACGCGCGGCGGCTGCAGCTTCGACCAGCCCACCGGTGTCGTCGTGGTCGGTCAGCGCCAGGAAGGCCACGCCACGGGCGCTGGCGCGCCGCACGACCGCCGTGGGCGACAGCAATCCGTCCGAATGGGTGGAGTGACAATGCAGGTCGTAGCGGGCCATGGTGGGTATATGGGGGAATTCAGCGTACATGGTAGCGCATGGTGCAGCGCCGCTTCGCCGCCCGGGCCGAATCGTGTTCGCCTGGGGAACGCTTGTCGATCCAATCAGACTGGCTGCCAAATTCGCATCCGCAGCCCGAATTGAAGTTCCGAATGTCGGCCGTTGCAGGTGACGCTTGCAATCGACCCCTGATCGGGGGAATATATGCCATTGGGATGGACGGCACGGGCCGCCATGACGAGCGGTGCTTCGCTGCTTCCGGGAAAGGCAACTCAACTTGAAGATTCTTGATCGCATCCTGAATCCCAGGGAAATCCGGCGGCGCCTGGGCATGAACCAGGAGCAGTTCTGGACCCAGATCGGGGTTACGCAGAGTGGCGGTTCGCGCTACGAAAGCGGACGCGACATGCCCCGGCCGGTCAAGGAACTATTGCGGCTGGTCCATGTCGAGCAGCTCGACCTGTCTCAGGTCAAGCGCGTCGACTTCGAAATCATCGGCTACCTGAAGGAGTCGCATCCGGATCTCTACCGTACGCTGCGTCGCGCGGTGAAGGGTCGACAGCGGCATCCTTCGGATCCCGGCGTGAGCCTCGCCGCGGCGATTGAAGATGTAGAAGGATTCTCCGACGCGACGTCGGTGATCCCGGCTGACGAAGCGCCGGCCGGCAAGATCTGACCACCCGTCGTACTAGCCCCCACATGGCCGCGCTTGCGGCCATGTTTGTTCGTGGCGCAGTTTCGGCGCACGTTGCGTTGCGGTTCGTGGCACGAGCGGTCTCCTGCGGCAGGTAGAATAATGGCTTCGCCGCTGGTTATGCCGCGGCGCACCAACCCGGATCGGAGACTTCCTTGAACGCGCGCGTGATTCCGCTCGATCGGCTACGCATGTCCGACCTCGACGCTGTCGGTGGCAAGAACGCGTCCCTGGGTGAAATGATCGGACATCTGTCGGGGGCCGGCATTCGGGTTCCCGGAGGCTTCGCGACCACGGCGGCGGCATTTCGTGAATTCCTGGACGTCAACAACCTGACCACCCGGATCGAGCAGCGCCTGTCCGGCCTGGACGTCGAGGATGTCGCGGAACTTGCCCGGATCGGCGCTGAAATTCGTGGATGGGTCGCGCTGGCGCCGCTGCTGCCCGAATTCGAGGCGGCCTTGGGCGAGGCCTACGCTGAACTTGTCGCCGACTGCCCCGGCGCGACCTTTGCCGTGCGCTCCTCTGCCACCGCCGAGGACCTGCCCGATGCTTCATTCGCCGGTCAGCAGGAAACATTTCTAAATATCAGCGGATTAGATAACATAATTCATGCAATACGCGAAGTATTTGCATCCCTCTACAACGATCGCGCAATTGCCTACCGAATCCATCAGGGCTTCGCCCACGCCGATGTGGCGCTTTCTGCCGGCGTGCAACGGATGGTGCGCAGCGACAGCGGCGCCGCCGGTGTGATGTTCACCCTCGACACCGAATCCGGATTCGACCAAGTGGTCTTCATCACCGCGGCCTATGGTCTGGGCGAGACGGTTGTCCAGGGTGCGGTCAATCCCGACGAGTTCTATGTTTACAAGCGCAATCTCGCCGCGGGCCGCCCGGCGATATTGCGCAAGACCGTGGGCGGCAAGGCGTTGAAAATGGTGTTCACCGATGCGGCTCGGGCCGGACACTCGACGACAACGGTCGAGGTTCCGGCAGAGGATCGCCTGCGCTTTTCGATCACCGACGCCGAGGCCGAGGAATTGGCGCGCTACGCGATCGTCATCGAGCGCCACTATGGGCGGCCGATGGACATCGAGTGGGGTCGCGACGGAACCGATGGCAGGATCTACGTGCTGCAGGCCCGCCCGGAGACCGTGAAATCACGCGAGAGGGCGGGTAGTGACCTGCGCCGCTACCGATTGGGCGCCACCTCCGCAGTTCTGGCGGAGGGGCGAGCAATCGGACAGAAGATCGGTCAGGGCCGCGTGCGCCTGGTCAAGTCCGCAGCGGAGATGGGGCGGGTTGCGGCGGGTGACGTGCTCCTTGCCGACATGACCGATCCCGACTGGGAGCCCGTCATGAAGCGCGCCGCGGCGATCATCACCAATCGCGGTGGTCGCACCTGCCACGCAGCGATCATCGCCCGCGAACTTGGCATTCCTGCCGTGGTCGGCTGCGGCGACGCGACCAAGGTGCTCAACGACGGTGACGAGGTCACCGTGTCCTGCGCCGATGGCGATACCGGACACGTCTACGCCGGATTGTTGCCGATCGAAGTGGTCGATACCGCGATCGACCGGATGCCACCAGCCCCGACTCAGCTGATGATGAATGTCGGCAATCCGGAACTCGCCTTCGAGTTCCAGCGCCTGCCCAATGACGGCGTGGGACTCGCCCGTCTCGAATTCATCATCAATCGCAACGTCGGGATACATCCGAAGGCGCTGCTCGAACTCGATCGCCAGCCGGCGGAGGAGAAGCGCGAAATCGAGGCGCGCATTGCCGGCTATCCAGATCCCAGGACGTTCTATGTCCAGAAGATCGCCGAGGGCGTGGCGACGATCGCCGCGGCTTTTTTCCCTAAGAAAGTGATCGTCCGGCTGTCGGACTTCAAGTCCAACGAATACTCGAATCTCCTGGGCGGCGCCCGCTACGAACCGCATGAGGAGAATCCGATGCTGGGATTCCGCGGTGCTTCGCGCTACATCGCGCCCTCGTTCTACGAATGCTTTGCGCTGGAATGCGCGGCAATGAAGCGCGTGCGCGACGACATGGGCTTCACCAACGTCGAGTTGATGATCCCCTTCGTGCGCACCACGGCGGAGGCCGAACAGGTCATCGAGCTGCTGGCCAGGAACGCGCTCGTGCGCGGGGAGAATGGCCTGCGCGTGATCATGATGTGCGAACTGCCGTCCAACGCGCTGCTCGCCGACGAGTTCCTCGCGCATTTCGACGGGTTCTCGATAGGCTCCAACGACCTGACCCAGCTGACGCTCGGACTCGACCGGGACGCCGGTGGCACGATCGCAGCGACCTTCGATGAGCGCAATCCCGCAGTGAAGATACTGCTCAAGCTCGCCATCGACGCCTGCCTTCGCCAGGGCAAGTACGTGGGCATCTGCGGGCAGGGTCCTTCGGACCATCCCGATCTCGCGCAGTGGCTGGTCGAGCAGGGGATCCAGAGCATTTCGCTCAACCCGGATACGGTAGTGGCGACCTGGCTGGCGCTGGCCGGCGTCAAGGCAGCCTAGCGCAGTTCATCCGTCCGGCCGATGGCCGGCGCTCCCGTGCCGGCGTGCAATGCAGGGTATGCGTCCGCCGCCATCAGTGCACGTGTTCCTCGCGCCCTCTCGCAGGGTCGCGCTCGGCATCGGGGTCGCCACCATGACGGCCCTGACGTTGCTGACGGGGCTGCCGCTGGCAGGCTGGCAGCATGCGCTGCTGGTGACCGCCTTATTCGCCTGGGCATGGTTCGCGATGCGCCCGTACGTCAACCGCCGTGCGGGCCGAGCAGCCGTTGAACTATGGCTCGCGCCAAATCGACTGCTCGCCGTGCGTACCGGCGACGGCCGCCTGCGGGCCGGACATCTGCGCAGTGCGTCACGCGTCGGCGCGCAGGTCACGACCATCGTCTGGCGCCCTGACGGCGCCTGGTGGTCGCGCACGATCCTGATCGTTCCGGACATGCTTTCGGCGGAGGAATTCCGCCAATTGCGCGTAATGCTCCGTTACGCCCGTAGCGACGCGGCGCAGGCGCTGCCGGCGAGCCAATCCACCGCCGTGTAGAGCTGCCCGCTGGCGGCCTTGCCCTGGCCGGCAATCAGATGCAGGTACAGCGGCACCAGCGACTCGGGCAACGGCCGGGCATTGAGATCCTCGCCCGGGTGGGTGCGCGCCCGCATTGGTGAGCGGATCGGCCCCGGCACCACGGCGTTGATGCGTAGCTGCGGCCGGTTTTCCCATTCGTCGGCAAGTTCACGGGCCAACGCGCCGATGCCGGCTTTGGTTACCGCATAGCCGCCCCAGTAGGCACGCGGCGCCTCGCCACGGTCGTCGAGCGTGAAGATCACGCTGGCGTCTTCGGCGGCCGCGAGCAACGGCATCACCGCGCGGGTCAGGCCCATTGGCGCGGCGACATTGACCCGCAGCATCGACAGCCAGCTGTCGAATGACTGGTGCTCGATCGGCCCGAGTGTACCCAGCAGCGCGGCCGTGTGCACCAGCGCATCCAGACGACCGCACTGCGCCTGCAATGCCTGCGCGACGTTGCCGAAGTCGTCCGCGGTCGCTTTTGCCAGGTCGAGCGGGAGGATCACGGGTTCGGGCTGTCCGGCCCCGACGATCTCGTCGTACAGCGCCTCCAGCTTGCGCACCACGCGTCCATGCAGAACCACGGTCGCGCCGTTGGCGGCGCAGGCACGAGCGAGAACGCTGCCGAGTCCACCGGTGGCGCCGGTTATCAGGACGACACGTTCGTGGAGGTCGGGTGGTGAGGTGTCGCCGGGATTGGGGAGCGTAGCGGACATGGCCGGGGCAGGGTGTGATTAGCGGTATTGGCGCAGGCGGCGTCGGCATCGACGACGGCCGCGCGATCATAGCCCAATGCCGGACACTACCCGCCGTGACGCTGCACGCCGGCAGCATCTCAAGTTTGCCAGTCGATTTGCCTGACGCTATAATTGCAGCTTCGCCGTGGGGGTATAGCTCAGCTGGGAGAGCGCTTGCATGGCATGCAAGAGGTCAGCGGTTCGATCCCGCTTACCTCCACCACAGCAACAAGCAGCACCGATGGATGCATGCGACCGCCCAAAGTCGTGTCAACAAGCACCGTCCCCATCGTCTAGAGGCCTAGGACACTACCCTTTCACGGTAGGTACGGGGGTTCGAATCCCCCTGGGGACGCCAGTAAAAACAAAGACTTAGGCCCGCGACTCGGGCTTTTTCTTTTCGGCATCCCACAATCCACCCCACTATAGAATTCTGATCCGGTCGTCGCCGATCCGCCTCGCGCTACCACGGCATGCCAAAATGCCGCTTATCGGATGGTGTTGAACCCTTTTGGCTAGGGTGATCTAATAGATTGAGCGACTGAGTAGAGACGCGTATGCGCCTCGTGTGGGGCTTTGCCCCGCCTCAGACGCTTTTTTTTTGCC
>JAQBEY010000092.1:0-2732 GCA_032123655.1 Betaproteobacteria bacterium
GGCACCGCGACCAGATCATCCGCCTCGGGTTGCAGCAACGCTCTGCGGGCGTGCGGGCGCTCGACACCGAGGTCGCGACTTACGTGCGCGCGTTCGAGGATGACGCGGCATACGAAGACGTGAAGGCCGCGTTCGCTCGCAATGCGCGGCGTCTGATCGACGACGGCGCCGAAGTCATCATCCCTGCCGGTGGCCTGCCGATGCTGCTGCTGAGCCGCGAGCGCGGGCAGGCGATCGGCAATGCGCTGGTGTTGAACGGTATCGCGGTCGTCGCCGCGATGGCGGAGGCCGCGCTGCGGTTGTATCGGATTACGGGCGCCGCCTGCAGCCGCCAGGGCAGTTTCGCGCGGGCATCGCCCGAGGCCATCGCCGAGTTCCTGGCCGATGAGGGCGCCGTCGCGCCGGCACCGCGGTCGTGATTGGTGCGGCGCGGCCGGAAAGCGCGCGAATCTGCGCGCCTTCCGGCCGCGTGGAACGCCGATCAGCTACAGCGGCGAGCACATGCCGACACCCTCGCCCTGGCCTTCGGCGATCCACCCATCGCGTTTCATTTCCGCGAAGGTCTCGTCGCTGGTCGTGTAGCGGTGGTTCGGCGCCCCGCCCATGCCGTCATTGTAGAGGCGGTAGACCGGGGCGGTGCCTGCCGGACAGGCGCCATCCGCCGCTGGCAACGGCGTGAAGAAAACCTCGCCCTCATACTGCCATGAGGGATTGCCGAGCACGGCTTCGCAACCTTGGCCTCGCGGCGCATAGAAATGCGAACTCTTGGGTGCGAACGCATCCGAGAAGAAGCGGCATACGGGGGGGCGACTCTCACTGGCCGTCGCGTAGACGTTGAACGATTGGCCGGTCCGCTGCCATCCGGCGGTCGTGCCGGAATCGAGGTTCGCGATTTCCACCGGATTCGTGGTGATGAAGTAGTGATCGAACTCGGGATGGAAAAACTCGACCGCGCGGGCCAATCCTGCCGGCGGCGGCGCGCGTTCGGCGACGGTCAGTTGACCGCCCTTGAGGGTGAATCCCGTGACCGGTACTCCGGCGATGTTCAGCACGGAGAACCCGGAGATCGAGCCGCCGGGCTTGAAGGCATTGGCTTCGGCCGACTGCGTCGCGCCAGCCGAGGGCGCGATGTTGGCGCTGGCCTTCAGGACCATGGTCGGCTCGACGCTCGTCGTTCGCGTGGTATCAACGGCAGCCGGCAGGTCGATCACGACCGGGAATTCGACCTCCTCGCTACCGGCGCCTGCATCGACCGAGCGCTGGCCGCTGCCGGTCGCCTCCCAACTCGCCCCCTGCCGGGCCGCGACGCTCAGCGAGAGGTCAATGATCCCGTTGCCACTGATGTCGCCCGGCGCGAGCGCGGCGTAAATCACCAATTTGCCCCCCGCGAAGTTCGCGCCGGGCGGGGCGGTCAACGTATAGGTCTGCATCGCATTGGTGACCGTCACCTGCGCCGTCCCCGCCACGTTTCCGGTAACGGACGCCCTTGCCGTCGTCTTGCCCGGCGATGCCAGCATCCAGAGGTTGCCGCTCAAATTGGCCCCGTTGATCGACGAGCTGGGACTATAGAAATCGCTTGTCACACCCGAGAATTTCTTTGCAGTGCTGACCGGACCGGCCGCCGGGCCGTAGACGAAGGTGTACGTGCCGCCGGCGAGCGCTGATGCAGAAAACGTCACGAGCAGCGCGAGCGCCGCCACTGCGAGGCCGCCGATCCGGTTGCGGCTTGCCTTCCGGTCAATCGCCTGGCTGTTCGAACCTCGAATGAAACCATCCATGTGTACTCCCCTTGGTCAATTTTTGTGTCAGTTGAAAGCGGCAACGATCAGCAAGGCGGCGCTGGCAGTGCTGCCGGAGCGCGCCGACGTTGGTGCGAGGTTGTATGGGTCGAACATATATAGCATTAACTGTGTCGATGAGCGAAATGTTCTGACCATTGCAGATGCGGCGTTTCGCGTCGAGGCAAGAAATGGTATCGAACGCGCCTGCACCACGTTCGTGATTCTCGCGGCGCGGTCGCCCGTGCGGCGAGGCTGCGGAAAACGTGGTTGTCGAGGGCGCCCGCGCCGTGCGTCCATACCTGCCGATGCCGGGTACATCGACTTCAGATCGGTTTCTGCCCGGGCACGCCTCGCGCCGCCGTTTCGGCATACAGCGTTGTTCGACCCCATCCCGATTCCGGTGGCGGCGGAACCGAATCCGACGCTCGCCGAATGGGCGATGGCGCTGCTGAGCCTGCTGATTCCTGGCATCGGCTGCCTGCGCCTGAGATTCCCGGCGGGCAGGACCAAGTAGCGATTCCCCGATTCCCGCCCTGCCGGAGGGCGCGGGGTGCGCGGGCGCGTCGTGCCGCTCGCGGGCAGGTGGACGCGGCAGCCCGCGTCGCCATCGGCCGGGAACTGCTCGCGAGACGTGGCGAAATCCAGTCGGCGTTCGAGACGAAAACGAACAGGCACGTTTCGTGCTGCATCGAATGGCTGGAGTCCGACCATTCGAGACTCCACGACCAAGAGCATGATGACGGAAACGGGTACGGCAACTACTGGAACTGCTCGATCCGCTGCGCCGCGAGGCAGGACGGCGGAGGAGGAGTTTTGCCGTTCGCTGCCACGGCAGGAGCCGATCGCCGCGCACGTGCTTCTCTGCGAGGAGGTGCTGAGGCTTTTTTCCAATCGCCAGCCCGACCAGGCCGAGCTTGGCGCGCTGCTGGTCTTCGATCGGTACGCACACCA
>JAQBEY010000093.1:0-2692 GCA_032123655.1 Betaproteobacteria bacterium
GCTCGCCGCGATGGAGGAAGAGAACTTCTTCGGCAAGACCACGCCGCAGGAGCCCAGCCCGGAGCGCATGACCGCGACCTTCATGAACAACCCGAAGACCGGGGTGAAGATCATGGACTGGGAGGTCGGTGCGTCGGGTTACGCCGCGGTCTGGGCCACCGAGAACACGCGCGAGGCGATCTGGGACGCAATGAAGCGCAAGGAAACCTACGCCACCACCGGCTCGCGCATGATGGTCCGGTTCTTCGGCGGCTTCGATTTCTCGGTGGCGGATGCGAAGTCGCGCACCCCGGCGACGATCGGCTACGAGAAGGGTGTCTCGATGGGCGGCGATCTGCGAAAGGCGCCCGCGGGCAAGGCGCCGACGTTCCTCGTCGCCGCGCTCAAGGATGTGATCGGCGGCAACCTCGACCGCATCCAGATCGTCAAGGGCTGGGTCGACGCGAAGGGCGCGCGCCAGGAGAAGGTCTATGACGTCGTCTGGGCGGGCGATCGCAAGCCCGGCGCCGACGGAAAAGTGCCGCCGGTCGGCAATACGGTCGACGTGGCAAATGCGACCTGGACCAATACCATCGGTGCATCCGAACTCATCACGGTGTGGAAGGATCCGAACTTCGATTCCAAACTGAAGGCCTTTTACTACGCACGCGTGATCGAAATTCCGACGCCGCGCTGGACTGCCTACGAGGCCAAGCGCTACGGGGTGAAGATGGATCCGAAGGTGCCGATGGTGACGCAGGAGCGCGCCTACACCTCGCCGATCTGGTACACGCCGGGCTGAGAAAAGGTATCAGGATCCTTTTCGCCGGAACTGTCGTGGTTCAACGCCACCGATCCAGCGGTGACCATCGTGACCTGTGTGGCCTTCTTTCCGGCCGCGTGCTACGCGAGTGTGACTTTTTCCTGCAACGGCGCAAAAAAGTCGCTTGCCAGAGGATGCGCCCGTGCCCGGCGACGCTATGATCATTTCACTGCGTCGTGACGAACACCCCACTGGAGGCAGCCATGCAATTCCTGACCATTCTGCTGTTGATTGTCGGCGTGACGGTGGCGATGGGCGCGAGCGCGATCGGATGTTCCTACGTGCTTGGCCGGTTCTTCCATAGCCAGGAAGCCGGCTGGCCGGCCTCGGCGCCTTCCGAAGATCGCGCGCGCTGCGACGCCGACGCCGAATGGTATGCCAGCCTGCCCGCGTGGAAGCAGGCCGTCACCGCGGGCTGGTGGTTGACGAACCGTGTCATCTGCGCCAGCAAGGGCTGCCGGTAGGCGGCACGCCGGAAAAGGTTCCTGACACCTTTTCTGGTGGGTGGTACTGGGATCGAACCAGTGGCCCCTGCTGTGTGAGAGCAGTGCTCTACCGCTGAGCTAACCACCCCCTGCGGAGCGCGAATTTTACGCGCGCCGGCAGGGCAGGGGCAAATCGGCGCTAGCCGAACTTGGCCAGCAGCGCGGCGGCCTGCTTCACCCGGTCATTGACCGCGGCCTTGGTGGCCGGGCCGGCGGCGACCTCGGACTGCAGCGCGCAGGCGAGCACGTTGTAGAACGCCTTGTCGAGCGCGCGTCGCGCGGCCGAGAGCTGCTGGGTGATGCGCTCGCAATCGGCGTTCGACTCGATCATCGACTGGATGCCGCGCAGCTGGCCCTCGATGCGCTTGAGGCGCATCACCATGTCGTGCTTGTGCTTCGCGTCGCGGATCACCGACATCGGGACCTCCGGGTTGATCTGGGTCAAGCGTTCGCGGAGCATACCCTACGGGGTATGGCAGGGCAAGCGCCGAGGTCCTTGACATACTATACCCCCCAGGGTATTGTTTGGTCAGGCCGGACAGGGGTCCGGACGATCCAAGCCATTCAAGGAGATCTAAATGACCATCGAACGGTCCCTGCGCATCGTCGCCGGCGCCTTTGTCCTCCTCTCGCTCGCCCTCGGCGTCGAAGGCAGTCCGCTCTTCCTCAGCCAGCACGCCCTGTGGTTTACTGCCTTCGTCGGCCTTAACCTGTTCCAGAGCGGCTTTTCCAACTGGTGCCCGATGATCAGCTTCCTACGCAAGCTCGGCATGAAGAGCGGCGAGGTCGCGCACGCCTGAACCCATGGCCACCGCGACCCGCGACAGCGTCCAGCTCGCCTGCCCGGACTGCCTGAGGCCGAACCGCGTGCCGGCGGACCGGTTGGGCGAAGGGCCGAAATGCGGCCACTGCGGCACCGCACTGATGAATCCGGTGCCGGTCGCGCTTAACGACAAGACCTTCGACGCGTACGTCGGCCGCACACAGCTGCCGGTGCTGGTCGATTTCTGGGCGCCCTGGTGCGGTCCCTGCCGTACGATGGCGCCTGCTTTCGAACGCGTCGCGGGCGAGCTTGCGACGCAGGTACGCTTGGCGAAGGTGGACACCGAAGCCGCGCAGGCGCTAGCGGCGCGCATGGGCATCCGCAGTATTCCGACGCTGATTCTGTTCAAGGACGGACGCGAAACCGACCGCGTCTCGGGCGCGCTGGATGCGGCCGGCCTGCGGCGCTGGATCGCGCAGCATTCTTGAGGAGATCGCATGAAGCTCGGCGCCGGAATCGCACTCGTCCTGTTCGCTGGTAGCGTTGCTGCGGCCGATCTCAAGACCGGGCCCGTCGAGCTGCGCGAGGTCGAACTGACCACCTCGGCCGAGGCGGTGATCGAGGCCGTGCGCCAATCGACCG
>JAQBEY010000094.1:0-8347 GCA_032123655.1 Betaproteobacteria bacterium
GGCCGCGGGTTTCGCCCGGGAACGGGCCTGCAACGCAGCGAAACGCTCCTGCACTGCCGCGGTCACCCCGGCGGCGTCGAGCCCCACGTGGGCCAGCAGGAACGCCGGGTCGCCATGGTCGATGAAGCGGTCTGGCAACCCCAGATGCATGATCGGGACGACGACGTTGGCCGCCGCCAGGGCCTCGGCGACCGCGCTGCCGGCTCCGCCGGCGACCACGTTTTCCTCGATCGTGACCAGGGCATCGTGCTCACGTGCGAGCCGCAGCACCAGGTCGACGTCCAGCGGTTTGACAAAGCGCATGTTGGCAACCGTCGCGTCGAGCTCCTCGGCAGCCGCAAGCGCAGGTTGCAGCATGGGACCGAATGCCAGCAGCGCAATGCGCTGGCTGCGCCGCCTCGCTTCGCGCCTGATTTCGCCCTTGCCGACGGGGAGCGCGTGCATCGCGGCGTCGATCGCGACCCCCGGGCCTGCGCCACGCGGGTAGCGCACGGCGGCGGGGCCGCCAAGCGTCGTCGCCGTGTAGAGCATCTGCCGGCATTCGTTCTCGTCCGCCGGTGTCATCACCGTGATGTTCGGCAGGCAGCGCATGAAGGAAATGTCGAATGCTCCGAGATGGGTCGCCCCGTCCGCGCCGACGATTCCGGCGCGATCGATCGCAAATACCACCGGGAGATTCTGCAGCGTCACGTCGTGTATCAGCTGATCGTAGCCGCGCTGCAGGAAAGTCGAGTAAATCGCCACGATCGGCCGCAGGCCCTCGCAGGCGAGCCCTGCGGCGAAGGTTACCGCGTGCTGCTCGGCGATCCCCACGTCGAAGTAGCGCTCGGGAAACTGCTGCGAGAATTTCACCAGTCCGGAGCCCTCACGCATCGCTGGCGTGATTCCGACGATGCGCTCATCGCGCGCTGCCATGTCGCACAGCCAGTCGCCGAACACCTGCGTATACGACGGTTTGCCCGCCGGTTTCGGAGCAATGCCCGACGCGGGGTCGAATCGGGTCACGCCGTGATAGAGGATCGGATCCTCCTCGGCTTTCGGATACCCGTACCCCTTCTTGGTGATAACGTGCAGGAACTGCGGTCCCGCGAGGTCACGGACGTTGGCCAGCGTGCGCGTGAGCATGTCCAGATCGTGCCCGTCGATCGGGCCGATATAGTTGAATCCAAATTCCTCGAACATCGTGCCGGGCAATAACATGCCCTTCATGTGCTCTTCCCACCGTCTGGCGAGATCATGCACCGGCGGCAACTTGGCCAGCACCTCCTTGCCGCCACGGCGCACGGTGTTGTACAGCCGTCCGGATAGGATCTTGGTCAGGTACTTGTTGATCGCGCCCACCGGTTCCGAGATCGACATCTCGTTGTCGTTCAGGATCACCAGAAGGTTCGCGCCATGCGCATTGTTCAGTGCCTCGAAGGCCATGCCGGCACTCATTGCCCCATCGCCGATCACGGCGACCACCTGACGCTTTTCACCCTTGATCTTCGCCGCCTGCGCCATGCCGAGCGCGGCGGAGATCGACGTCGACGAATGCGCGGTGCCGAAGGTGTCGTATCTTGACTCGTCGCGACGGGGAAAGCCGGACGGGCCGCCCCATTGCCGCAACCCGGACATGCTCGAACGGCGGCCGGTGAGAACCTTGTGCGCGTAAGTCTGGTGGCCGACATCCCAGACGATGCGGTCCTCGGGCGTGTCGAAAACGTAGTGCAGCGCGATCGTCAGCTCGACCGTGCCGAGATTCGACGACAGGTGTCCGCCCGTCCGTGCGACCGACTCGAGCAGGAATTCGCGCAGTTCCCGCGCAAGTTCGTGCAGCGCACTGCGCTCCAGAAGGCGCAGCTCCGCCGGATTGTTGACGCGATCGAGCAACGGGTACATGGGCGCGCTTCGGTCAGTTGGCGCGCCGCGCGATCCAGTCGGCGATCTCGTGCAGACGTCGCGCCGCGGATCCGAAGGGCGTCAGCGCGGCATGCGCGTCGTCGCAGAGCAGTTCGGCGCGCCGTTTCGCTTCGGCCAGACCGAGCAGCGCAACGTAGGTCGGCTTGGCATTCGCGGCGTCCTTGCCCGCCGTCTTGCCCAGACTGGCGGCCGAGCCTTCGACATCGAGAACGTCGTCGACCACCTGGAACGCGAGTCCCGCGGCGCATGCGAACGCGTCCAGCGCCGCGCCTTGCGCATCGGTGAACGAGCGGCCGCAGGCAGCACCCAGCCGGACGGCGGCGCGGATCAGCGCGCCGGTCTTCATCTGGTGCATTCTTTCCAGTTCGGTCAGTGGCAGCGCCACGCCGACACTCGCCAGGTCGATCGCCTGGCCGCCGGCCATGCCCGATCCACCCGCCGCCTCGGCAAGCAGCGCGCAGGCGGATCCGGAATCGGCAAACCGCGCGCGCGCAAGAATGAAAAATGCGCGAGCCTGCAATGCATCGCCCGCGAGCAGCGCCATGGCCTCGCCATGAGCCACATGACACGTCGGCTTGCCCCTGCGCAGCACGTCGTCGTCCATGCAGGGCAAGTCGTCATGCACCAGCGAATAGGCGTGAACGAATTCAACCGCCACAGCAGACGCGTCCACCAGCTGCGGATCCGCGTCGGCGAGTTCACCGGCCGCATAGGCCAGCAACGGGCGCATTCTCTTGCCGCCACCGAGCACCGCGTAGCGCATCGCTTCGCCAAGCGGCGCCGGTGTTCCAGGCATGTCGAGCGCAGCCGCGAGCGCTTCCTCGATTCGTTGCTGCCGCTCTCCGCACCAGACCGGAAACGCGAGATCAGGGTGCATCGGCCGCTCCGTCCGCAGCAAACGCCTTCAAAACGCCCTGCTCGAGAATCTCCACTTCCTGTTGTGCGTCCTTCAACGCCGACTGGCAGTAGGCGAGCAATTCGGCGCCGCGCTTGTACGCGGCGAGCGATTCCGCAAGCGGCAGCGTGCCGCCTTCCATCGATGCGACAACGGCCTCGAGTTCGGCAAGCGCAGACTCGAAATTCTTTGCAGGTTCGGCTTTCTTGCTCATGAAGGAAATCGACGCCAAAGGAGCTGGCATAGGATCGGCGCGGACGCCAACGCGATGCCACAGGTTTTGCCGAACGGCCGGTTCCGTCCTCGGCTCGCGCTCGACAATATGAATGTAAGGTCTTGACCCGATGGCGGAAAACGCCATATCATAACATCGTTTGTCGACGCGGCCTCGAGCGAATCTTTCGTGCGGCCGACTTAGCAAAGCGGTCCGGGGCGGCTTGCTCATCAGTTCGCATCAGCAACGCCGTAAGCGTCCCGGGTTGTTGGGTTGGGTTGGTAGCCAGCAACCGAATCTGGTGACGAAAGGGTAGGCCGATGTCTGACCTCGCCACGGCTGGTCATCTGCGTCAAGCTGCGACGCAGTTTCCGGTTTCCTGGTATTGCGATCCCCGAGTTCTGGAAGCAGAACGCCGTGTGCTGCTGGCGCAGGCGCCCGGCTACGTGGGCCACGAACTCATGACGCCCGAGTCCGGCGATTTCCAGACGCTCGCCTCGCGCGACGAGGCGCAGATGCTGGTGCGCAACGCGCAGGGCACGCAGGGCATCGAGCTCCTGTCCAACATCTGCCGGCACCGGCAGGCACTGATGTACAACGGTCGGGGAAACACCCGCAACATCGTATGCCCGCTGCACCGCTGGACCTACGATTTGAAGGGCGAGCTACTCGGCGCACCCCATTTCGCCGACAAGCCCTGTCTGAATCTCGCGCGCTCGCCGCTGCAGAACTGGAACGGCCTGCTGTTCGACGGTCCGCGCGACGTGGCGCGCGACCTCGCCGCGCTCGGGGTACGACACTTCGACTTCTCCGGCTATGTTCTCGATCGCGTCGAGCGGCACCTGTGCAACTACAACTGGAAGTCGTTCATGGAGGTTTATCTCGAGGACTATCACGTTGGCCCCTTCCATCCGGGGCTCGGCCAGTTCGTCACCTGCGATGACCTAAAGTGGGAGTTCGGCGACTGGTACTCGGTGCAGACCGTCGGCATCAACAACAGCCTGTCGAAGCCGGGTTCGCGCACCTACGAGCGCTGGCACAAGGCCGTTCTCGATTACTACCGTGGCGAAGTACCGCGGCATGGTGCCGTCTGGCTCACCTACTACCCCAACATCATGCTGGAGTGGTATCCGCACGTACTGGTGATCAGTACGCTGATCCCCGAGGCCGTGGATCGTACGCTCAATGTCGTCGAGTTCTACTATCCGGAAGAGATCGCGCTGTTCGAGCGGGAATTCGTCGAAGCCGAGCAGGCCGCCTACATGGAAACGGCGAAGGAGGACGACGAGATCGCCGAACGCATGGATGCGGGCCGCATGGCGCTCTACAAATCGGGCCGCAGCGAGATCGGGCCTTACCAATCGCCGATGGAAGATGGCATGCAGCACTTCCACGAGTTCTATCGACAGCAGATGGAAGCGCATATCGCGCGGCTGTAGGCGCATCCTCCCCCAGCCGTCCACCGGCCCGGGCTTCCCGGTGCCGGTCCCCGACCGGATGCTGATCGTCGGTGCAGGTATTATCGCAATCCAGCCGCAACCGGGCGGGCGTCGCGAAGCGGCGCCGCACAAAACCAATGACCAACACCAAGGATTTTCCCCGCTTCGGAACGATCATTTCCACCGCGGAGCTCGCCGACCGGCTTCCCGCCGGCAACGTCATCGTATGTGACGTTCGTCACGATCTGGCGCAGCCGGATACCTGGGGCGAAGCGCAGTACCGCGACGGCCATGTTCCGGGCGCGGTCTTCGTGCATCTGGACCGCGACCTTTCGGCGGCGATGACCGGCAGCAACGGTCGGCACCCGTTGCCTGCGCCGGAAGTCGCGGCCGCGACGTTCGCTCGCCTTGGCATAGCCGACGGCACGCAGGTGGTGGCGTATGACCAGTCGGGCGGAATGATCGCTTCGCGCCTGTGGTGGATGCTGCGCTGGCTCGGCTTCGACACCGTCGCCGTCCTCGATGGGGGCTTTGCCAAGTGGACCGCGGAGGGCCGCGCGCTCAGTACCGCGGTCGAGGTGCCGGAGGCGGCGGCATTCGCGATCCACCGGGTCACGCCGACGGTGAACGCGACCGGCGTCATGGCGAGCCTCGCGCGTCAGACGGTTGTCATTGTCGATGCGCGCCCGCCGCAGCGCTTCAGCGGCGAGGTCGAGCCGCTCGATCCGGTGGCCGGGCACATCCCGGGAGCGCTCAATCGGCCCTGCAACGCGAATCTCGACAAATCCGGTACGTTCAAGCACGCCGCGTTTCTGCGCGCGGAGTTCGAGGCGCTGCTCGATGGAGCCGCTCCCGATGCAACCGTCCACCAATGCGGTTCGGGTGTGACGGCTTGTCACAACCTGTTGGCGCTGGAAATCGCCGGGCTTCCGGGTGGGCGGCTTTATCCGGGCTCGTGGAGCGAGTGGTGTGCCGACCCGGCGCGGCCGGTGGCGATCGGCCCGGCCTGACCCCGGCGCGACCCACGACGCCGGGCTGCCGCTAGGCCGCGCCTGCCGGCGGTGGCTCGATTGTCAGCGGCCACGCCTGAAGTTCGCGATGCACAGGTCCGTCGTGGCGCAGCACCGATCCGATCAAGGACAATCGGTCCACTCGCCAAAATACCGATTCGCAACGCGCACGGGCCGGCGGCAAAACACAGCGGCGCGCCAGCGTGATATGCGGGCGAAAGGCCCGCTTCTCCAGCACAAATCCGGCACCCGCCAGCGCTTCGGCGAGTCGACCATGCAACGCCGGAAGTTGGGGCGGGATCACCGACGGCGCAATCCAGGCGACGCCGGAGGCACGCCACGCGCCCAACTGGTCGAATTCGAGCACGGCACCGCCCTTCGGCAAGGCGTCCCCAACTGCTCGAAGTACGGTCACCGAAGATCCCGGAACGTCACCCAGGAACGCCATCGTCAAGTGTACGTGCTCACTTAGAACCGTCCGCCCGCGCGCCCGGCGCGCCACGTCACCGGCCAGTGCGGCGAGACGCGCGCGCACCGCATCGTCCGGGACCAGGGCGAAAAACGCCCGAATCGTAGCGGCAGGACCAAAAATATCCGCATCGGCGGTGCTGGCAATTTTTTCCTGCATGCAGACCCTTCCCGTACCCATCGCGACCCGTCAATGGGTATTCGACCGTGACAAAGGGGCACGGTTCGCCGCGCCGCCTTGGCGCGCGGGATTCCAGCCACCGCGGAAAAAAACGCCGCGCCCTGGAAGAGGCGCGGCGTGGGTTGCTGCAGTGCGGGCGGGCCGCCGCGGTTCAGCCGTTGGCGACGGAGAGACCGCTTTTCGGCTTCTCGAAGAACTGTTCGTCCTCGGTTGAGTTCTTGAGCGCGGTCGTCGATGACTGGCTGCCCTGGATGGTCGTGGTCACCGAGTCGAAGTAGCCCGTCCCCACTTCGCGCTGGTGCTTGACCGCCGTGAAGCCCTTCTCCATGGCGGCGAACTCGGCTTCCTGAAGGTCGACGAAGGCCGACATCTGGTTGTTCGCGTAGCCATGCGCCAGATTGAACATCGAGTAGTTGAGACTATGAAACCCGGCCAGCGTGATGAACTGAAATTTGTAACCCATCGCGCCAAGCTCGCGCTGAAACTTCGCGATAGTGGCGTCGTCGAGGTTTTTTTTCCAGTTGAACGATGGCGAGCAGTTGTACGCGAGCATCTTGCCCGGAAATTTCGCGTGAACCGCATCGGCAAAGGCCTTCGCAAACACCAGATCGGGCTTGCCGGTCTCGCACCAGACGAGGTCGGCGTAGGGTGCGTAGGCGAGCGCGCGCGACACCGCCTGATCGAGCCCATTCTTCGTCTTGTAAAAGCCTTCGACCGTGCGTTCACCGGTCAGGAATGGACGGTCGTTTTCATCGATGTCGGCCGTTACAAGGTCCGCCGCCTCGGCATCGGTGCGGGCAATCACCAGCGTCGGCACGCCCATGCAGTCCGCGGCAAGCCGCGCCGCGATCAGCTTGTCGACCGCCTCACGCGACGGCACCAGCACTTTGCCGCCCATGTGCCCGCACTTCTTGACGGAGGCAAGCTGATCCTCGAAGTGCACACCGGCGGCGCCCGCCTCGATCATCGCCTTCATCAGTTCGAACGCGTTCAGCACGCCCCCGAAACCCGCCTCGGCATCGGCCACGATCGGCGCGAAATAATCGACGCCGCCCTTGCCTTCCATATGCTGGATCTGGTCGGCGCGCAGGAACGTGTTGTTGATGCGGCGAACGACCATCGGCACCGAGTTGACCGGATAAAGCGACTGATCCGGATACATTTCACCGGCGATATTGGCGTCGGCCGCGACCTGCCAGCCCGACAGGTAGATCGCCTTGAGGCCGGCCTTGACCTGCTGCATCGCCTGGTTGCCGGTCATCGCGCCGAGCGTATTGACGAACGGCTCCTCGTTGAGAAGCTTCCACAGCTTTTCCGAGCCGCGGCGAGCCAGCGTGTGCTCGACGTGAATCGAGCCGCGCAGGCGCACGACGTCTTCCGCCGAATAACCGCGCTTGATGCCCTTCCAGCGCGGATTCTCCGCCCAGTCCTTTTTCAGCCGTGCTGCTTCGAGGTCGTAGTTCATGGTCATTGCTCCCATCGGTTCAAGGCCAAGCCGGCGGCAACGCGTCGGCTTTCTGTTCAGTGGCGACCTCGCGCGTAAGCGCCAGAGCACCACGGGGCGGGGCGTTCGGCGAACCCAGTCGCCTGCGCCCCACTGCACGGTCCGGCGAGGATCGCTCGGCCAGACTGGCGGGCTTTAGGATGGGGTATGAACGGCGTTCCCTTGCCCTACTCGAAGCCGGGGGGCGTTACGGTTACGCCCCGGCACCGCGTGATGTTTTCACATTAGCAAGCCCGCCGGCGGATGGCAAGCAAAATGGCGCGCCGCAATATGAAAATATCAACAATAAATCATGAGCTTAAAATTCAATTCCACGATGCGGAAATGATTCAAGCTATTTTTGTTCATTCGATGCTGCGCGGCATGTATATCTTATATAAGATATAAGAATATATGGATTCGGACAGTCTTGCAGTCCTTTGTTTTTTAACAATATAAAAACATGCAAGCACCTCGTTCACTCCGGACGCGGCCTATTTTTGTGCTTCCACCTGTCGGATGTCAATTCCATTACGCCGATTCCGTCTCCATCAGAGTCGTGTCGGCGCGACGACGAGACCGTCAAGGTCGGCGTACACCCAGACGCCGGGACGAAACGTGACCCCGGCAAATTCGAGGGGGACGTCGCGCTCGCCTTCGCCCCGTTTTTCGCTGCGGCGCGGATGCGCGGCCAGCGCCAGGATGCCTAGCGGCGCGCGCGCAAGTTCGGCGCTATCGCGGACACAACCGTGCAC
>JAQBEY010000095.1:0-30864 GCA_032123655.1 Betaproteobacteria bacterium
TCTTCCGCACCCGCCCCGGCGTGGCAGAAGGTGGTACAAGTCGCTTCGCGCCGACCCAGTTGCTGTTCGCGCACGCGGCGATCGCAGATCCAGGTTTCGGCCGCCTGCGCCACGACCAGCGCGCGGCGCGTGCCGGATTCGGCCTCGCCGAGGCGGCAGTGTCGACCACCGACGTGCGCATCGGCGACTGGTCGCTGCAACTTGCCGATGACAGCTATCGCGCGCGGATCGTGGCACGCGAATTCGGCATGGACCTCGCCTTCACGGCGACGCAGCCGATCCTGCCGCAGGGATCGCAGGGGTTGAGCCGCAAGGGACCGCACCCTGCGCAGGCCAGCCACTATTACAGTCGTCCGCAGTTGGCCACCGCGGGAACCGTCGCCATCGCCGGTCGCGCGCAGGCGGTCCGCGGCACGGCGTGGCTCGACCACGAATGGTCGAGTGCGTATCTGGGCACCGACGCCGTCGGCTGGGACTGGACCGGCATCAACCTCGACGGCGGGCGGGCGTTCATGGCCTTTCGCATTCGCGACAAGGCCGGTGGCGTGCATTGGGCTGGCGGCACGTTGCGCGAGCGCGACGGAACAGTGCGCCGTTTTTCGCCCGACGAGATTCGCTTCACGGCATTGCGGCAATGGCGTTCGCCGCGCACCGGGATCGCTTATCCGATCGCCTTTCGGGTGCAGGCAGGGACGTTCGACATCGCGCTCGAGCCGCTGCTCGACGATCAGGAACTCGACTCCCGCGCAAGCGTGGGCGCGATCTACTGGGAAGGCGCCGTTCGCGCGCTGGCCGACGGCCGCGCGATCGGCCGCGGCTATCTCGAACTCACCGGGTATGGCGGCGCCGCGCTTCGAATCTGACCGGCGTCGACGGTCGGCGACCTGATCCGCGCGGCGCAGCGGCTGCCGCTGGCGTGTCAGCGCCGGGGTCGAGGCCGGGTAGGCGCCGGCTGCGCGAGGCGGCGTCCCGCTGCAAGCACGCCCTTGGTGTCGCGCACCTCCGCGAGCGCCCGCTTCAGCGCCTCGAGGCTCCTCACTTCGAGCGTGAACGCCATCCGCGTGTGCAGATTGCGCGTCAGCGTATTGGCCGACGTCACGTTGATTTTTTCCTTGGAAAACACTTCGGAGATGTCACGCAGCAACCCCTGTCGGTCCATCGCCTCGACCACGACATCGACCGGAAACACCTCGTCGCGCGGCGCTCCCCAGTCGGCGGCGATCAACCGCTCCGGCTGCGTGGCGCGCATCCGCGCCACATTGCCGCAGGTGCCGCGATGAATCGTCACACCCTTGCCCCGGGTGACAAAGCCCACGATCGGGTCCGGCGGCGCCGGCTTGCAACAACGCGCGAGTCCGGTCAGCAGCCGATCGACGCCGACGACAAGAATCCCGCCACCGGTGCCGTCCGCGCGGCTTCGCCGCGTCTGCACTTCGGTCTCGGGAGCGGCGGCTTTCACTCCCGGTTGCGCCACCGCCAGGATGGCTGTCTGCACCTGCTTGGTGTTGATATCGTCGCGCGCGAAGGCGGCAAAAAATTCGTCAGCCTTGGCGAAGCCCGCCTTGGCGGCCACGGTGTCGAGTTTCAACGCGGTCTGGCCCTGGCGCGCAAGTTCGCGCTCGACCAGCGTGCGTCCCTGCGCCACCGTCTCGTCGTGCTGTTGCGCCCGGAACCACTGGCGCACCTTGGTCCGCGCGCGGTTGCCCTGCACATAGCCGAGGTCGGGATTGAGCCAGTCGCGCGACGGTCCGCCCTGTTTGGCGGCGATGATTTCGACCCGCTGCCCGTTGCTCAGCCGGTGGTTGAGCGGAACCATCTGTCCATCGACCTTCGCGCCCCGGCAACGGTGACCGACGTTGGTGTGCACGGCGTAGGCGAAATCGACCGGGGTCGCGTTTTTCGGCAGGTCCACCACCTTGCCCTGTGGCGTCAGCACAAAGATCGAATCGGTGAACAGACTTTCCTTGAACGCGGACAGGAGCTCGCCCGAATCGGTTACGGCATCCTTCCAGTCGAGCACCTGCCGCAGCCACGCGATCTTCTCGTCGAAGCCCGGATCGTGGCGGACGGCGGAATTTCCACCCTCCTTGTAGCGCCAGTGCGCCGCGACGCCGTACTCGGAATGCTGGTGCATCTCGCGCGTGCGGATCTGCACCTCCAGCGGCTTGCCTTCCGGACCGATGACCGCGGTGTGCAGCGACCGGTAGTCATTGGGCTTCGGCTTGGCGATGTAGTCGTCGAATTCGCCTGGCAGTGGCGTCCAGCGATGGTGGACCAGGCCAAGCGCCGAATAGCAGTCCCTGACCGTATCGACCAGAATGCGCACGGCGCGAATGTCGTACAGCGTGTCTATGCCCGCGTCCTTGCGCTGCATCTTGTTGTAGATGCTGTAGATATGCTTGGGCCTGCCCGAGACCTCGGCCGCGATGCCCGACTCGGCCAGTTCGCGCTGCAATGTCCCGACGACCGCTTCGATGAAACGCTCGCGATCCTGGCGGCGTCCGTCGAGGAGCTTGGCGATGCGCTTGTACGTATCGGGCTCGAGCGCACGCAGCGACAGGTCCTCGAGCTCCCATTTCAGCTGCCAGACGCCCAGCCGGTTGGCCAGCGGCGCGAACATGTCCAGCACTTCGCGCGCTGCATTCACCCGCAAATCCGCGTCGCCGTTCATCAGGAAGCGCAACGCCTGTGTCCGCTCGGCGAGCTTGATCAACACAACGCGGATGTCGGCGACCATCGCCAGCAGCATCTTGCGCAGGTTTTCCGCCTGCGCCGCACGCTCCTCGACGCTGCCGGTAGGCGGGGTCATCCGGATACTGCCCATGCGCGCGACGCCGGCGATCAGCGCCGCAACATCCGGACCAAAGCGCGCGGCCACTTCCGCGCCGTCGAATACCTCGGCGACCGGCAACCCGCCAAGCAGTGCCGCGCAGACCGAATCGGCATCGAGCTTCAGCCCGGCGAGAATCGTGGCGGTTCCCAGCGCGCGGTTCACCGCGGCTTCACCTTCGGCCGTGACCGCACGATCGCACAGCACACGCGCGTATTCGGCGGCAGACGCGAGCGCGCCGCGTTGTTCGCTTGAATACGTATCGGAAAGGGAATCAAGCCACGCGGCGACCGCCTGTGGCCCGGCGGCCTGCGGCGCGACGTGCGTCACGGCGACCATCGGTCGATTATACGCGGCGCGTTCGCTATGGACAGGCGCCCTGCCGGTGTCCGGTCAGGTCGAACGCAGCTCGGTGCGAATGGTGAGCGCAGCGCGCAGCGCCAACGCGGCGATGGTCAGCGTCGGCGGCGAAGCAGTGATCGAGGGAAACGTGGCCGCCCCGACGAGGAAGAGATTCGGATGATCGTGCGTGCGCAAATTGCGGTCGACGACCGAGGTCTTCGCGTCCGAACCCATTCGGCAGGTGCCGCCCATCACCGCGCTGTCGGTGACCGGTCCCACCGTTCTGGTGTCCGTCGCGCCGAGCGCGTTCATGAGGCCCAGCACATATTCCATCGCGACCTTCATGCCTTCCTGCTCGTACCGGCCCCACTTGAAATGAATTCGCGGCCGCGGCAATCCGAGTGGATCGAGCATGTCGTAGGCCGGCGTGATCCGGTTGTCGGGGTCCGGGAGGACCTCGACCGACGGGCCGATCGCCAGCTCGCGTGCCATGTGTTCGCTGATCGCCGATGCAAGCGCCGGGCCGCGTAAACCCTGCGCGGCGAAACGCTCGGCGAGCTTGAACGGTCCCAGGGCGCGAACCCAGCCCTCGTTCGACGGCGACGTTCCGGAGGCGCCGTGCATGCCGCGAAAATCGCCGTCGCGCAATTCGCGGATGCCGCTGGTCTCGACCGGTCCGCGATATGGATAGATCTTCTCCCTGGTGAGACCGATCATGCCGGCGTCAAGCTGCGTCATCAGATTGCGTCCCACCTGATCGCTGCTGTTGGCGACGGTGCGGGTGCTGCCGGGGAGCTTCGACATCAGCAGCAGCTTGGCCGTCTCGATGGCATGCGCGGCGATGACGAAGTATTTGCCGCGGGCCTCGTGCACGCTGCCGTCCGGCCGCTTGAAGCGGATCGCGGTCACCTTGCGGTCGGCGCCCACGACGATCTCGTGCGCGATCGCGAGCGGCTCGATGCGCGCCCCGGCGCTTTCGGCCTTGGCGACGTGCACCGACGCGTCATACTTTGCACCGATCGGACAGATCGGCACGCAGGAAGCGTTTCCGCAGCACGGCGGGCGCCCGTCCCGGCCCACCGAATTGCGGCCATGCGGAAAAGGCGCCATGGTCAGTCCGATCTTGCCACAGGCGGCGCCGATGATTCCGTCGAGGTAGGTCGGCGCGATCATCGGCATCGGATAGGCCGACGAGCGCGGCGCGCCCCAGTCGTAGTCGGGCGGGCCGCATACGCCGATCTCGCTCTCTGCCTCGGCGTACCACGGCTCGAGGTCGTCGTAGGAAAATGGCCAGTCGACACCGACGCCGAATTTCGACTTCAGCCGGAAGTCGTTGGGTCGGTACCGCAAGGTAAGGCCGCCCCAGTGCCAGGTGGTGCCGCCGACGACCCGTGCCTGCAGCCCGCGGAATGTGACCGGTCCCGACTGGACATAGTAGGCGCCGATGTCGTCGAGGTCGGGCTGCGGAACCATCGGGTTCGACGGATACGGCGAATTGGGACCCTTCACAGGCGAATTGCGAAACTGCACGAGCGCCTTGGCACGGTCGACGCGCGGCCCCGCTTCGAGGATAAGTACCTTGATGCCGGCGCGCGCGAGCGAGTAGCCGGTCATTGCGCCGGCGATTCCCGAGCCGACGATCACCACATCCGCGTTCAGTATCGTCATGTCTTCGTCGGTGCCGTTGACCAGTAGTCGGTCACCCCGCCACATACTGCGTTCGGCTTGGTCCACGGCACGGCCTGCCAGGCCAGCGCCCGATCGTAGGTGATGACCACCGGGCCCTTGGCGGTCTCGACCACGCCCGAATACAGCGCGGTGACGACCACCGCGGCCGCGGCCTTCAGACCGGCCGCCTCCAGCGCCGCGTCCAGTTTCGCCGCGGGCGTCGTCGTTGCGAGATTCGCCAGCCGCGCAAGCACCGGCGCGCCCACCGCCGTGCTCAACGCCTGCAACAACGAAAGCGCGATCGCCGGATCGGAGTAGGCGAAGCCGGTGACCGAGTTCGACAGCGACGCGAAGCGCGCCGCCGTGAGCGACGCGGCGTCGCCCTGTGCCGTAGCCGGCAGCCAGCCACTTGCGGCAAGCGCGGCGAGTCCCTGCAGCAACCGCCGCCGGCGCATGCTCACAGCGACACCCCCGCGGCCCTTGCGATCAACTCGGCCAGGCGCTGCGCGTGGGTGTCGGCATGCGCACGTTCGCGCGCTTCGACCATGACCCGCAGTACCGGCTCGGTGCCCGAAGGCCGCAGCAGCACCCGTCCGGAATCGGCAAGCGCGCGCACGACGTCGTGCTCACCCTTGCGCACCGCGGCATCCGCATGCCAGTCGAAGTCCCGCGGCACCCGCACATTGATCAATCGCTGCGGGTACATGTTCAGGCCGGCGGTTGCTTGCGCCAGCGTCTGGCGGGTCTCGACCAGCCCCCGCAACACCGCGAGCGCGGCAATGATCGCGTCGCCGGTGGAGTGCTTGTCGAGGCACATGATGTGACCCGAGTTCTCGCCGCCCAGTTGCCAGCCCCGCTCGACCATCACCTCGAGCACATAGCGGTCGCCGACCTTGGCGCGCTCGAGCGGGATGCCTTCGCGGGCGAGCGATTGCTCGAAGCCGAGATTGGTCATCTGCGTACCCACCACTCCGCCATCGCCAAGTGCGCCGCGGCGCCGATAGTCGAGCGCGATGACGTAGAGCAACTGGTCGCCGTCGTAGATCCTGCCTTCACGATCAGCCATGATCAGTCGGTCGCCATCGCCGTCGAGCGCGATGCCCAGATCGGCGCCATGCGCCTTGACCTGTTCGGCAAGAAAGCCGGGGTTCGTGGCGCCAACGCCGGCGTTGATGTTGAGACCATCAGGCTCGGCACCCACCACGACCACGTCCGCGCCGAGTTCGTGAAACACCGGCGGCGCGACATGATAGCCGGCGCCGTGCGCGCAATCGACCACGATACGGATTCCGCGAAGGTCGAGCTCGGAAGGAAACGTGCTCTTGCAGAACTCGATGTAGCGACCCGCAGCGTCGTCGATGCGCCGCGCCTTGCCGAGTTCGGCGGAACCGACGCAGGTCAGCGGCGCATTCATCGCCTGTTCGATTCCGGCCTCGACCGCATCGGGAAGCTTGGCCCCGGCCGACGAGAAGAACTTGATGCCATTGTCCTCGAAGGGATTGTGCGACGCGCTGATGACAATGCCGGCCGAAAGACGCAGTGCCCGCGTCAGGTAGGCGATGCCGGGCGTCGGCAGTGGCCCGCACAGATACACATCCACGCCAGCCGCGGACAGCCCGGCCTCGAGCGCCGCCTCGAGCATGTAACCGGAGATGCGCGTGTCCTTGCCAATCAGCACGCCACCCCGTTCGCCACGCGGGCGGCCCTCGACGGCGACCAGCGTGCGACCGACCGCCCAGCCGAGCTTCATCACCAGGTCGGGGGTAATCGGCGCCTCGCCGACGCGACCGCGGATGCCGTCGGTACCGAAATAATTCCGCTGCATGTTCAGTCCTGTGCCTCGTCTGCGTTGACCGCCCGCCACACCCGCAGCGCGTCGACGGTTTCCCGAACATCGTGTACCCGAACGATTGCCGCACCCCGCGCCACGGCCACCAGCGCGGCAGCCACGCTGCCAGTCTGGCGCTCGCCGATATCGCGACCGGTGATTTCTCCGATAATCGCCTTGCGCGACAGGCCGGCCAGCACCGGATAACCCATTGCCGCCAATTGTGGCAGCGCCCGCATCAGGTCGAGATTATGCACCCGGGCCTTGCCGAAACCGAAACCCGGGTCGATCACGATGCGCTCGCGGGCGATGCCCGCCGCCTCGCAGGTCAGCGCACGCTCGACCAGAAAATCACGCACTTCCTGGACGACATCGGTGTACGAAGGCGCGCGTTGCATGGTCCGCGGTTGACCCTTCATGTGCATCAGGCAGACTGCAGCGCCGGACTCGATCACGGCTTCGACCGCGCCTTTCTCGCGCAGCGCGCGCACGTCGTTGACCATCGCCGCGCCGGCGGCGAGCGCCGCCCGCATCACGCCCGGCTTCGTCGTATCCACGCTGACCAGCATCCCCTCGCCTGCAAGCGCCTCGATCACCGGCACGACACGCGAAATCTCGACCGATTCGGAAACCGGCCGCGATCCCGGACGCGTCGACTCGCCGCCGACATCGATGATGTCCGCGCCCTCGTCGCGCATTTCGCGGGCACGCGCAATGGCCTGCGCGAGCTCGGCGTAGCGGCCACCGTCGACGAAGGAGTCGGGCGTTACATTGAGGATGCCCATCACGCGCGGCATCGTGAGCTCGAGCGTGTGCGCAGCGCAGCGCAATTGCCGGGCAATGGAAATCATCTGTTGGTTCTCGAAGGAAGGGCGCACCGGGATGCGCCCTTCACCGGCGTGCAGCGCGTCGTCAGGCTGGGTTGGCCGAAGGCGCCGGATCCGGGTTCGACGTAGGCCCGCCGGACGACGGTCCGGATGACGACTGCGTGGGCTTGGGCGGGCGCACCGGACGACCGGCCATGATGTCGGCTATCTGGTCGGCGTCGATGGTTTCCAGTTCGAGCAGCGCCTTGGCCATCGCGTCGACCTTGTCGCGATTATCCTCGAGCAGCTTGCGCGCCACGGCGTACTGCTGGTCGATGATCTTGCGGATTTCCTGGTCGACTTTCTGCATCGTCGCTTCGGACACGTTCTTCTGCGTCGTGATCGACCGGCCGAGGAACACTTCGCCTTCGTTTTCGCCGTAAACCATCGGGCCGAGTTCGTCCGACATGCCGTACCGCGTCACCATGTTGCGCGCGATTTCCGTCGCGCGCTCGAAATCGTTGGAGGCGCCGGTGGTCATCTGATTCATGAAGATCTCTTCGGCGATGCGTCCGCCGAACAGGACCGAGACCATGTTCAGCATGTGGCTGCGGTCCATGCTGTAGCGGTCCGCCTCCGGCAACTGCATGGTCACGCCAAGCGCGCGGCCGCGCGGAATGATGGTGACCTTGTGCACCGGATCGGTCTTGGGCAGCAGGGTGGCGACGATCGCGTGGCCGGACTCGTGATAGGCCGTGTTGCGGCGCTCTTCCTCGGGCATCACGATCGAGCGGCGCTCCGCGCCCATGATGATCTTGTCCTTGGCGCGCTCGAAGTCGTACATGTCGACCAGCCGCTTGTTGGAGCGCGCGGCAAACAATGCCGCCTCGTTGACCAGGTTGGCGAGGTCCGCGCCTGACATGCCCGGCGTGCCGCGGGCGATGATGTCGGCCTTGACGTCGGGGGACATCGGCACCTTGCGCATATGGACGAGCAGGATCTGCTCGCGTCCGCGGATGTCCGGCAGCGGCACCACGACCTGCCGGTCGAAGCGGCCGGGGCGCAACAGCGCGGGGTCGAGCACGTCCGGCCGGTTGGTCGCCGCGATGACGATGACCCCGGCATTGCCCTCGAAGCCGTCCATTTCCACCAGCAGCTGGTTCAGCGTCTGCTCGCGCTCGTCGTTGCCGCCGCCCAGACCCGCGCCACGCTGCCGTCCGACCGCGTCGATTTCATCGATGAAAATGATGCACGGTGCGCTTTTCTTGGCCTGTTCGAACATGTCGCGCACGCGCGCCGCACCCACACCGACGAACATCTCGACGAAATCAGAGCCGGAAATCGAGAAAAACGGTACTTTGGCTTCGCCGGCGATGGCTTTGGCCAGCAGCGTCTTGCCGGTGCCCGGCGAGCCCACCATCAGGACACCGCGCGGAATGCGGCCGCCGAGTTTCTGGAATTTCGACGGGTCACGAAGGAACTCGACGAGTTCCGCGACCTCCTCCTTGGCCTCGTCGCAGCCTGCGACATCGGCGAAGGTTATGGTGTTGCTGGCCTCGTCGATCATGCGCGCCTTGCTCTTGCCGAACGAGAACGCGCCGCCGCGGCCACCGCCCTGCATCTGGCGCATGAAGAAAATCCACACCCCGATCAGCAGCAGCATCGGGAACCAGGAAATGAAGATCTGCGCGAGGAAGCTCTGCTCCTCGTCGGGCTTTGCCTCGACCTTGACGCCGAATTTCACCAGGTCACCGACCATCCAGATGTCGCCCGGGCTGTAGGTCGTGAAGCGCTTGTTGTCGTTGCTGGTCCAGCGGATCGTCCGGCCTTCGACGGTCGCGGAGGTGACCCGGCCGCCCTTCGCCGACTCCATGAATTCCGAATAGGGGACGGAATCGCGAGTGGTCTGGCGCGAGTCGAACTGCTTGACGACCGTGAGCACGACCAATCCGATCACCAGCCAGATTCCGACATTCTTGAGCATGTTGTTCAACAGAAACTCCTTGCGGGCACCATGCCCGCCTGCAGCACGCCGGGACAGGCGGCTGCCGGGATCGGCCTTGCGAGCCGGGATATCAATTTTAGCCGTGAAGCGAGGGTACCGACCTTTTCGACAGCAAAAATCATGCAGGATTCACGGCAAATCCAATAAAAATCGGTATTTGCGACCTTCCGGGCATGCCTGGAACCGCAGGAAACGGGCCGTCAACCCCGAAATCCCTTGCCGACGAGAAACGTCTCGCGGCTTCGGTCCCGGGAGGATTTTGGTTTGCGAACATAGACTTTGGTGAAGCGAAGGCCGATCGCCCGCTGGAATTCCGGCAGCCCGGCGCCCTGAAACACCTTCACCAGCAGATCACCGTCCGGTTTCAGATGCGTGACCGCGAATTCCAGTGCCAGATCGCCGAGATGAATGCTGCGCGCCTGATCCACCACGTCAACACCCGACAGATTGGGGGCCATGTCGGAAACCACAAGATCGACCGGCATGTTTCCGAGCACCGATTCGACCGCCGCCAGCCCCTCATCGGTCGTGAAGTCCGCCTGGACCACCTCGACACCGGCGACGGGATCCATGGGCAGCACGTCGACCGCCACGATCCGCGCTCCGGCGCCCAGTCGCTCGCGCAGCACCTGCGACCAACTGCCGGGTGCGGCACCGAGGTCGACGACGGATCGACCGGGCGCCAACAGTCGATCGCGCTCGGCGATCTCGAGCAGCTTGAACGCGGCGCGCGAGCGATAGCCGCGCCTCGTCGCCTCCTTCACATAAGGATCGTTGACGTGCTCGGCGAGCCACGCCTTGGTGAACCGGTGCTTCTTGCGGGCTGGATTGAGCGGATTGGGCATCGGAGGGGGCGCAATAGACGGTCACGCGCGCTGGCGCTTATGCTACGCGACCCGAAAGCCGTACACTTCGGGGCATGAAACCATTGACCCCCAACGAGCGCCGCGAACTGCGCGCCCGCGCGCACCACCTCGATCCCGTCGTCATCGTCGGCCATCACGGGCTGACTGCGTCGGTGCTGCACGAAATCGACGTGGCGCTGTCCGCGCATCAGCTGGTCAAGCTGCGTGTTGCGATCGATGATCGCGATGCGCGCAGCACGGCGCTCGAACGCGTGTGCGCCGAGCTCGATTGCGCGCCGGTTCAACATCTGGGCAAGGTGCTGGTCCTGTGGCGGCCGAATCCCGAGGCGAAAGTCGCAAAGGAAAAAAAGGCCGTGCCGGCCAAGGGCAAACCGAAGGGCAAGGGCAGCAAGCGCCTGGTCATTGCCAAATCCACGGAACGAACGCCGCTCGATCCCGTGCGCGCACGCCGCCGCGCGCGATCCGGCACCGACGAGGCCGAACCGGTACGCGGACGACGCGGCGCGGCGCGTCACCTGCCCGCCGACGCCGTTGCCGTGGATGCCGCGCCTGCGGAAAGGCGCAGGAAGTCGACCTACACGCCGAAGTCCAAACCAAAATCATTCTCTGCCAAGCCCAACCCACGCGCCGCGTGGGAAAAGCCGGCGCCCGCGAGCGGGACCCGGACCAGATCCGCAAGCACCAGCACCGGCACCGGCAGCAGCTCCGCGCGCAAGCGGAAACCCGCAGCAGCAGCACCCGCGGCAGGCTCGCGCCGCCGCCGCAGCGGCGCCTGACGGCGCCTGACGGCGCGTGTCGGCGCGTGTCGGCGCGTGTCGGCGGAGTAATCGTCACCCGCCCACGTCGAATCGACGCCGGCGCATCCCTTACAATGCCCGGATCGGGCCGCCACCGTCATGCCGCCGCAGCCGAAGCTCCGATGGCCCCACCCATTTCAAGAATGAGTTCGCCCATGCTTCGCCTGATTTTCCGCCTGATGTTCGTGTCGTCGCTGGTTTTCGCCGGGTCCGGCGTGGCTTCGGCCGCGACCTGGTTCATCAACATTACCGGCGCGCCCTCGGCCATCGCCTGTACCAACACCTCGTATTCTTTCGATGCTGGTGCGACGCTGTCGTGGGCGGTGCCCTATACGCCGTTGCCGGTTGCCATCGTCACCAGGATCAACGGCGCGACCGTTTCCACCTACAACGTCGCGTTCAACAACGCGACCAACGTACAGCCGCTGACCGGCGGCAACCCGCAGGATTACGCCTCGACCGCGTACCCGTACACGGTCGCCTACGACGTCACGCCGGGCGATCCCGACGTTCCAGGTATCTCGATTTCCTTCACCTGCGAGGCAGCGGGGACCACAGGCGGCAAGGATTTCACCGTCTCCGGTCCGCCGATCCTCATGGCCACGCCCGACACGCTGGCCTTCCCCAATACCGCCCCGGGCGTGACCAGCGCGCCGATCGCCGTCACCATCACCAATACCGGCAACGCGCCCGCCTCGGATGTCGCGATCGCCAACAGCAATGCCGCGGAATTTCCGGTCAGTGGCAATACCTGCGGCACCACGCTGGCAATCGGCGAGTCATGCGGACTCGAGGTGGCGTTCAAGCCCAAGAATGCCAGCGCACGCGCCGGTACGCTGACCATGAGCCGCGCGGGCGGACCCGGCGGCACGGTCGCGATGGGGGGTTCCGGAACCGGCGGAGCCACGCCGCCGGGACAACTCGTCCTGAGCGGTTCCCTCGCCTTTGGCAACCAAGCCGTCGGCGCGGCAAGTTCGCCCAGAATAGTGACCGCCACCAACATCGGCGGCATGCCGGTCACCGTCACCGGCGTCTCGAGCAGCAATGCGGCTGAATTCCCGGTGACCTCGGACTGCGTCACGGTCGCGATCGGTGCGAACTGCACGGTCAGCGGGACCTTCGCGCCCTCCGCGGCCGGCGCGCGCAGCGCGACCATCACGCTGGCGAGCAACGGTGTGGGCAACCCGCAGGCGATTGCCGCCACCGGCACCGGCACGGTGGTGGTCGTGCCCGGGCAACTCGATCTGCCGGCGTCCGCATCGTTCGGCACGCAGAGCGTCGGCACCACCAGCGCGGTCAGCAATCTGGTCGTCACCAACACCGGCGGCACGACTGTTGCCGTGACCAGCGTCACCAGCAGCAACCCGGCGGAGTTTCCGGTGACGTCCAGTTGCGCCAGCGTCGCCGCCGGCGCCGGTTGCACGGTGGGAATCGCCTTTGCGCCGACGGGCGTGGGCGCGCGCGCTGCGACCATCACCGTGACCAGCGACGGCGTCGGCAGCCCACAGGCGATCAGCGCTACCGGAACCGGAACGGCCCTATCCGCGCCAGGACAGCTGTCGATGGCGAGTGCCGTGGATCTCGGCCAGGTGGTGGTCGGCGCCGCCAGCGCCGCGGTCCCGGTGGTGGTGACCAACGTCGGCGGCACCACGGTCACGGTGACGGCGATCACCAGCAGCCAGCCCGCCGAATTCGCGGTGAGCGACTCGACCTGCGGCGCGGTTGCCGCAGGCGGGGCATGTTCGTTCAGTTTGAGCTTCGCGCCGACTTCGGCCGGCGCGAGCGCCGCGACGATCACCGTGACCAACGACGGTCTCGGCAATCTGCAGACTTTGACGGCAAGCGGCGTGGGCGTGACCACGCTGCCGCCGTCGTCGACGGTCGAGGTCATCGAATACCACCACGCGGCCTGGGGCCACTATTTCATGACCGCGATCGCCGACGAGATCACCAAGCTCGACAACGGCGTCTTTGTCGGCTGGGCGCGCACCGGCTACAAATTCAACGCGTATCCGCTGGGCACGCCGGGCAGCGCCACCGTTTGCCGCTTCTTCAGCACTTCCTTCGCCCCGCGCAGCTCGCATTTCTACACGCCGTTCGACCACGAATGTGAAATCGTGAAGTCCAATCCGGACTGGTCGTTCGAGGGTGACGTATTCGCGATTCCGATCCCGTCCGCCGACGGCATCTGCCCGCCGGGAACCATTCCCGTCTACCGGCTCTACAACAACGGTCAGGGCGGCGCGCCGAATCATCGCTACACGACCAGCCTCGCGGTTCGTGCCCAGATGATCGCCGACGGCTGGATCCCCGAAGGCTATGGCCTGATCGGCGTCATCATGTGCGCGCCACTATGAGCGCGCGAATCCGGCTGCGGTAGCGCGGCGCGAGGTCGCACCGGCCAAGGCGCGACGTCAGGCGCTCGCGGCGGTCCGCTCGGCTGCGTCCGTCCATGCCTGGCCGGTCAGGCCGGCCAGTTCGCGGCGGGACTGCACTCGCCGGAGATTGTCGGCGAGCGCTTGCCGGACTTCGTCGGACTCCGGCGGTGAAACCTTCCTGCGCACCTGTCCGGATTCGACCGCGGCGTCGAAACGGCCGACGTAGTCGCTCCCGGTGCGTGCGAGTTCCGGAAAGTGTTCGATCGCGAAATCGCGAAACCAACCGGTTGCCAGATCCGTGCACACGCGATGCAGCGCGTACAGGTACGCGCGCTGCGGATCCTCGGACATCCCGAAGAACCTTGCCGGCACGACCACGCGTTCGAGCGCGATCGCGTAACACTCCTCCCGCACCAGTCGCAATCGATCCGCTCCGACCAGCCGTTCGAAGTTGCGTCGCGGAATGTAGGCGAGTCCGGGATCGTCCTTGATCGTGTAATACAGAGGCGCGTCGTGATAGCAGGTGGCGCCGTGCAGGTCGTCGTGCTCGTAAAGTCGGATCGCCGCGTGCTTGAAGCCGCCGAAGAATTCCGCATTGGGCGAACGCATCGAAACCGCGTGCACCGTGCCGGATCGGGCCGCGATCTCCTCCACGTGGCGCGCGTGGGCAGCGTGCTCAAGCGGCGCCGCCGCTTCGCGGCCGAACTGCGCCTGCCTGGCGTGAAAGCGCTGCATGCGCGCGTACCAGCCGCCCGGCTCGACCAGCGTCGCCCGGTCGATGAGCAGCAGCGTGGTCGGCCGCGCCACCCGAATCCGGCCGCAGGGCGCGTCGGCCAAGACCGCGCCGTCCTCCGCATTTGCGGCGTGGAACAGGGCGCCGGCCATACCGTCCTGCCAGAGGCGCACCACGAGTTCGCCCGTCGCGGTGGCCCAGCGGTACGCGACCTGCCCGTCACCCGCCTCGCCCGCGGCTACGGGGCCGTCCCGCGTCAACCGACAGCGCGCCGGCGCCGCCGTCGCCCGGCCCCAGACCTCCCAAGCCGAGGCAGAACGGCGCCGAACGGGTTGATGGACCTCCCACGCCCGTTCGCCAATCAGTAGGGGCGCGAAATCGGCCAGGTCCCTGATGCTCATGCCCTTGATTATAGCGGGCTTCTCGGGGAAATCGGCTTGAATTCGTACGACTCGCGGGCAACGGCGTGTCAACCGTGTTCAGCCGCGTCGGCGGCCAGCCGTGCCGCGAGTTGGCGGGTATCCCGCGCCGCCTGTTGCATCAGTTCCACGAGCGGCTCGAGGTCGCCCAGATACCGCACCGCGGCGAGTGCGGACGAAAGGCTCCGCGTCCGCGCGTCGGTATACACGATCGGTGACCAGCCGGATCGCTCGAGCTCGAGATTGGCGAGAAAGCGACCAACGCGACCGTTGCCGTCGCGAAAGCCATGGCAATCCACGATGCCCTGGTACAGGAGCGCGGCGCGCCATGGACCCGGTGGCACGCCGGGCAGAACCTCGCAGAACAATTTGCGCCATGTACCCGCCACCTGCGCTGGCGGCGTGCGCGGCGTGCCCGGGTTGGTTTCGACAATGACGGTGAACGGTTTGACCTGTCCCGGGAAGAGCTCGGGCTGCTCCTGCATGAGCAGGGCGTGCCAGAAGCGAAGTCTCGCCTCCTGGTCATCGGCGGACAACGCGGCGACCGGCATTTCCCGGCGCAAGGTCACCGCGCGAGCGAAGCGCCGTAACACCGGAAATTTCTGCCGGAACGGGTCCGACACCGCCGCATCGTCGTGCGACGCGAACGCGCGCAACGTCGCCTCGAGCGCCGCGATGGAGTCGCCCAGATGGAGGGCGAAATGCGCCTCGAAGGCCGACCATCCCGGTAGCGTTGCGAGTCCGGCGCCGTCGCCGGCGGCGCGCACCGCGTCCACCGGCACCCTGGCAGCCAGCTCGCGCAGGAAGTCAAGCAACCTCCTGTCGTCCGCCGGTTCGGCGCGGCGTTGTTCCACCAGCGCCGCGACGATCGGGACATCCGATTCGCGCGCAAGCGCGGCATCGAGCGCGGGTCGCAGGCGTACATGCTCGTCGAGTACCGCGAGCCAATGCGCGCATTCGCCGGCGGACACGTCCTTTGCGGATGCCACTTCGACGCCATCGCGCAGCAGTCCGGTTCCCTCGGCGACGCGGCCATCGCCGAACAACAACGTCGCCAGGTTCTCGCGGGCGATCACGTACGCCGGGTCAGCCAACAGCGATCGCCTGAGTGAAGCCTCCGCCGCCGGCAGATTGCGGCTCGAGCGCTGCAACATCGCCAGCTTGTTCCAGTAATCCGCAGAATCCGGCGCAAGCCGGACCGCCGTCGCGTAGGCGTGCAACGACCGGTCCGGATGGCCGGCGAGGCGCAACAGTTCACCGCCCAGTGCATGCGCGGGCGCGTGGTCGGGAACCAATTGAACCGCACGGGCGGCGGCGGCGAGCGCCTGCGGGTAGCGCCCGGCGTTGCCCAGACCAATGGCGGCCTCGCGCCAGGCAGCGGCAGCCGCCGGACGATGTTGCCTCGCCTCATCTTCGACGGCGCCCGCGGTCTCGGCGTGCCCGCCTTCGCGCAACGCCGGCGCCAGACCGGCCAGGTCCGGACCGTGGCGCACGTCGCGTCGGACCGCTTCGCGATGGCGCGCGAGCGCACGCAGTGGATCACCCTGCGCCAGCGCCAGACTCGCCAAGCCGCGCCAGGGCACCGGCGCATCGGGCGCCAGCGCCGCCGCGCGGGTGAACCGCGCCTCTGCCGCCGCCAGCCGCTTCCAGCGCATCGCGCTGAAGCCCCCGGCGACGAGCAATTCCGCGTGATCAGGAATGCGCTCCAGCGCCTGATCCAGCACGTCGCGCTCGGCGTCGAATCGTTGTGCGCCGGCGTGTCGCGCCGCGAGCGCGAGCCATGCGCGCGGCTCATGCGGCGCCGTGCGTACGGCCTCCTGTGCGCGGGCGAGGGCTAAGGCAGGTTCGGGGTCGTGGTCGGCCATGCTGTTCGAGGGGATGCGCAACGATGCTGCGCGCCGGCGCAGCGACGGCAAGACATCACCACCATTTGCTTATGTCGCCGGACAGGGCAATGCCGAATATTAGCGCAGGCGGTCAGGCACAGCGGGTCGCGCGACAACCGGCGTCGCGCGACGCACGCGGACCGTCGGCAACCCACGGCAAACGCGCTCCGGTTGGGTACAATCCACATCCACCCTTGGACTTGGCCGCGCCTGCCACAAGCGTGCGCGGCTTGCGTATTGGCGGCCACCATGTTCGCTTTTTTCGAAACACGCGTACGTCCCACCGCACTGCCCACGGCCGCGCCGCCACCGGGCCTGCTCGCGTTCTACTGGCACTTCGTGCGGCAGACGCGCTGGCTGTTCGCGGCGATGTTCGTCACCGGCCTTGCGGTGGCGCTGGTCGACACGCTGATTCCGGTGTTCATCGGCAAGCTGGTCTCGTTGATGGAAGCCGAGGATCGCGCCGCCGCCTTCGCGGCCGCGCTGCCGATGCTCGTCGGCATGGCCGTCCTGGTGTTGGTCGGCCGTCCGCTGACGCTGATCGCCGACAGCCTGATGCGCAACAATGCGGTGCTGCCGTCGGTGACCAGCCTGATCCGCTGGCAAAGCCACTGGCACGTGGTCCGGCAGAGCTGGCCGTTTTTCCAGAACGATTTCGCCGGCCGCATCGCCAACCGGGTGATGCAGACCAGCAATGCGCTGCGCGAGTCGGTGGTGTCGTCGATCCGTGCCGTCTGGTACATCGCCATCTACGGTCTGTCGGCGCTGGTGCTGATGGCGCTGGCCGACTGGTGGCTGGCAATTCCGACCGTGCTGTGGTTCGCCGGCTACATCTTCTTCCTGCGCCACTTCGTGCCGCGAATGCGCGATCTCGCCAAGGCGAGTTCCGAGCATCGTTCGCTGGTGATGGGCCGCGTGGTCGACAGCTACACCAACATCCTGACCGTCAAGCTGTTCGCCCGGGCGCGCGACGAGGACGCCTACGTGCGCGAGGCCATCGACGACCACACGGTGGCGATCGCCGCGCATATGCGGCTCATTACCCGCTTCATGGCGGTGCTGTCGACGATGAACGCGCTGTTACTGGTGTCCACCGCGGGCATCGGCATTACGCTCTGGGGTCAGGGACAGATCAGCGCGGGCGTGGTGGCGATGGCGCTGCCGCTCGCCTGGCAGATCGCCAACGTCGCCGGCTGGGTCAGCTGGGAAGTCACCGGCATTTTCGAGAACATCGGCGTCGTGCAGGAAGGCATGGAGACCATCGCCGTGCCGCACACGCTGGTCGACAGTCCGGGGGCGCGCGAACTTGCCGTGCCGCGCGGCGAGATCCGCTTCGAGCATGTGTCGTTCACCTACGGCCGCAGCGATGGCAAGAGCATCCTGGACGATCTCGACCTGGTGATCCGGTCGGGCGAGCGCGTCGGCGTGGTTGGCCGCTCGGGCGCCGGCAAGTCGACGCTGGTCAACCTGCTGCTGCGTTTCTACGAACTCGAGCAGGGTGGAATTCGCATCGACGGCGAGGACATCCGCAACGTGACGCAGGAGAGCCTGCACGCCGCCATCGGCATGGTCACGCAGGATACTTCGCTGCTGCACCGCTCGATCGCCGCCAACATCGGCTACGGCCGCCCCGAGGCGAGCCTGGAAGACATCGTCTCCGCCGCGCGTCGCGCGCACGCGCACGAATTCATCGTCGACCTGCAGGACTGGAAGGGCCGCAGCGGCTACGACGCGCACGTGGGCGAGCGCGGCGTGAAACTCTCCGGCGGGCAGCGCCAGCGCATCGCCATCGCCCGGGTGGTGCTCAAGGACGCGCCGATCCTGGTGCTCGACGAGGCCACCTCCGCGCTCGACAGCGAGGTCGAACTGGCGATCCAGGACCAGCTGCTCGGCCTGATGGAAGGCAAGACCGTGATCGCGATTGCGCACCGCCTGTCGACCATCGCGCGCATGGATCGGCTGATCGTGCTAGAGCGGGGCCGCATCGTCGAGCAGGGCACGCACGACGAACTGCTGCGCCGCGACGGCGACTACGCGATGCTGTGGAAGCACCAGTCCGGCGGCTTCCTGCCCGACGACCTGCCGGCGGGCGCAGCCGAAGATCCACCACTGCTGGTGGACGAGGGCCCGGTCGACGACATGCGCGCCGCCGCGCAGCCGGAACCCAACACCGACGACGAACCGATGCCGGCGCGCGCCTGAGACGCGTGGCGTGGCGCCGGCGACGAACGCCCGCCGGATCGCACCTCCTCCAGCCGGTCAGTGAAGTGTGCGCCGTTGCACCGCGAGGTTCCCGGTCGACATTTTTCACCCGGGACGGTTTCAACACCGAGGCCACTTGCGCGATCCCAAAACAACGTATACATTAAAGAATTCGCACCTCTCGATCCGCTCCTGATGGACTCTGCATTGTCATCCCCGGCACCGTTGGTCGACCTGGCCTCGCTGCGCTTCACCGGCGCGGGACTGGTGCGGCCCGAGTGCGTGCTGGCGACGAAGTCGGGCGCGCTGTACACGGCCGACTGGCGCGGCGGCGTGGCGCAGACCGGACCCGACGCGACCGCCGCGCTCTACCGCGGCGAGCTGCCCGGCGGCCGGCCGCTGCGCCCGAACGGCATCGCGCTGCGTCGCGACGGCAGTTTCCTGCTGGCCGACCTCGGCGAAACCCGCGGCGGCGTGTTCGCGCTGTCGCGCGACGGGCAGCTGCGGCCCTTTCTCGAAACGGTCGACGGTGTCGATCTGCCGCCGTCGAACTTCGTGTTCGAGGACGACAAGGGGCGGACCTGGATCACGGTGAGCACCCGCAAGGTTCCGCGCGCGGCCGCCTACCGCGCCGACGTGTCGGACGGCTTTGTCGTCCTGGTCGACCAGCGCGGCGCGCGCATCGTCGCCGACGGGCTGTGCTATACGAATGAGGCGATGGTCTCGCCGGACGGCCGTTGGCTGTACGTCAACGAGACGTTCTCTCGCCGCCTGTCGCGCTTCGCCATCGCCGCCGACGGCTCGCTGGGTGCGAAGGAAGTCGTGACCACCTTCAGCCACGGCACCTATCCGGACGGCCTCGCCTTCGATGCCGCCGGACACCAGTGGATCACCAGCATCATCAGCAACCGCGTGCTGCGCGTCGCGCCGGACGGCGCGGTGACGCTGGTACTGGAGGATGCCGACCCCGCGCACGTCGACTGGTGCGAAACCGCCTATCTGGCCGGCGAACTTGGCCGCCCGCACCTGGATCACGCCGCCGGACGGGTGCTGAAGAACATTTCGAGCCTGGCCTTCGGCGGACCCGACCTATCCACTGCCTACCTCGGTTGCCTGCTGGGCGATGCGATCGCGCATTTCCAAGCGCCGGTTGCCGGGCATCCGCCGTTCCATTGGCACTTCTGAACATGACCGTGCAGCAACGGCGCAAACCGCAGTCAATCGCGACAGGGTGCATGCCCGAACGCGAACGGGGAGTTTGCTGATGCCAGTTTCCCGAAAATCGAGTTCGGTGCCGAAGAAAGTGCCGCCGCGCGCAGCAGCCGTGCGCACGCGCGCTGCCGTCTCCGCCACCCCCCCGCGCGCCTCGCTGGTCGACGACGCCTACCAGGCGATTCGCCGGCGCATCCTCGACAACGTCTACCCGCCGGGCCAGCAAACGCTGGAAAGCGCGCTGGCCGATGACCTGGGCATCAGCCGCACGCCGGTGCGCGAGGTGCTGATCCGGCTGGCCAACGAAGGTCTGGTCGAGGTGGTGCCGCGCCACGGCATGCGGGTGCTGCCGGTCTCACCGGTGGACATGCGCGAGATCTACGAGGTGCTCACCGCGCTCGAATCCGCTGCGGCGGAAACACTGGCACGGCGCCGCCCCGGCGACGCGGAACTGAAGCCGCTGGTCGACGCAACGCGCGACATGACCAGAACGCTCAAGGCCAACGACCTCGACGCCTGGGCCGCGGCCGACGAGCGCTTTCACCAGGGACTGGTCGAACTGGCCGGCAACCGCACGCTGATCGACGCGGTCGCGCGGCTGGCCGACCGCGTGCACCGCGCCCGGCTGTTCACGCTGCGCCTGCGGCCGAAGCCCGTCAACTCGACGCGCGAACACATGGCGATGCTCGAGCGCATTCGTGCCGGCGACGCCGCCGGCGCGGTCGAGGTCAATCGCGCCCACCGCGAACGCGCCAGCCGCGAACTCGTCGCGATTTTCGAACGCTACCGTCTACAACAACTCTGAATCGGAAGAATCAAGTGCCCAACAAGACCACCTTCGACATCTGCGTTCTCCCCGGCGACGGCATCGGCGTCGAGGTCGTCGCCGCGACGTTGCCGCTGCTGGAGCAGGTGGCGCGCGACGCCCCGTTCGCGTTCCGTTTTGCCGACCATCCGGCCGGCGCGCAGCATTACAAGTCCACCGGGGACGCCTTGCCGAAGGCCACGCTGGAGGCGGCCCGCGCCGCCGATGCGATTTTCTTCGGCGCCATGGGCTGGCCGGAAATCCGCTACCCCGACGGCACCGAAATCGCGCCGCAGCTCGACCTGCGCGTCGAGCTCGAGCTCTATGCCGGCGTGCGCCCGGCGCGCGCGCTTCCCGGCATCCAGCTGCCGCTGGCCGATCCGCGGGCGCGCGACATAGACCTCGTCGTTGTGCGCGAGTCGACCGAAGGCCTGTTCGCCTCGCGCGGCAAGGGCGTGATCGAGAACGACGCCGAGGCCCGCGACACCATGGTGATCACCCGGCGCGGCTCCGAGCGCGTGCACGATTTCGCTTTCCGGCTGGCGCAACGGCGCAAGCAGCGCGGACGCCCGGGACGGGTGACCTGCGTGGACAAGGCCAACGTGTTCGTGTCGATGGCGTTCTTCCGCAAGATCTTCGACGAGCGCGCCAAGGCCTTCCCCGACATCGAGGCACGGCACAACTACATCGACGCGACCGCGCTGGACCTGGTCCGCAAGCCCTGGGATTTCGACGTGCTGGTCACCGAGAACATGTTCGGCGACATCATTTCCGACCAGACCGCCGCGCTGGTCGGCGGCATGGGCATGGCGCCTTCCGCCGACGTCGGTGACAAGCACGGCCTGTTCCAGCCCTGCCACGGCTCGGCGCCGGACATCGCCGGTCAGGGCAAGGCGAATCCGACCGCGACCATCCTGTCGGCAGCGCTGATGCTCGACTGGCTCGCCGAACAGCACCACAACGACGCGCTGGCCGCCGCCGCGCGCCGGATCGAGCAGGCGGTCGACGCCGTGTTCGCCTCCGGGCGCATCACGCCCTACGAGCTGGGCGGGCGTGACGGGACCGAGGCAATCGCCTCCGCCGTCGCCTCGAACCTCTGAACGGATTTGCGATGAGCAAGCTACGCGTGCTCGGCGTCGGCGCCGGCTACTTCAGCCAGTTCCAGTACCTGGGCTGGCGCAACATCGACGCGGTCGAGTGCGTCGGCATCGTCAATCGCGACCAGGCCAAGGCGCAGGCGCTCGCCGAACGCTTCGGCATCCCTGCCGTGTTCGGCGATCTCGACGTCGCGTTGGACGCGACACGTCCCCAGCTGGTCGACATCATCACCTCGCCGGAAACGCATCGCGCCTTCGTCGCCAAGTGCGTCGCGCGCGGCATTCCGTCCATCTGCCAGAAGCCCTTCGGCGTCGACTACGCCGACGCGGTGGCGATCACCGAATTGGCGGAAGCGGCAAAGGTGCCGCTGGTCATCCACGAGAACTTCCGCTGGGAACCCTGGTACCGCGAGGCGAAGCGGATGATCGACGCCGGCATGCTCGGCACGCCGCACGGCGTGGCGTTCCGGCTGCGCCCCGGCGACGGCCAGGGCCCCCGCGCCTATCTCGACCGTCAGCCCTATTTCCAGCAGATGCCGCTGTTCCTGGTCAAGGAAACCGCGATTCACTGGATCGACACCTTCCGCTACCTGATGGGCGAGGTGCGCTCGGTCTACGCCGCGCTGCGCCGCATGAATCCCGTGATCGCGGGCGAGGATGCCGGCTACGTCGTGTTCGAGTTCGACGGCACCCGCACCGGCCTGTTCGACGGCAACCGTCTCAACGACCATGTCGCGACCAATCCTCGCCGGACCATGGGCGAGGCCTGGATCGAGGGCTCGGCCGGCGTGCTGCGCCTGGACGGCGAGGCGCGGCTGTGGTGGAAGCCGCACCAGGGCCCCGAGGTCGAGCACGACTACGACCGCGGACCCGAGGACACCTTCGGCGGCGGCGCCTGCGAATGGCTGCAGCGGCATGTCGTCGACCATTTCCTCAAAGGCGCGCCGCTGGAGAACACGGCGCGCGACTATCTGGCCAACCTGCGCGTGCAGGCGGCCGTGTATCACTCGGCGGCGACGCATTGCCGCGTCGAGCTTGCTTCATTTGAAATCCTGTCGCCGGACGCGGTCCCCGCCGGCGCAGCGTCCGATTGACCGCAACCCTAGGAGGAGAGAGTCCATGCAACGCAGACATTTTGTTCGGCAAATCACCCTCGCGGCCGCGGTTGCCGCGGCCATCGGCCTCGCCACCCCGGCACTGGCGCAGACGGTGCTCAAGTTCAGCCATACCGATCAACCCGGCGGCGCGCGGCAGAAGGCCGCCGAGCTGTTCGCCAAGAAGGTCGCGGAATACACGCAGGGCCGCTACAAGGTGCAGATCTACCCGGCGGGCCAGCTGGCCAACGACCCGAAGGCGGTCGAGCAGCTGCAGCTGGGCGGCATCGACTTCACGGTGACCGGCACCGGCACCTACGCCACGCACATTCCCACGCTCAACCTGACCGCGCTGCCGTTCATCGTCGAAGGCTATCCGCAGGGCTGGAAGCTCTACGACGATTCCAAGTGGATGCAGGAACAGTTCGCCAAGGGTCCGGCGAAGGGGTTCCGCTTCCTGTCGCCGTTCGAGGCGGGATTCCGCTCGATGACCACCAAGGAACCGCTGGCCACGCCGGCCGACGCCAAGGGCAAGAAGCTGCGCAGCTTCCCCAACGAGATGATGCGCTGGCAGCTCGATGCCATGGGCTTCAACGTGCAGATCATGCCGCTGCCCGAGGTCTATCTGGCGATCCAGCAGGGGGTGGTGAGCGGTCAGGAAAACCCGATCGATACCATTTCCGCCAACAAGTTCTATGAAGTCGCGCCCTACGTCACGCTGACCCAGCACGTCTACAGCCCGATTCCGATGGCGATTTCCGAAAAGACCTGGCAGAAGCTCTCGGCGGCCGACCAGGCAGCGGTGAAGAAGGCCGCGAAGGAAGCCTCCGACTGGAGCCGCAAGGAGGTCAGCAGCAACGATGAGCGTCTGCTCGCAGAAATGACCGCCAAGGGTGCCAAGGTTTCGCGCCCGAACATCGGTCCGTGGCGCGAAGCGGTCAAGCCGGTCTATGTGAAGGCCAAGGAAAAGTACGGCGCCGACGCCGACGCGATCCTGGCCGACGCCGCCGCCGTGCGCAAGGCCGTTCCGGCGAAGTAGATGGCACACCTCCAACCGCAGCAGGTTACGGAGGGGATTCCGGGGGCGGCGGCTGCGCTGCTGCCCCCGGGTCAGCCCGCGCCCGCGATCATTTCCTGGCTTGGCCGCGCCGTCGACTGGAGCATCGTGCTCATCGGCACGGTCATGGCCACGCTGGTATTCGTCAATGTGATCGTGCGCAACGTGTTCCACGGCGACATCGCCTGGACCACCGAATTCTGCGAACTGCTGATGGTCTGGGTAACGTTTCTTGGTGGCGCTGCGGCGACCAGGCGCGGCGCTCATATGGTCGTCGGCGAACTGATCGGCAGGCTCTCGGGAGCGCCCAGGCGGTACGCCGACGCCGCGATCCAGCTGGTGGTGTTGATCACGCTCGGCCTGTTGGTCTGGTACGGCATCGGCATCGCCGAAGCCGGACGAATGAGCGTTCTCACCGTGCTCGGCTGGCCGATGTCCACGCAGTACCTGGCACTGCCGGTGGCGTCCGCCATCACCATGGTGTTCGTCTGCTGGGACCTCTACGAAATCATGCGTGGCCGCACGCACAAGCAGCGCTATGGCGAGGGACACCTGTGATCCTGTTCGAAGCCTTCGGGCTTTTCATGGTGGCTACGCTGCTCGGCGTGCCGCTGGTATATGGAATGCTGCTCTCGACCGCCGGGGTGATCTGGTGGCACGGTCTCGGTCATCCGCTGACCTCGATATTCCTGAGCTACATCGGTGGCGTCGAGCCGTTCATCCTGATCGCCGTTCCATTGTTCGTATTGGCCGGGGAAATCCTGTCGCGCGGCGGCGTCGGCATGCGCATCGTCACCTTCGCGACCAAGCTGCTTGGCTTTCTGCCGGGTGGGCTGGGTATATCGACGGTGACTTCCTGCCTGATCTTCGGCGGAGTCTCCGGTTCCGCGATCGCGGATACCGCGGCGATTGGTTCGGTGATGGCACCGGCGATGATTCGCAAAGGCTACAAGCCCGCCTTCGCCGGTGCACTGATGTCCACCGCCGGCACGCTGGCGGTGGTCATGCCGCCGTCGATCCCGATGCTGGTCTACGCGTTCGTCTCAGGCGCATCGGTGCGCGACCTCTTCATCGCCGGCGTGGTGCCGGCGGTCATCTTCGCCATCGGGTTGTCCATCGATTGCGTCTGGGAAGGCAAGCGCACGGGTTGCGACGCCGGCGGCAAACGCTCGCCGGGCCGCGAGGTCTGGACCGCGTTCGTCGCCGCTTTTCCCGCGCTGATGATGCCGGTCATCATCCTGGGTGGAATCTGGACCGGGCTGTTCACGCCCACCGAGGCCGCCGCCGTCGCCGCCGCCTACGGCCTGTTCGTCGCGATGGTCGTCTACAAGGACCTGCAGTGGCGCGACTTGCCCGGGCTGCTGCTCAAGTCCTTCACCACCAGCGCGGTGATCATGGTGGTGATCGGCGCCACGTCCTGCCTGGCGTGGCTCATCACCGTCGAGCAGGTCCCGGTGCAGATCGCCGAGCTCGTCACCCGTTACGCGACATCGCAGTGGACGTTCCTGCTGCTCGTCAATTTCGCGATGCTGGCGCTGGGCTGCTTCATCGAACCGGTACCGGCGCTGATCCTCGCCGCGCCGCTGCTGGTGCCGCTGTCGGTCGCGTTCAAGATCGATCCGGTGCATCTCGGCCTGATCATGACCTGCAATCTCGCCATCGGCTTGTACACGCCGCCTGTCGGTGGGACACTGATGGTCGGCGCGCGGCTCGCCGGAGTCGGCATGGTCAGCGTCGTCCGGGCGCTGATTCCGCAGGCGATGATCAGCATTTCCATACTCATCGTGATCACCTATTTCCCCGCGATAAGCATGTCCCTCGTGCACGCGCTTCGCTGACCATGCTGCTCGGATGCATCGCCGATGACCTGACCGGCGCCACCGACCTTGGCGTCAACCTGGCCCGCGAGGGGCTCTCGGTCACTCAGGTCAACGGCGTACCGACTGCGGACCTGCAGGTTCCCGCGGCCGACGCCGTGGTCGTGGCGCTCAAATCGCGCAACATTGCGCCAGCCGAAGCCGTCGCGCAGTCGCTGGCCGCGCTCGACTGGCTGAGAGCGCAGGGCGCGCAGCGCATCTATTTCAAATATTGCTCGACCTTCGACTCGACGGCCAGGGGCAATATCGGCCCCGTTACCGAAGCGCTGCAGCGCGCACTCGGCGCCGGCATCGTTCCGGCCACCCCGGCCTATCCACGCAACCAGCGCACCGTTTACCGTGGGTATCTGTTCGTCGGCGATCTGCTGCTGTCGGAAACCGGCATGCGGTCGCATCCGCTGACGCCAATGACCGATGCCAATCTGGTGCGTCTGCTCACCGCGCAGACCACGCACCGGGTCGGACTGGTCGCGAGCGAAACGCTCGACGCCGGCGAGACCGCGGTGCGCGAGCGGATGGCCGCGCTGGAGCACGAAGGTTGCGGCCATGTGATCGTCGACGCCACGCGCGACGAGCACCTCACCGCGGCGGGCGCGGCCTGTGCGGATTTTCGCCTCACCACCGGCGGCGCAGGCCTGGGCGTGGGTCTCGCCCGCGCGCTGCGGGCGCAGGCCAAGTCGGGTACCGGCGGCTGGTCAAGGCCACCGCCCGAAATCCGCACGGCGTGGCTGTCCGGCAGCTGCTCGGAGGCAACACGACGGCAGGTCGCCGAGGCGCAGAAGCACGCCCCGGGATTGCGACTCGATCCGCGGGCGCTGGCCGCGAATCCGGAACTCGTGGCGCGCCTCGCAGCCGACGCGGTGACGGCAATCGCCAGGGGGCCGGTTCTGGTCTACGCGACCGCCGAGCCTGCCGACGTCGCTGCGGCACAGGCGGCGTTGGGCACCGAGCGCGCAGCCACCGTCGTCGAGGACGCGTTTCGCGAAATCGCGCGAGCGTTGGCCGCTGCCGGCGTGCAGGCGTTCGTCGTCGCCGGCGGTGAGACCTCGGGCGCGGTGGTCGACGCGCTTGGCGTGCGCGCGTTGGCCATCGGCCCGGAGATCGATCCGGGCGTACCGTGGACCCGCGCGGTCGGCGGCGCGCCGCTTTGGCTGGCGCTGAAATCAGGCAACTTCGGCGGCGAGGATTTTTTCGCCAAGGCCACGGCGGCACTGTGAACGAGTCCGCATTGCGCGACGCACTCACTGCGCGCGCCCGATCGCTCTATGATCGCGGCTATGCGCACGGCAGCTCGGGCAATCTGTCGGTGCGCCTCGCCGACGGCATCCTGGTCACGCCGACGGGAAGCAGCCTCGGCCGACTTGATCCCGCGCGCCTTTCGAAGGTGAATCCGGAAGGTATGGCGGTGTCCGGCGACGCTCCGTCGAAGGAAGCGTTCCTGCATTTGGCGATGTACGCGGCGCGTCCGTCGGCGCAGGCGATCGTGCATCTGCACTGCACCTGCGCGGTCGCGGTGTCCTGCCTGGCACATCCCGACCCGAGGAACGTGCTGCCGCCGCTCACCGCCTACCACGTCATGCGCGTGGGCAGCCTGCCGCTGATTCCATATTTTCGTCCGGGCGACCGCGCGCTGGCACAGGCAGTCGGCGCCGCAGCCGTCAGGCATCGCGCCGTGCTACTCGCCAATCATGGTCCCGTCGTATCCGGCAAGTCGCTCGACGACGCGGTCGACAGCGCCGAGGAACTCGAGCAGACCGCGAAACTTGCGCTGCTCATTGGCGCCCGCGAGACCGCGCCGCTGTCACCGGCGCAGGTAGCCGAATTGGAATCCGTCTTTCCCAGCTGAAGGAACGCCGATGTTCGTCGTCACCGTCGTGTTCACGTTCGATCCTGCGCAACGGGAGGTTTTCCTGCCGCTGATGTTCGAGAATGCGCGCCGTTCGCGCGAGGATGAGTCCGGCTGCCGCCACTTCGACGTCTGCGTCGACGAAAACAAGCCGGACACCGTGTTTCTCTACGAGCTCTATGATGACCGGGCGGCCTTCGACACGCATCTCGAAAGCGAGCATTTCAGGAAATTCGCCGCGGCGACGCAGGCCATGATCAGCGGGCGGGTGATCGAGACCTGGCAGCGCGCCGCGCCGTGAGCTCCCGGCCGTTGCGCATCGGCCTGGCGGTCAGCCGACTGTATCGAACCGGCCCTGACGCGGCGCTGTTCCAGTTGCTGCGCCCGCTCGCCGCTTCGCTCGGCAGCGAATTGCATGCGGAACTTCACGTCGTCGGGCAGACCCACGACGCCATCGTCGCCGAAGGCCTGCTGCAAGGCTATCCCGGGCTGCATCGGCTGCCGACACGGCGCGATGGCGGCCTCATCCATCTGGTCGCCGGCGTGGTGCGCGACGATCCCGCCTTGCGTTTCGACGTCATCGTCAACCTGCTCGACCCGGATGACCCCACCTCGGTGTTCCCCGAAGGCCAGGCGCTGAAGCGCGAATGCGTGATCCACGAAGTGCCATTCGTATCCACCTTCGCTCATGCCCGCGAATGGTTCGAACTTGCCCGGATCGCCAATGGCGCGGCTCCGGATCCGCAACTCGATCTGTGGTTCGACTTCGCCGGGCAAACCATCGCGCTGATCGCGCACGATGCGCGCAAGGATGCGATGCTCTCATTCGTCCGCGAGCATTTTGCCTTTTTCGACGCCTTCGGCGGGCGCGTCGCGACCGGCACTACCGGCGCCTTGCTCAATGGCGTTGCCGAAGAGTTGGCAACTGTACCGTCGCCCCCCTGGGTGCGCCGTTTCCGCTCCGGACCGCTGGGCGGCGACGCCGAAATCGCGCTCGAGGTGCTCGAGGGCCGCTGCCAGCGCATCGTGTTCTTCGAGGATCCGCACGTCGCGCGTCAGCACGAGGCCGACATCCAGTTGCTCGAGCGCGGCGCGCGCATCGCCACGACGGGATCGATGTGCGTCAGCGACATGGCCAGCGCGCGGACGTGGATCGAGCGCTGCGGCCTGCGTGCCGCCGCCCGCACGGCAGCCACGCGCCGCGCCTGAACCAACTCTCGTCGTTACGCGGCCGGCACCCGCCCGGCAAGGCGCTCGAGTGCCGGCACCGCCGCGGCGGCGCCGCCGGCGGAACGAAACAGCAGCTCGACGCGCCTTGCGGCATCTCGATAGGACGGCACTTCGAGCACCGCCATCACCACTTCACGCATCCGGGCCGCGGTGACGCGATTGAAGGCCACGCGCAGCCCTGCACCGGCGGCCACCGCGTGCTGCGCGAAGATCGACTGATCGTGCACCATCGGCGCCACGACTACGGGGATGCCGTGCGCCAGCGCCTCGTTGACGGTCGTTCCGGCGTGCGTAACCACGGCGTCGAGATGCGGATAGAGTTCCAGCAACGGTACCCAGGGGCGCACGATGAAATTTTTTGGCACGTCGACGATCATCCCCGGCGGCGCCGCGACGATGACCTGCACCGGGAGGTCCGCCAGCGCGCTGGCGACAATCCGGTAGAACCGTTCGCCACGCCACGCCCACACCGAGCCCAGGCTGACGAACACCCGTGGGCCGGGCCGCAGCGCGTCCCAGGGAAAGTCCACCGGCTCCGCCCGCTTCGCCAGCGCGGGTCCGATGAACAGGTAGTGGGGAGGATGCGCACCGCCGACGAACTGCTCGACGGTATAGAGCAGCACCAGTTCCGGCGACCGATCGGGCCAGCGCACGGGTTCGAGTCCCATTTCGCGCTGCAGTCCGGCGAACAGGCCGACGATCCAATCCTCGACCTTAGGATAGGGACCAAAATGCTCGCCGAGCAGCGCGCTCGACGTCGACGAAGTAGCCCAGGGCAGGCCACGTCGCCGCGCCGCAAGGGCGCCCGCCAGCGCCTGCTGATCCACCAGCAGTGCGTCGGGCTCGAAATCCGTGATCGCCGTCTCCACGCCGGGCAACATGTCGCGCGCCAGCGGTACCAGCACCTGTTCGAACAATACCTTCATGCCGGCGAGCCAGGTCGCGCCGGCCTGCCGTTGCAGTTCCTGCGCAGCCTGCGCCGATATCGGCGAAGCGAGTGTGTAAACAGTCGCGTCGGCCGGCAGCGTCGAACGCATCGCCTCGTAGGTGACCCAGGCCACCGCGTGCCCGCGCTGCGCGAGCGTCTGCCCGATCGCAACCGTCGGATAGACGTGCGATGGAAACGGCGGCACGACGATCAGGAAGCGACTCACCGCAGAACCTCGTCGATCCACGTCGTCATCGCATCGCGCACGTATGCCGTCGCCTGAAACATGATGCCGTGCTCGCCACCGGGCACCACCAGCAGCCGACAGTTCGGCAGCCGCTCCGCCAGCGCCTTGCCACCGGGCCGGAGGTCCGAGTGTTCGCCGAACAAGGCCAGCACCGGGCAGGTGACACGCGCGAGCGCGGCTTCGTCCAGCGTTTCGCTGGCGGCGATGTCGGCGGCGAAAGTCGTTTCGCCGTGCAGGCGCTGCGCGGTCGCGACCAGTGAACTCTTGCGGCGCCGCCTGAGACGCTGCACCAGCTTCACGGTTGCCTGCGCATCGGTGCCGAGCGCAGCGTCGGCGTCGGCGCCCTCTTGATCGATGCCGCGGGCACGGTGCCTTGCCAGCCAGTTCCCGAAGAGTTCCTCGATCTTCCGGTCGCGCGCCGCGCCGGTGAGCGCCAGCGTCTCACCGAGCTGGCGGCCGAATTCCACGATGCCCGCATGTGCCTCGATCAGCACCAGGCCCGCCACGCGGGCCGCATGCGTTGCGGCGAAGCGCATCGCCACGTAGCCGCCATAGCTGTGGCCGACCACGATGACAGGCGACGCCGGAGAGACGGCTTCGACCAGCCCCGCCAGGTCCGCAGTCATGTCGGTCACGGTGTAACCGGAGCCCGGCTGCTCGCTCAGGCCGTGCCCGCGCAGATCGTAGAGAACGACGCGCGCGCGCTTGGCG
>JAQBEY010000096.1:0-48982 GCA_032123655.1 Betaproteobacteria bacterium
CCGCGCGGCTGACGTCGGAATAGACCGACAGCGAGGACACGAACAGGTAACGCCCTGCGCGTGCTGCGAGCAACTCGGCCGAAGCGCGCACGACGCGCGGAACATAGCCGCTGGTATCGAGCACCGCGTCCCACTCGCCATTTTCCAGCGCGGCCAGGCCTGGCGCCACGGCGGGGTCGCGGTTGCCCGTGAGGGCGGTCACCGCCCCGCCCCACGGATTGCCGGAGGCCCCGCGCGTGAAGATCGTGACCGCGTCGCCGCGCGCGAGCGCCGCGTCGACCACATGGCGCCCGAGAAAACGGGTGCCGCCGAGAACGAGCAGTCGCATCGTGAAACGTCTCCCTACTTGCGCGGCACGATCTTGATGCCGTTGAGTTTCTCCTGCGCCTCGATCAGCGACGCGACGTACTTGTCGCCGAAGCCCATCACATTCGCGTTGACCAGGCTCTGGTGCACCGCCTCACCCATGATCGACGACACCGGCAGCGACTCGGTGAAATGCGTGTAATAGCGCAGGTCCTTCATGGCGTTGACCAGCGTGAACTTGAGTCCGGTGAGGTCGCCGTTATTCTCCACCATCTTCCCGACCATCATCTGGAACAATCCCGAATTGACCGCGCCGGCCGAGATCACCTGGTGCAGCTTGGCGATCGACAGTCCCGACTTGGCCGCGGCGGCGAGCGCTTCCGCAGTGGCGGTGCAAATCGCCTGGGCGATGAAATTGTTGAGCAGCTTCAGGATGATTCCGTGACCGGCCGGGCCGACATGAATTACGTTCGCGCAAAAGGCGCCGAACACCGGCTGCAGTTCGGCGAAGGTCGCATCGTCGGCGCCGACCATGACGTTCAGAGTCCCTCCTTCGGCCTGGATCGGCGTGCCGCCCAGTGGCGCGTCCACCAGGCGCACGCCCTTTTCGGCAAGCGCCGCGCGCATTTTCGCGGTGACCTCGGGCTCGCTGGTCGAGGTGTCGACGACGACAAGGCCGGAGCGCCCCGCCGAGGCAATGCCGTCCTTGCCGTTGATGACCTCTTCAACCTGTGGCGACCCGGTGACGCAGAGGAACACGATGTCGGATTCACGCGCCACGTCGGCGTTGGTCTTCACCTCCTTCGCGCCGGCGGCGAGCAGGTCCTCCAGCGGCTTGCGGTTGCGGTTGACGCGAACAGTGAGCGGGAAGCCCTTGGTCACCAGGTTTCTGGCCATGCCGTGACCCATGAGACCGATGCCGATGAAGCCAACGCGGGGTTTCTTGTCCATGCTTTTTCTCCTTGTGGGTGAGTCGATTCAGTCGATGGCCGGTGGTGCGAGCAACGCCTGCTGCGCGCGCCGGCGTTCATGCCAGGTGAGCAGCAGACCGCTACCCGCGATCACGGCCATGCCGGTGAGTGAAAAGGGCCCGGGAAAGTGATCGTAGGCCAGCCAGCCGATCAGCGTCGCAAAAACCAGCTGCATGTAGGTGAACGGCGTCAGCGCCGACGCAGGCGCGCGCTGAAAGGCGAGAATGAACAGGAAATGACCGATGGTGCCCAGCACACCGGTCGCCGCCAGCAGCGCGACGTCCGTCCAGCTGACATCGATTTCCGAACCGAACCACGGCCAGACGAAGGTCATCAGCAGCGCGCCGACCATGGCCGGGTAGAACAGCGTGACCCGGGGATCCTCCCCGGCCAGCATGCGCGTGGTGATCTGGTAGACCGCGTAGAACACCGCCGACCCGAGCGCGTAAATCGAAGCGCCGTTGAACAGTTCCGCGCCCGGCTTGACGATCAGCAGCATGCCGATCATGCCGGCAACCAGGAACGCGACGCGCGCGCGGGTCATGCGCTCCTGCAGGAACACCACGGCCAGCACGATCACGATGGTCGGCGTCGTGTAGTTGAGCGCGGTCGCGTCGGCCAACGGCAGGTACTTGAGCGCGGTCATGAAACACAGCGAAGAACTGACCAGCAATACGCCGCGGGCGAGCTGCATCCACGGCTGCCTGCTTCGAACCATGTTGGTGCCCATGGTCGGCCCCAGCCAGATGAGCATGGCCAGCACCTGGAACGACCAGCGTGACCACACCAGCAGCGGCACGGGTTGCCGCGTCCCCAGCGACTTGATGATGCCGTCGAGTGACGCAAAGCAGGCGACCGCGCCGGCAATCAACAGCACTGCCGACATCGGGATGTGCAGCTGGTCGCGATTCATTTCACCCCGGCCAGGAAGGCGTTGAGCGGCGCCTGCTGGATTTTCCGCGCGGCGATGCACAGGTCGATCTTCTCCAGCGATTCCCGATACGACCGCGGTCCGGCTTCCAGCTTCGCGACGCGCGATTCGAACAACGCGACCATGCGCGCTCGCTCGTCGGGCGTGCAGGCCGACGCCAGCCACGTTGGCCAGAAGCCCTGGGACTCCACCGGCGTTCGCGCCGAAAGCGCGACAATGTTGCGCTCCAGCCAGCCGAGAGCGACAGCGCGCGTGGCCTGATGCGCCAGCGCCTCGCGCAGCGTGCGCGTGCTCTCGCGCGGGGAATACTCTCCGTCCAGTGCCAATGCCAGCGCGCGCTCGAGCAGCGCCGGATCGACAACGAAACCCAGTGCCGCGTACACGTCTGCACGTTCGTTGCCGTCCTTGCTGGTCCGCACGACATCGACCAGCGCATCGAACAGAACGGGGGCGTCGTGGCCGGCGGTGGCGATCGCGGTCTGCAGGACCACCTGGCGCACCGACGGCGGCATCGCCTGGCGATCGGCGAGCCATCGCCGCGCCAGCTGCTGCGCCTCGCCGGCAAGCGCGGCGTCCTTGCCGCGCAGCGTCACCATGGGCAGCATGCTCTGACGCAAGCGCATGGTTTCGGCGTCATCGCCGGAATGCGGCAACCAGCCGAGCGCGCGGGCGCGTCCGGCGAAGAGCTCGCGCACCCAGGTCGCGTATTTCGACGCGTTGTCCACCGCGACCCAATCCTCCGGGACTGTCGCCAGGCCCAGCGACCGGCGCGCGACCCGCGCCGATGCGTTGTCGGCCTGCGTCGCGGCCAGCGGCAGCGCCACCGAATAGGGCAGCACGGCGCTTTGCGTGAGCAACGTCACATCGATCAGCAAACCGACGTAATCCTTCGGCATCAGCGTGCGCCGCGCGGCCGGCAGTGCGGCGTAGAGCGCAGGCGAAAGCCTGGGCAGGAAATAGCCGATGCCGCTGCGGTTGGCGATCACCCACTGCGGACAGGCGGCGGGCAGCGGCAGCGATTGCCTGGCCTCCTTGACCAGCGCGCAGACCTCGTGACCGCCGGACGCATCGCCGTACTCGAAACAGGCGGGAAACACCCAATGTTCCGCCGCCTTTGCGGCGGCTCCGGCCGGCTCGAAACGGTGCTGCGCCAGCACCAGCCGTGGCTCCGCCGTGCAATCGAGCTCGACGTCGAGCACCGGTACGCCGGGACGTTCGACGAAGCCGCGCAGCGCAGGGACCAGCGCCGCGTCGGTCGCTGCCAGCGCCGTGAAAAAATCTTCCGCCGTGGCGTTGCCCCACGCGTGTCTGCCCATGTAACGGCGCACGCCGGCGCGGAATTTTTCCGGCCCCAGCCAGGCCTCGAACATTACCAGGATCGACTCGCCCTTGGCGTAGGTGATGCCGTCGAACGCCGCCTTGACTTCGCTCTGTTCGGTCACCGGCTGACGGACACGCCTCGCCGACGGCAGGCGGTCGGCGTTCATGGCGCGGAAGCGCTGGAAGGCGCGGAAGTCGGAGGCCCCCCCTTTCGGATGCAACTCCATGAGGATCGTCGAAGCCATCCACGAGGCGAATGACTCGTTCAGCCACAGGTCGTCCCACCAGGCCATGGTGACGTAGTTGCCGAACCACATGTGGGCGATCTCGTGCGCGGTGAAGCCGAGGAAGCGTTGCTTGAATCCGGGCGACATCTCGTCCGGCCGCGCAAGCAGCGTCCGCGCCGTGTAGGTGATCAGCCCGGGGTTCTCCATCGCGCCGCCGAATGTTGAGAGCGGATAGGCGATGAGGTCGAGCTTGCGGAAAGGGTAGGCGATGCCGAAGAACTTTTCGGTCGCGGCCAGCACTTCGCCGGTATTCGCCGCGGCGTATGCGGCCTCGCCGCCGCGTCCCCTGGGCGTGATGATCGAGATCGGCGTCGCCTTCATTCCGGCGCGGCCGGCGTCGACCACGTCGAAATCACCGACGGCGAAGGCAAGCAGGTACGACGGCAGCGGCGGCGAAGTCTCGAAGGTCACTTCCCGCCAGCCGGGCGCCGCGACGCGCTGCGTCGCCACCGGCATGTTGGCGAATGCCTTCAGCGTTTCCGGGACGCGCAGCGTCAGTGTCCACGCCGCCTTGCGGTCGGGCTCGTCGAAACAGGGAAAGGCGCGTCGTGCGTCGAGCGGTTCGAACTGCGTGAACGCATACCAGGCGCCGCGGTCCTGCTGGCGAAACACGCCGACCGCGCTGACACTCTCGATGCGGCCCGAATAGCGGATCGACAGCGTGAGCTCGCCGACAGGCAGCGGGCGCGCGAATCTCAACCCGACCACATCGTCGCTGCCCTGTTCGATGGTCGCAACGGCGAATTCCGCCGGCGCCGCCGCCGTGGTGGCGCGAGCGCTTGCCAGCGTCAGATTTCGCGCATTCAGCCAGACCAGTGCGGTCGATCGCTCGACGCGCACCCGGATGTCGATGCTGCCTGCAAAGCGCTCATCGCGGGGGTCGATCGTCAGGCGCGGCGCATAGGCCAGCGGCGTCACGTCGCGCGGCAGGCGCAGTCCAGGCACGTCCGCGGCCCCGGACTGCGCCAGCGCATTGCCGGCAGCGGCAGTCAGCAGGATTGCGAACGCGATCGTCGCTGCGCGCAATGGATGAAGACTCGGGCACATGGGTGGAGCGGTTTCGGTGAAACGGGCGCGCGGGGCGCGGGCTGCGGGTCAGGGGGGAAACAAACGCCGGGCGCGATGGCCCGGCGGCTGCATGTGCCGGTCGCGACGAGCATGGCAACTGGCCTGACCATTTTACCCGCAGTGCAGGGCGCGGGCCAGACGCGGGCTATGATCGGCACTCGGTCGTCACACCCGGACTCGTTGATGGAACCGTCGCACACCCTCATCGCCACGCTCGCCGGCGCCTTTGCCTGGGCGTTCGTGCTCGGCCTGATTGCGGTCCGGCTGGGATTGCCGACGATCGTCGGCTACCTGGTCGCCGGCATTATCGTCGGGCCCTTCACGCCGGGCTTCGTTGCCGACGTCGACCTTGCGCCGCAGCTCTCCGAAATCGGCGTCATCTTCCTGATGTTTGGCGTCGGGCTGCATTTTTCGCTCCGCGATCTCCTGTCGGTGTGGCGAATCGCCGTCCCGGGGGCCATCGGGCAGATTGCCGCCGCGATCGCGATGGGCGCGGGTCTTGCGCACCTCTGGGGCTGGTCGCTGCCCGCCGGACTGGTGTTCGGTCTAACGCTGTCGGTGGCGAGCACCGTGGTGCTGCTGCGCGCGCTGGAAGCGGAAAAGGCAGTCGAGACGCCGGACGGGCGTCTGGCCGTGGGCTGGCTGATCGTCGAGGACCTGCTGATGGTGGTGGCGCTGGTGCTGTTGCCCAGCTTCGCGAGTTTCGCCACCGGCGCCGGCGATCTCGACGACGCGCTGCCGACGCTGGGTATCGCGCTGGCCAAGGTTGCCGTTTTCACGGCGTTGATGCTCGCCGTCGGCACCCGCGTCATTCCCTGGGCGCTCACCCGCGTGGATCGGTTGCGGTCGAGCGAACTGCTGTTGCTCGCCGGACTTGCCATCGCGATCGGCATCGCCTTCGGCGCCGCGGAGATATTCGGCGTGTCGTTCGCGCTGGGCGCATTCTTCTCCGGCGTGGTGCTCAACGGGTCCAAGTCGGGACACCGGGTCGCCAAGCAGCTGCTGCCGTTTCGCGACGCCTTCGCCGTGCTGTTCTTCGTCGCCGTAGGCATGGCCTTCGACCCGGCGATCGTCGTCGACCGGCCGGTCGCTCTGGCCGCGACCATCGCCATCATCGTCGTCGGCAAGTCGCTGGTCGCCTTCCTGATCGTGCTCGCGCTTGGGCGGCCTGCCTCCTCGGGACTGCGCGTTGCAGCGTCACTGGCGCAGATCGGCGAATTCTCGTTCATCCTTGCCGCCATGGCGGTGGCGCTCGGCGTGCTGCCGGTCGAGGGCAAGAACCTGATGCTGGGCGGCGCGCTGGCGTCGATCCTGCTCAACCCGCTGGTATTCCGCATCGCGCGGAAGCTGGCGCCATCACCGACGCAAGGCACCGCCGGCACGGCAACTGCCTGATCGCGCGAGCATCGAATGTCCGCCGCCTCTCCTCCGCCACCGGAACGCGATGCGATTCGCGATTTAATGGCCCTGCGAGACAATCGCACCGGCATCACGCCGTCAATGCCATGGCTGGAGCGGGTGAAGGGAATCGAACCCTCGTCTTAAGCTTGGGAAGCTTCTGCTCTACCATTGAGCTACACCCGCAGACTGGAAGGCATTTTACGCGTGCCGTGACGCCGTGGGCAACGCGATGCCGCGTTTGCCCTGCTGGCCGGGTGGGCCGGTTGTGGCTGCCGTGGCCGCGCGTCTAGCGCCGGTCGTTGAGCATGAAGCCGATGCCGACCGTGGTCTGACGCCAGTTGTAGTCGAGCAGGCTCTCGCCGTACCCGGAAAAGACCTGCACATAGCCCTTGAAGGGGAACGAGCGCGCCTCGGCGCCACGGACCAGCGGAAAGGCGAAGGCGATCTCGCCGGTGCCATTGCCGGTGCGCAGGTTGCCGCGGGCCATGGCGGTCAGCAGGTAGTCGCCCCGACGGTAAACGGCGCGCAGATCACCGTAACCCAGATGGTCGGTGATCCCGGGATTGTCATCGTCCTCCGGTTCTTCGCCGATCCGGTACCAGCCACGCGCCAGCAGCGCGAGCTGGCCGCCCTCCTTCCAGTCGCGCTCGAATCCCGCTTCCGCATATACGCGATTCCAGCTACGCGAGGCGTTGCCCGACTGTCCGTTGGACTGGTGCAGCGCGCCGATGTTGAGCAGGCGCCAGGCAAAGCCTTCACCGTCATTGCGCACGCCGAACAGTTCCGGACGCAGCCCGAGAATCACCTCGGGCATGTAGTTGGTCTCGCGAAACGGCCGCGAATTGGCCGCATCGAAGACCTGCCACCAGCTGCGCTGCGTGTACGCCAGCCAAAGCCCGTAGGCATGGTCGTCGCGGTCGAAGATCCGCACCTTGGCGGAAACCTGGATCTTCACGCCTTGGGGATCGGTACTCGGCTGGTCGCTGTAGGTGCGGTCGGGCGAGGATTGTGGCGCGCTGTTGAACGGGGTGGTCCCGTAGGCGATGAGGTAATTCGGGTGGTACTGCCTGATCTCGAATTTGCTCTCCTCGGCGCTGGCGTCGAAGCCCCAGAACTCGCCGAGTATGCCGCCAGCGGGCGCGATGCGGCCCGCCGCGGCGGCAGTCGTGTCGCCGACTGCAGTTGTCGCGCTGTCGCGCACGCGTTCGGCCTCGCGCCGCGCGTCATCGCGCCGGGTGACGGCGTCGTAGCAATCCAGCCGGGCCATCCGATTGCCGGTCGCATGGCAGTCCACGATCGTCCGCACATCGGTCCCGGGTACGTCGTTCGCCATCGCCGTCGCCGCAAAGGCGAGGCCCGGCAATACCCAGATCCATTTCGATATTCTCATCGTCTTGCTCCCCATCGTCTTGCTCCCATTTCCCGGCTGCGGCTTATATCGGACGCACCCGGAGGGGCCCGCGTCGTCCCGGATTGCCTGTCAGGCAGTTTCAGCGTAACGTGGTTCCAACGCTAGGGGTCCTGCCGGTTTTGACCGGCGGGTGAGACCAAACCCTTGGAACCTGATCCGGATAATGCCGGCGAGAGGGAAGCGTGAAGTTCGATCTTCCGCTCCTCGCGCCCCAGTCCTAGAGGAGAACACCATGAATGCAAACGACCAGACCTTCGCGCGCGATGCGAAGGTGGATTCGGCCGCGGTGGCGCCGCTGCCCGCGTCCCGCAAGATCTATGTCGAAGGCACCCGCGCCGACCTGCGCGTGCCGATGCGCGGGATCAGCCAGAGCGAAACGCCGGCCTCCTTTGGCGCCGAAAAAAATCCCGATCTCGTCGTCTACGATACCTCAGGACCCTACACCGATCCGGCGGTGACCATCGACATCCGCAAGGGCCTCAACCCGCTGCGCGCGGCGTGGATCGCCGAGCGCGGCGACACGGAGGAGTTGACCGGACTGACGTCCGCCTATGGGCAGGCGCGACTCGCCGATCAGGCGCTTGCGGGACTGCGCTTCGATCTGCACCGCCTGCCGCGGCGGGCCAAGCCCGGAGCAAACGTCAGCCAGATGCACTATGCGCGCCGCGGCATCGTCACGCCGGAAATGGAATTCGTCGCAATTCGCGAAAACCTGCTGCGCGAGGAATTCGTCGCGCAGCTGCCCGAGGCCGTGCGCCGCCAGCATCCAGGTCAGAGTTTCGGCGCGTCGCTGCCGGCGACGGTCACGCCGGAATTCGTTCGCGACGAGGTGGCGCGCGGACGGGCGATCATCCCCAACAACATCAACCACCCGGAATCCGAGCCGATGATCATCGGCCGCAATTTCCTGGTGAAGATCAACGCCAACATCGGCAACTCCGCGGTGTCCTCGTCGATCGGCGAGGAAGTCGAGAAGATGACCTGGGCCATCCGCTGGGGCGGCGACACGGTGATGGACCTGTCCACCGGCAGGAACATCCACGAGACGCGCGAGTGGATCGTGCGCAATTCTCCCGTGCCCATCGGCACGGTACCCATCTACCAGGCGCTGGAAAAAGTCGACGGCAAGGCCGAGGACCTGACCTGGGAGATCTTCCGCGACACGCTGATCGAACAGGCCGAGCAGGGCGTGGACTACTTCACCATCCACGCAGGCGTGCTGCTGCGCTACGTGCCGATGACGGCCAAGCGGATGACCGGCATCGTCTCGCGCGGCGGCTCGATCATGGCCAAGTGGTGCCTCGCGCATCACCGCGAGAGCTTCCTCTACACGCATTTCGAGGACATCTGCGAGATCATGAAGGCCTACGACGTCGCGTTCTCCCTGGGCGACGGCCTGCGGCCAGGGTCGGCGTACGACGCCAACGACGAGGCGCAGATGGGCGAACTCGCCACCCTCGGCGAACTGACGCAGGTGGCGTGGAAGCACGACGTGCAGGTGATGATCGAGGGCCCCGGTCACGTGCCGATGCACATGATCAAGTTCAACATGGACGAACAGCTGCGCCTGTGCGGCGAGGCGCCGTTCTACACGCTGGGACCGCTGACCACCGACATCGCGCCGGGTTACGACCACATCACCAGCGGCATCGGCGCGGCGATGATCGGCTGGTACGGCACCGCCATGCTCTGCTACGTGACGCCGAAAGAGCACCTCGGCCTGCCCAACAAGAACGACGTCAAGGACGGCATCATCACCTACAAGATCGCCGCGCACGCCGCCGACCTGGCCAAGGGTCATCCCGGTGCGCAGATCCGCGACAATGCATTGTCGAAGGCGCGCTTCGAATTCCGCTGGGACGACCAGTTCAACCTGGGCCTCGATCCGGACAAGGCGCGCGAATTCCACGACGAGACGCTGCCGCAGCACGGCGCCAAGCTCGCCCACTTCTGCTCGATGTGCGGCCCGCATTTCTGCTCGATGAAGATCACGCAGGATGTGCGCGAGTACGCGGCCAAGCAGGGCATCGCCGAGGCCGACGCGCTGGCCAAGGGCATGCAGGCGAAGGCGGTGGAGTTCGTGAAGAAGGGGGCGGAGATTTACTCCAAGGCGTGATTTACGGGAAAGCCCGGCGCGTCCGAGTCGCCAGCAAAAGGTGCGGTTTTGGTTGTCGTGCCGGCTCCGCGATGTCCGAAATCATGGCGTGTATACCCACATTCATGAAATAGATTTACGGCGTCAGCCTGTCCAAACAATATGTCGATAAATTGACAATATTTCGACATGTCAATAAACTTCCTTTTCAAATGAACAAATTACGCCATTGACCTACAGCCCCGACCAGCCGTACAACGATCTCCCGGCGCTTCCGGTTGCGGAAATGGTCGAGTCAAGAACGGTCCTGAAAAAAGCCGTACGCGCGGCCGCCGCGCTTGCCGAACTGCGCGGCGCCGGCGCCCGGATCCCTAACCCTGGAATCCTCATCAATACGATCGGCCTGCAGGAGGCGCGGCTGTCGTCCGAGATCGAGAACATCGTCACGACGAACGACGCGATCTACCAGGCCGAATCCGGCATTCATGGCGAAGTGGAACCCGCAGCGAAAGAAGTCCTGCGCTACCGCCTTGCCCTGGGGCAGGGCTTTCAGGCAGTCAAGGCACATGCCCTGCTCACGACCAACCTGTTCGTCGACATTGCCCGCATCGTCAAGGACCGTCCGGACTTCGACATCCGCCGTATCCCGGGAACGAAGATCGCCGACGCCAGCGGCGCAACGATCTACACGCCGCCCTTTGGCGAGCTGGTCATACGCAGGATGCTGGCCGACCTGGAGCGCTACATCCACGACGAGCGCACGACCGAACCCCTGGTCAAGCTCGCGCTGATCCACTACCAGTTCGAGGCGATCCATCCGTTCCACGACGGCAACGGGCGGACCGGGCGCATCCTGAATCTGCTCTTCCTGCTGCAACAGCAGCGACTCGACATTCCCGTCCTTTACCTGTCGCGCTACATCATCGAACACCGGACCGAGTATTACGCTCTGCTCCGGGGCGTCACGGAACGCCGGGATTGGGAGCCATGGGTGCTCTACATGCTGGACGCGATCGAGACGACGTCGCGATCGACGCTGGAAAAGATCAACGCAATCCTGACGCAGATGACCAGCACGTTCGAGACGATCAAATCCACGCGACCGGCGCTGCCCGCGCGCGAGCTGGTGGACGTCCTGTTCGCGCAGCCCTACGCGCGGATAGCATTCGTCGAGGAACGCGGCATCGCCAAGCGGCAAACGGCGTCGCGCTACCTCCAGGAGCTCGCACAGGTGGGCATCCTGCGCCCGGTGCGGCGCGGGCGCGAGGTTTACTACGTCAACGAGGACCTGGTCCGGATTCTCGCGGCCTAAGCGGTCGGAATTTGGCTCGACGGGGGTTCCGGCGCCCGTTGTCTTTCCCGCCCGGCCGCGAGGCGGTGCCGCCGCGCCTTGCGACAGTCTTCGTTCGGCGATGTCCTGAACCATTTCGAGTCGACGCGCGTAGGTCAGTCGGGCATTCTTATTGGTGTTCATTCGGCTGGACTCCTTGAGATGGCCGGGGGTTTGGCGATTCCCAGTTTCTCAAATCCAGTCCGAATGGACACAAACAACCTATTGGGCCTTCACACCTAGCTCACCTCGCCGCAGAAAATCTCGCGGTCGCCATCGGCCGGCGAGCTGCGCACGACGATCGCATAGCCGCCGGCGCGCAGCTGCGCCAGCGACAGCGGCGCTACGTTGCTGACGGTGAACGGACCGTTCGCAGGTGCAAGGGCCGTGCTTGCGGGCGATCCGGCAAGCACAGTGTCGAGCAGCGAATACACCGGCGTCGACGCCAGCGCGCCGCAGCGTCCCCGGTGGATGAACGTGTGCAGGTGGACCGGGCGCGAGACGATCATCTGCGGCACGCCGGTGACCTCGACCAGAACGCGTGTGCCGCTGTCCTGCGTCGTCAGGAAGGCTCGGCCGGATTGCGCGGGGGCGATGGGAGTGGGCTTCAACGCCATGGTGAAAAACTCTCGCGACGACGGCGTGTCGCCGCTGCCGGCGCAGGATGCGAGCAGCGCCACCGCGGCGGCAGCGAGCACGGTCGCGACAACAGGGTCGCTTCGAAAACGCGAATGGGCTCGCGATGCGTCTCTGGATTCGTCACTCAACGGAACAGGCAGCCGGCACTCCGGAATGTCGTTCATGTCATGGCCTCTTCGGGTCGCGCCCCGTCCGCCATTGTGTCATCGCTGGACTGCAAGGCGCTCCGGCCCGCTATGATGTGATCTGGTCGTCGTTGTCCGCGACCCCAAATCGCCATGGCCCGAATCACTCTCAAGGTTACGAAACCGGTCGACCCGACGGCCGCGCCGAAGGCGCCGACCTCGCGCGCGTGGCGGGCGGCGCACGGCAAGGCGCCGCCGACGGTCGCTTCGAGGACCGCGGCGGCGGCCACCCCGGCTCCAGTGGGATCGCCCGCCGTCGCCCACGCCCCCGAATCGGCGCCCATGAAGGCGCCCTCGCGGCGACGCGGAAGAGGCGCGTCGGGCGCCTCCTCCGCAGCGTCGGCCCCGCGGCAGCCACGCGCGCCGGAGGGTGCCGCGCCGACATCACGCGCAAAGCGCGCGCCCGGCGCGCTTTCGGCGACGCCGCGGCCTGCGCCCGAAGTGCCCAGACGACCGCCGCAAGCCCGCGCCCCGCAGAACGAACACAACGATGATCCGCGCCTGTCCAAGCGCATGAGCGAACTCGGCCTGTGTTCGCGTCGCGAGGCGGACGAGTGGATCGTCAACGGCTGGGTGCGCGTCGACGGCCAGATCGTCGACACCCTGGGTACCCGCGTGCCGCCGACCGCCAGCATCGAGATCGACAAGGCCGCCGCGCAATACCAGAGCGAGCAGGTGACGATCCTGCTCAACAAGCCCATCGGCTTTGTCTCCGGCCAGGCCGAGGACGGTCACACGCCGGCGATGGTGCTGATCAAGCCGGAAAACAGGTGGCCCGAGGATCCGGCGCCGACCAAGTTCAAGTTGAATCATCTGCGCGGACTCGCACCGGCCGGACGGCTGGACATCGACTCGACCGGACTCATCGTCTTCACCCAGGATGGCCGCGTCGCCAAGCAACTGATCGGTCGCGATTCCGAAGTGGAAAAGGAATATCTGGTGCGCGTTGAAGGGACGCTCTCCGAACAGGAAATGAAGCGGCTGCAGCACGGTCTCGAGCTTGACGGCGTCAAGCTGAAGCCGGCGAAAGTGTCCTGGCAGAACGAGGATCAGCTGCGCTTCGTGCTGCGCGAGGGCCGCAAGCGGCAGATCCGCCGCATGTGCGAATTGGTCGGCCTGACGGTCACCGGGCTGAAACGCGTGCGCAGCGGCAGCGTTTCGCTGGGGCCGCTGCCGGTCGGGCAGTGGCGCTACATGCGCCGCGACGAGAAGTTCTAGCCGTCCGCCAGTCGTCGTGCGGCGCCAGCCGGACGATATGGGCCGCCCGATTTCTCGTCACGTCCGAGCACCGGTGCGCCACGCCCGCGCGGCCTCCTCCAGCACACCGTCAGAGGCGCGAAAGCCGTAGCGGGACTCACGCCACCACGCTGGTCCGGGTCAGGACGCCATCGCGATGCGCACCGGCATGCGCCGGCGTCCGCGCGCAGGTATGCCGAGTCCGAAGCGGCCGGGAATCGCCGCGCCGCAATTCCCGCAGGCGCCCTCGGCCGTTATCTCATAGGCGAGAATCTCGTGCCAGTCGCGGACGATCAGCGGCTTGCCGCAGTCCGGACAGAACGTGGTGCCGCCGGTGCGGTCGTGCACGTTGCCGGTGTAGACGTGGCGCAGGCCTTCGCCGCGCGCAATCGCGCGGGCACGCGTGAGCGTCGCCCCCGGCGTTGCCGCGATGCCGGTCACCTTGTAGTCCGGATGGAACGCCGTGAAGTGCAGTGGCACGTCCGGCCCGAGCTCGCGGGCAATCCAGCGGGACATCGCCGTCAGTTCGGCGTCAGAATCGTTTTTTTCCGGAATGAGCAGCGTGGTGATCTCGAGCCAGCAGTCGGTCTCGTGCCGGACGTACGCCAGCGAGTCGAGCACCGGCGCCAGCCGTGCGCCGCAGAGTTTCACGTAGAAGTCGTCGGTGAAGGCCTTCAGGTCGACATTGGCCGCATCCATCCTGGCGTAGAACTCGCGCCGCGCGCCGGTGCCGATGTAGCCGGCGGTGACGGCCACCGTGGCGATGCCGCGCGCGTGGCAGGCGTCGGCGGTATCGATCGCGTACTCGGCGAAGATCACCGGGTCGTTGTAGGTGAACGCCACGCTACGGCATTCGTGTGCAGCGGCGGCGGCGGCGATCGCCTCCGGAGAAGCGGCGTCCATCAGCGTGTCCATTTCGCGTGACTTGCTGATGTCCCAGTTCTGACAGAATTTGCAGGCGAGGTTGCAGCCGGCGGTGCCGAACGAGAACACCGCCGAGCCGGGATAGAAATGATTGAGCGGCTTCTTCTCGATGGGGTCGATGCAGAAGCCCGACGAGCGGCCGTAGGTGGTGAGCGCGATGCCCTCACCCTGACGCTGGCGCACGAAGCAAGCGCCGCGCTGCCCGTCGTGCAACCGGCAATCGCGCGGACACAGATCGCACTGGATGCGCCCGTCGGGCAACGCGTGCCACCAACGTCCCGGGAAGTCGCTCATCCTGTCATCTCCACCGAGAGCAGCTCGCCCTCTATGAATTTGATCACCGGATAGCGGCGAACGTTCATCTCCGCGTGCCAGAAATCGGCCGGCAGCCCGGCCTTGCGCTTCAGTGCCGCCAGGAATGCGCGCGGCTCCGGCAACACGTCCCAGACCTGCGGCAGGAACGTCGCGCGGTGCCGGCCGTATTCGATGATCACCCCGTCCTCGCCGGGCGCGAGCTGTGCAAGCACCTGCGCCTCACCCGTGTGGCGCAGCGGCTCGCTCGCGCCCAGCAGCGACACCTCGACCGTGGTGACGTCGAACTCGACGGCGGCCAGCGGCGGGAAGCGCGGATCGCCGAAGGCGGCGGCGAGCGCATTGGCGCGCACGTCCTGCCTCAGCGCACGCCGTGGTACCAGCGAACCGATGCAGCCGCGCAGTACGCCATCGCGTATCAGCGTGACGAACGTCGCGCCTGAAGAACCGAGCGCCGGATGCGCGTCGTCGGCCGGGCCACGACCGGCGCGCCCGAATGCGCTGCCGATCGAGGCGCGGGCGATGCCGACGAGGGTCCGGCCGAGCAGGGCGTCGCTCACCGGGCCGCCTCCGCAGGCGCCTGTGGCGTGAACGCGAACGCTCCGTAGCCGACGACCCGCGCGCGGTCGCCGGCAGTGTCGCCGGAGTTGCGCAAGTCAAGCAGGCGCGGGACGAGGCCGCGCCGCCGCGCGACGGCGAGCAGCCCGTTGACGGGGGTGGCGCCGCAGGCCTGCTCGTGGTCGAGGCCGGGGCGAAGGGCGAGAATCGTTTCCGCGGTACCCCGGTCGATGGCGCGCGCCTCGTCGTACCGGTGGTAGTGCGAAAGGTCGGAGCTGACGACGATCAGCGTCTCGGGACCACCCCACAGGAGATCGAGCACGCCGGCGACGTCCGCCGTCGACGCGGTACCGACCACGAACGGCACAAGCGTGAAGTTGGCGAGCATCGCCTGCAGGAACGGCAGCTGCACCTCGAGCGCATGTTCCTGCGCATGCGCGGCGTCATCGACGACCACCTGCGGCAATGCCCTTGCCCGGGTCACGGCCTCGGCGTCGATGGCAACCTCACCGAGCGGCGTCGCGAATGCCTGCACCGATGGCAGCGCCAATCCGGCGAAGGGAAAGCGATGCGCCGGGCCCAGCAGCACCACGCGGCGGACCGCGTCGCGCACCGCCCCGAGCGCCGCATATGCATGCCCAGCCACCGGGCCCGAGTAGACATAGCCGGCATGCGGCACCACGAGGGCCTTGGGCGCCGGTCCCGCTTGCGCCCGCGCGCCGGCCAGGCAGGCCTCAACGTCGGCGGCGAGCGCCGTTGGTGAACCCGGATAGAAATGGCCAGCCATCGCGGCCGGCCGGATGTTGTGCATCATCTGGCCTGACCTTCCTCGGGAGGCGAAGGGCTTGGGCTACCGCGGAACATCTCCCGAATGACCCGCGTCCATGCAAGATCAATGGGGGCGGCCTGCAGGATCTCAACTGCGGAATCGGCCGCCGCGTGTCAGTCCTCGCCGCCGGCCAGCCGGACGATGTAGCCGCCGGATTTATCATCGCGTTCGAGCACCAGCGCACCGCGCCGTGCTGCCTCCTCGAGCATGCCGTTGAACGAGCGGAAACCGTAATAGGATTCGGCGAAGCCCGGATTCACGCGCTTCAACGCCTGCTTGACCATCGAGCCCCAGACCTTGTCCACGCCACCGCGCTCGCTGGCCAGCGCTTCGACGGTGCCGACGATGAGGTCGATTGCCTCGATCCGGCGCTCCTCGTCGCCAGCAGGCGCGGCGGCAACGGCCGCCGGTTCGGCCGGGGCGGCGCTTTTCGCCGCGCCCTTTGCGGCTTTTTTCGCCCCACCCGCCGACTTCGGTTCGGCCCTGGGTCTCGCCGCCGTTTTTTTCGCAGCGCGCTTGTTCTGCTCGCGCACCAGGTCGTCGTAGTAGATGAACTCGTCGCAGTTGGCGATCAGCAGGTTCGACGTCGAATTCTTCACGCCGACGCCGATCACTGTCTTGGCATTTTCGCGCAGCTTCGACACCAGCGGCGAAAAATCCGAATCGCCGCTGATGATCACGAAAGTGTCGACATGCGACTTGGTGTAGCACAGGTCCAGCGCGTCGACGACCATGCGGATGTCGGCCGAATTCTTGCCCGACTGGCGCACATGCGGGATCTCGATCAGCTCGAAGGACGCCTCGTGCATCGGCGCCTTGAAGGCCTTGTATCGCTCCCAGTCGCAGTAGGCCTTCTTGACCACGATGCTGCCCTTGAGCAGCAATCGCTCGAGGATCCTGCCGATATCGAATTTGTCGTAGTCGGCATCGCGCACGCCGAGTGCGATGTTCTCGAAATCGCAGAACAGCGCCATGCTGGTGACTTCGGGGGTGGAGGCCATTGCTCACAATCCGGTTGAATCGAACCGACACGATACCAGTCCCGGGAATCCGCAACATGGCAAGATGGCGGCATAAGGCGGTCTCCGGCCGCCGCCATGAAAGCCCGCGCCGATGTCCAATGCCCTGCCCGCCCTGTCGCTGCTCGAGACTCGCGTCCTCGGCGTCCTGGTCGAGAAACAGCATACGGTGCCAGATACCTATCCGCTGACACTCAACGCGCTCGCCTCGGGTTGCAACCAGAAGACCAGCCGCGATCCGGTGCTGGAGGCGACCGAAGGTGAACTCCAGGCGGCGATCGACCAGCTGAAGTCGCTGTCGCTGCTGGTAGAGTCCAGCGGCGGTCGGGTGATGCGCTACGCGCACAACGTGGCCCGGGTGCTGGCGGTGCCGGAACAGGCGGTGGCGCTGCTGGCGACGCTGATGCTGCGCGGTACGCAGACCGCCGCGGAGCTGCGCCTGCATAGCGAGCGTCTGCATCGCTTCGCCGATGTTTCATCGGTCGAGGCCTTCCTGCAAGAACTCGCGGAACGACCGGCGGGCGCGCTGGTCGTCGAGCTGCCGCGCGCACCGGGCGCGCGCGAGAACCGCTGGGCGCATCTGCTGTCGGGGGCGCCGGAGTTCACGGCAGCGACAGACCTCGCCGCCACCGCGCCGGAGGCTCAGATCACTCTGGGTGAACTCGCCGCGCTACGCGCCAACGTCGCCGAACTGCGCGAGGAACTGGCCTCGGTGCGGTCCATCGTCGAGCGCCTGGTCCGGGAGTTGGGACTGCCGCCGAACTAGGTCCCGCCCGCTTGTCGAATTGCGCAAGGAGCCAGTGCTGCAGCCGGTCAGTCCTGCCGCCATGGCAATCCGGCCATCTGCCAGCCGTTGACGCGGCGCTGACTGACCGGGTTCTTGTCGCCCTCGAAACCCTCGAGGATGTTGAACGCGGCCTTGAACCCGCTGGCGGCGGCGAGCGCGGCCGCATGGTGCGAACGCACGCCGCTGCGGCACAGAAACGCCACGGGCCTGTCCGCCTCGACGCGCGAGCTCAGCTGGTCGATGAACGCCGCATTTCGTTTCTTCGCCGGGTAGTCGTACCACTCGATTGGCAGGCTGCCCGGAACGTAGCCGATGAGGTCGCGCTCGGCGAGCGTGCGCGTGTCGACGAGTTCGATCTCGCCGGCCACGAACAGCGCCCACGTCTCCGCCGGCGTCAGCAGTCCGGCGAAGGGCGCGCCCTTTTCCTGCGCCCGCTCAGCCGCGACCATGAAAATCGCGGCGGCATCGGGCAATTCGTCAGACGGCATGGGGAATGCCCAGTTGCCGGTTGGCGGGAACGGCGACATCGATCATTTTCGGCTTCGGCAGGTGCAATTCCGCCATCAACACGATGAACGCTGCCCGGTCGCGCCCGGTAAGGCGCGCATTGTGCCGCCTTTCCCAGCCGATGGTCGAAACCGTGTTCCCCCGGTAATCGTGCCCCGGGTAGACGCGCGTGTTGCCGGGCAGTTCGAACAACCTGTCGTGGATGCTGTCCCACAGCATGCCGGCGTCTCCACCCTGAAAATCGGTGCGGCCGCAGCCGTCGATGAGCAGGGCGTCACCAGTGAACACATTGCCGCGCCACAGGTAGCTCATGCTGCCGGCAGTGTGCCCTGGCGTATGCAACGCCACGATGCGCTCTCCGACGCCGAAGTGCAGCGCGTCTCCATGGTTCAACTGCAAGTCCGCCGGTGTGATGCCACAGCCGATCGGTGCCGCAGCCAGCGCTCCGGTTTCCTCGCGCAGGCGGCCGGCGCCGGTAATGTGGTCGGCATGCGCGTGCGTTTCCAGAACATAGCGCAGCCGCAGGTCGAGTCGGCGCACCAGCGCGAGATCGCGTTCGAGCTGATGGTCGACCGAGTCGACGACCATCGCCTCACGCGATGCGCGGTCGACGAGGAAATAGGTGAACGTGGATGACTCGGGGTCGAACTGCTGGATGACTTCGTGTTCCATTGCCTTGGCTCCTTCAGGCTCAATTTACCCTCTCCCGGACGCGACGCCAATCCCGTCAGCGCAGTTCCCTCGCCTACGCACCCGTCGCAACGGGTCGCGTTCATTGCCCGACACCATGCCACGTAATTCAACGCGCGGGACCCGCGCCGCGGCGTGCGACAATGCGCGGCGTCCGGTTCTGCGGCCCGTTCTCGAGGCTTGGTCGGACACAGTGAAATTCAAGCGACTCCCGTGGATCAACCGACCATACTCACTGCGCTCCTGCTCGGCATTGTCGAGGGCCTCACCGAGTTTCTGCCGATCTCCTCGACCGGCCACCTGATCGTCGCCGGCTCGCTGCTCGGCTACACCGGTGACAAGGCCAAGGTCTTCGAGATCGCGATCCAGGCCGGAGCGATCCTGGCGGTTTGCTGGGAATTCCGTGAACGTCTGATCACCGTGGCGCGGGGCCTCTTTCGCGACCCCCGGGCGAACCGCTTCGTCGTCAACCTCGCCATTGCCTTCATGCCGGCCGCCGTTCTTGGACTGGCCTTCAGCAGTCTGATCAAGGCCCGTCTGTTCGCGCCGGTACCGGTGGCCATCGCCTTCATCGTGGGCGCGCTGGTGATCCTCTGGGCCGAGCGCCGGCAGCGCACCCGGCCAGAGTCGGTGCGCATCGACGACATCGATGACATGCGCTGGACCGACGCGCTGAAAGTCGGCTGTGCGCAGGCCTTTGCGCTGATTCCCGGCACCTCGCGATCCGGCGCAACCATCATCGGCGGCATGCTGTTCGGGCTCTCGCGGCGCGCGGCCACCGAGTTCTCGTTCTTTCTCGCCATCCCGACGCTGTTCGCGGCCTGCGCCTACGACACCCTGAAACACCGGCACCTGCTGTCGGTCGCCGACCTGCCGACTTTCGGCGTCGGGTTCGCCGCCGCCTTTGTCTCGGCATTTTTCTGCGTGCGCTGGTTGCTGCGTTACGTCAGTCGGCACGATTTCACGCCTTTCGCCTGGTACCGGATAGCCTTCGGCATCCTGATCCTGATCACCGCGGCCACCGGCACCGTCCGGTGGGACTGACGCCCCCGGCAATCCGGACATCACCACAGACTCCGGACGCCACCCCACCTGCGCATGCGTGGACCACGCCGCTGTTCGCCGTGTTCGGGGTGCTGGGCTTTTCGTTCAAGGCGATCCTGATCAAGCTCGCCTATCAGATCGACCCGGTCGACGCGGTAACGCTGCTGACGCTGCGCATGCTCTACGCGGCGCCCTTTTTCTGCGCAATGGCATGGTGGGTGAGCCGCCATCGCGCCGCCGCGCCGATGGCGCGCGGCGACGCCTGGCGCCTGGTCTGGCTGGGGTTCATCGGGTATTACCTCGCGAGCCTGCTCGACTTCATGGGGCTGGTCTACATCACTGCGGCGATGGAGCGACTGGTGCTCTATCTTTATCCGACGCTGGTCGTGCTGCTGTCCGCGCTGCTGCTGCGCCAGCCGCTGACGCGCAGGACGGCGGCCGCGCTGGCGCTGTCCTACGCCGGCATAGGCGTCGTGTTCTGGCAGGACCTGACCATCGGCGGCGATCCCGCCGCCACGTTTACCGGCGGCGGGCTGGTGTTTGCCAGCGCGGTGTTCTACGCGCTTTACCTGGTGCAGGCCGGACCGGTGATCGGCCGGCTGGGTTCGCTGCGCTTCATCGCCTGGGCGATGCTGGCGTCGACCGCCCTGGTGCTGGTCCAGTTCGCGCTCACCCGCCCGTTCGCCGCGCTCGCGGTGCCGCCGGCCGTGCACGGCATCAGCCTCGCCATGGCCATATTCTCGACGGTGTTGCCGACCTGGCTGATCGCCGAGTCGGTCCGGCGCATCGGCGCGAACGCTTCGTCGCTGATCGGCGCGCTCGGGCCGGTATTCACCATCGGTCTGGGCGCGATGATTCTGGGCGAGGCCATAACTGCGGTGCAACTGGCCGGCGCCGCGCTGGTGCTGGCCGGAGTCCTGCTGGTCACGCTCAGGGCACGCCGCTCGGCCTGATCCGTCCCGTCGCCGGCCGCACAGCGACCAGCGACCGCGCGTCAGTCGAACTTGCGCGTGTCGTCGATGACCTTGCCGTCGTTGGGCAGCTCCCCGGGCGCGACGAAGGCGACTTCGCCCCGCAGCTTGGTGACCTCACGGATCGACGCCAGGATCGCGTCGCGCTGCGACGAAGCGTTGCCCGGCACCTCGACCTTGAGGATCATCCGGTCGTTGCCCTCGGGATTGTCGACGACCAGGCGCGCCTTGCCGATTTCCGGATGCCGACCGACGATGGCGGCGACCTGCGACGGATGGACGAACATGCCCTTGACCTTGGTCGTCTGGTCGGCGCGTCCCATCCAGCCGCGGATGCGCATGTTGGTGCGCCCGCAGGGCGACACGCCCGGCAGCAACGCCGACAGGTCGCCGGTGCCGAAGCGGATCAGCGGGTAGTCAGTGTTGAACAGCGTCGTGACCACGACTTCACCGACCTCCCCGGGGGCGACTGGGTCGCCGGTGCCAGGGCGGACGATCTCGACAATCACGCCCTCGTCGACGACCAACCCCTCGCGCGCCGGCGTTTCATAGGCGATTGTTCCGAGATCCGCGCTCGCATACACCTGAAATCCCGCGATATCGCGCGCCAGCAGCGCGTCGCGGAATGGCGGCAGGAAGGCCTCACCGGACACCAGCGCGCGTTTGAGCGAGGGCAACGCGACGCCATCCGCATCGGCTTTTTCGAGAATGATCCGGAGAAACGACGGCGTACCCACGTAACCCGAGGGCGCCAGTTCCGCCATCGCCTGCACCTGCATCTCGGTCTGCCCGATGCCGCCGGGAAAAACCGTGCAGCCCAGCGCGTGCGCGCCGGTCTCGAGCATCGATCCCGCCGGAGTCAGGTGATAGGAAAAGCAGTTGTGGATCAGGTCGCCGGCGCGAAAGCCCGCGGCGAAGAGAGCGCGAGCGAGGCGCCAGTAATCGGCCTGCATCCCTTCCGGCTCGTACAGCGGACCGGGACTCATGAACACGCGCCGGGTCTTGCCCCAGCCCACGGCAGCGAAGCCGCCGAAGGGTCGCGCGGCTTTTTGCAGGTCGAGCAGTTCGGATTTGCGGACGACGGGCAACGCCGCCAGCGCCTCGCGCGAAACAAGGTCATTGGCATCGACCGCGGCAAACACCTGCGCATACGCCGGCGCGTGCGCCTTGGCGTGCGCCACCTGCGGCGGCAGCGCGGCGAATTGTGCCTGCTCCCGAATCGCCGGGTCACGCGTCTCCAGCGCGTCGTAATGTTCGCTCATGCGCAAGCTCTCCTCAGGACCGTTACAGCGGGGAGCGTCACGCAGCGCCTGCGCGTGCCCTCAGGATCAACGCGTCGGCATCCGCCGGCGGGCGCAGACGGCTCAGGCGAGCCAACGTTTGCGGCGACGGTAGTGCTTCACGTCGCGGAAGGACTTGCGCCCGCCTGACGACAGCCCCAGGTAGAACTCCTTCACGTCCTCGTTACTCGCGAGGTCCAGCGCCGCACCGTCCATGACCACCCGGCCGTTCTCGAGAATGTAGCCATAATTGGCATAGCGCAGCGCGACCGAGGTGTTCTGCTCGGCCAGCAGGAAGGACACGCCTTCCCTGGTGTTCAGATCCTTCACGATCTCGAAAATTTCCTCGACGATCTGCGGCGCCAGCCCCATCGACGGCTCGTCGAGCAGGATCATCGTCGGTGCCGCCATCAGCGCGCGGCCCACCGCCGTCATCTGCTGCTCGCCGCCCGAGGTATAGCCGGACTGGCTGCTCCGCCGCTGTTTCAGGCGGGGAAAATAGTGGTAGACCTTCTCCAGCGCCAGGGCGATCTCGGCCCGCGGCACCTTGCGGGTGAACGCCCCGGTCAGCAGGTTTTCCTCGACTGTCAGGTGCTGGAAGCAATGCCGCCCCTCCATCACCTGGCATACGCCCATCTTCACCAGCTCGTTGGTGTTCAGCTTGTCGACGCGCTTGCCCTTGAATTCGATCGTGCCCTTGGTGACATCGCCGCGTTCGGCGGCGAGCAGGTTCGAGATCGATTTGAGCGTCGTGCTCTTGCCGGCGCCGTTGGCGCCCAGCAGCGCGACGATCTTGCCTTCCGGCACTTCCAGCGACACGCCCTTCAGCACCAGGATGACGTGGTCGTAGATCACCTCGATGTTGTTCACCGAGAGATAGGGCGTGGCAGTCGCGATAGCAGCGGTGGCGGTGGCAGTCGCAGGCATGGCAATCAGCACAATTACGGTATCAGGGACCCAGGTACCGGTACAACGGCGAACCACCGGGGCCAGCCAGCGCCGGCCCCGGTGGAACGAAGTACTTAGAACGGCTTGGAACAATCGCGGGGAGTGATCTTCTTCTCCTTCGCATACTTGTCGGCCGACGCGACGATCATCTTGCGGATCATTTCCTTGTCGGACGAAATCCAGTCGGGGGTCACGATGGTCCACTTGTTGCCGTCCCAGGTCTGGAACTTCACCAGGCCCGAACCTTCGTGATCCTCGCAGGACGTCTTCAGCGGCGGCATCATCCCCGCAGCGTTCAGCACCTTTAGCCGAGCGTTGTCGAGGTCCAGGTTCTCGACGCCCCAGCGCACCTGCGCGGCGGTCATCCGCTTGCCCTTGCCGTACTTTTCCTGCGCCTTGCGGATCGCCTCGACGGTGATGATGCCGTGCACCATGCCGCGGACGTGGTACACGGAGCCGACGCGCGAGTCGTCCTCCATGTTGCCCTTGCCCTTGCCGTAGACGACCTTCTTGATGTCCTGGACCAGCGGCAGGCTGGCACCCGACACGTTGAACACCGCCGTCGTATAGCCCTTGGACGCGTCGCCTGCGGGAATCACGTCTTCCTCCGAGCCCGCCCACCAGACGCCGATCATCTTCTGACGCGGGAAGCCGATCTTGGCGGCCGCCTTCAACGCGGTCGGATTCATCACGCCCCAGCCCCACAAGACCACGTAGTCGGGCTTGATCTGGCGAATCTGCAGCCACTGCGACTGCTGCTCGTTGCCCGGATGCGGCACCGGAATCGCGGTGAACTGGAAGCCGAGCTTCTTCGCGTAGGCCTCGAACACCGCGATCGGCTCCTTGCCGTAGGCCGAGTCGTGGTACAGGTGGACGAGCTTCTTGCCCTTCAACTTCGCCTCGCCGCCTTCCTTCTTGGCGAGATAGTTGATCATCGCGGAAGCCTGCGACCAGTAGGTCGTGATCAGCGGAAACACCCACGGGAAGACGCGGCCGTCGGCGGCGTCGGTGCGCCCGTAGCCGATGGTCACCAGCGGAATCTTGTCGGCCGCAACACGATCGATCAGCGAGTAAGTGATGCCTGTGGACAGCGGCATCACCAGCGAGGCACCACCATCCTTGTTCTTCAACCGCTCGTAACACTCGACGCCGCGCGAGTTGTTGTACTCGGTCTCGCACTCGTCCCAGATGAGCTTGACGCCGTTGATCCCGCCATCCTTCATGTTGATGTAATTCATGTAGTCGATCCAGCCGCCGAACAGCCCGGAACCGCCGGCAGCGTAGGCGCCGACCCGGTACGACAGCAGCGGCACGAACTGCGTCTGCTGCGCGGAAACCGCGCCAGCAATCGTCGCGAGTGCCAGTCCGATCAATCCACTCAACCATTTATTGCGTTGCAACATAATATCCTCCCTCGAATGAGACTGCCGTTGCGTCAACCATTGAAGCGTGTATCGACTTCCCTGTCCAGCATAGCGAATCAATGCGGAAACGGCCACAGCCGCAGTTTTTCCTTGCCGATCTGCCAAAGCCGCGCGAGACCGTGCGGTTCCACGATCAGGAAAAAAATGATGAGTCCGCCGAACACCATGAGTTCAAGGTTCGACGTTATTCCTGGGGGCAATTGCCAGTTGAACGCAGATTGCAGGGTGGCGTTCAACTTGTGCACCAATACGTTCAGCACGGTCGGCAGCAGCACGATGAAACCAGCGCCGAGAAAGGACCCCAGAATGCTGCCCATGCCGCCAATGATCACCATGAACAGGATGCGGAAGGAAAGATCCAGCGTGAACGCCTCGGGCTCGACTGTGCCGAGGTAGGCGAACGCGAACAGCGCGCCGGCCACGCCACAGTAGAACGAGCTCACCGCAAAGGCCAGCAATTTGGTGCGGATCAGCCGGATGCCGATCACCGAGGCCGCCACGTCCATGTCACGCACCGCCATCCACGCCCGGCCGGTGGAACTGCGCACCAGGTTCTTCGCGGCCAGGGCCAGCACCGTGACGATGGCGAGCGTGAGCAGATATTTTTTCGTTGGCGTATCGAAGACGAAGCCGAACATGACCATCTTCTGCGCGGTGATGACGCCCGAACTCGAATAATTCGAGAACCAGGGCACGCGCACCAGCGCCCAGATAACGAAGAACTGCGCTGCCAGCGTTGCCACAGCCAGGTAGAAGCCCTTGATGCGCAGGCTGGGAAGGCCGAATACGATGCCGACCATCGCGGCACAGACGCCGGCCAGAATGAAGGCGACCAGCAGCGGCATGCCCGGCACCCGCAGGATGAAGTTGTACGCGGCGAAGGCCCCGACCGCCATGAACGCCGCGGTGCCGAGCGACAACTGTCCTGCATAGCCAGTCAGGATGTTGAGCCCGAGTGTCGCCAGCGAAAAAATCAGGAATGGAATGAAAATGGCCGACAGCCAGTACTGGTTGCCGAACAGCGGCACCAGAACAAAGGCGGCAAAGGCGACCGCAAGCAGCGCGATCCGATCCTGGCGGATCGGAAAGATCTGCTGGTCCTTGGCGTAGGAAACCTTGAATTGGCCGGCTTCGCGATAGAGCATGGTTGTGGTCAGGGACGTCGTGGCAATGGATTGAATTACGCGGGTTGGAATGTCCGGATCGGCGTCGGCAGAAAATCAGCCCGCATGCCTAGACGCGATCGATATGCTTTTCCCCGAAGAGGCCTTCGGGCCTGAACAGCAGGAACACCAGGGCGATGACGTACGCGACCCAGCTCTCGATGCCGCCCCCGACGAACGGTCCGAGATACACCTCGGCGAGTTTCTCGGCGGCACCGATGATCAGGCCGCCGATGATCGCGCCCGGGACCGACTCGAAGCCGCCCAGGATCGGCACCGGCAGCGCCTTCAATGCGACGAAGGTCAGCGCGAACGATACGCCGTTGCGCGCGCCCCACAACAGGCCGGCCACCAGCGCCACGAACCCGGCGACTGCCCAGACGATGCCCCAGATCTGCTGCAATGGAATGCCGATCGACATCGCCGCCTGATGATCGTCGGCAACCGCCCGCAGCGCGCGTCCGATGCGCGTCTTCTGGAAGAAGATCGCCAGTCCGGTGACCATGGCGGCGGACACGAAGGCGGCGAACAGGTCGAACTGGCTGACGTTGAGGTCGGCCTTTTCCATCAGCCACTCGAAAGGCTGGTCCCGAATGCCGAGTTCCAGCGCGCGCGGCGTACTGCCCCAGAACATCTGCGTCACGCCTTCGATGAAAAAGGTAAGCCCGATCGTCGCCATGAACAGCGTGATCTGCGGCTGGTTGACCAGCGGTCGCAGCACGACACGCTCGGTGACCAGGCCGAGCACGACCATGGCGATCATGGTGATCCCGATCGCCACCCAGAAATTCAGATCCGCCTCGAGCAACCCGACAAAGGTCAGCGCCGCGAAGAAAATCATCGCGCCCTGCGCGAAGTTGAATACGCCGGACGCCTTGTAGATCAGCACGAAGCCCAGCGCGACCAGCGAATACATGATCCCCGCGAGCAACCCACCTATCAGGACTTCGAAAAAGAAGGACATGAGGTCAGCCGCGGCTTGCGCCGTTGAAGGAGGAATTTTCGGAGAGGCTCATCGAACTGCTCCCGGGCCGGTCAATGGGCGACGCCCAGGTAGGCGTCGATCACGGCCTGATTGCCGCGAACATCGTCGGGCGAACCATCGCCGATTTTCTTGCCGTAGTCGAGCACGACCACCCGGTCGGAGATGTCCATCACCACGCCCATGTCGTGTTCGATCAGGACGATGGTCGTGCCGTACTGCTCGTTCACATCCAGGATGAAACGGCACATGTCCTGTTTTTCCTCGACGTTCATTCCGGCCATCGGCTCGTCGAGCAGCAGCATCGAGGGCTCGGCGGCGAGCGCGCGCGCGAGCTCGACGCGCTTCTGCAGCCCGTAGGGCAGCCGTCCGACCGGGGTCTTGCGCACATGCTGGATTTCGAGGAAGTCGATCACCTCCTCCACCTTGCGGCGGTTGTCGAGCTCCTCGCGACGGGCGCGTCCGAACCAGATTGCCTGCTCGATGAAGCTCGAGCGCATCTTCAGGTTGCGCCCGGTCATGATGTTGTCGAGCACGCTCATGCCGCGGAACAGCGCGATGTTCTGGAAAGTGCGGGCAATGCCCTGTGCCGCCGCGTCGTGCGTGTCCATGTCGCGGCGCACCTTGCCGCGAAAGCTGATCGTCCCCTGCTGCGGATGGTAGACGCCATTGATAACATTGAGCATCGAGCTCTTGCCGGCGCCGTTCGGGCCGATGATCGCGCGCACCTCGTGCTCGCGCACGTCCATGCTGACGTCGGTCAACGCCTTCACCCCGCCAAAGGCAAGCGAAATATTGTCGAGCTTGAGCACGATTTCGCCGCCACTGCGCTGTTCGGTGCTCATGCCGCCTGTCTCGCCGTGGCCGGAAAGTGCTTCGCCTCGTGGATCTGCAGGTCCGCGGCGACCATGTTGGTGCGCCCATCCTCGAAGCGCACCAGGGTCTCGATGTGCTGCTCCTTCCGGTCGCCGTAGAGGGCATCTATCAGCACGACGTACTTCTCGGCGACGAATCCGCGACGAACCTTGCGCGTGCGCGTCAGTTCATCGTCGTCCGGATCGAGTTCCTTGTGCAGGATCAGGAAGCGCTTGATCTGCGAGTCGGCGAGACCGGCTTCGGTGGCGAGTTCGGCGTTCACCTGCTCCACGCATTCGCGGATCAGCCCGAACACCTCGGATTTCTGCGCAAGATCGGCGTAGCCCGAATACGCCAGGCCACGGCGCTCGGCCCAGTTGCCCACCGAACCCATGTCGATGTTGATGAACGCACAAACCATGTCGCGTTCGTGGCCGAAGGCGACCGCCTCCCTGACATGGGGGAAGAACTTGAGCTTGTTCTCGATGTAATTGGGCGCGAACATCGCCCCGCCCGCAAGCTTGCCGACGTCCTTGGCACGGTCGATGATCTTCAGCTGGCCGCTGTCGTCGAAGAAGCCGGCGTCGCCCGTGCGGAAAAATCCGTCGGCGTCGATCGACTCGGCCGTCGCGTCGGGCCGTTTGTAGTATTCCTTCAACAGCATCGGACCGCGCACCAGCACTTCGCCGTTGTCGCCGATCTTCACCTCGACGTTGGGCGCCGGCTGGCCGACCGTGTCGAGCTTGACCCCGCCGTCGGGCTGCAGGCAGACATAGGCGCAGGTTTCGGTGGAGCCGTAGAGCTGTTTCAGGTTGATGCCGATGGAGCGGTAGAAGCGAAACAGGTCCGGTCCGATGGCGGCGCCCGCGGTGTAGGCGATGCGCACCCGGCTCAGCCCAAGCACGTTGCGCAGGGGGCCGTAGATGATCCAGTCGCCGAGCCGGTACTGCAGGCGGTCGCCGAGTCCCACCGGCTTGCCGTCGAGGATCTCGGCGCCACAACGCCGCGCGACGGCCATGAAGTGCCGGAACAACGCACGTTTGATCCGGCTGGCATCCTCCATGCGGATCATCACCTGGGTCAGCAGGTTTTCGAACACCCGCGGCGGCGCGAAATAATAGGTCGGTCCGATCTCGCGCAGGTCAGTCATAACCGTGTCGCCTGATTCCGGACAATTGATCGTGAAGCCCGCGACCAGCGCCTGCGCGTAGGAAAACAGGTTGTCGCCCACCCAGGCCATCGGCAGGTAGGAAAGAATCGACTCGTCCGCGGTCAGCCGGTCGAACTCGATGCCGCCGCTGGCGGCGGCGATCAGCGCGCCGTGCGTCTGGCACACGCCTTTCGGCTTGCCGGTCGTGCCCGACGTGTACAGCATGATCGCCACGTCACCGGCCGCGCCCTTGTCGACCTCGGCCTCAAAGAACCCGGGGTTGCCGCGGTCGAATTCGCGGCCGATTTCCAGCAGCCTCTCGTAGCTCGTGACGTCCGGATAATTGCGCAGGCCTCGCGGGTCATCATAGTAGACATGCGCCAGCGAGGGCACTTGCGGCATCGTCTCCTGCATCTTGTCGACCTGTTCCTGGTCCTCGACAAGCGCAAAGGCGATTTCCGCATCGTTGAGCACGAAAATGAGATCCGCCGCCTGCGCATCCTGATACATCGGCACCGGAATCCCACCCAACGCCTGCGCCGCGCACATCGACCAGTAAAGCCGCGGCCGGTTGTCGCCGATGATCGCCAGGTGCATGCCGCGCTGAAAGCCCTGCGCCGCGAGTCCGCAGGCCAGCGCGCGCACTTCGGCGGCGACCTCGGCCCACGACCAGGTTTGCCAGATGCCGAGGTCCTTCTCGCGCGCGGCCGGATGCGTCGGACGCACCTTGGCATGGTGCAGCAGGTACCGCGGAAACGTGGCCTGGCTCTCCTCCATACCTTCCTCCACCCCGGGCGCCATCCTGCGCGCGGACCTCGGGGAAACTGCCGGGGCGCGACTTCGCAGCGGCGCAGAATTATTGTTTGCCTGCCGGGCGCTCTTGCAGGCGCCTCATCTTATGTTCATTGCCGGAGCGCAACAACCTTGCGCCGCAGCGCAACCGTTCATTCCCGCAACCTGCCCGTGCCGCGCGGGTCCGACAAACGATAGAACCGCACTATGGCACGGTCCTGCTGGCTCATGCGTCTAGAATGTGCCGGATACCCGCACTTTAGGAGCAAAGCCGGACCGGGGTTGTCGCCAAGCAGACAATTCCCCACGACTCCTTCGATTGGCCATGGCGCATTTTTCCAACATGCTGCGCGCAACTCCCTGGGCCGGCGCGCTCTCGGAGGCGGGACTTGCCCGGATCGAGGCAGAAACGCCGACCCGGGAGTGCCCGGCCGGCAGTCTCGTCTGCCGCAAGGGCGAACCGGTCGAATCGTGGATCGGCGTCGTCGACGGACTGGTGAAGATGGCCAATGTATCCGCCGCGGGAAAATCGATGAGTTTTGTCGGTGTCGCCAGCGGCGGCTGGTTTGGCGAGGGTTCATTGCTCAAGGACGAGCCGCGCCGCTACGATATTGTCGCGCTGCGCATGAGCACGATCGCCTATATGCCGAAGGCAACCTTCATGTGGTTGCTCGACACCAGCATGCCGTTCAATCGTTTCCTGCTCACGCAGCTCAACGAGCGGCTCGCCCAGTTCATCGGCATGGTGGAGCACGATCGGTTGCTCGGGCCCGACGCCCGGCTCGCGCGCTGCCTGGCGGCGATGTTCAATCCGCATCTGTACCCTGGCACCGGGCCAACGCTGCCGCTTTCGCAGGAGGAAATTGCCCAGCTGGCCGGCCTGTCGCGCCAGCGCGCCAATCAGGCGCTGCAGCGGCTGGCGCAGGCCGGGCTGCTGCGCAACGAATACGGCAGCATCACCATCACCGACCTGCCCGGGCTGCGACAATTCGAAGGCTGACCGCCGCGCGGCCGCCGGCTATTCCTGGGCTGGCCGGTACCGCCGGCGAAACCACTGCGGTTACCTGAGGATCGGTGACACCTCAGCGTCCGACGAACCTGGCCGGGCGCTTTTCCAGGAATGCCGCCATCCCCTCGCGCTTGTCCTCGGTCCCGCTCAGCAGCGCGAACACGTCGGCCTCGAAGGCATTGGCGTTGGCCAGATCCAGGTCCTGGCCCCGCACGACCAGATGCTTGCTCATCTGCACCGCCACCGGGCCCTTGGCCGCGATCATGCCGGCGAGTTCCAGCCCCTTGTCGAGCAGCGCCTCGGGCGCAACGACGTGATTGGCAAGTCCGATGCGCAGCGCTTCGTCGGCCTTGACCTGGCGGCCCGTGGTGACAAGTTCGAGCGCCATCGATTTCCCGACCACCCGGGTGAGTCGCTGCGTGCCGCCGAAGCCCGGACAGATGCCGAGGTTCACCTCCGGCTGGCCGAAGACCGCCTTTTCCGACGCCACGACGAAGTCGCAGGCGAGCGCCAGTTCGCAGCCACCGCCCAGGGCGAAGCCGTTGACCAGGGCGATCACGGGGAACGGCGCCAACTCGAGTCCACGCAGCGTCGCGTGGCCGGCAATGGCGAATTTTCGAGCCTCCAGCGTGGACATGGCACTCATTACCGCGATGTCGCCACCCGCGACGAACGCCCGGTCGCCCGAACCGGTGACCAGCAGGCAGCGTGCGCCCGCCGCGATTGCCGCGGCCGTGGCCGCCGCCATGTCGACCATCACCTGTGGCGAGAGGGCGTTGAGCGCCTTCGGCCGGTTGATGGTCAGCAGCCAGATTCCCGGCGTCCTTTCCTCGAGCAAAATGGTCTCGTAACTCATGATTTCGCCTGCGTGTAATCGTAAAAGCCGCGGCCGGACTTGCGACCAATGTAGCCCGCGGCGACCATTTCCCTGAGCAGCGGCGCAGGACGGTACTTCGGGTCGTTGAAGTCGGCGTAGAACACGTTCATCACGGCAAGCATCACGTCGAGCCCGACCATGTCGGCCAGCGCCAGCGGACCGATCGGATGGCTGCAGCCGAGTTTCATGCCGTTGTCGATATCCTCGGCACTGGCCAGACCCTCCTGCAGCACGAACACGGCCTCGTTGATCATCGGGCAGAGGATGCGGTTGACGACGAATCCCGGACTGTTCTTCACGACGATCGGCGTCTTGTTCAGGCGCCTGGCAAAATCCACCGCCGTGGCGACCGCGGCATCCGAAGTCTGCAGGCCGCGCACCAGTTCGAGCAGCGTCATCATCGGCACCGGGTTGAAGAAATGCATGCCGATGAAGGTCGTCGGCCGCGACGTGACCGCGGCAAGCGCCGTGATCGAAATCGACGAGGTGTTGGTGGCGAGCAGCGCGTCGGGACCAAGCAGCGCGTCGACCTGGTGCAGGATCTTCAGCTTCAGGTCGAGGTTCTCGGTGGCGGCCTCGATCACCAGGTCGCAGGCCGCGAGATCGTCATGGGCCGTCGTGCCCTTGATCCGGGCGAGCACCGCATCCTTGTCACTTGCGGTGAGCCTGTCTTTCTTGATCAGGCGGTCGAGGCTGCCGGCGACGGCCTTCAGTCCGCGCTGCACCGCGGCGTCGGCGACGTCGAGCATCACCACCTGCATTCCCACGGCGGCGCAGGCCTGCGCAATGCCGTTGCCCATGGTGCCGGCGCCAATGACGCCCACGTATTCGATTTTTTTCATGGCATCCACATCAAAACGAGTCGAAGAACTGCACATTATGCCCTCGCGGCGCCGTCCGCCGCTTCCGGACGCATCACGCCACGCGCACCTTGGGACGCACCCTGGGCATGCTGCGCGGCGCCCGGCGCGGCGGATTCGTGCACAAGCCGGAGAGCATCGTGTCGATCAGCGCCGGCGCGGCCGACGCCAGGTCGTAGGCGGCGGGATCGAGTACCCACTCGTGCATGACGCCGACCATCAGCGCGTGCAGTGCCTGCGTGGCCAGCGCCGAATCGGTATCGGCGGGCAGTTGACCGCAGGCCGCAGCCCTCCCGACAAGCCCACGAATTTCATCCAGGCATTGGCGCCGCTCCACTTGCTGGGCAGCTGCGAGTTCGGCCAATTCTCCGACCAGTTCGCTCTTGTGAAACATGATCTCGAAAACGTTTTGCGTGCGCGCGTCGGAGGCGAGTCGGGTGAGCGCACCCACGCAAAGCGCGCGCAACCTGCCCAGGGGATCGGCCGCGGCATGCGACGACTCGCGCTCGAACATCGCGTCCAGCGGCAGCGTGCCCCGTTCGCACATGGCGCGGAACAGCGCAACCTTGTCGCGAAAGTGCCAGTAGATGGCGCCACGAGTGACTCCGGCCGCCTTCGCGACCTCCGCCAGCGACGTGCGCGACACGCCGCGCAGACGGAACTCCTGCTCCGCCGCGTCGAGCAGCCGCTCGCGGGTTACCTGCGCCTCTTCCTTGGTTCTGCGTACCATTGGCGGTTTCCCGTTCGATTGCCCTGGGCCGTCTTCCGCACACCGGCCCGCGTCACTCGACACTTTACAAACATTCACGAATGTATGTAAAGTATATCGTAGACTGCGCCACGGCGCTGCCCGTTGCGCCTGCAGCTTTGCCTGGAGTTTCGTCATGTACCGCCACTGCCGCCACGCCGTTCCGCTTGCCGTCGTCATGGTCCTCGCCAGTTGCGGTGAGCCCAAGCAGGACGGCGGTTTTCAGGGCTTTCCGCCGACCGCCGTGACGACTGTTCAGGTCCACCCGCGCAACCTGCCCGCCAGCTACGAATACGTCGGGCAGACCGCGGGCTCCAAGGAAGTCGAGGTGCGGGCGCGGGTGACCGGCATCCTCCAGCGCCGGCTGTTCCAGGAAGGCGCGCCGGTCACCGCCGGGCAGGTGCTGTTCGAGATCGATCCCAGACTGCTCCAGACGCAGGTGGCGGCGCTCGAGGCCGAGCTGACGCGCGCGCGGGCGCAGAAGGCGCAGGCCGACCGCGAGGTCGCCCGGCTGAAACCCCTCGCGGAACGCCGCGCCATCGGCCAGAAGGAGGCCGACGACGCCATTTCGACTGCCGAGCTGGCCGCCGCTTCGATCAATGTGGCCGAGGCGCGGCTGGCCGAAGCCCAGTTCAATTTCAGCCACACCCGTGTGGTGGCGCCGATCACCGGATTGTCCGGCCGTGCGCCCAAGTCCGAGGGCAGCCTGGTCGCCGCCAACGAGACGCTGCTGACGACCATCTCGCAGGTCGACCCGATGTGGATTCCATTTTCCATCGCCGAGAACGAGCGGCTCGCACTTGATCGCGCGGTGAAGGACGGCCGCCTGATTCTGCCGCGTGGCAATGCCTACGACGTGACCGTTCGCCTTGCCGACGGGACCACGCTGGCGCGCCGTGGCCGCATCAATTTCGCCGACCCCCGGATCAACCCGGCCACCGGCAGTTTCGAGATGCGCGCCGAGGTGGCCAACGCCGACCACGTGCTCAAGCCGGGCCAGTTCGTGCGGGTCCGGCTGAACGGCGCCGTACGCAACAACGCACTGGCGGTGCCGCAGGTCGCGGTGCTCGACGGTCCGGAAGGCAAGTTCGTCTACGTTCCGGGGAAGGACAAGGACGGCAAGGACGTCGCGCAGGAGCGGTCGATCGTTCTGGGCGACTGGGTCGAGATCGATGGCGCCAACCTGTGGATTGTCGAATCCGGGCTCAAGGCCGGTGACCAGATCATCGTCAACGGCGTCGCCAAGCTGCAGTCGGGCGCGGCGATCGTGCTTCCCGGATCTGCCGCCCCGCCGCCGCCGGGCGCGTCGCCCGAGCCGACCAAGACCACCGGTCCGGCGTCCGGAACCAGGTCCTAGGCGCCGTCCACCGCAATGTTTTCGCGTTTTTTCATCGACCGGCCGATCTTCGCGGCCGTCATTTCGCTGTTCCTGGTGCTCGCCGGACTCGCGGCGATGCGCACGCTGCCGATCGCCCAGTATCCGGAGATTGCGCCACCGGTGGTCAGCGTCACCGCGATTTATCCAGGCGCCTCCGCCGAAGTGCTCGAGTCGACGGTCGCCGCGCCGATCGAAAACGCGATCAACGGCGTGCCGAACATGCTCTACATGGGCTCGACCTCGTCGTCGTCGGGCGTGCTCTCCGTCCAGGTGACCTTCGACATCGGCACCAACGTCGACGACGCGGCGGTCAACGTCAACAACCGTGTCAAGCAGGTCGAGTCGCGGCTGCCCGAGGAAGTGCGCCGGCAGGGCGTGGTGGTCGAACGCGGCAGCTCGTCGTTCCTGCAGGTGATCGCGTTCTACTCGCCCGACGGCAGTCGCGACGACCTGTTCACGTCCAACTACGTGACGCTCAATGTTCTCGACCAGCTGAAGCGACTGCCCGGCGCGACCAATGTGCAGATCTTCGGCGCCAAGGACTACGCGATGCGGATCTGGCTCAAACCCGACCGGCTCGCGCAGTTGAAGCTCACGCCTGCCGACGTGATCCGTGCGGTGAACGAGCAGAACGCGCAGTTCGCCGCCGGCAAGGTCGGACAGGCGCCATCGCCCACGGGTCAGGATCTGGTCTACACGATCACCACGCAGGGACGCCTGGCCAACGCCAGGGAATTCGGCCGGATCATCGTCCGCGCCGATCCGAATGGCTCCACGGTACGGCTGTCCGATGTCGCGCGCGTCGAACTGGGCTCCAGGGACTACGATTTCGTCGGTCGCTACAACGGCAAGCCGGCCACGCTGGTCGGCATTTTCCTGCAGCCAGGCGCCAACGCGCTCGATGTCGCCAAATCCGTCACCGGCACGCTCGACGAACTCGCCAAACGTTTCCCGGCCGGACTGACCTTCAGCATCCCCTACGACACCACTCGCTTCGTCGAGGTATCGATTCGTGAGGTGGTGTTCACGCTCTCCGAGGCGATGGTGCTGGTGTTCCTGGTCGTCTTCCTGTTCCTGCAGAGCTGGCGCGCGACCATCATCCCGTTGATCGCGGTCCCGGTGTCGCTGCTCGGCACCTTCGCCGGGTTGTACCTGCTCGGATATTCGATCAACACGCTGACGCTGTTCGGGATGGTGCTGGCGATCGGCATCGTGGTCGACGACGCGATCGTGGTCCTGGAGAACGTCGAGCGCATCATGCGCGAGGACGGCGCCAAACCGCGCGACGCGGCGATCAAGGCGATGCACGAGGTCACCGGGCCGGTGATCGCCATCGTGCTTACGCTGACCGCGGTGTTCGTACCCATCGCCTTCCTCGGTGGGCTTACTGGCGAGCTGTACCGCCAGTTCGCGGTAACGATCGCCATCGCGGTGCTGATCTCCGGTCTGGTGGCGCTCACGCTCACCCCGGCGCTGTGCGTATTGGTGTTGAAGCATCGCAAGCAGCCGGCACGGGGACTGTTCGCGGCGTTCAACCGCGGATTCGCGCACTTCACCAGTGGCTATACCGTGGGCGTGGCGTGGATGCTGCGCCGTGGCGCCGTCGGCCTGCTGCTGTTCGCCGGGATGGTCGCGCTCACCGTCGGGCTATGGCGCACTACACCGAACAGCCTCGTCCCGGACGAGGACCAGGGCTTCTACATTGCCGCGGTGATCCTGCCCGACGGCGCCACGCTTGAGCGCACTGGGCGCGTCGTCGACGAAGTCGAGGCGGCAATCCGCGCCAACCCCGCAAATGCGGACGTCATCTCGTTCACCGGCTTCGACTTCCTCGGAGGCGGGATGCGCAACAATGTCGCCACGATCTTCGTCACGCAGGTGCCGTGGGACAAGCGCACGGTGACCGCGCAGCAACTGGTCGGCGAGCTCTTCGGCCGCACCGGTGGGATCAGGGAGGCGATCGTGCTTGCCTTCAATCCACCGCCGATCTTCGGCCTCTCCAACACCGGAGGCTACGAGGTCTACATCCAGAATCGCGGCGAGGGAGGCGCGAAGCGACTCAACGAAGTGACGCAGCAGTTCCTCGCGCGCGTGAACTCCGACAAGGAACTCGGCGGCGCGCAGTCGCTATGGCGCGCCAACGTGCCGCAGCTCGCGATCGACGTCGACCGTGAAAAGGCGAAAAAGCTCGGCGTGCCGATCAACGACCTGTTCAGCGCGTTGTCGGCCACACTGGGCACCTATTACGTCAACGACTTCAACAAGTACGGGCGCGCATGGCAGGTGTTGATGTCCGCGGAACCGTCCTACCGCGCGCGGCCGGACGACATCGGCGCGGTGTACGTGCGCTCGGACAGGGGCGAGATGATTCCGCTGTCCGCGCTGGCCACGGTCAGGTACTCGTCGGGCCCGGACACGCTCGACCGCTTCAACAATCTTCCCGCAGTGAAGATCTTCGGGCAGGCGGCGCCGGGCTACAGTTCCGGACAGGCGATCGCCCGCGTCGAGCAGATCGCCCACGAAGTGCTGCCCCCCGAATTCAGCTTCGACTGGGGCGGGACCTCGTACCAGGAGAAGCGCTCGGGCGGCGCTTCCACCTTCGCGCTCGGCTTCGCGGTGATCATGGTGTTCCTGATTCTCGCTGCGCAGTACGAGCGCTGGTCGCTGCCCTTCTCGGTGCTGCTGGCGTTGCCTTTCGGAACCTTCGGCGCACTCAGCGCGGTCTGGCTGCGTGGCCTGACCAACGACGTCTATTTCCAGATCGGCCTCGTCACGCTGCTGGGTCTCGCCGCCAAGAACGCGATCCTGATCGTCGAGTACGCGGTGTTGAAGCGTCAGGACGGCATGTCGGCGTCAGCCGCGGCACTCGAAGCGGCGCGGCTGCGCTTCCGGCCGATCCTGATGACTTCGCTGGCGTTCATCCTGGGCGTGCTGCCTTTGGCGATTTCCACCGGCGCCGGCGCCGGGGCACGGCACTCGACCGGCACCGGGGTCATGGGCGGAATGATCGCGGCAACGTTTCTTGCGGTGTTCTTCGTGCCGCTGTTCTTCCGCATCATCACCGAGCGCCGTATCCACGAGCCGAGAAGCCGGGACGAGCTATTCGCCGAAGTCCAGCACGCGCGCGCCGCTGCGCATCATCCGGCGCCGAACACGCCGGGGCATCCGCCACGCGGCGCGGAGGCGCCGGAATGACCCGACGGATCATCGCCCTCGCGTTCGCGACAATGCTCGCCGGCTGCGCGGTCAACCAGCCGGCACCGCCCGTACTCGATCTGCCGGCGGGAACCGCAACTGCCGAGCAGAACGCGCTGCTCGAACGCTGGTGGATCGCCTTCGACGATCCGGTGCTCACCGGACTGATCGACGAGGCACTCGCCGGCAACCTCGACCTGGCCATCGCGCTCGCGCGCATCGAGGCGGCGCGCGCGCAGTTGCTGCTCGCGCAGGCGCAGCTGGTGCCCGACACCCGGGTCCGCGCCGACCTCGATCGCTCGCGCATTTCCTCGGCGACGTCGCCGCCGTTGGAGCGGGGGTCGGCGACGACCAGCAGCGACTTCCGCCTGGCCTTCGAGATGTCCTACGAACTCGACGTCTGGGGCAAGTACCGCAGCGGGCGGCTGGCCGCGATCAACGACCTCGTTGCGTCGCGCTATTACCGCGAGACGGTGCGCATCACCGTAGCCGCCGAAACGGCCGGCGCCTATTTTCGCCTGCGTGCCGCCGATGCCGAACTCGGCGTGCTGGAGAAAACGTTGAAACTGCGCACCGAGATCGTCGTGCTGCAGCGCGACCGCTTCGAGGGCGGCATCATCGGCGAATACGACCTTGCCATCGCCGAAGGAGAACGCGCGGCGATCGTCGCCGACATCGCGCGCACGAGCAAGGCAATCGGCCTGCAGGAAGCCGCGCTGGCAACGCTGACCGGTCGTTCGCCTCGCGACGTGTTCGCGCCGCAGATCGACCGCGGCGCGACCATAGAAGCGGCGACCAGGGTGCCGGAACTGCCGGCGGGCCTGCCGTCGGGCCTGCTCGAGCGCCGCCCCGACATCCGCCGCGGGGAAGCATTGCTGGCCGCCTCGGACCTTCGCATCCAGGAAGCCCGGGCCAATTACTTCCCGTCGCTGTCACTGACCGGCGCCTACGGTTCCGAGTCGGCGGCATTGGTCGACCTGTTCACTTCCCCGGCCGCCATCTGGCGCCTTGGGCTGGGAATCGTGCAGCCACTGCTGACGCTCAAGTACATCGAGTCGCAGGTCGAGCTGGCCACCGCACGGCGCACGCAGGTCACCGGCGAATACCGGCAGACCGTGCAACTTGCCTTCCGCGATGTGCACGATGCACTGGTGTCGCACCGCTCGGCGCGCGAGGTCCTCGTTGCGGAGACGACACGCCGCGACCATGTCGCCCGCGCCTACGAGGTCGCGCTGCTGCGATACGAAGCCGGCCGCACGTCCTTCCTCGAAGTGATCGACGCGCAGCGCCAGTTGCTGGCCGCCGAAACGCTGCGCGTCGTCGCCGCGCGCGACGCCCGGCTCGCCATCGTCGGCTTTGCCAAGTCCGTGGGTGGCGGCTGGAGCCCCGAGCAGTTCGCGACGTTGCCCTGAATTCGCGGCGTTGCCCTGGATCCGCGATGCGCCGCGCCTGTTGTCCGCGCCTGCTAAATTCGTCCGCCTCGACCTGTGCGAAGATAGTTGCATGCACAACTTTCCGTCGCGGCCCATGCGCATCGCGAACCGCCCAATCATCGGCGCACTGCCGGCCGCCGCGACGACCCCCGTCCCGCACGGCCGCCAGGTCGGTGCCATGATCCGCCGGATACTGATGCGGTCGATGCTCGGTGCCGCGCTGACCATGGCGGCGGCAGCGCAAGGGCAGATTCCGCCTGCTCCCGCCGAGTCGGCCGCGTACTCCGGGTTGTTCGCCGCGGCGGCGCGCGGCGATGTTGCCGCCATCGGCACGCTGAGCGCTGCGGGCGCAGACCAGAAGGCGCGTGACGGCCATGGCCGCACCCCGCTGCACGTTGCCGCGCACGCACGCCAACGCGACGCGATGCGCGCGCTGGTCAAGGCCGGCGCGGACCCCAATGCGCTGGAATCCGATCGTTACGACATCGTGACCATCGCTGCCGTCGCCGACGACGAGCCGACGCTCGCGGTGGCGCTGGAACTCGGCTGCAGCGCGAAGAACATCACCAGTCGCTACGACGGAACCGCGCTGATCGCCGCGGCGCACCTGGGCCACGATGGCGTCGTGCGCATGCTGATCCGCGCCAGCGCGCCACTCGACCACGTCAACAACCTGGGCTGGACGGCGCTGATCGAATCGATCGTACTCGGCGACGGCGGTCCGCGGCATGTCGCCACGCTGAAGGCGCTGGTCGAAGCCGGCGCCAACGTCAACCTGCCCGACCGGCAGGGGATGACGCCGTTGACCCTGGCGAAAGAGCGCGGCTATCGAGAGATGATCGCGATCCTCGGCCAGGCCGGCGCCAGGTAGCCGGCACCACCATGCTGCAAGCGATTCGGGATTTTTTCGACGCCACGCTGTCGGGCAATGGTTCGAATGGCGACCGCCATACCATCGAAATGGCCACCGCCTCGCTTCTGGTCGAGGTTATCCGCATGGACGGCGAGGCCACCGCGGCCGAGCGCGAGACCGTCTTGCGCGCGGTGCGCGCCAAGTTTCACCTGACCGAGGCTGAAGCGCAGCAACTCATCGACCTCGCCGAAGCCGAAGCACGACAGGCCAACGACTACTACCAGTTCACCTCGATCATCAATCGCCGGTTCAGCCAGCCGCAGAGGATTCGCGTGGTGGCCTTGATGTGGGAAATCGCCTATGCCGACCTCGTGGCCTGTCCGTTCGAGGAACACCTGATCCGCAAGATCGCCGACCTGCTCCATGTCGAGCACCGCGACTTCATCACCGCCAAGCTCGCCGCGCGCGCGGCGGCGACCCGGCGCAGCGGATCGCGGTAACACGATGCCGCAGAGCCGATTCCCGCGAAGCTGCCCTCGTACTCGGCGCCCGGGCGCAGCAGATCGACGTCGCCCGGAAACGTGATCCGGCATGTCGGCGCCGAGCGCCTGAGGCGAGCCACAACCGCGGCTCGCCGGCCCGGACCGGACAGCACGAAATCGGCTTCAGTCGTCGTGGTGTTCGTCGTCGTGGTGTTCGTCGCCGTGCTCGCCGTCGCCACCGCTGCTCGTGCGTACTTCGTGCACCTTGCGCACATCCATCTCCTTGCCCGGTCCGTGGCAACTTGCGCAGCGCTCGTTCACCGTGACGCCGATCGCCGCCTGCACGGTGGCAAAGGAAGCGCCGCCGGTCCTGATCATGTGGGACTTGACTTCGGACTCGTCGTGGCAGGATGAACACACGGCAGCCGTCGGACTGACTTTGATGTCGTTCGCAGGAATGACGTCGATGCTCCTTGCGCCGGACAGATAGTCGCTCTTCGTATCGATGGTCGTCCCGAGGACGCCGGCGCGCAGCGGCAACTCGAACGTGCCCTTACCGCTGGCATCGAGGTGGCAATTCGTGCAATCCCGAAGCTTGCGCGGGAAACGCACGCTGCTGAAGTCGTTGACCGAGCTGTTCCGTCCGATCACGACGAACGGCTGCTTGCGGAATCCGCCGGCGTGGATCGAGTGCACCATCGTCTTGAAGTCGATCCCCACCTCGGGCCCGCCGATTCGCGCATCCTCTGTCGCGGCGGGCACACGCCGATACGCGACGTCGGTCTGGTTGGGATTGTGGCAAATGACGCAGGCACCGAGGTTCTCATTGCGGTTCGCGCCATGCAGGCTCAGACGCGGCACAACGCCGGTTCCGTGGTCCGTGTCGTCATGACAGGTCTTGCATTTGCCGATGTCGACGATTGCGCGACGGGAATCCGGGATCATCGCAGCAAGCGCCGCGGACGCTGCGAACGTGAAATCCGCCGTGGCGGTGCGCGCCGGGATGTTGGGGAAGGGTGCCGCAGTCGGGCAGACCACCCCCGGCACGCCGGCGCAGACCGGCCGGCCCTCGAGGGCAACGCGGCCCGCGGTGACGCTCGCCGCAAACGGCAGCGGCGTGACGGCGGCGACGGTGAAATACCGGTTGGGTTCGCTTGTTCCGCACTGTGCCGGCGTGCATTCTACGGCGGTCGTTAGCGTCTTGCTGGTCAGGTTCCTGACCTGGACCGGGAATGCCGCCGCCGCCCCCAGTGCGGTGAGCGGCACGAGGCTTCCGGAAGCGCCGCCAAAGTTCGTGAAGTCCGAAGCCGGGTTCCATCCGATGTCGAGCGTCAACTGCGCCCCGGAACTCTGGAAAGGCAGCGCATTCTTGATGTCCCACGGCTGATTCCCGAGCTTCGGATCCGTCACCGAGAATACGACGGCGACGTCGTACGAAGGCGGAATCGTCGCCACCGCCGTGACCCCGACCTTCTCGATGTTGTACTGGAAATGCGACGCCGCGTCCCACAGATCGACCGCACGAGCAGTGCCGCCCGTAAACAACGCGCCAATGGCCAGTGCAGGCAACAACCAACGCAATGCAACTGGATTTGTTTTCATGATGATCCTCCTTGGGCGTGGGCGGAAGTTCGCGTCGAGCCTGCAGGCGCCGGAGGCGGGCCCGGGATCCAGCGTCCCGCAACCGAGCGCCTCATCGACGTCTGTCATACGGCGGGCCCAGGAGGCAGGCGGCGCGGCCGGCGATCAATTGCGATGCCCTGCACTGGTTGCCGCGTCGCCAAGCCGGTGACGGACCTGTCGGTGGAATCAGTTTATCCATCGAACCTGAAAGGAAGCTGAACATGCCTCCTCCCGGCGGTAGGATCGAAGTCCGGCAATGCACGGGCCTGGCAACCGGAGTCGATCGCCGATTACTGGTAGAGTGCTCACGCGTCGCACGCGGCCTCCGTCCGCAAGCCGTCAACTCTCGCCGACCCCATGTCCGACTCCTCTTCCAAGCCGCTGTCCGAAGACGAAATCACCGAGCTCGGCGAATTCCTGGCGTCGCTGCCCGAGTCGCAGGAGCCGCTGGACGTCGCGATGCTCGACGGCTTCCTCGCCGCAATCCTGTTGCATCCGGCTCCGATCACGGCTGCGACCTGGATCCCGCTGGTGTTCGACGCGCAGGCTCGCCCGGGAACGCTGCCCACGACGGAAGCGCAGCAGCGGGCCGCTGCGCTTATCATGCGTCGCCATGACGAACTGGCAGCCTGCATCGCCGCGGGCGAAGCCTTTGATCCCATCGTGTTCGAACTGGTCGACGAGCATGACGAGGTGCTCCCCGGCAAGGCAGGCATTGCGGCGCTCGCGCCCTGGGCTGGCGGTTTCGCCAATGCGGTGGAGGCGTTCGCCTCGCTGCAGGCGGCGGCCGAAGAGGACGACGAACTGGCCGGACTGCTGACCGCCATCCTGCGTCACCTGCCCGCCGATCCGGAGGCGAGCGTCGAGGAGCAGGAAGAGTACCGGCGCGAGCTGGCGAAAATCGACGAGGAATCGCCACTGGCGGACTTGGATGAGGCGATCGACGATCTGGTGGCCTGCGTGCTCGACATCGCGCCGATCACGCGCCCAAACCGTCCGGTCGTTCGCGATGCGCCCAAGGTCGGACGCAACGATGCCTGTCCCTGCGGCAGCGGGAGGAAGTACAAGGTCTGTCACGGTCGCGACGGCTAGCCGCCTCGCGAAAATTCATCGGCAACAACGCCGCGCTTTGCGCCGCCACACTCCGGATACCAACAGACGCAGGCCGCCGGCGCGCGCATTGCGGCCCCCGACCGCGAATTACATGCTGCGCCGGTACTGCCCGCCCACCTCGAACAGCGCGTCGGTGATCTGACCCAGCGAGCAGACACGCACGGTGTGCATCAGCTCGTCGAATACGTTGCCGTTCTCGATCACCGTCTGTTGCAGGCGCGCCAACGCCACCGGTGCTGCGGCGGCATGGCGCGCGTGAAAATCGGCGAGGCGCTGCAACTGCGATTGCTTTTCCTCGTCCGACGACCGCGCAAGTTCGATCACCTGCGGCAGCGGATCCGCCTGCGGATTGCGGAACATGTTGACGCCGACGATCGGGTAGGAGCCGTCGTGCTTCTTGTGCTCGTAGTAGAGCGACTCTTCCTGGATCTTGCCGCGCTGGTAGCCGGTCTCCATCGCGCCGAGCACGCCACCACGTTCTGAAATTGCCTCGAACTCCTTCAGCACCGCCTCCTCGACCAGGTCGGTCAATTCCTCGAGGATGTACGAGCCCTGATTCGGATTCTCGTTCTTGGCCAGACCCCATTCACGATTGATGATCAGCTGGATCGCCATCGCCCGGCGCACGCTCTCCCCGGTGGGCGTGGTGATCGCCTCGTCGTAGGCGTTGGTGTGCAGCGAGTTGGTGTTGTCGTAGGTGGAGATCAGCGCCTGCAGCGTGGTGCGGATGTCGTTGAACGAGATTTCCTGCGCGTGCAGGCTCCGTCCGCTGGTCTGTGAATGAAACTTGAGCTTCTGCGCACGCTCGTTGGCGTGGTAGCGGTTTTTCATCGCCACTGCCCAGATCCGCCGGGCCACCCGGCCGATCACCGTGTACTCCGGGTCCATGCCGTAGCTGAAGAAGAACGACAGGTTGGGCGCGAAATCGTCGATCTGCATGCCGCGTGCCAGATAGGCCTCGACGAAGGTGAAGCCGTTGGACAGCGTGAAGGCCAGTTGGGAAATCGGGTTCGCGCCGGCTTCGGCGATGTGATAACCCGAAATCGAAACCGAATAGAAATTCTTCACGCCGTGGTGCACGAAGTACGACTGGATGTCGCCCATCACCTTCAGGCTGAACTCGGTGGAGAAGATGCAGGTGTTCTGGCCCTGGTCCTCCTTCAGGATGTCGGCCTGGACGGTGCCGCGCACGGTGGCCAGCGCCCACGCACGCACCTTGGCGACCTCGTCGTCGGTCGGCTCGCGGCCGTTGTCCTTGCGGAACTTGTCGAGTTGCTGATCGATCGCCGTGTTCATGAACATGGCGAGCAGCGTCGGCGCCGGGCCGTTGATGGTCATCGACACCGAGTTGTCCGGTGCGGTGAGATCGAAGCCCGAGTACAGCACCTTCAGGTCATCTAGCGTGGCGATCGACACCCCGGAATTGCCGACCTTGCCGTAGATGTCCGGACGCAACGCCGGATCGTTGCCGTAGAGCGTGACCGAGTCGAAGGCGGTGGACAGGCGCTTGGCCGGCATGCCGTCGGCGAGCAGGTGAAAGCGCCGATTGGTGCGGAACGCATCGCCTTCGCCGGCAAACATCCGCGTCGGGTCCTCATTTTCGCGCTTGAAAGCGAACACGCCGGCGGTGAAGGGAAAACTGCCCGGCACGTTTTCTTCCAGTTGCCAGCGCAGGATCTCGCCGTCATCCTCGTATCGCGGCAGCGCGACCTTGCGAACCTTGGTGCCGGACAGCGAGGTCGTGGTCAGCGCCGTGCGAATTTCCTGGCCGCGAATCTTCACGACATATTCGTCGCCGGCATAGGCGGCCTTGGTCGTCGGCCACATGTCGAGGAGCTTTTTCGCCCTCGGATCGAGCGCCTTCTCGCGCTCGGCGATCAGCGCATCGAGCGCGTGCCCGGCACCACGCACCGTTTGCTCCAGCTGCTCGGCATTCTCGTTGTCGGCCACGCCGCCGCTGTCCTGCAGCGGCTTTTCATAGCGCGTGATTTCACCCAGCATTGCCCGCGACGCCCTCAGCTGCTGCCGCTCGCGCGCTATCCGCACCTGCTGCACGGTCCACTGGTGATGACCACGCACGGTCTCGGCGATTTCAGCGAGATAGCGCACCCGTGCCGGCGGAACGATCGCGTTCTGCGCCGTCGAATGTCGCGTCGCCGCCGCCGGCAGCGTGCTCGCCGCACGCTTCAGACCCGTTTCCGCGAGTTTCCCGGTCAATGCCTGATAGAGCGCGGTGACGCCGTCGTCGTTGAAGCGCGAGGCCATGGTGCCGAAGACCGGCATTTCCTCCGGCGCCACCTGCCACGCCTCGCGGTTGCGCTGGAATTGCTTGCGGACGTCGCGCAGGGCATCCTGCGCGCCCTTGCGATCGAACTTGTTGATGGCGACGAAGTCGGCGAAGTCGAGCATGTCGATCTTCTCCAGCTGGCTCGCCGCGCCGAATTCCGGCGTCATCACGTACAGCGACACGTCGACCAGCGGCACGATGGCGGCGTCGCCCTGGCCGATGCCCGAGGTCTCGACGATGACGAGGTCGAAGCCGGCGACCTTGCAGGCCGCAATCACGTCGGGCAGCGCCTTCGACACCTCGCTACCGGCGTCGCGGGTGGCCAGCGAGCGCATGTAGATCCGCGGATGCTCGATGGCGTTCATGCGGATGCGGTCACCGAGCAGCGCGCCGCCGGACTTGCGCCGCGACGGGTCGATGGAAACGATGGCGAGCTTCAGCGCATCCTTCTGGTCGAGCCGGAAGCGGCGCACCAGCTCGTCGGTCAACGAACTCTTGCCGGCGCCGCCGGTGCCGGTGATGCCCAGCACAGGCGCGGCAACCTTCGCCGCTTCCGCGAGCATCTGCTCGCGCAGCTTCGCCGGCGCCACGCCGGCTTCCAGGCCGGTGATCAGGCGCGCCAGCGCATGCGTGCGCTCGAAGCGCGTGCCTTCGCGCAGCGTCGCGAGCGAGACAGGCAGATCCTTGCCAAGGTCGGCGTCGCAGGCGGTGACGATTTCATTGATCATCCCCTGCAGGCCGAGCTTCTGGCCATCCTCCGGTGTAAAGATGCGGGTGACGCCGTAGTCGTGCAGTTCGGCGATTTCCTCGGGCACGATCACGCCACCACCGCCACCGAACACCTTGATGTGGCCGCCGCAGCGCTCGCGCAGCAGGTCGAGCATGTATTTGAAGAACTCGACGTGGCCGCCCTGGTAGGAGGAAATGGCGATGCCGTGCGCGTCTTCCTGCAGCGCGCAGTTGACGATCTCCTCGACGGAGCGGTTATGACCGAGGTGGATCACCTCGCAGCCGGAAGCCTGCAGGATCCGCCGCATGATGTTGATCGACGCATCATGGCCATCGAACAGGCTGGCGGCCGTGACGAAGCGCACCTTGTGGCGGGGCTTGTAGACCAGCGGCGGACGGGAAGCGTCGTTCATTGCGAACCTCGCTGCACAGGGGTCGGCGGCGTCCCTGGGGGTTGGAACCTGAGCCGTGGAGCCGGAAAGCTTACCGGAAGCCTGCGGCGCGCGGTCGGCCGGCGCGGCGGGTGGGCGCGTATCCGCTCAGCCCTGCGCGAGCCTCGCTTGCGGTCTTTGCCAGGACGCTTGCCCGCCACCTCGGAGGGGGAACCGTACATTACGTTTACGTAAACGTCAATTAACGGCGATGCGATCCGTGGTTGCCGTAAAATGCCCGTTGCTCCGGCGCATCGCGCGCCGACCCCTGTCCGATGCCGCCGCCCGCCACCCAGTCCGCCCCGCTCGAAGTCACGGCCTCCGACACCGCCGCCCCTGCGCTGGCCGACCACGGCCGGCTGACCTCGCTGCTGCTCAACGTCTCGCACGCGCTCGACCACCTGGTGCTGCTGATCTTCGCGGCGGCGGTCGGCACCATCGCCGAGGACTTCGGCTTCGCCCGCTGGGAGGACCTGATGCCCTATGCCACGGGCGCCTTCCTGATGTTCGGGCTGGGCTCGGTGCCCGCCGGACGCCTGGGCGACCTGTGGAGCCGCCGCGCGATGATGCTGGTGTTCCTGTTCGGCATCGGCGCGAGCTGCCTGCTGGCGGCGGTCGCGCAGAACGCCTGGCAACTGGCGCTGGCGATGACGCTGATCGGCGTCTTCGCCTCGATTTATCATCCGGTGGGAATCCCGATGCTGCTGCAGGCGACCACGCGCCCCGGCGCGGTCATCGGCGTCAACGGACTCGTCGGCAACCTGGGCATCGCCGCCGCGGCGATCTCGACCGGGCTGATCGTCAAGTACTTCGGCTGGCGCATGGCGTTCGTGGCGCCGGGACTCGCCTCGATCGCTTTCGGGTTCATCTTCGCGCGCTACGTTCCGCCGGAGCATTCGTCGCCGTCAAAGCGCGCGCCGCGGCAGTCCGAGTTGCCCAGGAGCGAAATGGCGCGCGTGGTGCTGATCCTGACGCTGACCTCCATCTTCGGCAGCATGCTGTTCAACTTCACCACCAACGGCAATCCCGAGCTGCTTTCCGACCGGATGAGCGCCATTACCGCCGACCCCGCCCTGCTCGGTCTGTTGCTGGGGCTGGTCTACATCGTCGCGTCCTTTGCCCAGGTGATCGTGGGCCGGGCCATCGATCGCTATCCGCTCGACCGGCTGTTCCTGATAATCGTGCTGCTGCAGGTGCCGCTGTTCGCGCTGGCCGCCTGGGCACAGGGCTGGGCCTTCTACATACTGGCCATCGCCTTCATGGCCTTCGTGTTCGGCGCCATCCCTTTTACCGACGCGATTATCGTGCGCTACGTCGACGACCGCATGCGCTCGCGAGTGGCCGGCGTGCGCATCGGCATCGCCTTCGCCGTTTCTGCATTGGCGGTATGGCTGCTCGGCCCGCTGGTCAAGGCCAACGGCTTTTCCTTCCTGCTGGGCCTGATGGCGGTGATCGCTCTCTGCTCCGCCGCCGCGATAACGTTCCTGCCGCGCCGGTCGCACTGATCCGGGCCATCGGCCCGGCGGCAACCAACCGGAACCGACGGCGGGTCGGCGCATCTAAGCCTGTCTTAAGCTCACCGGCGCTATACTCCGCGCGCCACGCAATCCTCCGCGATCGGACTCTCATGCACATCTCTGCCAACTGGCTGCGCCGCGCCGCAGCGTTCCTGATCCCCATGTTCGTGGCGCTCGGCGCGCACGCGGCGCCGCCTCCGGGCGTCACGCAGGGTCCCAGCGTCGAAGGCATCACCGAATATCGCCTCGCCAACGGGCTGACCGTGCTGCTGTTCCCGGACGCCTCCAAGCCCAAGACGGTGGTCAACGTCACCTATCGGGTCGGCGCCGCGCACGAGAACTACGGCGAGACCGGCATGGCGCATCTGCTCGAGCATCTGGTGTTCAAGGGCACGCCTTCGCGCGGCAACATCATGACCGAGCTGGGCAAGCGCGGCATGAGCTTCAACGGCAGCACCGGCTGGGACCGCACCAATTATTTCGAATCGTTCACGGCGGGCAGCGAGAACCTCGACTGGGCACTCGCGATGGAAGCCGACCGCATGGTCAATTCCTTCATCCGCAAGAGCGATCTCGATTCCGAAATGACGGTGGTGCGCAACGAGTTCGAACGCGGCGAGAACAACCCGCAGCTCGTGCTGTTCGGCACGATGCTCTCGACCGCCTTCCGGTGGCACAACTACGGGCACATGCCCATCGGCGCCCGCTCGGACATCGAAAACGTCAACATCGAGCGGCTGCAGGCGTTCTACAAGCGCTATTACCAGCCGGACAACGCGGTGCTGATCGTCGCCGGCAAGTTCGACCCGGAACCGGCGCTGGCGATGATCGCACGGTACTTCGGCACCATCCCCAAGCCGGCGCGGGAACTCCCGCCGATCTACACGCAGGAGCCGTTGCAGGAGGGCGAGCGCACCGTGACGCTGCGCCGCGCCGGCAACAGCCGCTACCTCGGCATGATGTTCCATACGGTGCGCGGCGCACACCCCGACTACGTCGCCTCCGATGCGCTCGGCGAGCTGCTCACGATCG
>JAQBEY010000097.1:0-19971 GCA_032123655.1 Betaproteobacteria bacterium
CAGCTGGGCGAACAGCAACGCCAGCACGGCGAACAGGGACAGACGACGGCGGACAGTGCTTTTCTTCATGGCGCCAGATCGGATACTACGCGAACCCAGGTCCCGCGGCATTTGACGGCAGTCAATTATTGTTGCGGCGCACAATCCTGCCCTTGATCACTTCCCGAAAAGCCGATTGATTGTCTTGCCGATTTCATTCGCGACTGGATTGCCGGCAACAGGCTGAGGCGCCGGCGCGGCAGCCGCCGCACGGGCGTCCGCCGCGATCGCGCAGGGCCCGGGGCCGTCGCCCTCGGTCCAGGCGAAGAGCGTCTGGCCGACCACGCTGAGCCCTCCGGTGCCAATGGCCGCACCGATGCTGGCCAGCGCCTTGACCGAGCCTGCCGCGTCAACCTTGACCTCCGGCGATGCGAACGGACCCACGACGCGCACCAATTCTGCGAGCTGGGGAATGTTGAGTGAAATCCCCTTGCGCACCTTGGGTTGGATGGCGAGATCGAGCGTCTCCCGGGAAAAATCGAGCGTTCCGCTGGCGGTTGCCCCAAGCTTGCCGGTCTCGATGGCGAGCGAATGGTCGATCCGGGCGACGCCCTTGCTCATGGGCAGGCGGGCAACCGCGCATTCGAGTTCGGTGATGGGATCGCTCTTTCGGAACGGATTGACCGAATCGGCGATGCTCTGCAGCGTAGGCCCGAAATCCACGCGAGTCTGCGGCAGCGACGCCCGACCCACGCTGGCCAGCACGGACCCGGTAGCGCTGCTTGCCCAGGCGTGTGGTGACGCGCCGGCAAGCGCAAGATCGATATCGATCCGGGTCTTGCCGCCGCGCACTTCCCGCGGCACGCCCGCCGCGGCAAGCAGTGCGCCGAGGTCGAGTTCGCGGCCCTCGAGCGCGACGACGAGCCTCACCGCAGCCGGGTCGTGCGCATCGACCGACAGGGTGCCGCCAATCGTTCCGCCCCAATACGCCGCCGACATCTCGCGCAGGCTCAGGCGGCCTTCCACCAAGGTCAACCTGGCGCGCACTGCGGTGAGCACGGCGCCACCCGGCGCAATCAGCTTGTCGAAGGCAATCGAACCCTCCGCGTCGACGGCACGCAATGGCGCGAAATCAATGGGCGTATCGCCGAAAATCCGCGCAGGCGCAGCGCGTTCCGGGCCGGATGCGGCGGGTGGTGCCATCGGCAGCGGCAAGGCCTTCAACGCCGGCGCGCTTCCGGTCAGCGCGAACATCAATTTCGGCCGGGGACCGTCGGTCGCGACGGCGAAGCTGCCGGCGACCGCATCGGGCCCGAACTTGACCTTCAGGTCCTCGAAAGTGATCTTCGCCTTCTCGGCGCGCAGGCTCGTACTGGCCGACGCGCCCTGCCCCGCGACCTCGCCCTGCAGACTTACTGAATACGGCCAGCGCTGGGCGAGCAATTGCTCGAGTGGGCCCAAGGTCCCTTCCACCACAACCGGCACGTCATCGATCTTGCCGCGAAACTGGGCGGCGATGGGCCCCTTGGCGTCGCGTGCGCGCAGGAACATCCGCTCGATCAGCACGTTGGTGACCTTACCACTTGCGCCGTCCCGATAAGTCAGCGTTCCATTGGTGATCGAAACGTTGCCGACGCCAAAGCCACCGCCTCCCTCCGCCACGCCGGATGACGCGCTGGTCGGTGTTCGCACCGGCGCCGTCTCCCAGTTACCGCGGCCGCTGGCGTCCCTCTCCAGTGCGATCACCGGATCGACGATGTTGACTTCGGTGAGCTCGAAGCGGCGCGAAAGCAACGGCAGGAGCTCGACCTCGAGCTGGAGTTGCCTGGCGGTCAGCATTTCCCTCGCCTGGGCCCAGGGAGCGTTCGCCAGCGCGACTTCGGAAAGGACGAGCCTGGGGGTCAGCGACAGCGCGAGCCTGGCGCCGCCCCGGACCGTCAACTCCCGACCCGTGGCCGCCTTGACGCGGTCCTTGATCGGGCCGAGCCAGGTGTCGACGTCGATGCTGGAGATGGCGATGAAGACGCCGGCCAGCAACAGCGTCAGGACTACGCCAAACCCGGCGAGGAGCTTCCAGGCGGTACGCATGAGGCGGATTCTACGCGCGTCGAATCAGACGCCGCGCCCTGCAATCCGGGTGACCCGCGGTTCGCTCCGGCGAACGGGAGGTTGGTCGCGCCACCGCCGGGTTCGTCGGAGATCGCCTGCTCCTGCGCATGACGCGCTAGGATTGCGGGGTCGCGCGCGGTGACTGCCTGTTGGCCCCACCCTGCGTTCCGTTCAATCGCCCGCCACGAGTGGGCGCGTTGGAGGACTCAACAATGACGCATCGATTCAGGCACATGCATTTTGGCAATACCCTTCCCGACCTGGGGACGCCGCCATGACCGCGGCAGTCGCACCCGGTCGTCTTTCCCGCACGTTTCATGGCATCACGGTGAAGCGCGCTGCGGTCTTCTGCGGCATCGTCGCCATGACCGCGGTGGGCAGCGGGATCACCATGATGCTGATGGCCGGAAAAGGACTCGTCCCCGGTCTTTGGGCCTTTGCCTGGCAATACGCCTACCAACTCCCGCTGTTTGGCTTGACCGGGATTGCCGTCGTCGTCGCCGGCAACTGGGCGCCGACGAAAACGGGACCGCGCGTGCTGGCCTTCGCCGGCGCGGTCGTCGTCGGCATCCTGGCGGGCGTACTGCTCACCGCCGGCGTCATGTCGCTGTGGCCTCCGCGCGGCATGGAGGCCCCGGGTCTGATCAAGGCGATAGGCGCAATCGTGCTTTGGAGCCACGTGATCGCCGCCGGGGTCCTGGGCTATTTCTTCATGACCCGCGAGGAGGATGCCATTGCAAGACTGCATGTGGAAGAAATGCGCCGCATCCACCTCGATCGCGAACTGGTCGAAGCGCGTTTGCAGGTGATGCAGGCGCAGGTGGAGCCGCATTTCCTCTTCAACACGCTGGCCAATGTGCGTCGATTGTTCCAGACCGATCCGGCGGCGGCGCGCGCAATGATTGAACACCTGTCGCGCTATCTCGCCGCCATGCTGCCGCAGATGCGTTCGAACCACTCGACGCTGCAGGACGAGTTGGCGCTGACGCTCGCCTACTTGCAGGTGCAGAAAATACGCATGGGCGATCGATTGGCGATGCGCGTCGATGTTCCGGAGGAGCTCAGGTCCATGTCCTTCCCGCCGATGATGCTGGTCACGCTGGTCGAGAACGCGATCCGGCACGGCCTGAATCCGCTGCCGCAGGGGGGAGAGGTGCGCATCGCCGCGCGGGTTGCCGAGGGGCGACTGCGCGTTCTGGTGGCCGACACCGGGCGCGGCCTCGCCGAGAGTTCCGGGTCGGGGGTCGGACTCGCCAACATACGTGCGCGGCTGTCCACGCTGTACGGTGGCGATGCCCGTCTGTTACTGGCCCAGAACCCGGGCAACGGCGTGGTCGCCACCATCGAACTGCCGATGGCCGCGCCGGCGTCTGCGGCGAGGGCGGCGTGATCGCTCGGTCCAGCGTGTTCGCGGCAGCCACACCTGCGTCTTCGCCTGGCGCGCCCCTCGGGGCATTCTGGCGCGGCATTCCGGCCGCACATTTCGTGCTCGCCGCCACGCTGGGTCTGGCCTGGGGCTTCGCCAACGCACTTGGCTGGTGGCTCGGCAACGGGTTTTCCAACGCCGCCCACCTGATCGCATACTCGTCGTACGGAGCGCTGCTGCCGATGTCCCTGCTGGTATTCGGATTGGCTGCCGCCGACGCGGCGACCCGCGCGCAGCCGGAGCGCCTGGTGCCGTATGCGCTTGCCGCCATCGCCGCGGCGGTGCTCGGCGAGTTCCTGTTCATCTTGACCGCCCCTCTGTTCGGGTTCGCGTCCTGCAACTGCGCAATGGACCGATGGGCGACTGGCGCGCGCTCGGCCAACATGTTGCCGGACAGCCTGCTCATCTGCGGATTCGTGACGGCCGGTTACCGCTATTGGCGGCGGACGGTGACGCGGGTAACGCTCCTGAATGTGGTGGAACTCGAGGGCGCGCGCCTGACCCGGCAGACGCAGGAGTCGCGTCTGCAGGCGATGCAGGCCTGCATCGAGCCGCAGTTCCTGTTCGATACGCTGGCCGAGGTTGCGCGCCTGCACGCCGCAGACCCGCGGACCGCGATCCGCCTGCTCGACGACCTCATCGTCTATCTGCGTGCCGCGCTGCCTCATCTCAAGGAAACGACGTCCACGGTGGCGAAGGAATGCCAGCTCGCGACGGCTTACCTCAACATCCAGCGCTTGAGCCGTCCGGAACTGCCGGCATTCGAAATCGCAATCGACGCGGACGCGCATGATGCGAACTTGCCGGCAATGCTGCTGCTGCCGTTTCTGAGCCACATCTTCGGCACCCGAACCGAATCGATTGCCGCGCACGATCCGCTGTGCATCCGGGTAGAGATCGCCGGCTCCATGCTGCGGATCACCATCCGGACCGGCGCAAACGTCTTCCTGCACGACGGGCCAGGCCGTGAACTCGTCGGTGGCATTCGCGATCGACTGCGATCGCTGTACGGATCCGCCGCGCGCCTGGAAATCGGCGCCGACGGCGAATCCGGAAACAGCATTTCGATGGAATTCCCTCGTGAACGCACCGACAGCAATCCTCGCTGAAGACGAACCCGTGCTGCGCGCCGAGCTGAAGGAACTGCTCGCTGCACGCTGGCCGGAACTCGTCGTCGCAGCCGACGTGGCCGACGGTCCCGCGGCGGTCGATGCCATCGCGGTGCATCGGCCGGATATCCTGTTCCTGGATATCGAAATGCCCGGCATGAACGGCCTCGAGGTCGCGCGCCGTGCCAGCGGAAAGTGCCACGTCGTATTCGTGACCGCGTACGACAGGTACGCGGTGGCTGCCTTCGAGCAGGGCGCGGTGGACTACATTCTGAAGCCCATTTCGGCGGAGCGCCTCGACGCCTCCATTACCCGGCTGCAGCAGCGGCTGAAGGGTCCGCCGGCGGATCTGACCGGAATCCTGGAGACGCTGGCGAGCACGATTGCCGGGCGCAAGGAATACCTGCGCTGGATCACCGCCGCGCACCGTGACACCCTGCGCGTGATCACCGTCGACGAAATCCTGTATTTCCGCGCCGACAACAAATACACGCTGGTCGTGACGCAGGACTCGGAGTCGCTGATCCGGCGGGCGTTGAAGTCGATCGCGGAAGAAGTCGACCCCCAGATGTTCTGGCAGATTCATCGCTCCGCGGTGGTGCGGGTCACCGCCATTGCGGGCGTCACCCGAGACGCGCGCGGGCACCTTGTCGTGCGCTTGAAGGGGCGCAGCGAAACACTGCCGGTCGGCGAATCCTACGTGCAGCTGTTCAAGCAGATGTAGAAATTTTCCGCCGCGCCTTGCGCGCGGTTTGCGAAGACGCCCGGCTCAGCGCAGCCCGGCGTTGATTCCCGCGAGCGCCGCGCTCCCCGGCACCAGGTCGGCGTCACCCAGAGCGTTAAGCGGCGCACCAACAGTCTCCAGCGCGTCGTGCATGTCTGCACAGTGCGGATGCACGTAGAGCAGCCCGGTGACGATCTCACCGGCGGCGCGGCGCGCCTCGAGATACGCCATTCCCGCGACCTTGTCCGAGACGTCGTAGTCAGAGTCGACCTTGCGCAGGCGAATCGTGCCGCCATCGTGCAGCACCACGTCGCGCGCCTCGCCCGGCGCGTAGCCGGCGGTGATCGGGTCGCGCGTGGAAATGAAGTCGAGCCGGTTCACGGCGTCGTTGTGCTCGCGCACGTAGTCATAGCTCTTGGTCGAGCCCGCGTGGTTGTTGAACGCCACGCAGGGGCTCACCACGTCAATGAACGCGGCGCCGTGGTGGGCAATCGCCGCCTTGACCAACGGCACCAGCTGCTCCTTGTCGCCGGAGAAGCTGCGCGCGACAAAAGTTGCGCCGAGCAGCATCGCCAACATGGCGAGGTCGATCGCGGCATCGTTGTTGACCGCCCCCCGCTTGCTCTTGCTGCCCTGGTCGGCGGTCGCCGAGAACTGGCCCTTGGTGAGTCCGTAGACGCCGTTGTTCTCGACGATGTAGACCATGTCGACGCCGCGGCGCATGACATGCGCGAACTGCCCCAGGCCGATCGACGCCGAGTCGCCGTCACCGGACACGCCGAGATAGATCAGGTCGCGATTGGCCAGCGCCGCGCCGGTCAGCACCGACGGCATGCGCCCATGCACGCTGTTGAACCCGTGCGAATTGCCGAGAAAATACGTCGGCGTCTTCGACGAACAACCAATGCCGGAAAGCTTGGCCACGCGATGCGGCGGCAGCGCGAGTTCGTAGAAAGCCTGGATGAGCGCAGCCGAAATCGAGTCGTGACCGCAACCGGCGCATAGCGTCGAAATTGCGCCTTCGTAGTCACGATGCGTGTAGCCGAGTTCATTGCGCGGCAGCGACGGGTGATGAATTCTTGGCTTGGCGAGATAAGTCATGGGGCGACCTTGCGCAGCGGCGTTACGTTGAACAGGCGTACCTTCTCGCCGACCTCGCGCGTGATGAAGCGCGCAGTTATCGGAGAGCCGTCGTAGTGAAGGATCGAAATCAGTCGTGCCGGATCGATACCGCATTCGTTGACCAGGAGTGCCTTCATCTGCGCATCGCGATTCTGCTCGACGACGTACACGCGGTCATGCGCGGCGATGAAGTCGGCGACGGCATCGGCAAACGGAAACGCGAGGATGCGCATGCGGTCGAGGTGAACGCCTTCCTGTTCGAGTTCGGCCAGCGACTCGGCCATCGCCGCACCGGTCGAACCGTACCAGATGACCCCGCTGCGCGTGGGTTTGACCGCCTTCTCGATGACCGGGGCGGGCACCAGCGCCTTCGCCGTCTCGAACTTGCGCAACAGTCGCTGCATGTTGTCGACGTAGGCCGGCCCCTCTTCGGTGTAGCGCGCGTAGCGGTCCTTGGTGGTTCCGCGGGTGAAGTAAGAGCCCTTGGTCGGGTGGCTGCCGGGATAGGTGCGGTAGGGAATGCCGTCGCCGTCGACATCGAGATAGCGGCCGAATTCACGACCGCCGTCGAGGTCCTCGGCGGTCATTACCTTGCCGCGATCCATTCTGCGGCTGTCGTCCCAGACAAAGGGCTCGCACAGCCAGTCCTGCATGCCGATGTCGAGGTCGAGCATCACGAAAATCGGCGTCTGCAGGCGATCGGCCAGGTCGAAGGCACTGGCCGCGAAATCGAAGGCTTCGCGCGGGTCTTCCGGAATGAGCATCACGTGTTTGGTGTCGCCATGAGAGGCGTAGGCACAGCACAGCAGATCCGCCTGCTGCGTACGCGTCGGCATGCCGGTGGACGGACTCCCCCGCTGCACATCGAAGAGCACCAGTGGGATCTCGGCGAAGTAGGCCAGCCCCAAAAATTCCTGCATCAACGACACGCCCGGCCCCGAAGTCGCGGTAAATGCCCGCGCGCCGTTCCAGGCCGCACCGATCACCATGCCGACGGATGCCAGTTCGTCCTCGGCCTGGACGATTGCATAGCGGTGCTTGCCCGTCGCGGGGTCGGTCCGCCATTTCCGGCAGTACATCGCGAAAGCCTCGGCGAGCGAGGACGACGGCGTGATCGGGTACCACGCGGCCACCGTGGCGCCGCCGTAGAGACTGCCAAGCGCGGCCGCGCTGTTGCCGTCGATGAAGATGCGCTCGCCGACACGGTCGCTGCGCGCGACCCGAATCGGCAACGGGCAGGTGAAATTGGCGAGCGCATGGTCGCGTCCGATCCGGAACGCCTTGCGATTGGATTCGAGCAACGCCTCCTTGCCCTTGTATTGCTCGGCGAATAGCGCCTCCACCACGTCCGCCTCGATATCGAGCAGCGCGGCCAGCCCGCCCAGATAGATGATGTTCTTGAACAGTTGCCGCTGGCGAGCGTCCTTGTATTCGGCGTTGCAGATCGCGGTCAGCGGCATGCCCAGCGCGGTGACATCGTCGCGAAATTTCGCCGGAGACAACGGCCGGGTGGAGTCGTAGAAAAGATAGCCGCCTGTGTCGATTTCGGCGACGTCCTTCTCCCAGGTCTGCGGGTTCATCGCCACCACCAGGTCGGCGCCACCACGGCGGGCCCGCCATCCCGCCTCGCTCACGCGCACCTCGTACCAGGTGGGCAGTCCCTGAATATTGGACGGGAAAATATTGCGTGCCGCCACCGGAACACCCATGCGCAGGATCGCCCGCGCGAAGATTCCGTTCGCCGACGCCGAACCCGAGCCGTTGACGTTGGCGAATTTTACGACGAAGTCGTTACGGCACATCGGCGCGTTCATCGTGTTCATTTCCTAATCCGCCGCAATCGACGCCGCCAGGCCTGCCTGCGGCGCGGCCGGCGCATGGCGTCTCCCGCAGCGATCGTCAGCGTTCGTCATGTCGAGAAGGAATTTCTGCATGTCCCACGCCCCGGTCGGGCAGCGTTCCGCGCACAGTCCGCAGTGCAGGCACACGTCTTCGTCCTTCACCATCACCCGGCCGGTCTTGAGCTCGCCGGACACGTAGAGATCCTGCGTCAAATCCACCGAAGGCGCCTTGAGCCGGGTGCGCAGGTCTGTTTCTTCGCCGTTGGCCGTGAACGTGATGCAGTCCATCGGGCAGATGTCCACGCAGGCGTCGCATTCGATGCAAAGCTTGTCGGCGAATACCGTCTGCACATCGCAGTTGAGGCAGCGCTGCGCCTCTGAAAACGCGAGCTTGAGGTCGAATCCCAACTCGACCTCGATCTTGATGTTCTTGAGCGCCAGCTTGGTGTCCTTGAGCGGCACGCGGAACCGGCGATCCGCGTTGATCGCATTGTCGTAGCTCCACTCGTGGATGCCCATCTTCTGCGAGGCCAGCGTCACCATCGGCGGCGGGCGTTGCAGGAGACTCTCGCCGCGGCAGTGCAGATCGATGGATATCGCCGCCGCGTGTCCGTGCGCGACCGCCCAAATGATGTTCTTCGGTCCGAACGCCGCGTCACCACCGAAGAAGACGCCGGAACGGGTCGAGGCATGCGTGACCGGATCGACCACCGGCATGCCGTTGTCGTCGAAGTCCAGACCGAGGTCGCGCTCGATCCACGGAAACGCGTTCTCCTGGCCGATCGCGACCAGCACGTCGTCGCAGGGGAAATGCACGTCGGCGTCGCCGGTAGGTATCAGCTTGCGGCGGCCCTTGTCGTCGTACTTCGGCGCGACCTTCTCGAAGGTGACGCCGGTGAGCTTGCCGTTGTCGTGAGTGATCGCCTTTGGCACCAGGAAATTGTGGATCGGGATGCCTTCGTGCGCCGCGTCTTCCTTCTCCCAGGGCGACGCCTTCATCTCGTCGTAGCCGGATCGCACGACCACCTGCACATCTTCGCCGCCAAGACGCCTGGCACTGCGGCAGCAGTCCATCGCCGTGTTGCCTCCGCCCAGCACGATCACCCGGCGACCGATGCGCGTGGTGTGTCCGAATGAGACGGAGGAGAGCCAGTCGATACCGATGTGGATGTTCGCCGCGGCCTCCCGGCGGCCGGCGACCTCGATGTCGCGGCCGCGTGGCGCGCCGCTGCCGACGAACACCGCGTTCCAGCCCTCGCCGACCAGCGTGGCCAGGCTGTCGATGCGCTTGCCGGCGCGAAATTCGATGCCGAGATCGAGCACGTAGCCGACCTCCTCGTCGATCACGCTTTCCGGCAGCCGAAATTTCGGGATCTGCGTGCGCATCATTCCGCCGGCCTGCGAGTCACCGTCGAACACCACGCATTCGTAGCCCAGAGGCGCCAGGTCGCGGGCCACGGTCAGCGACGCCGGACCCGCACCGACCAACGCGATCCGCTTGCCGTTTTGCTGTTCCGCAGGCGGCGGCAGGAACGCGCGAATGTCGTCCTTGTAATCGGCGGCGACGCGCTTCAGCCGGCAGATCGCCACCGGCTCGGGTTTCCCCTTCTTGTCACCGCCCTCCTCGACCCGGCCGCGGCGGCACGCCGGCTCGCAGGGACGATCGCAGGTGCGGCCGAGGATTCCCGGGAAGACGTTCGACTTCCAGTTGACCAGATAGGCGTCGCCGTACCGCCCGGCGGCAATCAGGCGGATGTACTCGGGAACGGGGGTGTGAGCCGGGCACGCCCACTGACAATCGACGACCTTGTGGAAATAGTCGGGAACCGCAATGTCCGTCGGCTTCAAACACCCTCCTCAATCCGGTACCGGGGCGGCAGACCCATTCACTGCGATTCGCGTGCGGCCTTGGCTGCACGCCTTGCCTGGGACCCCGGTATCTCCACCGTGATCCTACGCCAGCGCGCCCGCCGAGGAAAGCCGGAGTTGAAGACACGCAAATCCGGGATCGAAACAGGGTCTTGCCACTGCCGCTGCAACGCCTGTTGCCGCGTCGCAGCAATTCGATCGTCACCCCCCCAACAAAAGTGCGCCGCGGTCGCAAGGCGCGAGCGCGGCGCGGAACGCGGCCGAGGCGGCTAGAGGAAGGGCGTCGCGCGTAGCAAAAGCGCTTCCAGTCCGGGTTCCTTTGGATTGCGCGGCTTGCCCGGATGAATGATGGCGACCTGGCAGGCTTCGGCGGCCTCGACCAACTGCCTGTAGGTACCCGCGTCGATGTTCTTGATGTACGCCTGCTTGTTGTCGTTGTAGGCGAACATCCTGTCGTTGATCTGGTGGCATTCGTTGCAGCTTGGACAGCGCAGGGTCTCGATCCAGGCGTCGTCCGAGGGCGGCAGCGATTCCGCAGCGTCGCCGGCGGATTCTGACGGTGCCGGCACCGCGATTTGGCCCGCTCCCATGGCCGCCGCATCCTGAAACGCGGCTCCGGATTGCTGCCGTTCCAGGTCCCAGGCTGCTTTCTCGCGCACCAGCAGCCGCTCGGCGTGCGAATCATGAATACCCGCGTGCTCCTGCAACCGGCGCCAAAGCAACAGGCAGCGACGCGTCGCCTGCATCAGCCGCAGGTCGACGATGACGCGATGCAGTCGATCGTTCCCGTCCACCGCCCAGAGATAGGGAATGCGTGCGGCTGCCGCCTGCTCGGGCAACCGCAACCACTCGGCAACCGGCGCCATCGCGGCGCTCCAGCGGGTGCGCGGCACGATGGCGAAATGCGACAGGTGACGAGGATCGCAAAGCACGAAATCCGCGTAGGTGAAGGCCACCTGTTCGGTGATTCTTTGTTCGGCATCGTCCGCGTAGTCGAACGGGTCGACCGGCCAGTCGGCCTCGGGATCGCGATTGTTCTCCAGCGAAAACCGTTCCGCCCAGTTGCCGCCGGCGGCCGCATCGTAGACGAAGGCGGGAAATGCCCGAGATTCTTTCGCCGCGGCGGCGATCAGATACGGCGGCAAACCGTTGACCTGCGCGGACGGGCCTGCGAACACGCTGAACAACGCGGGACCGCGGCAGGACAGCCCACGGCGCACCCGATCGCGCAACGCATACAAATCCGCGCTGGTCGCCTGCAGCACGTACATGCCGCCCAGACCCATCGCCGTCGTTCCCAGCCGGGCGCTGCGCACGCCGAAGGCGAAATGGCCGGTGCCGATCGACGACTCCTCGATGATCTCGGTCTGCTCCACAAGGACCTTGACCGGCAGGCCGGAGGACAGCATCTCGATCAGTCCCGCATTCTCAGGGGCATTGTTGCGATCCGCCGGAATGCAGACGAGATAGTCGGGGAAGAGCGCGACATCCTCCGCCGTCAGCAGATTCTCGTCATAGCGCTCGAAGTAGGGTCCGTGGTCGGCCTCGTCGAATTCGCCGTCGGCCTCCAGTTCGGCGACGGCCATGGCCTTCACGATCTCGACCAGTTGCGGCAGGCGTTTCCGGTAGGCATCGAGCGCCGCTGCGCAATTGTCGAAGAGAAACCCGAAGCCCGCCGCATCGTCCGCCGCACCCGGGGAATCGGGGAAAAACGGCTGCTCGCCGAGTACGCTCAACGCCCAGTCGATGCGCGCGCGGCGGGCCGCCGGCAACTCATCGTCCGGCGTATTGCGCAATACCAGTTTCGACATCACGGAGAAGTCGAACACGTCGGCGTGAGCAGAGCCGATCGCGGCCGCCAGCGCCTCGGGCTGCTGGCCTGCGGCGGAGCGCGCGAATGCCGCGCGTCGGATGTCGGAGAGCCTGCGCACCAGCGCGTCGACGGTGGCGCGGAATTGCAGGGCCTTTTCCATATGCACATGGCGCCAGGCCTGCTTGACCAGGCGCTCCGGTGCATTCGAGTCGCAATCGGCCAATTCACCGTCGAGCTTGAGCGAATCACCCGCCTGCGCGAGCACCTTGGCGGTCGTGTCGTCGGCGCCGATGCTCAGCCGCTGCACTGCGTCGGCCCAGAGCTCCGACAGCGTACCCGAGGCGCCCGACGCCAGCATGCTGCGCAATTCCCTTTCGAGCCGCAGGACGTGCTTGCGCAGGCGCTCGCCGTCGGGACCGCGCGGCGCCAGGTCGGCCAGCAGCGAACCCACGATCGACGACAGCGAATGCACGAAGTCCGGCGCCGTCGACGCCTCCGGCAGGACCAGCGGAAAGTCGTAGCGCAGGCGGGTGAGGTCGCGGTAGTGCGCCAGCGACGCGGGGCGCAGCATGCCAGGCTCGACGGCGGTCATGTCGTCGCCGACCCGCTTCCCGGTCATGTGAAAGACCATCTGGTCGGGGAATTTGGTGGCCATGTCCACTGCAGCAGTTCCGCTCATGTCGATGCCGGACCTCAGGCGACGCGCTGATGCGCCGCGTCGTCGTCCGGCCAGATCGTGACCTTGTCGAATTCGGCGTCGAGGCCGATGCGCGTGCGTTCGGCCGTGCGCGGCTGGCCGGCTCCGCGCAGATCCTCGTAGCAGGGCACTTCGGGATTCTGGTAGAGGATGCCGACCGGGATCGGGTCCTCGCAGGAAGCAATTTCGCGAGCCGTATTGATGTCCAGCGGATCGTGCTCGCGCTGGTTCTTGTAGATGCGACTGGTCTCGGCCGACGGCGTGAGGCCGTTCGCGTGCGTGAGCAGCAGCGTCTTGCCCGGGTCGTGCAGCCACGGCTCGAACATCTTCGGCAGGAACTCCGGACAGCGCTGGATGATGCGGATGAACGAAAAGCCGCGATGCCGATAGGCTTTCGAGACGATGTCGTAGAGCATCTCAGGGATCCAGTCGACGGCCTGGGCGACGAACGAGGCGTTCTGCACGCCCAGCGTCACCGTCAGCGGATTCAGCGCCTCGAGCACGGCGCCGCGCGGCGTCGTATTGCTCTTGAAGCCGATCGGCGACGTCGGCGATGCCTGTTTCTTGGTCAGTCCGTAGACGTGATTGTCGTGCAGGATGACCGTCATGTTCATGTTGTAGCGGATCGCATGGATCCAGTGCGCCGCACCGATGCTGCAGCAGTCGCCATCACCGGTGTTCACGAACACGTGCAGGTCCGGGCGCGCCATCTTCACGCCTTCGGCGATCGGAAAGGCGCGGCCGTGAATGCCGTGGAACCCGTAGGTCTTCATGTAGTGCGGAAAACGGCTGGAGCAGCCGATGCCGGACACGAAAACGGTACGCTCCGGCGCCAGGTCCTCGTCCCGGCACAGCCGCTGTACCGCGGCGAGGATGGCATTGTCGCCACAGCCGCCGCACCAGCGGGGCACGCCACCCTGGTAGTCCTCCAGGTTATGGTGCTCCTCGTGCAGCTTGATGATGCAGCGGGTGACCGGAGTGGCCATGGTCAGCTTCCTTGGTTGAGTTTGGCGCGCATCGCGCGCAGGACATCGCCGGGCTTGATCGGCTGCCCGCGCGCCTCGCTCCAGCAATCGATGTCGACCAGAAAGCGCGAGCGCAGCATCAGCGCCAGCGCCGAAAAGCGGCGATTGTCCTCGTCGATCAGTTCGTCCTCGGTCCGGTCCGACCAGTTGCCCTCCACCGTCATGACCTTGCCGAAGCGATGCAGGATCTCGCGGATGCCGGAAGGCATCGGCTGGATGAAGCGAAGGTGCAGCGACGAGACCTTCAGGCCTTCGGCACGCGCGCGGTCGACTGCTTCCTCGATGACGCCCTGCGTGCTGCCCCAGCCGACCACCAGCAGGTCGCCTTCGGGATCGCCGTGGATGGACGGCGTCCTCAGCGTCTTCTGCAGCGTGGCGAGCTTCAGACTGCGCGCGCGCAGGCCCTCTTCGTTGATCGCCGGGTCGTAGGCGACCTTGCTCATTCGATCATGGGCGAGACCGGTCAGCGTATGCATGCCGTTCGGCTGGCCGGGAATGAAACGGCGGGCGATGCCGGTGACCGGGTCCCAGTCGTACGGCTTGGCACCTTTGGGCACCGGCGACTGGTCGAGCGGCGGCGCCAGCCAGTCCGCGGAGAATTTCGGCCGGGGGAACGGCGCCTGGGCAGTCGCGAGGCTCGCATCCGACAACACGACCACGACCATGTTAAAGGTCTCGGCGATCTTGCGCGCCGTGATCATCGAATAGAAACAGTCCTCGATGTCGCTGACGGCGAGCACGACCTTCGGCGCATCGCCGTGACTGCCGAAGACAGTGGCCAGGAGGTCACCCTGCTCCACCTTGGTCGGCTGCCCGGTGCTGGGTCCGCCGCGCTGCACGTTGACCACCACCAGCGGGATCTCGGCCATCACCGCCAGACCCAGCCCTTCCTGCTTCAACGCGTAACCCGGCCCCGACGTGATGGTCACCGCGCAGCGACCCGCGTAGGACGCGCCGATCGCGAATGCGCAGGCCGCGATTTCGTCCTCGGCCTGGTGCACCATCCCGCCGACCCGCTCGAAAACCTCGGACAGGTAGTGCGATGCGGACGTGGCCGGCGTGATCGGGTACATCGCGCAGATGTCCATGCCCGACGCGAGCACGCCCAGCGCGATTGCGGTGTTGCCGTTGACCACGATCTGCGGCGTTTTCGACCGCTCGGCCGGGATCGAATACTTGAAGTCGAGGTTGGCCTCGCCCCAGACGAACCCGGCGTCCAGCAGCCCCACGTTGGTGGCAATGACCTTTTCGTCCTTCTTGCCGAATATCCGCGCGACCTGATCGCGGGCCAGCTGCATGTCGAAGCTGTAGATGCTGCACAGCATGCCCAGCACGAACATGTTCTTGCCGCGGCGCGCGTCGGTCATCAGCGCACGGCATTCGCGCTCGAGCGGGATTTCGTAGACCCGGTACCCGCTGTCCCGCAGCGCCCTCACCGTTTCGACATAGGATGCGGCGATCGTCGGGTCCTTGTGCTCGCGCCAGGCACTTTCGAGCAGGATCTTCGCCCCGGGCTTCAATTCGCCGGCACGCACGCGTCCCAGCAACACCTGCTCGTTGAATGCCACGACCAGATCGGTTTCGTCGCCGCCGTTGGTGACACGCCCGGTGCCGATCCGGATCCGGATCCCGCTCGCCCCGGCCACGCTGCGGGCGGGGGGCTGTATTTCGGCCGGGATGATCTCCACGGTCCAGATGCCGTTGCCGCTCCTGGCGGCGATGGCGCCCAGCGACTGTCCGCAGCGCTGCGCACCCTCGCCGGAATCGCTGATTACCTCGACGATATGCTCGGTCAGCACCTGCACCTGCCTGTTGCGGACGGCCTCCGTCCCGGCAGGGCGATCGAGGAGCGTGGATTCAGTCATGTTCGGGCCTTGAGGAGAAACATCGTTCGGCTGTCGTGCCACCGCATTCAGGCAATGCGCACCCGGGCGTAGCCATGTTCGTCGGCGGAAATGCCGAAACGCGTTGTCGCCGTCTCGGTCCTGTAGACCGCTTCGGTGTCGCGCAGGCCGAGGTAGGCCTTCATGCTGCGCGCGGCCTTGCGGCCGGCGCCCATCGCCTCGATCACGGTCGCCGCGCCGGTGACGATGTCGCCGCCGGCAAAGACACCGGCGATCGAGGTGGCAAGGCTGTCGTCCGTGGCGATATAACCGCGCTGGTCGAGCGCCAGCTTCGCCGTCTGGCCGAGGATCGGGTTGGCGTTGGTCCCGATCGCGAAGACGACCATGTCCGTTTCGAACTCGAATTCGCTGCCGGGAATCACCACCGGGCGCCGCCGGCCCGATGCATCGGGCTCGCCGAGTTCCATTCGGACGCAGCGCAGCGCACGCACGCGCTTTTCGTCGTCACCCAGGATCTCGATCGGACTCGACAGCCAGTTGAAATCGATTCCCTCTTCCTCGGCGTGGTGGATTTCCTCCGCCCGCGCGGGCGCCTCGACCTTGGACCGGCGATAGATGCAGTGCACCACTTCGGCGCCCAGGCGCAGCGACACCCGCAACGCATCCATCGCCGTATTGCCGGCGCCGATCACCGCCACCTGGCGGCCGGGCTTCAACGGCGTATCGAAATTCGGATAATCGCGCGCGTGCATCAGGTTGCAGCGCGTGAGCAGCTCGTTGGCGGAGAGCACGCCGTTCAGCGACTCTCCGGGGATGCCCATGAAGCTTGGATAACCGGCGCCGGTGCCGATGAACACCGCGTGGAACCCCATTTCAGTCACCATCTGCTCGACAGTGAACAGCCGACCGACCAGCGTGTTGCACTCGAACGTGATGCCGAGTTGCCGCAGCTTCCCGAGTTCGGCGTCAACCACACCGTTTGGCAGCCGGAAGTCCGGGATGCCGTACTTGAGAACGCCGCCCGGCTCGTGGAACGCCTCGTAGACCGTGACCTCGCAGCCGGCCTTGGCCATGTCCGCGGCGCAGGCCATGCCTGCGGGACCCGCACCGACGATGCCGACCCTGTACCCGGAAGGCTCGATGTACGGAATATTGGTCCAGTTCTCGCTGATCGCCATGTCGCCGACAAAGCGTTCCAGACGACCAATAGCGACCGGTTCCAGCGTGTCACCGACCGTGCAGACGCCTTCGCATTGATTTTCCTGCGGGCACACGCGGCCGCAGACCGACGGCAGCAGGTTGGTGTCGGTGATAATGTCGTAGGCGCCGTGATAGTGCTTTTCCGAGATTTTTCGTATGAACCCCGGGATGTCGATCCCGACCGGGCAGCCGCGAACGCAGGGTTCGTCCGCGCATTGCAGGCAGCGATCGGCCTCGCGCAGCGCTTCCTCGAGCCCATAGCCGAACGACACCTCACTGAAGTTGCGCGCCCGTTCCTTCGGATCCTGCTCCCGGACCGCCGTGCGCTCCTGGGGTATTGTTCGAATCGTTTTTTTCCTGGTCGCCGCCATGGCCTAGTAGAACTCCTGGTCGCCGTCCTGCGCCGGCGCGATGGCATCTGCCGTTTTCATCAGGCGGCAGGAGTCGTTCCAATGTTCCAGCGCCACTCGCTCTTCCGCCGTGAAGCGTTTCAGGCGCGCCATCAGGTCGTCGAAATCGACCTTGTGCCCGTCGAAATCGGGACCGTCGACGCAGGCAAACTTGATCTCGTCACCAATCTTCACCCGGCAGCCGCCGCACATACCGGTACCGTCGACCATCAGCGGATTGAGACTGACCATCGTCTTGATGCCGTAGGGCCGCGTGGCGTCGGCGCAACCCTTCATCATTACCGGCGGTCCGATCGCGACGCATTCTTCGATGTCCGGATGGCGTTCGATGGCAACCCGGATCCCTTCGGCAACGGTGCCTTTGATGCCGGCCGAGCCATCGTCCGTGCAGACGATCACCTCGTCGCAGACCGACCGGAACCGATCTTCCCAGAACACCAGGCCCTTGTTGCGAAAGCCGATGACGCCGATGACATAGGCGCCATCCTGCTGGAATCCGCGCGCCTGCGGAAAAGTCGGCGCCACACCCAGGCCACCACCGACGCAGAGCACCTTTCGCGGATGACTCTGCGCACTTGGCACACCCATGGGGCCGACCAGTGCATGCAGGGTCGAGCCCACCCTGCAATTTTCCTGCATCTCGCGCGTGGTCTTGCCCACGGCCTGGATAACCAGCGTGATTGTGCCGCGGTCGAGATCGAAATCAGCAATGGTGAGGGGCACGCGTTCGCCATGCTCGGTCGCCATCACGATGACGAACTGTCCGGGCTTGGCCGCCTTCGCCATCATCGGATGGCGGACTTCCAGCAGGTAGGTGACCGGGGAGAAGTCCTCGCGGGTAACGATCTCGAATCGGGACATGCTTGTTGTGGTCGACTGCAAAGCCACTTCCTCCGTCGGCGCCCGGCCCGTCGTCGCGATGCGCATTTTCGGGCAAACGACCCGGAGTCCGGACTTAACCTATAACGATCATGAGCGCGTTCGCCCTGCCGGCCTTGATCCTGATCAGAAATCCCCCGATCTCGGGGCTCAGGCGGTCCCTCGCGCACCGGCAGATACAGCAGCGCAGGTCCGAAATCCGACGAACATGTCCCGGCGCTCGGGCAGGTAGAAATTTCGCATCCGTGCCTGAATCAGCCGTGAGCGCGAAGCAAACGATCCACCGCGAATGACTCGATGATCGCCGAACCAGGGCGCCGAGTACTCCGCGTATGGATCGGGCGCGAAACCCGGATAGGCGAAAAACGGACTCGCGGTCCATTCCCAGACATTGCCGAACAGATGCGCGAGCGCCTCGCCCTGGCACGCGGCAGGCATGGGGCCGGCCGCGGCGTGATCCAGGTGTGCATGGGCATCGGCGACTTCGCGTATGGCGGCATATTCCCATTCCGCTTCGGTCGGCAGGCGCCGGCCGGCCCAGCGACACCAGGCCTCGGCCTCGTGCGCGTTCACATGCATCACGGGTTCGGCGCTCGCCAAGGGGATCCAGGCATCGTAGCGCCGCTGGGTCCAGCCGTCGGCGCTCTGGCGCCAATACAACGGGTGCGCTGCACGGTGGAGCATTCGCCACGACCAGCCCTCGGCCGACCAGAGTGTCCGCCGCGCGTAGCCGTCGTCGGCGACGAATGCGGCGTACTCGGCATTGGTCACGCAGCACTGCGCAAGTTCGAACGGGTCAACCTCGACCGGATGCGCCCACTTCTCGTTGTCGAAAACAAACCGCGTGGCGTCGGCGCCCTGCGGCGCCCCAAGCATGAATCTGCCGCCGGCGAACGCCACGTCGCCCGCGGACTCTGCGTTTTCGCCCGCAACATCCATCGGACGGGGAAAATCGGGCGGCAGCGGCAACGCGAGTGTCTGCAACGTCATCAGCAACGCCTCGACGTGCATGTCCTCGTGATAGAGCGCGAGTTCGAAGAAATAGCGTTCGCCGTCGCGCGACGACGCCAGCGCCGCCAGCGTGTCGGCCAGCGTTACGTCGAGATAGGCGCCGATTCCGTGCCAATCGGGCAAGGGCAGCGACCAGCGCGTGGCATGCGCGACCCGCGCCGAATCCCACCATTGGTCAGCCTCGGGCAGGTGCGAAGGCGTGCGCAATCCCCGCGGATCATCGGGCCGGTGGCGGCGGCACCAGAATTCCTGAAACCAGCCGATGTGGCCCAGTTCCCAGCGCGGCAGATTGACGATGGCGATTTGCGGGAATTGACGCTGGGCGTCGGTCAGGTGCGCGTACAGCCGCCGCGTATAATCGCGCACATCGGCAAGCGCCTGTGCAATCGCCGCCGCCGAACGCGGCCCGCCTCCGACCAGCATCTATCGACCCTCCATGCCGCGATCGCGCCTGCCCGCGCTGCTCATCGTCACACCGTACCTCGCTGCCGCCAACAACGGCAACTGGCGCACGGCCGCGCGCTGGCGGCGCCTGCTGTCTCCCCGTTTCCGGGTGATTGTACAAGCGACCGACGACGGCATCGCGGGAACACCGGGCGACGAAGCCGAGGCGCTGGTGGCGCTGCATGCAAGACGCAGTCATCCCGCGATTCACGCTTGGCGAGAACGGCATCCGGAGCGGGCGCTGATCGTGGCGCTGACCGGAACCGACCTGTATCGGGACCTCCCCGGTGGCGATCCAGCGACGCGGTCATCGCTCGACCTCGCCGACCGGCTGATCGTGCTGCAGGACGACGCGCCGCGCCACTTGCCGGCGCCCTGGGATGCCAAGGCGCGCGTGGTTTTTCAGTCGGCACGAACGCTGACGAGGTGGCTGCACAAGCGTCAGGACCGGCTGGATTGCGTGCTCGCC
>JAQBEY010000098.1:0-20795 GCA_032123655.1 Betaproteobacteria bacterium
CCCGCAGCACCGCGTCGCCGACCGGCTCGCCGTACAGCTCGTTGACCGATCGGAAGTGGACGATGTCGACGATCAGGATGCCCAGCCCGCCGCCCGACTTCATCATCGCGCTGGCCGACCGCATGAATCCGTCGCGGTTGAGCAGACCGGTGCGAGCGTCGTGATGGGCGAGGAACTCGACACGCTCGCGAGCGTCGGCGAGTGCGGCCGCGATCTGCGCGCTGACCACGTAGCTGTTGACCACCGGATCGTCGAGCAGGTTGTTGACCGTGAACTCGCACACCGTGGGCTCGTCGTCGAGCGTCTGTATGCGCGGGTCGAGGGTGATCGACTCCTGCGGGCCGAGCGACTGTGCGGCGTCGAGGACCTGTGGTTTGGGCTCGTACGCGACCGCCGTTCGGATGTCGAAGTTGACCTCCTGGCCGTCGATCACGACCGAACGAGCGACGTCGCGCCGAACTCGTTCGCGCAACAGCTCGACGGTGGCCGCGCTCGCCCCGCGCACCGCCAGCACGAACTCGTCGCCGCCGAAGCGCGCCGTGATGAGATCCGGCCAGCGGATCTGGTCGATGCGGTCGGCCACGGCCCGCAGGACGGCGTCACCGATCGGCTCGCCGTACAGCTCGTTGACCGATCGGAAGTGGACGATGTCGACGATCAGGATGCCCAGCCCGCCGCCCGACTTCATCATGGCGCTGGCCGACCGCATGAAACCGTCGCGGTTGAGCAGGCCGGTGCGAGCGTCGTGGTGTGCGAGGAACTCGACACGCTCGCGTGCGTCGGCGAGCGCGGTGGCGATCTGTGCGCTGACCACATAACTGTTGACCACGGGATCGTCGAGCAGGTTGTTGACCGTGAACTCGCACACCGTCGGTTCGTCGTCGATCTTCAGGATGCGGGCGTCGAGCGTGATCGACTCCTGCGGGCCGAGCGACTGCGCTGCGTCGAGGACCTGGTCGCGATCGTCGGCGTGGAGGAAGTCGAGGATCGATCGACCGCGGACCATCTCGGGATCATGGCCGAGGATGCGCGTGACCGCGCCGTTGACGGTGCGTACGAGACCGTTGGCGTCGACGAGCACGACCATGCTGTGCATGTTCGCCATGACCGCTCGCAACACCTCGGTGTCACCTTGGTCGAACTCGAGCCGGTGGCGCTCGGTCACGTCGCGAGCGACGATCACGATCGAACCGCCGAGCGGGTCGTCGCCGTCGTCGGGACGGAAGGTGCCGCGCAGCTCGAGGTACCGCCAGGTGCCGTGCCCGGTGTGTACTCGCAGGGCGATGAGGTCCCCGAACGGTTTCGCAACCACCGTGCCCAGTGCTGCACTGGCGAGGTTCACGTCGTCGGGATGGACCAGCTCGAGGACCTGGGTCCCGATGAGCTCGACGGCGTCCCAGCCGAGCACCTCGCCGGCGGCGTCGTTGGCGTACTGCAGGACGCCGTTGGTGTCGACGGCGAAGACCGGGTCGGCCAGGGCGTTGATCGTCACCGAGGCGCCCGCGCCCTCAGGCCGCGCGGGCGTGCGGTCCGAGTCGGCGGAACTCATGTGGGTTCATCGGTCCTGTCTGTCGGCAACTTGAGCACTTTCTCGACCGCGGACGCACAGGCGGACGCGGTCATGTCGACCCTAGCCGCCACGCTCCGTGGGGAAGGCGCGCTCATGGTGGCCGGCTGGCTGCCGGCGAGGAGTGGCCGCGCGCTGCCCGCGGCACTGCCGCGATGGCGCTGGTTGCGCGACGGGTTGGATGCCGGGATCTCGGGCCGTATCATTTCACGGTTCCCCGGATCCTCGACGGATCCAGATCGACCGACGGATGACCCGACGTCATCCACCGACTGACCAGAGATTGCGGCATGCCTACGTACACCCCCAAAGCCAGTGAGATCCAACGTGATTGGCACGTTGTCGACGCCGAGGGGCTCGTGCTCGGCCGCCTCTGCACCGAGGTCGCCCGCGTGCTGCGCGGCAAGCACAAGCCGACCTTCGCCCCCCACATCGACACCGGTGACCATGTGATCATCGTCAACGCCGACAAGATCGTGATGACCTCCGGCAAGGCCGAGCGCACGATGGTGTACCGCCACAGCGGTTACCCGGGCGGCATCAAGTCCGAGACCTACGCCCACCTGCACGCGCGCAAGCCCGAAGAGGCGCTCCGCAAGTCGATTCGCGGCATGCTGCCGAAGGGTCCGCTCGGGTACGCAATGCTCAAGAAACTCAAGTACTACTCAGGCCCCTCGCATCCGCACACGGCGCAGCAACCCAAGCCGCTCGCCCCTGTGCGCTGAACGCCAACCCAACGCCGCAACGGAACTCAAGACAATGATCGGTAACTACTACTACGGCACCGGCCGCCGCAAGACGTCGGTAGCGCGTGTCTTCATGAAGCAGGGCACGGGCAAGTTCATCGTGAACGAGAAGCCGGTGGATGATTTCTTCACCCGCGAGACCGGCCGCATGATCGTGCGCCAGCCGCTGGTGCTGACCAGCCACACGGGCACCTTCGACATCATGGTCAACGTCAACGGTGGCGGCGAGTCGGGACAGGCGGGGGCGGTGCGCCACGGAATCACCCGCGCGCTGATCGAGTACGACGCGGAACTGAAGCCGACTCTGTCCAAGGCCGGTTTGGTCACGCGCGACGCGCGCGAAGTCGAGCGAAAGAAAGTCGGCTTCCACAAGGCCCGTCGCCGCAAGCAGTTCTCCAAGCGCTGATACGCGCGACGAGTGCAAACGAGGGGCCGCCGCCAAGGCGGCCTTTTCGTTTTCGGCGCCGCTGCACCATGACAACCACCGCGAGTGGATGCGTGGCGCCCGAAAGGTTTCTCGCCCACTTCCGTTAGAATCGACCTTCCCCGACCCGAGGTCCCGCAATGATCAAGATCGGCATCGTCGGCGGCACCGGCTACACCGGAGTCGAACTCCTGAGAATTCTGGCGTCGCATCCCGGCGCCAAGGTGCACGCCATCACCTCGCGCGGCGATGCCGGCACGCGAGTCGTCGACATGTTCCAGAGCCTGCGCGGACACTACGACAAGCTGATATTCACCGCGCCCGACGTCACCGATCTCAAGTCCTGCGACCTGGTGTTCTTCGCGACGCCGCATGGCGTCGCGATGGCGCAGGCCCGCGAACTGACCGCGGCGGGAGTGAAGATCGTCGACCTCGCGGCGGACTTCCGGATCAGGGACCCGGCGCTGTTCGAGAAGTGGTACAGGATGCCGCACGCCTGCCCGGATCTGCTGGCGGAGGCTGTCTACGGCTTGCCCGAACTGAATCGCGACGCCATCCGCAAGGCGCGCATCGTGGGCAACCCCGGCTGCTATCCCACGTCGATGCAGTTGGGGCTCGTACCGCTGCTGGAAGCCGGCATCGTCGACAGCGAACACCTGATTGCCGACTGCAAGTCCGGCGCGTCCGGCGCGGGGCGCAAGGCTGAAGTGAGCCTGTTGCTGGCAGAGGCGTCCGATAATTTCAAGGCCTACGGCGTGAACGGACACCGGCACCATCCGGAAACCGTGCAGGAACTCGCGCTGCGCAGCAAGACACCGGTCAAACTCGTCTTTACGCCGCACCTCCTGCCGATAATCCGTGGCATCCATTCGACCCTGTACGCGCGACTGACCCGTGCCGACGTCGATCTGCAGGCACTGTTCGAGAAGCGTTACGCGGGGGAACCCTTCGTCGACGTCATGCCGGCCGGGTCGATGCCCGAAACGCGCAGCGTGCGCGGGTCGAACGTGGCGCGCATCGCGGTCCACCGTCCCGGCGGGGGCGACATGGTCACGGTGCTCGTCGTCGAGGACAACCTCGTGAAAGGCGCAGCGGGGCAGGCGGTCCAGAACATGAACCTCATGTGCGGGCTGCCGGAAACGACCGGACTGTCGGCACCACCCGTGCTGCCCTAGGTACAAATACGGTGACCGTGCCCCACCGATGGCGCAGATTGCGCCACCATTTCGGCATAGCCGCCCCCAGGATGGACGTGCGCACCCGCCTGCCCTGGTGGGGACGCACCGGACTCGCGCTCGCGCTGGTCGGGGTGGTCGGCGGCATGTGGTATTGGGGATTCGACTTCGGCCAGATTTTCGGTGGCTTCAACCGCAAGGAAATCGAACAACGGCTGGCCACGGTCGAGGCCGACAGCGCGAAATTCCGCACCGAGGCCACCGAACTGCGTGCCCGCAACGCAGTACTTGAAAGCGATCTGGCGATCACCCGCGGGGCGCAGGAGGAATTGACACGGCAGGCCAAGCAGCTCTCGGGCGAAAACGCCCAGTTGAAGGAGGAGCTGGCGTTCCTGCAGAAAGTGGTGGCGGATTCGAGCAAAACGGCAGGTCTGCAGATCCCGCGGGTTTCCGCCGAGCCCGGCGGCGAGGACATGTGGCGGGTCACGGTTCTGGTGGTACGCGGCGGCAATCCCAAGGGCGAATTCATCGGCAACGTCGTCGTGAGCGCAACGGTGGTCGGCCCGCCTGGTGACACGTCGCCGCCCCGGGTGATCGCCCTGCCCGAGGACGATGCGGCGGCCGCCTCGACACTTCTACTCAAATTCAAGTATTATCAGAGGGTTGAGACAAGAATTCGCGTTCCCCCAGGGGGCCGGGTGACCACGGTCGCCGTCCGGGCCTTCGAAGCCGGTCAGCCGGGACCGCGAGCGACGCGCACCTTGATCGTGAACTAGGGAGGCCCCATGTTCGAGCGCAAGAAGCACGGTCCGCCGCAAAAACGCATCGATTCGCTGATCGGTGCGGGAACGACGGTGAACGGCGACGTCTGCTTTACCGGCGGCCTGCGCGTCGACGGCATCGTGCGCGGCAACGTGACGGCGGTGGACGGCGAGGCGGGCACGCTGGTGATATCGGAGTTGGCCCGCGTCGATGGGGAGGTCAAGGTTTCGCACGTGGTGGTCAATGGCACCATCAACGGATCGGTAACGGCGTGCGAATTCCTCGAACTCCAGGCGAAGTCGAGGATCGTCGGTGATGTCGAGTACCGCTCGTTGGAAATGCACCTTGGCGCAGTGATCGAAGGAAGACTGCACCATGCTGAACCCGGCAGCGGAAGCGTGGTCGAATTGAAACGAACGGCTGCAGCGGAATAGCGCGGCGCCGAAAACAGGCGCATCATTAACAGATCGAATCCCGCACTACGGAGTCAACAATGAACGCGATGAACGAAATGCCTGCCCCGCTGGTCTTTACCGACTCGGCCGCGGCCAAGGTCAAGATGCTGATCGAAGAAGAAGGCAATCCGGAGTTGAAGTTGCGCGTGTTCGTGTCGGGCGGCGGATGCTCGGGCTTCCAGTACGGCTTCACCTTCGACGAAGCGACCAACGAGGACGACACCGCGATGGTCAAGGACGGCGTGACGCTGCTGATCGACCCGATGAGCTACCAGTACCTGGTCGGCGCGGAAATCGACTATCAGGACGGTCTCGAAGGCGCCCAGTTCGTGATCAAGAATCCGAACGCGACCACCACCTGTGGCTGCGGATCGAGCTTCTCGGCCTGAAGACCGGTCAAGGCAGCATCGAAAACGGGACCCGCGGGTCCCGTTTTTTGCGGTTCGGATGCAGCGCCAGTGGTACAGGTGATGCCCGAAAAATCGCTGCACCCGCGAAAAATTCCTAGCGCGGGTATATCGCCCCAAGCACTCGTGGCCCCGACGCACCGGTAACCGCGGGCAGGTTGCCGGGTCGTCCGGCGAGCGCCTCGCGCGCGAGCCAGGCGAAAGCCAGCGCCTCGACATGGTCGGCGGCCACGCCATCGGCATCGGTGGCGCGCACGGACCTGCCCGGCAGCGCCGCGCCGAGCGCGCGCATCAGCGTGGCATTGCGCGCGCCGCCGCCACAGACCAGAACTTCGCGCGCGGCGCCGGCTTGCGCGTCGATGGCGTCGGCAAGCGAGCGGGCGGTCAGCGCGACCAGTGTCGCGGCGACGTCCGCCATCGGCCCCCGCCAATTCCGGCGCGCCAGGACCGCGTCGAGCCATTCGGCGTTGAACAGATCGCGGCCGGTGCTCTTGGGCGGCGGCAGCGCGAAATACGGCTCGGCCAGCATCGTCGCGAGAAGGTCGGCATTCACCACGCCGGTCGCCGCCCAGGCCCCGTCCGTGTCGAAGGCGGTGCCGCGATGGCGCAGGCACCACAGGTCGAGCAGGACATTGCCCGGACCGGTGTCGAAGCCGCGTACCGGGCCCGCCGGCGGCAGGTCGGAAATGTTGGCGATGCCGCCGATGTTGGCGACGACGCGATGGCGATCGGCGCGAGCGAACAGCGCGTGATGAAATGCCGGGACCAGCGGCGCGCCCTGCCCGCCGGCGGCGACGTCGCGCGCGCGAAAATCGGCGACCACGCACATGCCGGCCAACTCGGTGACGCGTGCCGGATTGTTGATCTGCAAGGTCCAGCCCTCGTCCGGCCGATGGCGCACCGTCTGGCCGTGGACGCCGGCGGCGACTACCGCGCCTGGGTCGACTTTCGCCGCGAGGCAGGCCTCGCGCAGCGCCACCGCATAGAGATCGGCGAGCACGTTGGCGCAGCGGGCGGCGCGGGCAAGCTCGTCGGGCCCCGAGGCCTGCAGTCGCAGCAATTCGTCGCGCAGATCGGGGGGAAACGCCAGATGGGATGCGCCGAGCAGCGCGCAGGCAATGCCATCGGAAGCTGCGAAATCCGCGACGACGGCATCCACTCCATCGAGGCTGGTACCCGACATCACGCCGGCGTAGACCTCGGCGGACACGGCGGGTCGGTGAATCGCGGCTTGCTCTGCGGCGGCTTACTCTGCGGCGGCCAATGCCGCGCCGGAGAGCTGCTGCGCAAGTTCGAGCGTCTGCGCGTAGGGCGCAATGTCGGCGCGGAACGCCGCGAGCGCCGTCGTCGGAACGGGTCGCGATGCAGGCAACGCGACGGTGAGCGGATTGCGCGCCTCGCCGCTGATCCGGAACTCGTAATGCAGATGCGGGCCGGTCGCCCAACCGGTCGAGCCGACATAGCCGATCGTATCCCCCTGGCGCACGCGCGCGCCGTTGCGCACCGATGCCCCCAGCCGCGACAGATGTCCGTAGACGGTGGAGTAGCTGCCGTCATGGCGCAGAAAGACCACGTTGCCGTAGCCACCCTGCACGCCCGCGAAACTGACCACCCCGTCGGCCGTCGCGCGTACCGGCGTGCCGGTGGGCGCCGCGTAGTCGGTGCCCTTGTGCGCCCGCCATTGCTTGAGGATCGGGTGAAAACGCGCCAGCGAAAACCCCGAAGTGACGCGCGAGAATTCCATCGGCGAGCGCAGGAAGGCACCGCGCGCGCTGCGTCCATCCTCGCGATAGTAGCTCTCGCTCTCCCCGCCGTCGGACCAGCGGAACACGCGCAGCGTCACGCCCCGATTCACGAATTCCGCGGCAAGAATGCGGCCGGTGCCGACGGGCTCGCCGTCGACCAGGCGCGTCTCGTACACGACGGAAAAGCGATCACCCCGCCGGAGGTCGTGATAGAAGTCGATGTCGCCAGCGAATACTTCGGCCATCGCGATGGTGATGGCGTCAGGCACGCCGGCCGCATCGGCAGCCGCGAACAGTGAACTGCGGATCTCGCCGGCGCGCACCGTGGTGCGCAGGTCTTCGACTGCCGCGTGGCGCTGCGCCTGGAATCCGTCGCCCGCGCGCTCGACCGCGAGCATATTGCCGTCTCCCGTCTGGAAGCGAAGCGCCAGCAACAGGCCTGTATCGTCGGTGGCAACCCGCACGGCACGCCCCGGCCGCAGCCGGTAGACGGGACGCGCCCCGGGATCGACGCGCAGGAACTGCATGGCCTCGGCGTCGTCGACGCCGGCCCGGGAGAGCAGGCTGCCGATGGTGTCCCCGCGTTGCACCCGCTCCTCCCGCCAGTACGTCGCCTCCGCGGGATCCGCGGGCCCGATTTCGGGTAACGGCAGCACGCGTTCGACCAGGTGCGTGGGTACGGTCTCGAGCGTCGTGTCGGGCGCCAGCCCGAATGCGGCCATCGCGGAAAGCGAAAGCACGGCGACTGCGGCCCACTGGCCAATGGTCAGCGGCCGTCGCGCACGCGGCGACAACACCCCACCGAGGGCTGTCGCACTGTGCGCTAGAATCGACGTTTGGTCAGCTGGCAAAAAAGGATCCGGACGTGGCTGTTTCGGAATCTGCGTTGCGCGTCGGTCGATTCTAGCAAACTTGGGGCGGCCGCCGGGCAACGGCAGGCATTTTTTGTTGCAAGGACATCCATGCATGCGTCTCACCCCCCGCGGTACGGTCGAATTCCGCAGCTATTTCGACCTGCAGTCTGCATGACGGGGCCCGCGTGAGCACTGGCAGCGACGACGTCGCCCGTCAGCTCGCCGTGTTCCGCCGCGGCGCCGACGAACTCCTGGTCGAGAGCGAGGTGGCGACCAAGCTCGCGCGCTCCATGTCGACCAACCAGCCGCTGCGCATCAAGCTGGGGCTGGACCCGACCGCGCCGGACATCCACCTGGGGCACACGGTGGTGCTGAACAAGATGCGCCAGATGCAGGACCTGGGCCACCAGGTCATCTTCCTCATCGGCGACTTCACCTCGATGATCGGCGACCCCTCCGGGCGCAACGAAATGCGCCCGCCGCTCACGCGCGAGCAGATCATCGCCAATGCGCAGACCTACCATGCGCAGGCGTCGAAGGTGCTCGACCCGGCGCGCACGGAAATCCGCTACAACTCGGAGTGGAGCGACCCGCTTGGCGCGGCCGGGATGATCAAGCTGGCGTCCCGCTACACCCTTGCACGCATGCTCGAGCGCGATGATTTCGCCAAGCGCTACGCCGGCAACCAGCCGATCGCCGTGCACGAGCTGCTCTACCCGCTGATGCAGGGCTACGATTCAGTGGCGCTGAAGTCGGACATCGAGCTGGGCGGCACCGACCAGAAATTCAACCTGCTGGTCGGGCGCGAACTGCAGCGCCACTACGGGCAGGAACCGCAGTGCATCCTGACCATGCCGCTGCTGGTGGGCCTCGACGGCACGGAAAAAATGTCGAAGTCGAAGGGCAACTACATCGGCATCGACGAGGCGCCGGGCGAGATGTTCGGCAAGCTGATGTCGGTGTCCGACGTGCTGATGTGGCGCTACTTCGAACTGCTGTCGTTCCGCTCGCTGGAGGAAATCGCGCAGCTCAAGCGTGAATGCGACGGCGGGCGCAATCCGCGCGACGCCAAGGTGCTGCTGGCGAAGGAGATCATCGCCCGCTTCCATTCGGAGGCAGCGGCCGAGACGGCGCTGGCGGCATTCGAGGCGCGCTTTCGCGACGGTGCGGTGCCGGAGGACATGCCGGAGGTGACGCTGCACGCCGCCGGCGCGGGACTGCCGATCGCCCGGCTGGCCAGGCAGGCGGGGCTGGTCGAGTCGACGTCGGAGGCGCTGCGCCTCATCGCGCAGCGGGGACTCAAGGTCGATGGTGACGTGGTCGCCGACAAGGCGCTGGTGATCGCCGCGGGCACAACCGTCGTCGTGCAGGCGGGCAAGCGCAAGTTCGCGCGGGTGACGCTGGTCTGATTCCGCCTTGGCTGATGACGGGCGAGGCTCAGGCCATGCCCGGATTGCTCTTCATGCCCTCGATGACCGGCAGGTTCAGTTTGCGCGGCGCGATGGACTTCTGGCCGCGCAGGTAACGCGCGCACAGGTCCCAGATCGGCTCGCCGCCGACGGCCTTGGCCTCCTCGGAGACGGGCGCCCAGCCGGCGACCGTGTAGGTCCTGTCCGCCTGGATCTGCTTGCCCTCGTATTCCATGCGGGTGATCCGCTTGCCGGAGCCGGCCAGCGGATTGATCGCGTACTTGAGGCCGCCGACGCGCACCATGTCGCCGCCCTGCTGGTAGTAGGGATCGGGATTGAACAGGTTGTCGGCGATGTCCTCGAGGATGTTCTTGATCATCTCGCCGGTCAACTCGTTGACGGTCACCCACGGATAGGTGATTGCCGTCTGGTCCATCAGGTGTTCCATCAGGATCGGCTGCCCGGGGAGCAGCGACGTACCCCAGCGGAAGCCCGGCGAGAAGGCGATCTGCGCGTTCTTCTCGGCCAGCAGCGCATCGAGGATCAGCTGGTCGGAGGTGCCATTGAAGTTCCCGCGGCGATAGAGCAGTCCCTCGGTCACCGCCAGTTTTTCGCCGAGTCTGGCCGCGTAGGGCTCGCGCATCTTGCGGATGTACGATTCCATCGCCGGGTCGGCCGGCAACAGCGTCGAATACACCGGCACCAGCCGATAACGGAAATCGGCGACCTTGCCCCCCTTCACGTCCAGGTCGAGCACGGAAAGAAACTTTCCATTGCTGCCGGAATTGGCCACGATGGTCTTGCCGCCTCGATTGGCGACAAGCGTCGGCTGCGGCACGCCATCGTGCGTGTGCCCACCGAGGATCGCGTCGATGCCGCTCACCCGCGAGGCCATCTTGAGGTCGACGTCCATGCCGTTGTGCGACAACAGGATCACCGCCTTGGCGCCCTTGGAGCGCGCCTCGTCGACGACCTTCTGCATTTCCTCTTCCTGGATGCCGAAGGTCCATTCGGCGACCAGGTAGCGCGGATTGGAGATCGGCGTGTAGGGAAAGGCCTGCCCGATGATGGCCACAGGCACGCCATTGATCGGCCGGATCACATAGGGCTTGAACACCGGATCGCCGAAGTCAGCGGTCTTGACGTTCTGCGCGAGGAAGTCGATCTTGCCGGCGAAGTCCTTCTCGACGATCGCCTTGATCCGCGCTGTGCCATAGGTGAAGTCCCAGTGCCCGGTCATGATGTCGACACCGAGCAGCTTTTGCGCGTCGACCATGTCCTGGCCCTTGGTCCATAGCGCAGTAGCGGAGCCCTGCCAGGTATCGCCGCCGTCCAACAGCAGCGCGCCCGGGCGCGAGGCGCGCAGCTTCTTCACCAGCGTGGCCAGGTGCGCGAACCCGCCCACCTGCCCATAGGCCCGCGCCGCCTTGTCGAATTCCAGATAGGTCAGCGCATGCGCCTCGCGCGTGCCGGCGCGAATGCCGAAGTGCTTCAGCAGATGATTGCCGACCAGATGCGGCGCCTTGCCGTCCGCAGCGCCTACGCCGAGATTGACATTGGGCTCGCGGAAGTAGATCGGCAGAAGTTGCGCGTGGCAATCGGTGAAATGCAGCAGGCCGACGTTGCCGAACGGCACGAGGCTGTCGTAGAACCCCGCGCCGTCGGCCAGGTCGAGCGCCGCCGCGCTGCCGATGGGCAGCCCGGCGGCGGCGGCGGCCCCGAGCGTATGCAGAAACTCGCGGCGATTCACAACCGATGAACCCTTACTTGTTGACCGGCGATTCCGGGTCCATCAGCAGCGCGACGACGTCCTTGATCTGCGCCTCGGTGAGCGTGCCGCTGTGGCCGAAGCGCGGCATGTTCGAGCACGCAGCGTAGGCTTCGGCGTTCCAGATCTTGCCGTAAGCGTACTTGCGGGTGGCATCGTTGTAGCCGCGCAGCTTGCCGAACTGGTAGAGGGTCGGCCCGATGGTCCCGAAGGAAACTTCCTTCGGCGACAGCTGGTGGCAGGCATAGCAGTTACCGCCGGCCGGCTTCTTCGGATCATCGGAGTACTGCTTGCCACGACCGAACTGGGCAACCGTCTCGCCTTTTTTCCAGTCACCGACATACTTGCCGTCGGCGGGCCACTTGATCGACGCGAAGTTGGACTTCTCGATCATGTCGACGACGTCCTTGGGCGGCACCTTGCCCGTGTACTGCGTGCAGGCTTTCTGCGTCGCGTCCTGGTCGAGCCGGTCGAGGCCGGCCTGACCCTTGGCTTTGAACGACGCCTTCATCACTTGCACGGCCTTGGCGCTGATCTCGCTGTCGGAGGGTGTGGTGGCGCAGCCGACGAGCACACCGGCCGCAACGACGGCGGTGGTCCAGAGGATGGTTTTCTTGGGCATCTCTACTCTCCTGTCAGCGCTTGATCGCGGGCGCGTCGAATTGGGCGCCGTTCGCATTACGGGCGAGGAACATGGTCAGTGCGACCGACGCGTCGGATGCGAACTGGAGCTCGGGGAAGCGCTGCTGGCGAAAGCAGTCGTTCAACCGCCACTGGAACGTGCGCAACTCACCCTGCGAGACGCGATAGGCCGGCCAGGTCGAGTAGGCCAGCTGCGCGCCCTTTTTTTCGTTGAGGTTGGGCAGATCCTGCAACCGAATGCGCTTGTTGCTCTCGCCATGGCAGGTGGAGCAGGCAAAATCATAGGGGCCGCCGCGGAAGAAGAAGATTTTTTCACCCAGCGCAAAGGCCTCCGCCTCTTTCGGGTGATTCACGGTGACATTCATCGGAATGCCGCGCGATTCGGAGGTCACATAGGCGACCAGGGCCTCGTTGTCCGATTTCTTGCCGCGGCCGCCGAAATGATTTTTCTTGGCATCGGCGTCGCTCAGCCCCTGAAGCTTCACCCTGCACCAGACCAGGCGCGTCTCGAGGTCCATGACGCTGTCGGCATCGGGGAAGTAGCGCGGCATTTGTGCGTATGCACCCTTGACCACGCCGGGTCCGAGGCCGAGATCGCATTTTTCCAGCGTGGCCTTGTTGGGCCCCGCCGCGGTTTTCCACAGGCCCTCGCCGCGCGCCTCCCACAGTTCGGCCGGGTTGGCACCGCTCTGCAGCGCCTCGCGGTACTTGGCGATCCCTTCGGCCATAGGGTCCTTGCCCTGCCCGATTGCAACGGGCACGGAGAGGGCCGTTGCAACGACGGCCGCGAACACGGCCACGCGCTTAGCGTGCATTTTCATACGTCCTCCTAATGGGCGGCCCCTGAGGGACCGCCGTGGTCGGGACTCCGCTCTCCAACGCCGATATCAGGGGCGCAGGTAGGCGCAGCCTTCCTTGAACTGCAGTTTTGCGACTTCGGCGACGCCTGAAGAAACCTGCATCGCCCCGGAAATCATCCGCCTGGGATCGAAACTGTTGCGTTGAAGCGCGACCTGGCGCAGGGGGAATTCGACGCCCATCGCCATCGCCGCCCGCACAGTGCGCGCGACCGGTGCCGCGACCGTCGCGAACACCCGAGCGCCCGCGACGAGGAACGTGCTGTTCAGCTTTTGCACCCTGTTCTCAACCCGAACTGGTTTTCACCGTCAGGCGATCACGGCCTCGTCGGTACGTTTGTCGCCCCTGTTGTCGGTCCACGTGATCTGCACCTTTTCTCCCTTGGCGCCGCCCTTGAAACTGAACGCAAGAAACGGGTTCTTCGACACCGCCGGCCCCCACTGCGCCGACAGGACGTTCTTGCCGTTCCACATGACGTTCACGTCCTGGATGAACCAGGCCGGAATCGTTTTCCCGGACGAATCCTTGCGCTGTCCGGTTTCCATCTCGTGGCTCATCAGTGCCTTCACCTCCGTCATGCTGCCGGAGACTTTGGCGCGTATTCTCATCGGATCTGCCATGGTCTTCTCCTTAGCCTCCGCAACCGCCGATCGTGACCTTGACTTCCTTGGCCGCGACGTAATATTTCCCGCCAGCCTTGACCAGCGCGTAGACGTTGGAACTCTTCCCAATCTTCACGCGCGTCGAGACTGCAGGTTCGGTACCTGCGGGAATCTCGAACACCGCCGCAAGCATGTTGGGATTCTTCTCGATCAGGATCGCGATCGCCGTGGTATTGGCGATGGCACTGGCCACGCCGATCGGCACGACCGCCCCGTTCTCGGCAATATCGGGCGTCTGGACGAAGGTGATTTCCTTGCTCTGCGCGGGACTGCTACCGCCCAGCGCCTTCACGGTCGAATCGAGCGACTTCGCCTCGAACGCCGCCTTGTTCCAGGCATCGGCCGCAAGAACATCGCCAGGCCGCAGCCATCCGGCCGCAACCAGCAGGCTCGCCAGCGTGACCCCGCCCCCCTTCTTTAAAACGTCTCTGCGTCTCGAGTCCATGATGCTTCCTCCGTTGGCCTACGTGCGTTTCATGCTGGCCTGCATGGCAATTGCTTCACCACGCGAGCGGCCGTCACCACTATGAAAAATCAATAATTCGTGGACCATACCCGATTTCTTAGGCTTCATCCATAACCCATTTTCGCCTCGGGACGATCTCATACTGCTCCATTCGGGGTGGTACAGGCATGGGCGCACATTGCTCAAGAACGTCGATCAGCCGTTGTGGCACTGCAACATCGCAATATCAACAACCAGAACGAGCGCAAACGATCGGACCGGCGATGCGTTCGGAAATACCTTGAGCGGTTGTGCACGCCGCGGCGCTGAAGCGGTCGGTTCCGAATCCGCGGGACCCGGACGTGGCGTTGCCGGCCGGCCGTCAATCCGATTCCTCCGCTACTCCTTGCCCTCGTGCGGCGCCGGAGATCAGCGCACCGCGGCGCCTTGCGCAGCGCTGCGCTTCGCGGGCTGCGTCCCGGAACGCCACGCCTCACTCATGTGAACAACAGCCTATGCGGATATGTCGACGGGCGTCGATGCGCCGCACGACACTCCACCCGAAGGCAACGGTCCGGCGGGACCGAAGCCGGGCGTGCCCCAGGTTGGGCGATGGCCGACGCTGGCATTCCCATCCCGGATTCGATCAGTGCAGCGTCGCGCCGGTCAGGAAGCGCAGCTGGTACCCGCTCGACAGGCGGTATTCGCCGTCGCCCAGGTACTGCGCGCCATCGAAGTCGGCGCGGATGAAGGCGATCTCGGTGTCGCCATGTCGGGCTTCCAGCACGATGTCGTCCGGCACCATGTCCTCGTCGGGCAGGCGCAGGTACGCCGTCTCGCACATCACCCCGTTGATCAGGACGAAATCGGCATCGCGCATCGCTTCGGCCATGCTCATCAACACTGCCCTCATGGTTGCCCGGCGGCACGGACGGCCACCCACGCTGGGTAAATGAGGGCGCAGGTCCCGCAAATCAAGCGCCAGGCGACGGGCAGACCCCAGGCGCGGTCAGGCAACGAGGGCGCGGACGAAATTGGGCAGCGCCAGCGCACCGCGATGGGTGTCGCCGTTGTAGTACATGAGGTCGGCGAGACCTCGCTGCGCAATGCGGCGATCGACCTGCAGCGTCGTCAGCGTCCGCGGATCGAGGGTCGCCGAGCAGCAGGCCATCATCCACATGCCCCCGTACAGCGGGATCGAAGCCAGATAGGGCGTGACGACCGGGAAAGCCGTGCGCAGGTTGGCGATGGTCGCCTTGATGCGATCGGGATGCGCGACCGGGCTCGCCACGTGGAGGGTGAGCGCGCCCATCGGCGTCAGCCGCGCGGCGCAGGCGCGGTAGAACTCGGGCGTGTAAAGGTCGAGCGACGGGCCGCCGGCGTCGGTGAGATCAAGAACGATGAGGTCGTACAGCGCGGTGTCGTTCCGAACGAAGGCGAAGCCGTCGCCGATGCTGAGCGTGACCCGCGGATCGTCGAGCGCACCGTGGTGCACATTGCGCAGGTATTTGCGCGAAATGTCGACCACGGCGAGGTCGATCTCGGCAAGCGTGACCGACTTGATCGACGGATGCTTGAGAAGCTCCTCGGCCGACCCGCCATCGCCACCGCCGACGATCAGCGCGGACTCCGGCTGCGGATGCGTCACCGCCGCCAGATGCACCAGATTTTCGTGATAGAAGAACTCGTCCTTTTCGGACGTCATGAAGTGCCCGTCGAGGCGGAACAGCTTGCCGAAGGGCACGCTGTCGTGCACCTCGATGGCCTGGTAGGGCGAGCGAAATTTTTCGATCTGGCGCGTCGACCGAACGACAAAGGCCCAGTCGTCGGTCAGGTATTCGGTCATCGCGCCCGGGGCGAGATCTCCCGCGGATTCGCCGTCTCTGGGGACTTCAGGCATCCATGCCCCCGCGGTGGATCGACTGGAACCGCTTTCGGCGCGGCTTCAATGCGGTTTCCAGCGCCTGGAACACCTGCTCGGCCTTGGCCGTGTTGTCGGTCATCAGGTTGCAGACGTACACGTCGACGGTCACGAAGCCGGACTCCGGCCAGGTGTGGATCGCAATATGTGACTCGGCGAGCAGCACCGTTCCGGTGACGCCCTGCGGCGAGAATTGATAGAAAGAATCACCTACGACCGTAAGGCCGGAAGCCTGCGCCGCTTCGATGCACAGCCGGCGTAGCGGCTCGGCCTGGGTGAACTCCGGCGTGTCCGCTGGACAGTCGTACCACTCTCCCAACAGATGGATTCCGTCCATTCGTCGCCCCCCGCAGTGCTTGACGCGCCGGACGGTCAAGAAAGTTGCGCGATATTGTGCCAATCCGGTGGTAATGACCGGCGTCGCGACAGGTATTGGCCGTGCCGTGCGCGATGCCGGAAACCGGAAACTAATCGCGCAATTATTGCACAAATGCGGCAACGAAGCGATAATCTGGTGTTGTACTGCAGCGCAGCGTGATCGGAACCACCACCGGAACCACCATCGGCGCCGCGCGCATTCCTCCCATTACTACCCGCGCGCTTCGCGACCACCTTCATGACTGACGCCACGACCGCTGTCTCGACCAACCAAGAGCTCGCGAATGCGGTCCGCGCATTGGCGATGGATGCGGTCGAAGCCGCAAAATCCGGCCATCCCGGAATGCCGATGGGCATGGCGGAAATCGCCGTCGCCTTGTGGAACCGGCATCTTCGGCACAATCCGTCCAATCCGCATTGGCCGGACCGTGATCGGTTCGTGCTGTCGAACGGGCATGGCTCGATGCTGCAATACGCGCTTTTGCACCTGACCGGCTACGACCTGCCGATCGAGGAATTGCGAAAATTCCGGCAACTGCATTCGAAGACGCCAGGGCATCCCGAAGTAGGCGTCACCCCCGGTGTCGAGACGACCACCGGCCCGCTTGGGCAGGGGCTGGCCAACGCGGTAGGCATGGCGCTCGCCGAGGCCTTGCTCTCCGCGAGATTCAACCGCCCCGGACACACCATCGTCGATCACCGCACCTATGTTTTCGTCGGCGATGGCTGTTTGATGGAAGGCATTTCGCACGAGGCCTGCTCGCTCGCCGGAACGCTGGGACTGTCGAAACTGGTCGTGCTCTATGACGACAACGGCATTTCGATCGACGGTCACGTCGAAGGCTGGTTCACGGACGACACACCCGCCCGTTTCGCGGCGTACGGCTGGAACGTGATCGCCGACGTCGACGGGCACGACGTCGCCGCAGTGGACGACGCGATCAAGGCGGCGCAGGCGCAGACTGCGCGCCCGACGCTGATCTGCTGCAAGACAGTGATCGGCAAGGGCTCGCCAAACAAGGGCGGCACCGATGCCGTCCACGGTGCGGCGCTGGGAGAAAAGGAAATCGCCGCCACCCGCGCGGCGCTGGGTTGGCTGCACGCTCCCTTCGAAATTCCCCGCGACGTGTACGCCGCATGGAGCGCACGCGAATGCGGAGCGCTGCTCGAGGACGACTGGAATTCCCGGTTTGCCGCGTATCAGGCGGCATTCCCGGCCGAGGCCGCGGAATTCGGGCGCCGGATGGCCGGCGATCTCCCGGCCGACTTCGCCGCGCACGCGGCAGCGTTCGTCGCCGCGCAGGTAGCCAAGGGCGAGAAGGTCGCGACCCGCAAGGCGTCGCAGCAGGCAATCGAGGCGTTGGCCAAAGGACTGCCGGAACTGATCGGTGGTTCCGCCGACCTCACCGGGTCGGTATTCACCAACTGGACGGGCAGCGTGCAGGTCGCCCGCGGTCAGCCGGGCAACTACATCGCCTTCGGCGTCCGCGAGTTCGCGATGAGCGCCATCGCCAACGGACTGACGCTGCATGGCGGCTTCATCCCCTACGTAGGCACGTTCCTCACCTTCTCCGATTACGCGCGCAACGCCCTGCGGATGGCGGCGTTGATGAAGCTGCGCGCGATCTTCGTCTACACGCACGACTCGATCGGCCTGGGCGAGGATGGTCCGACGCACCAGTCGGTCGAGCACGCCGCGAGTCTGCGGATCATTCCGGGAATGGACCTGTGGCGCCCCTGCGACACCGTCGAATCGGCGGTCGCCTGGATCGCGGCGATCGAGCGTGCAGATGGCCCGACCTGCCTCCTGTTCACCCGGCAGAATGTGCCGTTCGTGCCGCGGACCGACGCCGCGCTCGCGACCATTGCCCGCGGCGGCTACGTGCTCGCCGACTTCGATCCCGCCGTGTCCGGGCCGCTGGTCGTGGTGCTCGCTACCGGGTCGGAGGTCGCACTTGCGCTCGGCGCCCGCGCCACGCTGGCACCGGAAGGCATCAACGTGCGCGTGGTGTCGATGCCCTGCACCAGCGTATTCGACCGGCAGGACGCCGAGTACCGCGCGGCGGTGCTGCCTGCTGGCGTATCGCGGGTGGCGGTCGAGGCAGGCGTGACCGACAACTGGCACCGATACGTCGGCGCGATCGACGACCCGCGCGCTGCCGTGATCGGCATCGACAGTTTCGGCGAATCGGCGCCCGGCCCCGTCCTGTTCGAGCATTTCGGCCTTACCGTCGAACGAGTAGCGCAGGCAGTGCGGTCGGTGTTGTAGGCCGCGGTCCATGCAGCTCTTGAGTGAACCCGTCATTCGCCTCGCGGTTCCGACCGACGCGGCGGGGATCGCGCGGGTGCGGGTCGACGCGTGGCGTACGACCTACCGCGGGATGATTCCGGACGCCTATCTCGCCGCGATGCGGGTCGAGGAGAGCACCGCGTTGTGGGAGAAGGTCCTCGCCGCCGCACCCAACGCGACCAGCGTTTTCGTCGCCGAGCGCGACGGCACGGTGATCGGGTTTGCGTCCGGACACATGCTGCCTGGACCCCGGCACGGCATGGACGCCGAACTCTCGGCCGTCTATCTCGACCGCGATGCGCAACGCGCCGGTGTCGGGCGCCGGTTGGTGGCCGCGATCGCGGCAGCACAACGCGCGCACGGCGCGACCGGCCTCATCGTCTGGGTGATCTCCGGCAACAAACCGGCGCGCGCATTCTACGAAACGCTGGGTGCGCAGCTGCTGATCGAACAACCATTCAACTGGGACGGCATGGACCTGGTCGAGACCGGCTACGGCTGGGCCGATCTTTCCGCGCTTGTCGACGCCGCGGGCGCGCCGGCCGTCCTCCACTGATTCGCTACCTCACCTCAACCGTGGAGAACACCCAATGACCATAAAAGTCGCCATCAACGGCTATGGCCGCATCGGCCGGAACATCCTGCGCGCCCATTACGAGGGCGGCAAGAAGCACGACATCGAAATCGTCGCCATCAACGACCTGGGCAGCCCGGAGACCAACGCGCACCTGACCCGCTACGACACCGCACACGGCAAGTTTCCGGGCAAGATCGAGGTCGACGGCGACACGATGGTCGTCAACGGCGACCGTATCAAGGTTTTCGCCAACCGCGATCCGGCCACTCTGCCGTGGGCAAGCCTGGGTGTGGACGTCGTTCTCGAGTGCACCGGCTTTTTCAACACCAAGGAGAAGGCCGGCGCGCACCTGAAGGGCGGCGCGAAGAAGGTGATCATCTCCGCACCCGGCGGCAAGGATGTGGACGCGACCATCGTCTACGGCGTCAACCACCAGACGCTCAAGGCCGCGCATACGGTGATCAGCAATGCCTCGTGCACGACCAACTGCCTGGCGCCGATGGTGCAGCCGCTCAACGACAAGATCGGTCTGGTCAGCGGCCTGATGACGACGATTCACGCCTACACCAACGACCAGGTGCTCACCGACGTCTATCACGAGGATCTGCGGCGCGCCCGCTCGGCGACGATGAGCATGATCCCGACCAAGACCGGTGCGGCAGCGGCCGTGGGACTGGTGCTCCCGGAACTGAACGGCAAGCTGGACGGCTACGCGATCCGCGTGCCGACGATCAACGTCTCGGTCGTCGACCTGTCGTTCATCGCCGCGCGCGACACCAGCGTCGACGAGGTCAACGGCATCATGAAGGCCGCGTCGGAATCCGGCCCGCTCAAGGGCATCCTCAACTACAACACCGCCCCGCTGGTATCGGTCGACTTCAATCATGACCCCGCGTCGTCGACGTTCGACGCGACCTTGACCAAGGTGTCGGGCCGGCTGGTCAAGGTGTCCAGCTGGTACGACAACGAGTGGGGCTTTTCCAATCGCATGCTCGACACCAGCGTGGCGCTGATGGCGGCCAAGTGACGTTCCGCAGACTTGCCGACGTCGACGTCAACGGGAAGCGGGTGTTCATCCGCGCCGATTTGAACGTGCCGCAGGACGACGCAGGACGGATCACCGACGACACCCGCATTCGTGCCTCGGTGCCGGCGATCCGCGACGCGCTGGCGCGTGGCGCGACGGTGATGGCCACCTCGCATCTGGGCCGGCCTGCCGAAGGCGAATGGAAGTCCGGAAATTCTCTCGCACCGGTTGGTCAGCGACTGTCCGAGTTGCTCGGCACGCCGGTGGCGCTGGTGCGCGACTGGGTCGACGGCGGCGCCTGGCACGCCGCGCTGAAGCCGGGGCAGGTCGTACTGCTCGAGAACTGCCGGATGAACAAGGGCGAGAAAAAGAACGCCGACGAACTCGCGCGGAAAATGGCGAAGCTTTGCGACGTCTATGTGAACGACGCCTTCGGCACATCGCACCGCGCGGAGGCAACCACGCACGGCATCGCCAGGTACGCGCCCGTCGCCTGCGCGGGTCCGCTGCTCGCGGCCGAGCTCGATGCGCTTGGCCGCGCCCTCGCCGATCCCCGGCGTCCGCTGGTGGCAATCGTTGCCGGTTCGAAGGTCTCGACCAAGCTCACCATCCTGCGCGCGCTCGCAGCGAAGGTCGACGCGCTGATCGTCGGCGGCGGAATCGCCAACACCTTCATCCTCGCG
>JAQBEY010000099.1:0-97659 GCA_032123655.1 Betaproteobacteria bacterium
GTTCGGCGCCGAGAGATTGGGCGCCTTCGCCGAAATCAGGGCGGGCCAGCAGAGCCTCGAGGGCGGCAAGGTTGTCCTTCAGCCGCTCGGACAACCGCAGGAAATCGTTCTCCGAGAACGAATCCCTGGAGATGGCTACGCCCAAGCTGCCCCCTGATCGAACGCCCACAATGGGCCGGCCCGGCTGCGCGCCTGACCAATCTGCGGCTAGTCTACTTGAGTTTACTTGACCGGCGTTTCGCCAGGTGACCCGTCCACGATGGCCTGGGACGTTTCCGCCCGTCCGTCCGCATGTCCGGCGTTGCAAAGGCGATCGCGACGCGCAGTCGTCACATGCCGGTCAGCAGGTAGAGTCCGGCCAGGATCAGCGCCGCGCTGGTCGCGCGCGACACGATGCGCACACCTGGAAACAGTTTTTCGACGAAGACCAGCGCCGCGATGAGTGCGACCCACATGAGATTCATGACGCCGGCCACGAACAGCAGCAGCATCAGCGCCCAGCAGCAGCCGACGCAATATGCGCCGTGCCCGAGTCCCATCCGGAAAGCACCACCCGGCCCCGCGCGCCAGCGGGTGATGAAAAATTCAAGTGGGTTCCTGCACTTGCCGAGGCAAGCCTGTTTGAGCGGGGTCAGTTGATAGACGCCCGCCGCGATCAGCGCGAGCGCGCTCAAGACCGTGCTCGCCAAAGTCATTGCCGGAGTCAGGAGCGAGGCGCGCTCGAGCAGCGCCTGAAGCAGCGTCGCGACCACGCTGAAGCCGGTCCAGACCAGCAGGTACCCGCCGGCGAAAATCCAGACCGCCGGCAACATCCGGCCGAGCGCGCCATTCTTGCGCACCATGGCTCCATACAGGAGGATGGCCGGCGCCGCACTTGGCAGCATCATGCCGGCCATCATCACCGTCCACATCACGAAGGTAAGCGCGAGCGCGCCGACACCGGGATCCTGCGGCATGGAGTTCATTGCCATCGCAGCGTGATCCATGCCTGCAGCACCGCGCCACAAATAAAGCCACGCAAGCGCCACGACGGCAAAGAGGCCGCTAAGCGTGATCCTTCGATCGTGGCGCACGGCGGCTTCGATGCCGCGGCCAAGCGCCGTCGTAGTCTCTACCCCGCCCACGAGAAGGGTGCGAAGTGGCCATTGCGCGAGCCGCTCGAGTCCTTCCATTTCATCCCGAAGACATCGAAGTTGCTGCGCGTCGCCTTGGCGAGTCCCAGGCGGCTGTTCACCGGATGCGCGACGTTGTCGATGTAAAGCGGCTCGCCGGGACGCGCCACGCTGGCAACGCCTTCGCAGGCCTGATCGATGAGTTCACCGGCCTTGACGGCGAATTTCATCCCGGCACCGTCTGCCTCGAAGCTGATCGGCCGCCTTTCGACACCCGCCATGCGGCCCACCAGCGGCCCCAACGCCGCCATCGGGCCACCGGCCGCTCCACTGGCGATGGCGCTGATCGCTTCGACCTGCGGGTCGGTGGCGCGTTCGTCGATGATCAGTCCCACCGTGATGTTGCCCTCGCCCATCGCCTTGGGCGAATGCATGACCACGATGAAGGCGAGGCCGTCCAGCTTCACGCCGTCCTTTTCGCCCTTGTCGATGCGCATGGCAACGGCGGCCTTGCAATCACCCTCGGTGGGTGTTGCCGCGAGATTGGAAGTAATGCACGGGCAAACGAAATCGCAGTTGCACGTCTCCATGTACTGACCTTCGATGCTCCAAGCAGCCATGATCGTCCTCCTTGCAGGGGTTCAAAGACACGGGCGCCGCGGTCGGCAAACGAAAACCGGAAAAAGCGAAATTGCAGACTTGGCCAGCGTCGCCTGACTCGACCCGCAACCACGGACCCACGCGTAGTTGCAGGGTCGCATCGTTCCCGCTGGATCGCCTGTGCGAATCCAGAAGCATCGCACCGATTCCCGAGTGGTTTCCGGTGCGCAGCGGAAACAAAGCAAACTGAATTGATGAAATGGCTGCAGGATAGGCTACGCTCGGAGTATCACGTGGTCAAGGTGGGGCGGCGCCCGCGTGAAACGTCCGGCATGTCGACGACGCGGCGCGAGTCTTGGTTCAGCGCGTCAGCCTGTAAAGCATCTCGCCGGCGCGCGGAACCACCAGCGTGCCTTCGCTCTCGCGCTGGCTCCACGCGGCGACGTCGATCAACGCCGGATCGCGGTAGCCGAGGTTGATGCGCCGGCAGCGCTCCTCGGAGATGCCGGTGGCCAGCGTCACCGTGACACGCGGCGTTTCCACGCCGGTCGCGGCGTCGTAGCGGCCCTGGCCCTTGACGTGCGTCGAATGCGCCAGTACGCCGCCGGGGTAGGCGGCGAAGCGCTCGGGCTGGGCGACGAAATAGTCGCGGCAGTGGTAGCCGACTTCCTCGAGCAGGTCGCCGTGCGTGATGCTGACTTCGCGAATGTGCGGTGCGTAGATGATGACCTCGCCGCCGTCGGCAACGACGGGTTCGATCTTGTACATGCCCTTGCCCGCGGTCCAGATGTCGGCGTACATCGTCGGCATCACCGACAGCACCTGGCGCACGGGCGTTTCCAGCCAGACGATGTGCCGCTTGGCCGACAACGCCGACGCGCGCTCCCAGGCCTCGTGCGCCGAGCCGAAATACAGGCCGGCCATCCCCGCCGGAGTGACGACCAGGGTGAAGCAGGCGGTCGGCACCGTCACCATCGCCGCAGCACGGTCGATGACGGCGCGCACCGGCGTGTAGCCGGCGCCGATGATTTCGTAGTTGGTGATCAGTGCGCCCAGCCAGTGGGTGAAGTTGATGACGTCGTTGCCGGCGATGCCGGGGAAGAAGTACTTGTTGCCGCCCGAAAAACCAACCACTTCGTGAGGGAAGACCGGACCGCAGATGATGATCTGGTCGTAGTCGAAGATCAGTCGGTTGAGCGACACCGGCACGGACTGCGCGAGTCGCCCGCCGGAGAGTTCGGCGATCTCGGCGGCGGAAATCTCGCCGATGGTGACAAAGGTCGCGGGGTCGGCCCATTCATGGTTGTGGATGCGCGACGCGCCGGCGCGGCCGTCGATGACCGGCACGCCGATGAGCCGGGAGAGTGCGGCGTCGTCCATCGGCTGATGCGTGCCAAGCGCCACCAGAAAATCCAGCGCTGCGACCTTGCCGTCCAGCATTTCGCGGAACAGTCCGAATAGCCGTGGCATCGGCATCGTGCGCGTCCCATCGGGGATGAGAAACAACACGCGCTTGCCGTCGAGTGACAAGGACTCGAGGCCGGCGCGGACGATTTCGCGCGTCTCGTCATCGGTCAGAAAACGATCGGTGTATCCGGAGCCGTGCATGGCGCACATCCTGTTGTCTTCGGTGCCGCAATGGTACCTTGCGTTCAAGGCTTTTTCCGTACGCACCGAACGGGCGCGGCGCGGTAAACTGTAGGCTCACCAGCCGCGCTGGCGAATGGCGTCGGCGGTCACCCGCGCCGCTCGACACGCGACGCAATCCCGACGCACGACCGACCAAGCGAAGACACGATGGACGAAGCAGTCGCCGGCGATACGGTACACATTCTCTACGGCAAATCGGGACTGCCGGTACGCTTGCCGCGTGGCGCCCGGGCCACGGTGATCGGAAAGCGCCCGATGGCGAAACTTGCCGATCCGGCAGCCAGCGTGCGTGATGCGCTGGCGCGACCGGTCGGCGCGCCGGCGTACGCCACGCTGTTGCGCGGCCGCGGCAGCGCCTGCATCCTGATCTGCGACATCACGCGGCCGGTGCCCAATCACCTGTTCCTGCGGCCGCTGATCGAGGGCATGCTCAGCGCCGGGATCCCGCGTGAAAGCATCACGGTGCTGGTCGCGACCGGTCTGCATCGGCCCAATGAGGGCGAAGAACTGGCCGAAGTCGTTGGTGATCCGTGGGTTCTGGAAACGGTGCGGGTCGAGAATCACTTTGCCCGCGACGATGCGGCGCACGTCGATCTAGGTGTGACCTCCGGGCGACGCACGCCGGTGAAGCTCGACCGGCGCTTCGTCGAGGCCGATGTGCGCATCGCCACGGGCCTGGTCGAGCCCCATTTCATGGCCGGTTACTCAGGCGGCCGGAAGGTCATCGCGCCGGGCATCGCGCATGCGGACACCATACGCACGTTCCACAGCGCGCGTTTCATGGAGGATCCGGCGGCGGTCCAATGCAATCTTTCCGGGAACCCGCTGCATGAAGAACAGCTGGAAATCGTGCAGATGCTGGGCGAGGTCTACGCGGTCAACACCGTGATCGACGAGGATCGTGATCTCGTGCACGTCAATTTCGGCGAAGTCATCGAAAGCCACCTTGCCGCGGTCGACTTTGTCGCCGAGAGCACACGTCTGCCGGTCGGCAGGCGCTTTTCGACCATCCTGACCTCCGCGGCCGGCCATCCGCTCGACAACACCTATTACCAGACCGTGAAGGGCATGGTGACGCCGCTGGATATTCTCGAGCCCGGCGGGACGCTGATCGTCGCCTCGGCATGCTCCGAAGGTTTCGGCTCGCCCGAATTCCGCGTTGCGCAGCAGCGGCTGCAGGCGCTCGGCCCCGACGCGTTTCTGCAAACGCTGCTGGCGAAGCAGTTTGCCGACGTCGACGAGTGGCAGACCGAAATGCAACTCAAGGCGCTGCGTGCCGGGCGCATCCAGCTGTTCACGACCGGCCTTGACGAAGAGGACCGGGGTCTGACCTGCGTGGAAAGCGTGGTCTCGGTCGAGGCGGCGCTGGCCGCGGCGCTGGAGCGTGCCGGCGATGCCGCAATCGCCGTCGTCCCCGAAGGACCCTATGTCGTCCCGGTCGTCGCCTGACGCGGCGGTGCTGCCGCCGACGGCGGCGCTGGCCATACATCTGGATCTGGTCGGCGGCATCAGTGGCGACATGTTCGTCGCGGCTATGGTCGATGCGCTGCCGGCGCTGGCCCGACCGGTGTTGAGTGCATTGGCAGCGGTACGTACCGGCGCCGAAGCGCTGGCGGAGTTCGGCGAAACGAACAACGGCGGGTTGCGCGCCTGCTGCTTCGGTACCGTGCCCGCGGCAAAGTCCACGGCCAGCCGAGCGGCAAAACGCAAAGGCGCCAGCGCAGCTACCGTGGACGCGCCCGGGCAACACGGCACCGCGTACACGCAGCTGCGCCGCCGGCTTGCCGCCGCGCCATTGCCCGAACCGACACGCGCGCATGCGTTGGCGTTGCTCGTGCTTCTGGCGGAGGCCGAGGCGCAGGTGCACGGCAGTTCTGTCGATGAGGTGCATTTCCACGAACTGGCGGATTGGGATTCGTTGATGGACGTGGTCGCCGCTGGATGCATTGCCGCGGCGCTGGACGGCGCCGCCTGGTCGGCGTCGTCGGTTCCCCTTGGCGGCGGCAGCGTACGCACGGCACATGGCCTGTTGCCGGTGCCCGCGCCTGCGACCAGCCACCTGTTGACGGGCTACCCATGGCACGACGACGGTATTGCCGGTGAACGGGTGACGCCGACCGGCGCGGCGATCCTGCGCCATCTGGTGCCGGCGGCAAGCTGCGGCGCGCGGCGCGACCCGGGCCGCCTGATCGCGGTTGGCTGCGGCGCAGGGACGCGCGCGCTGCCTGAATTGCCGAATATCCTGCGCGCGCTGGTGCTCGACACCGCGGCCACGCCCGGGTGGGACGCCGACGTCGTGGCGGTGCTCGAATTCGACGTGGACGACATGACCGGCGAGGAAATCGCGGTGGCGGCGGATCGCCTGCGCACGGAATCGGGCGTGGTCGACGTGACGGTCGGCATGCGGCAGGGTAAAAAAGGACGCCCCGTCACCGATTTCCGCTTGCTTGCACGAGTCGGCGCGGCCGACACGGTCGCGGGCGCCTGCTTCAGCGAAACCTCCACGCTGGGATTGCGCCTGCGCGAGGAGCGGCGGCGCGTACTGCCGCGAACCGAGGTGAAAGTCACGGTTGGCGGCGCCGCGGTGCAGGTCAAGCTTGCTTCGCGCCCCAATGGCGGGCGCACCGCGAAGGCGGCTGCCGACGATGTCGTTGCCACACCCGGCCACGGCAAGCGTCGACAAACGCGTACCGCGGCGCAGCGGGCCGCGCTGAAGGATCCGCCGAAATGAATGCCGCACTGCCTGCCGACAGGATTCTCGAGCGCCTTGTCGCAACGCTGGACCGCCACGATCGGCTTGCCATCGCGGTCAGCGGCGGCGTCGACTCGATGACGCTGGCGCACGTCGCCTGGCGATTTTCCCGCGCTCGCGTGACGATGTTCCACGCCACCGGGCCTGCCGTGCCGGCCGCGGCGGCCGCGCGCGTGCGGGCGCATGCCGCTGCCCACGACTGGCCGCTGGTGCTGATCGACGCCGGCGAGCAGGCCGACGCGCGCTATCGCGCCAATCCGGTCGATCGCTGCTACTACTGCAAGACCAACCTGTATTCGCGGATTCGTGCGACGACGATGGAGCCGATTGCCTCCGGAACCAATCGCGATGACCTCGACGATTTCCGGCCCGGACTGCGCGCCGCAGACGAAAGCGAGGTCACTCATCCCTATGTCGATGCGGGCATCGGCAAGGCCGGGATTTATGCGCTTGCCGCGAGCCTTGGCCTTGACGATCTGGAGCGGCTGCCCGCCCAGCCCTGCCTGGCCAGCCGGGTCGAGACGGGAATCGCCATCGCGGCGGCGGATCTGGCGTTCATCGACGCGGTCGAGGCGCGGCTCGCCGCGCAACTGGGCGGCGAAGCGGCGCTGCGTTGCCGGGTGACGCGGGCCGGCGTCGTGATCGAACTGTCCGGGGCCGACGACCCCATCGCTGCATCGATTGCCCGCGGCATCGGTGAAGGAGCCTGCCGACAGGCCGGCCGCCTGTTCGCCGGGGTCCGCGCCTACTCGCGCGGGTCGGCGTTCCTGCGCGGAACCGCCGATGGCTGAATTCAATCTCGACTGGGAGCGCGTCGCGCGCACCGGCATCAGCGAGGCGGTGTTGTGCGACGCGAAGTCGACGATCCAGATCGATGCGATCCTGGCGCATGCCGCCGGACTCGAGCGGCGGCTGTTGCTCACGCGCCTCGGCCCGCGCAAGTTCAGCCGGCTTGCCGTGCCGATGCGCGACCGGCTTGATTACGAGGCCGCCTCGCGCACCGCCATTCTCGGCGCCTTGCCGGAGGCGCAGGGTGGTGCCAGGGTCGCGATCGTCTGCGCCGGAACATCGGACCTGCCCGTCGCGCGCGAGGCGCTGCGCACGCTCGCCTTCGCCGGTGAACCGGCGACGGTAATCGCCGACGTCGGGGTTTCCGGTCTGTGGCGCTTGATGGAGCGGCTCGACGACATCCGCGCTCATCGGGTCATCATCGCGGTCGCCGGCATGGAAGGCGCGTTGTTCAGCGTGCTTGGCGGTCTGGTCTCCGGCGCGGTGATAGCCGTGCCGACCTCCGTCGGCTACGGTGTCGCCAAGGGCGGGCGCACGGCGTTGCATGCGGCACTTGCCAGTTGTGCGTCAGGACTCGCGGTGGTCAATATCGACAATGGTTTCGGTGCTGCGCACGCCGCGTTGCGGATGCTTGGAGAGCGAGCGCCGGTGTCGGCGCCCAGGGTCTGAGGCTTCGCCCCCGACTCCGGGAGGGCCCCGGTGCCATCGGTGAGGCGCCCCGGCTCCATCGGGGAGCCGCTTGCTACGATGCGCGAATGAGACAAATCCTGCGAAGCCTGTTGTGCTTTGCCATGCTGCTCTTCGGGCCGGGCTCGATCGCCGCAGCGAATGGTGGCGACCTGACACCCGCCGCACAGGCCGAAATTGCCCATCTGCTCGACTATCTCGACGCCTCCGGTTGCCAGTTCCTGCGCGGCGGAACCTGGCACGATGCGCATGCGGCCCGTGCGCACGTCGAGACGAAGTACCGCTTCGTCCAGGATCGCAACCTGGTCGGGAGCGCGGAGGAATTCATTGACAAGGCGGTGACGGCGAGCAGCGTGACCGGCGTCGCCTACCAGGTACGTTGTGGCTCGGCCGCACCGGTTGCCTCGGCCACCTGGCTCAAGGCCGAGCTGGACCGGCTGCGCGCGCAGGCGGCCGTTCGGCGCTAGAGATGCTGCTCCGGCACGAAGGGACCGAGGATCGCGTTCTGCAAACGCAGGTAGAAAGTCGATTCGGGTTCCTCGTTCAGGATGACCTCGCGTTCGTCGTCCATGGTCAGCCACTGCAGGCTGCGACCATCGGGTCCGAAACGGATCCGGTAGGAACTCTGGAACTTGGACAGCTCAATGACCCGAATCACTTCCTTGGCGAGTTGGCGGCTGTGCGCGATGACGCCAAGTTCGGTGTTCTTGGTGGCCGACCGCGGGTCGAGATTCATCGAGCCGATGAACACGGTCTCGCGGTCGATCACGGCAGTCTTGGCGTGCAGCCTGCCCAAAGACAATCCGGAAAAACCCAGTCTCCGGTTTGAACTGACGCGCTCCGGACTCAACTCGTAGAGGTCGACGCCGGCGGCGAGCATGCGCGGTCGATAGCGCGCGTACCCGGTGTGCACCAATGGTTCGTCGGTGGCGGCGAGCGAGTTGGTCAGAATGGTCATCTTGACATTGCGGCGTCCCAGCGCGGCGATCGTCTCCATGCCGTGTTCGCCCGGAATCAGGTACGGTGAAGAAATGAAAACGTCGCGCTGCGCCCGGCCGACCATGTCGAGCACGTCCATCTGAACGCTCATCGCACGCGCCTTGTCATCGGAAGGCTCGCTCGCCTTTCCGGGCGGATCGGCGAATGCCTCGGCCGTGCCCCAGATCAGCCCAAGCCGGCCGAACTCGAAGTCCTCGCGTATTCCGCCATAACCGAGCACGTCGACCGGTGGCAGCTTGATTTTCATCATCTGCTCGCCCATGTCGACATGTTCGTTGAACTCGTGGCGCAGCGCGCTGGGCGCGACATCGGTGGTGATGATGGTCTGCACCGGATAGACCTCAGGGGCGTTCCAGTAGTCGTCGAAGATGGCGACGAGTTGCGGCACCACGGCGCCGACCACCAACGCGTCCATGTCGACGAAGTTCGACGTATCGCTACGCATGAAGTACTCGTCGGCGATGTTGCGTCCGCCGATCACGGCCATCACGCCATCGGCGACGAAAAGCTTGTTGTGCATGCGGCGATTGACGCGACGGAAGTCAAACAGCGAAGTCGTGAATTTCGAGGCAACGCTATCGCGTCCGCAACAGAACGGATTGAACAGGCGCACTTCGACATTCGGCACGGCGGCAAAATTCCGGAACATCGAGTCGCCGCCGAAGGTGTACAGGTCGTCGACCAGCAGGCGCACGCGGACACCGCGCTCGGCAGCGTCACGCAAATGGCGCAGCAGCAGGCGGCCGGTCCGGTCGTTGTGGATATGGTAGTACTGCAGGTCGAGCGAACGGCTCGCGCGGTCGGCGAGTTCGATCCGCGTGTCCAGCGAAAACACACCCAGCGGCATCAGGCGGAATCCGGTCAGTTCCGGGGATGGCTGCGAGTCCCGGACCATGCGCACCAGCGGACTATCCGCGGCCGGGCGCAGTGCCGTCGACGATGGCGGCTCGCCGCGCGGCGGCAGTGTGCCGCAACCGGCGAGCAGAGCGGCGAGGAAGCTCGCGGCAAGCAGGCGAATTGCGTAAGGCCGGGGCTCGCTGCGCCGACCAACCTGCCGGTCGGCGTGTTCGGAAGTCAATCGCCTGCCGCCGCCCGTCGATCCTGCCTCGATGGTCCCGTCGGTGCCGGCCCCGGCGCGATAGAATGCAGAAATGAACAAGGACTTCACCATGTTGCGTTTGCTGGCATGTGCCGTAATGACATTGTTCCTCGCGTGCCCCGCGCAGGCAGGGCTGGACATCGGTGAGCGCGCCCCGGATTTCACGACGGACGCGGCGCTCGGCGGAAAAGTGTACAAGTATTCGCTGGCGGAATCCTTGAAGCGTGGGCCGGTGGTGCTGTATTTCTTTCCGGCAGCCTATTCGGTCGGCTGCTCGCTGGAGGCGCATGAATTTGCCGAGGCCATCACGCAATTCGAGGCACTCGGCGCTACCGTGGTAGGTGTGTCGCGTGACGACATCGACACCTTAACCACATTTTCGGTCCAGGCCTGCCAGAGCAAGTTCCCGGTGGCCTCAGACGAATCGCTGAAGATCATCAAGGCCTACGACGCGGCAATGCAGACGCGACCGGAGTACGCGAACCGCATTTCGTACGTGATAGCGCCGGACAACCGGATCGTCTATCACTACCAGAGTCTCAATCCGGTCAAGCACGTCGAGCGTCTCCTCGGGGCGCTGCGCGTGTGGAAGGACGCCGCGCCGAAAAATTAGGCGCGACGAGGCATGGACGAACGCCCGCGTCAGGCGCTTGGCGGTCGGTGGTTGCCTGGTCGACCTCCGACGGCACCGCGATCGTTTCGCCGTCGGCCGGGTCCTGTCGACGGTACCCGTCTTCCCAATCGTCCTCGTCCTCCCCGTCGTCCTTGCCCTCCCACGCATAGCGCTTGACCGGCGCCCGGTCGACGTCCCGGTGAATGAACGCCAGCACCACGCCGAGGCAGGCCGCGGCAAGGTGAGTCTCCCATGACACTGCCGTCCGCAAGGGCAGAACGCCCCAGATCATCGCGCCGTAGAGGAAGGCGACCAGCAGCGCGGCAGCAAGTGCACGGCGATCACGCCGCAGCACGCCGGACGTGAACACGAAGGCCGCGAGTCCATAGACCAGTCCGCTGGCACCGATGTGAATCGAATCGCGGCCGAGCAGCCATACGGTGAAACCGCTGCCGACATAGATCGCCGCCAGGACCGGACGTGCCGACCGCGGAAACAGGTAAAGCGTAACCGTGCCGAGCACCAGCAGCGGCCACGCATTGGACGCGAGATGGCCGAGGTCCGCGTGCAGGAATGGCGCCAGCAGCACGCCGACAAGTCCGCGCCACTCACGCGGATGAACGCCGAAACGCTGCCAGCCGAAGTCGAACGTTGCGTTGAGCGCGTGCACGATCACCAGCATCGCGACGAAGGCCCCGGCCAGCAAGGCGGCGTGCCCGAAATGTGGACGGATCGGTTCGAGGGGAGCAGGCATGGGGGAGGGGGTGCCGCTGAGGACTCCTGATCCATGTGGGGACACGGAGGTCAGGTTCAATCCCGGAAATGGCAAACTCCCCGGGACGCGCCGCGGCGTGGATTGGTGGCGTAGACTCGGCGGCAAGACGGACCCGGCGGAAGGCTGGCTTGCTTTGCGCAACAAAATGCCGACAATAGGGGTTCCCTACCGGGAAGGGGGATCCGGGCAGAACGAGTACGTGGCCGAGAATTGCGGTGTCCTGCCGGTGACGGCGGGTGGCGCGTAGCGCACACACCAAAAGGAGGATGACGATGGTCCAATCGATGGTCCAAAAGACAATGCTGGGTACCATTTTCGCCGTGGTGTTTCTGGCCGGCTGCGCGACGGCGCCGCCATCCGCCCCCGGCAAGGGCACGCCGGCCGCCTCCCCGCCCACCAGGATGACCTGCAACCAGCGGTGGTGCGAGTTGTACGTCGAGGTCGTCGAGTCGGCCGGAGGCGCGGCGACGGTGAAGGTCGAGTTCGACGAGATCAGGATGGCTCATCGCTACCCCGATGCCACGCTGCTCTGGAAACTGGTCGGCTCTCCGCGCTACGAATTCCGCGCCGACAGCATCTTCTTCAAGGGCGACAACGCCGGATCGGCCCCAGATCAGTTTCCAATTCGCGAGAGCCACGGGAACCGGTTCGCGCTCGACAACAAGAACACCAACAGTTTGAAATACACCTACGGAATCCGGGTCTACCTGAAAGATTCGCCTCCGGGAAGCCCGCCGGCGGCCACGCTCGACCCGAGCATCTTCAACGATTTCTAGTGGCATCGGGTACGTTTTCAGGAAAACCGGCGCCACGCCTGACGCGCACGGCCGACGCGCAATCACGCTCAGGCGGCGCCGAGCCAGCCGCGAATTTCGGTCAGGGCGTAGGGCTCGTCGCTTTGGTTTCCAGCCAGGGCTTCGGCGTTGAACGTTTCGGTGCCGAGCGCGACTCGTGCGCGGTCGACCAGTGGCGCCAGAAAGGCCTCGTCGGCCGGATCGCGACGCATCCCCGTCGCCGCCGCGCGCGCCTGCGCGACGCCGAACAGCCGCGCGGCACGGCGCCATTCGCCGCGTGCGGCGGCAAGCCCGGCTGCCACCTCGACCACGCTTTGCGCAGCCGGCGTCGATCCGGTCTCGTCGGCGAGAGTAAGGACCTTCAGCAGGATCTCCCGGGCATCTTCGTTGGCGGTCCGCTGGATCGCGGTCATCGCCAGGTTGAGTTGCGCGATGGCGAGGATATCGCCATCCTCGAGACGCTGCGCCAGCGCGACGACTTCCGAGTAAAGCGCCTCCGCGGCAACGAGCTCGCCTTCGACGCGATGCAGCTGCGCGAGGTGATTGAGCGCGGCTGCGATCGCCTGTTCCTTGCCGATTCTGCGGGCGAACTCCAACGCCTTGTCGAGGTAGCCGCGCGCCGCGGCGAGATCGCCCAGGCCGAGGCAGGCCATGCCCAGAGGCTGCAGCACCGCGGCCGCCATCGCGTCGTTGTCTAGCGAACGCGCGGTTTCGAGCGCGCGGGCAAGCAGGTCCCGCGCGGCATCGTAGCGCCCCATGAAGTAACACAGGCCTCCCGCGCCGAACAGAGCGTGGCCCCGCGGGAGACTCGGTGCGGCCTCCGGCTCGCGGGCGAGCGCCTCCATGATGATCCGGTGCCCGAGTACCAGCAGTCCGCGCTGGAACCAATACACCTTGGTCGGCGCCACCAGCCGCAGCCCGTCATCGCTGGACACGGGACCGCTGCCGGCAAACGTATGTGCAGTGAGGATGTTCTCTCGTTCGAGGTCGAGTCGTGCCAGCCAGATGCCGTGGTCTGGTCCGACCAGAAACGGCCGCGCACGTTCGACCAGGTCGATATGGAAGTGCAGGTGGCGAAGGCGCGCTTGCTCGCCGTCGGGGGAGTCGGCAAGCCGCTCGCGCGCATATTCACGTATCGTTTCCAGCATTCGATAGCGTTCACCACCGGCTTCCACTGCGACCAGCGATTTCTCGACAAGATGGTGCAGCAGATCGAGAATATCGGTGGGCGCCAACGTGCCGCCAGCGCCCACGGTCTCGGCGCCATCGAGCGTGAAACCGCCGGCGAACACCGCCAGCCGGCGGAACACCGCGCGTTCGCCATCTTCGAGCAGATCATGGCTCCAGTCGATCAGCGCGCGCAGCGTTCGCTGACGCGGCAGCACGGTCCGGTCATCGCCGACCAGCAGACCGAAGCGGTCGCGCAATCGCTCGGCGATACGGTCGACCGACATGGTGGGCACCCGCGCCGCAGCGAGTTCGAGCGCCAGGGGGATTCCGTCGACGCGTCGGCAGATCTCGGCGATGGCGGCGGCGTTCGCGGCAGTGACCGAAAAATCTGGCCGCGCGCGCCTGGCGCGGTCGACGAACAACCGTACGGCTTCCAGCCGCAGCAACGCCGCCGGCAGGATCGTCGCGTCGGCGGCCGGCACGGCGAAGGCCGCCAGAGGAAAGGTGATTTCGCCGGTGACGTGCAGCGGTTCGCGACTGGTCGCCAGAATGCTCGCGTGCCGGCTTGCCTGCAGCAGCGCATTCGCCAGCTCCGCGCAGGCTTGTGCAAGATGTTCGCAGTTGTCGAGAATCAGCAGGAACCTGCGCTCGCGCGCGTACTTCAGCAGCGAATCCTGCAAAGGACGACCGGGCTCTTCCCGCAGGCCCAGCACCGACGCCACTCGTTGCGGCACCAGCGTTGCATCGGTCACGGGTGCCAGATCGACGAACCAGGCGCCGTCCGGAAATCGATTCATGACCTTGCCCGCGACAACCTGGGCGAGCCGTGTCTTGCCCAGGCCACCGGCGCCGTGAATGGTCAGAAGGCGCGACCGCGCGAGCAGCGCCTCGACTTCGTCGATTTCACGTTCACGCCCGATGAACGACGTGAGCTGCTGCGACAGGTTGTTCGGCGTTTCCTCAAGTGCGGCAAGCGCCGGAAAATCCTGCCGGAGATCCGGATGGACGACCTGGAACAGCTGCTCGGGCTGCGCCAGGTCGCGCAGTCGAACGGCGCCAAGTTCGCGCAGGTGGACGTCGGCAGGCAGGCGATCGGCGACGAGCAGGGCAACCGTTTGCGACAACAAAATCTGCCCGCCATGCGCGGCGCTCATGATTCTGGCCGCCCGATTGACGCTTGGGCCGAAAAAATCGTCGTCGCGGCGCTCTCCCGGTCCGGCATGCATGCCACAGCGCACTTCAAGTGCGATTCCGCCGGTAGCGTCCGGGTCGGCAAGGCCGAACTGCAACTGCAGTGCCGCCGCAACCGCATCGGCCGGATCGTCGAACACTGCAAGGATGCCGTCGCCGGTCGACTTGACCAGAATACCCCGGTGCTGCGCAATTGCCGCCTGCGCCAGCGCGTCGTGGCGAGCGAGCGCCGCCTCCATCCGGCCCGGCTGCTGCTCCCAGAGTCGCGTGCTGCCCGCGATATCGGTGAACAGGAAAATGACGATGCCGCGGGTGTCGTTCATGGCCAGCCGCGCGACATGGCGCGGGACTGCGCTCCTTGCGATCAGTTCGTCAGGGTAACGACGAGTATAGACCGGGAGTCGCTTCAGGACAGGACGCGGTTGCGTCGGCCAAGCCCGATCCGGGCAACTTCAGCGGATGACGATGTCCGGGATATGCGCGCCAAGACGGGCGAGGAGACCATCGTCCAGCACTGCCAGGTCCGGGCTGGTGGCAATGAGCGCCGCGCTGGCGCAACCGATCGGACGAAAACGTTGCAGCACCCAGCGCAGGATGCCGCGCCGCGCCAGGTCGCGGGCCAGCGTCTCGAGCCGGCCCGGCGGCGTCAGCGTCGGGTGCACGGTCGTGCGCACCTCGAAATCGACGCCGGACCGGCACAGGTCGTCAAGCGCGGCAAACGCCGCGACACCGCTGCGCGCTGCGCCCGTGATGCCGGGGTAACCGGCTCGGGTGGTCTTGATGTCCAGGCCGACCCAATCAAGTTGCGGCAGCAGCCGCACCAGCCGACGCGGGTAGGCGCCGCCGGTGTGCAGGCCCACCGCGAAACCGAGCGCGCGAACGGCGACCACTGCCTTGACCAACTCGGATTGCGCGGTCGGCTCGCCGCCGGAGAACACCACCGCGTCGAGCAACCCGCGCCGGGTTTCGAGCCATTGGAGGAATTCGGACCAGCCGGACTCAGGCGGAGCCTGGCCCGCGGCCCGGCGCGAGGGCAACAGGTGCGGATTGTGACAATAGCTGCAACGCCAGGGGCAGCCCTGGGCGAACACCACGGCGGCGAGTTTGCCCGGATAGTCGGTCGTGGTGAAGCGCGTGACGCCGCCGACGGCGAAATCCGCGGACGTCCTGTGGTCCGCCGCTTGCCGTTGCGCGACCGCAAGTTCGACCGCCGGCGCAGGTCGTGCGGCGCCAGCGGCGTGCGGCGCGCCCGCGGCCACTTGCAGGCTAGGCTTGCGCGGCTGCGTCGGGCTCGCGGAAGAACTGCCGCTCATGGTGCTCGCCCTGTTTGCCGATGTTGAAGGACGCGACAGGGCGGTGATAACCCATCACGCGGGTCCACACTTCGCAGGGTTGGCGCTCGGCGTCGGTGAGCGAAACCGTCGCGGTGGGTCGTTCGAATTCGATCGTTGCGTCCATTCTTGCTCTCCTTGGGTGTTGTAATTGCGGCGGGTGTCCCGGATGCGGCCACCCCTGTGTCACGCGGCAAGCCTCCGCCGTTTTTCGGCCAGCCGCTCGTCGTCGCATCGGGGGCAGAACCGGTGCTCACCCTCAAGGTAGCCGTGCGTCGGGCAGATCGAAAAGGTCGGGGTTACCGTGATGTAAGGAAGGCGGAAGCGTTCGAGCGCGCGGCGGACCAGCGCCTTGCACGCTGCGGCCGAACTGACGCGCTCGTTCATGTACAGATGCAGCACCGTGCCACCGGTGTATTTCGACTGGAGCGTCTCCTGTCGCGCGAGCGCCTCGAACGGATCGTCGGTGAAGCCCGCCGGCAGCTGTGAAGAATTGGTGTAGTAGGGCGTGGCCGGTGTACCGGCCTGCAGGATGCCGGGCCAGCGCTTGCGGTCTTCCCTGGCGAAACGGTAGGTCGTGCCTTCGGCCGGAGTGGCCTCGAGGTTGTACATGTGGCCGGTCTCTTCCTGGATGGCCACCATGTGCGCGCGCAGGTGATCAAGCAGGCGGACGGCAAAGGCGTGGCCGAAGGGCGTCGTCAGGTCGTCGGTATCCCCGGTGAAATTGCGGATCATCTCGTTGATGCCGTTGACGCCGATGGTCGAGAAGTGATTGCGCAGCGTGCCGAGATAGCGCTTGGTGTAGGGAAACAGACCCTGGTCGATCAGTCGCTGGATGACCTTGCGCTTGATCTCAAGGCTGTCCTTGGCCATGCGTACCAGCTCGTCAAGCCGCCGGTGAAGCGCGACTTCGTCGCCCGCGTGCAGGTAGCCAAGACGCGCGCAGTTGATGGTGACCACGCCAAGCGAGCCGGTTTGTTCCGCCGAGCCGAAGAGGCCGTTGCCGCGCTTCAGCAGTTCGCGCAGGTCGAGCTGCAACCGGCAACACATCGACCGGATCATGTTGGGTGTGAGTTCGGAATTCACGAAATTCTGGAAGTACGGCAATCCGTACTTGGCGGTCATTGCGAACAGAGCCTCGCAGTTGGGATGGTCCCAGTCGAAATCCCGGGTGATGTTGTAGGTCGGGATCGGAAACGTGAACACGCGTCCCTTGACGTCGCCCTCGGTCATCACCGCGATGTAGGCGCGATTGATGACATCCATCTCCGCCTGCAACTCACCGTAGGTGAACGGCATTTCCTCGCCGGCGATCACCGGGGTCTGTTCGCGCAGATCTTCCGGGCACACCCAGTCGAAGGTCAGGTTGGTGAAAGGCGTCTGCGTGCCCCAGCGCGACGGCACATTGAGGTTGTAGATCAGTTCCTGGATGCACTGCTTGACCGCGGCGTAGGTCATCGCATCCTTGCGCACGAACGGCGCCATGTAGGTGTCGAACGACGAGAACGCCTGCGCACCGGCCCATTCGTTCTGCAGCGTGCCGAGGAAGTTGACGATCTGGCCGACGGCGCTGCCCATGTGCTTCGGCGGCCCCGATTCCACCTTGCCCGGCACCCCGTTCAGGCCTTCGTGCAGGAGCTGGCGCAACGACCAGCCCGCGCAGTAGCCGGCGAGCATGTCGAGATCGTGGATGTGCACGTCGCCATCGCGGTGCGCACGGCCGATGTCGGGAGCGTAGACGTGCGACAGCCAATAGTTGGCGATGACCTTGCCGGACACGTTCAGGATCAGCCCACCCAGCGAGTAGCCCTGGTTGGCATTGGCGTTGACCCGCCAGTCCTTCTGGTCCAGGTACTCGTCGACGCTTGCGGCAACATCGACCAGCGTGCGCCGCTGATCGCGCAGGCGTTCGTGGCGATCGCGGTAGATGATGTAGGCGCGTGCGGTGTCGAAATGGCCGGCGGCGGCGAGCGCGTGTTCGACGACGTCCTGGATGCTCTCGATGTCCGGCGCGCCGGCCTCGTGCCGGTGCGCGAGCACGCGACCGACCGCGGCGGCGAGTCGATCCGCCTCGCCCCGGTCGAATTCGCCGGTTGCGGCGCCGGCGCTGGCGATCGCCCGGGCGATCTTGGCGAGTTCGAACGGCGCGCGCCTGCCGTCGCGTTTGACGACCTGGGCGGGCAGCACCGGTGCGGCCTGCCTGGCGACAGCGGAGGTGGGCGATGGCGCCTGGGACTTGGGCAAGGCGGTACGGGTCCGCGCACGCGGCATGGTGAATCCTCCGGTCGAAAGGGGCAGGCTCCTGGCCTTGCCCACAAGATCTGGTGCTGGAGTCCATCGTAGGCTCCAGATCTTGTGGATGGCAACGGGTCGCCCCTGTCTACGTGGAATAGATTGATCCCGATCAAGTTCCCGGGGTCCCTGGTGCATTTCGCCGGTGGCAATCACCATGCTTTCAAGCGGATTGCCGCGCAGGCGAGGCGCCGCCGGTCGTGTCCAAAGCGGCTCACCGGCGCCACGTATGATGGGCGAACGATCACGAACCCCGAGCGAAGAGTCGAATGAATGTCGATCAGGACGCGCTGCGCCGCTGGATCGGTCACACCGAAGAATCCACGGATATCATAACGCCGTGGCCGCTGGCCGCCCTCGCTGCCACGCTTGATCGGTCCGACCTGCCACCACGGGCGGGCGATACCGTGCCACCGTTGTGGCACTGGCTGTATTTCCTGTCGGTCTACCCGCTGGCGATGTCGGGGCCGGACGGACATGCGACCCGCGGCGAATTCCTGCCGCCCGTGCCGCTGCCGCGCCGAATGTGGGCCGGCAGCCGGATGGTGTTCCATCGCCCGTTGGTGGTGGGCGAGACGGTCACCCGAACGTCGCGCATCGCGGACGTGACCTGCAAGACCGGGCGCAGCGGCACACTGGTGTTCGTCATTGTCCGGCACACGATCCAAAGTGGTGCCGACCTGGTCATCGAGGAGGAGCACGACATCGTCTATCGCGAGATGCCGCAACCCGGGCGAGTGGCGGTTGCGGTGCCGCCGGCGCCGGAAGCTGCGGCTTGGAGCCGCGATATCCAACCCGATCCCGTGCTGCTGTTCCGCTATTCCGCGCTGACCTTCAACAGCCACCGCATCCACTACGATCGCGCCTACGCGGTGAAGACCGAAGGTTATCCGGGGCTGATCGTGCACGGACCGCTGCTCGCCACGCTGATGCTCGACCTGTTGCGTCGCCAGCGGCCCGCCGCCACGGTCCGGACCTTCACGTTTCGCGCGCTCGCGCCCATCTTCGACCTGGCGCCATTCGCCGTCTGCGGCAATCCGGACGATGCCAGGGCCGGTGCCCGGCTGTGGGTGCGGGCGCCGGACGGTTCGCTGGCCTTCGACGGTTCGGCAACGCTGGCCTAGCGTCAACCGACGCCACGACCAGGAACACCGCCATGCGTCCGCTCGAAGGGATCATCGTCGTCGCGCTGGAACACGCGATCGCGGCGCCGCTCGCCACGCGTCATCTCGCCGATCTCGGCGCACGGGTGATCAAGATCGAACGACCCGGCATCGGCGATTTCGCGCGAGGCTACGACACGCGGGTGCGCGGGCTTTCATCGCATTTCGTGTGGGCCAATCGGGGCAAGGAGAGTCTGACCCTCGATGTGAAACAACCGCCGGCGCGGGCGCTGCTCACGCAGCTGGTCGCCCGGGCCGACGTGCTGGTGCAAAACCTGGCGCCCGGCGCGGCGCAGCGGCTCGGGTTGTCGTGGGACCTGCTGGCGCCTGCGAATCCGCGCCTCATCGTCTGCGACATTTCGGGCTATGGCGCCGACGGGCCGATGCGCGACCGCAAGGCCTACGACCTGCTGATCCAGGCAGAGTCCGGCTTTCTTTCGGTGACCGGCACCGCGCAGGAGCCGGCCAAGGCGGGTTGTTCCATCGCCGACATCGCCGCCGGCATGTATGCCTACTCGAGCATCCTCGCCGCGCTGCTGGCGCGCGGGCAGTCCGGGCGCGGTTGCCGTATCGACGTGTCGATGCTCGAAGCGATGGCCGAATGGATGGGCTTTCCGATGTACTACGCCTGCGATGGTGCGCCGCCCCCGTCGCGCAGCGGTGCGGCGCACGCGACGATCTATCCGTATGGGCCATTCCCTGCCGGCGACGGCGGCTCGGTGCTTCTGGGCGTGCAGAACGAGCGTGAATGGGCGCGCTTCTGCGCCGACGTGCTGGGCCGGCCGCAGCTTGCCGCCGACCCGCGATTCGTCACCAATGCGCAGCGCTCAGCGGCGCGCGACGAGTTGCGCGCAATCATCGTCGCGGAATTCGCGACGCTGGCGACCGAAGATATCGTCGCCCGCCTCGACGATGCGCAGATCGCCAATGCCCGCCTGCGCGGCATGCATGAGCTGTGGGCGCATCCTCAGCTCGCCGCGCGCGGGCGCTGGATGCAGGTCGACTCGCCGGTCGGTCCTCTCGCGGCACTGCGGCCGCCGGGCTTGCCCTTCGACGACACGATGCAATCCGGCGCCGTGCCTGCACTCGGCGCGCACACCGACACGATCCTGGCGGAACTGGGCTGCGACGCTGCCATGATCGCCTCGCTGCGCGCCGCGGGGACGATCTGAGCGCGCGGCGCCGCCGCCGCGGCGCGCTAAACTGAGCGGGTGCCCGTGCAATTTTCCGCCCTGTTCTCCGGGCTCACGCCATCGTCGCCGCTGCGCTTCGCGCGCTTCCGGCTGTTCTACTTTGCCTCCATCGGTGTCGCGCTCGGCTACACGATGCAGGCCACGGTGTCGGCATGGCTGATGGCGACGATGACGCCGTCCCCGCTGATGGTCGCGCTGGTGCAGACGGCCAGCACGGCGCCGACGCTGATATTCGGCCTCCTGGCCGGGTCGCTGGCCGATATCGTCGAGCGCAGGCGGATCATTCAGGGCACGCAGTACCTGCTGTTCGGCGCCACGATGCTGCTGGGTATCGCGACTCTCGCCGGATTCATGACGCCGTGGGCGCTGCTCTTCCTGACCTTCCTGATCGGCACCGGATTCACGCTCTACCTGCCGGCGCAGCAGGCCAGCATCAACGACCTGGTCGGCCGGGCCGAGCTGTCGAGCGCGGTGGCGCTGGGTGCGGTGGCCTTCAACCTGGCCCGGGCTGTGGGTCCGGCGTTGGCCGGTGGACTCGCCGCCTGGTTCGGCACCGGCAGCGCGTTGCTCGCCAGCGGAATCTTCTTTGTCGGAATGATCGCCGTGATGCGGAGCTGGAAGCCTGCGGAAACGGCGCTTCCGGGTGTGCCCGAGACGCTGCTGTCGGGTATCGAGTCCGGTCTGCGTTTCGCGCGACACTCGGCGCCGATGCGCGCGCTGATCATCCGCAACTTGAGTTTTTCCATCTGCGCGAGCGCGTTGTGGGCGCTGCTTCCGGTCATCGCCCGCGATCAGTTGCACCTGGGCGCCGGCGGTTTCGGCGCGCTGTTCGCGAGTTTCGGGGTCGGCGCCGTCGCCGGCGCGCTGGCGATTCCCCGCCTGCTGCGGCGGCAACCATTGAACAAGGTGGTGACGGTGTCCGTGCTCGGCTGGATCGTGGCGATTTCGGCGGTGGCGGCCACCGAAATCGCGGTCGTCGCGATGGTGGGCGCCGCGGGTGCGGGCGCGGCCTGGGTCGGCGTTCTGGCCAGCCTGTCCGCGGGAACGCAAAGCGCCGCGCCGGCGTGGGTGCGTGCTCGTGCGGTGGCCATGAATCTGGTCGCGGTTCAGGCCTCGCTGGCGGTCGGCAGCATTGTCTGGGGTGCGCTGGCCTCGTTGACCGACACCCGCGTTGCGCTGATCGGTTCAGCAATCCTGATGCTGGTCCTGCAGTGGTTCAATCGCAAGGTGCGAGTGCGCCTCGGCCGCGAAGCCGATGTCACGCCTGACGCACAATTGCCCGACCTGGGCATTGCCCATGAGCCGATGGCGGATGACGGGCCCGTGCTGATTCAGATCGAGTACCGGGTCGATGCTGAACATCGGGGCGATTTTCTCAGTGCCGTGCGCCGGATCGGCCCGACCCGGCGGCGTAACGGTGCATCGAGTTGGCGCGTCTTTCGCGATCTGGCGGAGGAGGGCCGCTTCGTCGAGCGCTACATCGTGAGTTCCTGGGCCGAGTACATGCGCTTGCGATCGCGGATGACCGTGGCCGACCGGTTGTTGCAGGACGAGATCCTGCGTTTCCAGCGCGCCGACACCTCGGTTCGGGTTTCGCGGCTGCTCGGCGTCGATCTGCAGGACCCGTTCGAGGCCTTTGATCGCGCCGAGGAAGTCACGATTACCGGCCGCCAGTAAAGTGTGGCGAGGAAGCGGGGCCCTGTTCACGCCATAATAGCGACGCCGCGCCCGCCGTCCGAGGGGCGCCCCGGGCGATTGTGCCCATCCATTCCGGAATGACCCCATGCGAATTTTCAATTTCAGCGCTGGACCCGCGGTGCTTCCCGAGGATGTGCTCAGAACTGCCGCCGCGGAGATGCTCGATTGGCAGGGCAGTGGCATGTCGGTGATGGAAATGAGCCATCGCGGCAAGGAATTCATCGGCATTGCCGCCAAGGCGGAGGCCGACCTGCGTACGCTGCTGGCGATACCTGACAACTACAAGGTGCTGTTCCTGCAGGGCGGGGCGATCGGCGAGAACGCCATCGTGCCGATGAACCTGGTGCGCGACTTCACCACCGCCGACTACGTCAACACCGGCGAGTGGTCGAAGAAATCGATCAAGGAGGCGAAGAAATACGTTGGCGTCCACATCGCCGCCTCGGCCGAAGATCATGCCTTCACCTATGTGCCCGACCGCGCGACCTGGCAGCTGACGCCGGGCGCGGCCTATGTCCACATATGCTCGAACGAGACGATCGGTGGTGTCGAGTACCCCTGGACGCCGGACACCGGCGACGTGCCGCTGGTCGCAGATATGTCGTCGCAGATTCTGTCGCGCGTCATCGACGTGGCGAAGTACGGCGTGATCTACGGGGGCGCGCAGAAGAACATGGGCCCCGCCGGCCTGACCATCGTCATAGTGCGTGATGACCTGCTCGATCGCGCGCTGCCGATCACGCCAGCCGCGTTCCACTGGAAGGAGCAGGCCGAAAACGACTCGATGTTCAACACACCGCCCACCTATGCCATCTACATTGCCGGCCTGGTATTCCAGTGGCTGCTGGCGCAGGGCGGCGTGCCGGCGATCGAACAGAAGAACATCGCCAAGGCGAATCTCCTCTACGGTTTCCTCGATGGGAGCGAGTTCTACAAGAGCCCGGTGCGGCGCGAGGATCGCTCGCGGATGAACGTGCCGTTCAAGCTGCGCGACGCAGCACTCGACGAAACCTTCCTCAAGGGCGCGAAGGCGCGGGGTATGGTGCAGCTGAAGGGGCACCGCTCGGTGGGTGGCATGCGGGCCTCGATCTACAACGCGATGCCGATTGCCGGAGTGGAGGCGCTGGTCGCCTACATGGGCGAGTTCGAACGCACCCACGGCTAGACGCACCCATGCACAAATATCAGATTCTCACACTCAATAATATTTCCGCGCAGGGCCTGCATCGCTTTCCGGCGGCGCGCTATGCGGTGGGCAAGACCGCCGAGCACCCGGATGCGATTCTCGTGCGTTCGCACGACATGCATGCGATGGCGATCGCGCCGAGCGTGATGGCGATCGGCCGCGCCGGCGCGGGCACCAACAACATCCCGGTGGCTGAGATGTCGCGGCGCGGCGTGCCGGTGTTCAACGCCCCCGGCGCCAACGCCAATGCGGTCAAGGAACTCGTGCTCGCTGCGTTGCTGATGTCGGCGCGCAATATCGTGCCGGCGTTGCGATACGTGGCGAGCCTCGACCCTGCCGCCGCCGACCTGGAGAAGCGCGTCGAGGACGGCAAGAAGCAGTTTGCCGGGGTCGAGTTGCCGCACCGGACGCTGGGCATCGTCGGTCTCGGCGCGATCGGCAGTTTCGTCGCCGACATCGCCATCAAGCTGGGCATGAAGGTGATCGGATTCGACCCGGAGATCACCGTCGACGCCGCGTGGCGGCTGCCGTCGTCGGTGCGTCGTGCGCATCGAATCGAGGAACTGCTGAAACAGGCGGATTTCGTATCACTGCACGTGCCGCTGCTGCCGGTCACGCGCCACCTGATCGACACCGAACGCCTGGCCGTGATGAAGTCTTCGGCCGTGCTCCTAAACTTCGCACGCGAGGGCATCGTCGACGACAGCGCGGTACTTGCCGCGCTGCACGACAAGCGGCTCGCCGCCTACCTGTGCGACTTTCCGAGCGCCGCACTGCTCGCCGAGCCCCGTGTGATCGCCTTGCCGCATCTGGGTGCTTCCACCGTCGAAGCGGAGGAAAATTGCGCGTTGATGGTGGTCGACCAGGTGCGTGATTACCTCGAGCAGGGCACGATCGTCAACGCCGTGAATTTCCCTGCGGTCGAAATGCCGCGCGAGTCGCCGTTCCGGGTGGCGATCGCCAACTCGAACGTGCCGAACATGCTGGGGCAGATCTCCACGACCATGGCGCAGTCGGGATTGAACATCCACAACATGGTCAACAAGTCGCGTGGCGAAATGGCCTACACGCTGGTCGATGTGGACAGTCCGGTGGAAAGTGGGGCGGTCGCGGCGCTGCGCGCGATCGAGGGCGTTCTGTCGGTGCGCGCCATTCCGGCAACCGAGGCAGGGTAGAGGTGCTAAGACCAGGCGCTCAATTGTCTGGAACAAGCACGGCAGGGCTGACGTACAGATTGGAGCCGCGGAATCCGATGGGAATGCAGCCGGCGAGCAACGCGGCGAGCAACAGACAGAACAGTACCTTCAAGCTGGACTCCGGTGGCGGCGCCGAACGCGCTGTTGGAGCCTAGCGTACCCCAATACGCGGGCGATTTCATGGGGGCCAGGACACCTTTCGCCACCGTGCGACCCGTAATCCGTGTGCGAGACGCCGAGTGCGTTCGCATATTCAATCGCCCGCGGCAACAGTCGTTGTCGAGGGCAGCACCCTGAAACAGGAGACGACATGGGACTCATCAATTTCGTGAAGGAAGCAGGCGAGAAACTTTTCGGGCGCGGCCCGGCGCAGGCGGCGCTGACCGAGGCGAAGGCCAATCCGGCCGACGACGCGAAGATCGCGGCTGCGAATGCCGCCGCCGGCGACGCCATTCTCGGCTACATCAAGGGGCAGAACCTGACCGCAACCGCCCTCACGGTGACTTTCGACGGCGCCACGTCGACGGTGTCGGTGTTCGGCGTGGCGCGCGACCAGGCGACCAAGGAAAAGATCGCGCTGTGCTGCGGCAACGTCGCGGGCGTGGTCAGCGTCAACAACATGCTTTCTGTTGACCAGAGCGAGCCGGAGGCCACGTTTTACACGGTCGTGTCCGGGGACAATCTGTCGAAGATCTCCAAGGCGCATTACGGCGACCCGAACAAGTACATGGTGATATTCGACGCGAACAAGCCAATGCTCGCGCACCCGGACAAGATCTACCCGGGCCAGGTACTGCGTATCCCGCCGGTTTGAGCCTCGTGCCACGCGTCGAAGTCGGTTGCCGGCCGCGGGTGACGTCGACCGCGGCCCGTGGATGGCCCGCGTCGGCGCACTCGCCCATCGGTGACCCCGATATCGACGGCGACTATCAGGACGACCAGAGCGAGGAACCGTTCGACGACGAGGACGACGAGGACGACGTGGAGCCGCTACAGGTGGCGCCGCAGTTCGGGCGCCAGCCAGTCTCTGGACGCAAGTCGGATTTGCTGCTATTATCAATGGCTTGCTGCGCATATCAGGAGTAACAAGGGTTGCCGCGCAGCAAGCGCTTGATTTCTGGTTGGCAGCCCGAGCATCGACACCTAATCTTCCGGGGCGCACGAGCATTTCCCGCGCCCTGTCACTGCCCCGGTCATTCGACCTTTTCGGCAGTTTCCGGTTAGCGACGATGACAGTCGCACCGGTCGCGACCGTGAATTGCATGCACTGCATTCGGCTTCAGGCGAATTCGCCCGGCGCCGGGCAGTGGCGCACACGGCGCGTAGAACATTTTTTCCGGTGATTCGCGGGCTTCAGGCCGCCTCGGACGGGGCGTCTGTGCATAGGCCCATGTTCTTCGCGGCACACGCGCAGGCGTCGTGCGCGCGGTGTCGTCCATGACGGGAATCGATCATGCGTTTTACCGAACTCAAGCTACACCAACCACTGCTCGAGGCGTTGACCGCCTGCGGCTACGAACAACCGACTCCGATCCAGGCGCAGGCCATACCGGCGCTGCTCGAAGGACGCGATGTCATCGGGTCAGCACCTACCGGCACAGGCAAGACCGCGGCATTCGTGCTGCCGGCCCTGCACAGGCTGGCGTCGCCCGCCGCGTTCACCGGGATCCAGCGGCGGATGACCAGCCTGCCGCGCGTCCTGGTACTCACCCCGACGCGCGAACTCGCGCAGCAAGTGGCCGAGCAGGCCGTGCGCTACAGCCAGGGCATGCGGGTCCGCACGGTGTGCCTGTACGGTGGCGCGCCGTATCCGGTGCAGAATCGCCAGTTGCAGCGCGGCGCCGATCTGCTGGTCGCCACGCCGGGCCGCCTGCTCGATCACATCGAGCGCGGGCGGGTCGATCTGTCCGGGCTGGAAGTGCTGATCCTGGACGAAGCTGATCGCATGCTCGACATGGGCTTTCTGCCCGACGTCGAACGTATCGCGGCGTTGACTCCTGCGACGCGCCAGTGCGTGCTGTTCTCGGCGACGTTCGACGGGGCGATCGGCAAACTTGCATCGCGACTGACCCGCAATCCGGTCCGGGTCGCGGTCGAGATGCCGAAGGCGGCGCCGTTGAAAATCGCCCAGCATGTCCACTACGCCGACGACCGGGCGCACAAGCACCGCTTGCTCGACTATCTGTTGGCCGACGTGGAGATGCGGCAGAGCATCGTCTTCATCGCGACCAAGCGCGACGCCGAGGCGCTGGCGCTGAAGTTGCAGGGCGAAGGCCACGCGGCCGCGGCATTGCACGGCGACATGCAGCAGCGGGAACGCAATCGCACGTTGAACGAAATGCGCCGTGGCGGCGTGCGCACGCTGGTTGCCACCGACGTGGCGGCGCGTGGCATCGATGTCCCGGGATTGACGCATGTGATCAACTTCGACCTGCCGCGGCAGGCTGAAGACTACGTGCACCGGATCGGCCGCACCGGCCGCGCCGGGCTGGCCGGTACCGCTGTTTCGCTGGCCAACCATTCGGAGCGTGGAACCGTGCACGGCATCGTCCGTTTCACCGGCACCCAGATCGAGGCGCGGGTCGTTCCGGGACTGGAACCCCGGGCGCGTCCTGCATTCGATCCGCGAGCGCGTTCCGGCGCTCCAGGCAAGGGCTCGGCGCGCGGTGGACCGGCGGGGCGCCATGCCAAACCCGGCGGCGGATGGCGTGGCAGTGCCGGCGGCGGCAGTGCGCCTCGTGGCAAGAGCTGGCGCGAGCGCTAGAATCCGCAGCCCACTGCGCATTGCGCCGATGCTTTTCGCGGGTCAGTGCAGGCCGTCGAAGCGGGCGAAGAACGCGGCATTTGCCCTGGGCAGCCGCGCTCCCTCCGTCGTCAGCGTCTGCGCGAGGTGGCGTTCGGCGGCGCGGTGGGTGAGCCGGTAGAAGTCGCGGCACAGTGTGTAAGCGGCGCCGCCCGGCCAGTCGAGTGAGGTCAAGGCAACAGGAAGCAGCGGGTCGCGCAGCAGGACGCGGCGGTAGGCGTGGAGGAGCAGCGTGCGCACGACGAAGCACTGCTGCGGATCGAATGACGCGTCCGGACGGAAATGTTCGATGACCGCCCCGAAACGCCGCAGGAATTTGCGGTAGCCGACGGCCACTTCCGCGAGATTCCAGGCTTGGTCGACGATTTCCGCCAGCGACGGCGCGCCCGGCAGGTCCTGTGCCTTGGCGACGAGGGTTTGACGCGGCGGCGCGGGATCGGCCAGGATCATCGGCAGCGGCCGCTCGTGGAGCAGCGGCCGGATGAACATTCCAGGCGCAGGCTCGCCGAAACCGGACCAGTGCAATTCGTCGCGCAGGTCGAGCCGTCGCCCCGCAGGCAGCGTCGCCACGACTAGTTCCCACTCACCGCGCCAGGTGTCCTCGGGACGCGCGTAGATCCGTCGATAAGCCTCGTCGAAACGACGCGCCCCCCCGGGGGTCAGGTGGTAGCGGCTTTCCCGACCATGCGCGGACGCGGCCAGCCAGCCGTCACGCGCAAGCCGGAATACGCTGGTGCGCACCAGACGTTCGTTGACGCCGAACGGTGCCATCAGCCGGATCAGCCCACCCAGCCACACCGCGCCGCCGTGCGGCGCAAGCGCATCTCCCCATACGGTGACGATCAGCGATTTCGCCCGCGGCGGATCGGCTGTCAGCGTGCGCGAGATCCAGCGGTTGACGGCGCGGTCGGGAGCGACGGCAGGCGGGGCGGCGGGCGCCCTGGCTCCGGAACGCGATACAGTATTTAGGCGTTTCACGAAAAAACTGTATCATGTTGAACTGATTTCGTGCCAGTGGTCGCAGCCTGGCCCTGCGCCAATGATCGCAGCCAGTCCCTTTGCCAGCAGATCCTTCGCCAGAAATCGCCGGCGCGGAACGGTCCGCCAGGTCTGGCAGATCCCGGGAGGAGTCCGCATGTACGCACAACAGGTCGAGACGGGGTTGAGCAAGGTCCGCAAGGTTGAGGACATGGGGCCGGACGAGCAGGCGTTCCAGGCGCGCGTCGACGCCGACATCAGGATCGAGGCCAAGGACTGGATGCCCGACGCCTACCGGCGCACGCTGATCCGGCAGATCCAGCAACATGCGCATTCGGAAATCGTCGGCATGCTGCCAGAGGGCAACTGGATCGGCCGGGCACCGACGCTGAAACGCAAGGCGATCCTCATGGCCAAGGTGCAGGACGAGGGCGGACACGGTCTGTATCTGTACGCTGCCGCGGAGACGCTGGGCGTGTCGCGCGACCAGTTGATCGCCGACCTGCACGCCGGCAAGGTCAAGTACTCGTCGATCTTCAACTATCCGACCCTGACCTGGGCCGACATCGGCGCGATCGGCTGGCTGGTCGACGGCGCGGCGATCATGAACCAGATTCCGCTGTGCCGTTGCTCGTACGGCCCGTACGCGCGGGCAATGGTGCGCATCTGCAAGGAGGAGTCGTTCCACCAGCGGCAGGGCTACGACATCATGCTGGCGCTGTGCCACGGCACGACCGAGCAGAAGGCGATGGCGCAGGACGCGCTCGACCGCTGGTGGTGGCCGTCGCTGATGATGTTCGGACCGCCGGATGCCGACAGCGTGCATAGCGCACAATCGGCCAGGTGGAAGATCAAGCTGCTGTCCAACGACGAGCTGCGCCAGCGCTTTGTCGACCAGACGGTGCCGCAGGCCGATTACCTTGGCATCCGGATGCCGGATCCGGACCTGCGCTGGAACCGCGAGCGCGAGCACTACGACTTCGGGCCGATCGATTGGGCGGAATTCCACAACGTGCTGAAGGGCAACGGACCGTGCAATCGCGAGCGCATCGCCACGCGCGTCAAGGCCTGGGACGACGGCGAATGGGTGCGCGATGCGGCAGTGGCCTACGCCGGGAAGCGCGCCGCAGCTGCGGCACAGGCCGCTTGACGCACGATGGAACCTCGCGCCGGTCATCGGCGCGTGAAGGAGATCCGATAATGGAATGGCCGCTGTGGGAAGTGTTCATCCGGTCGCAGCACGGTCTCGCCCACAAGCACGTGGGCAGCCTGCACGCGCCCGACGCCGAAATGGCGGTCAAGAACGCCCGTGATGTCTACACGCGGCGAAACGAGGGTGTCTCGATCTGGGTCGTGCGCTCGGCCGACATCACGGCGTCGTGTCCCGGCGACCGGGAGGCGTTGTTCGAACCGGCCAACGACAAGGTCTACCGGCATCCGACGTTCTTTCCGATGCCCGACGACGTGAAGCACATCTAGAGCCGGTTGGCGCCATGAGTGCGACGTCCACCGACCGGATGCTGTTCGAGTACCTGCTGCGTCTGGGCGACAACGGTGTCGTGCTGGCACAGCGCCTGGGCGAATGGGTCGGCCACGGGCCCGTGCTCGAAGAGGACATCGCGCTGACCAATGTCGGACTCGACCTGCTCGGTCAAGGGCGGATGTGGCTTGGCTACGCCGGCGAGGTCGAGGCACGCGTTGCCGATCGGGGACGAACCGAGGACGAACTCGCCTTCCTGCGCGACGGAGGCGCCTACCGCAACCTGCTGCTGGTCGAGATGGCGAACGGCGACTTCGCGATGACGATGGCGCGGCAGTTCTACTTCGATCAATGGCATCTGCGCCTGCTGCACGCGCTCGCGGCGTCGACCGACACGCGCGTCGCCGGGATCGCCGCCAAGGCCGGCAAGGAAGTGAACTACCACGCGCAGCGCAGCGTCGACTGGGTGCTGCGGCTTGGCGACGGCACCGAGGAGTCGCATGTCCGCATGCAGCGCGCGCTCGACGCCCTGTGGCCGTACACCGGCGAAATGTTCACCGCTGATGCGATCGACCGGGCGCTGGCGCAGTCGGGGATCGGCGCCGACCTTCCGTCGTTGCGCGCGCCATGGCTGACGGCGGTGCGCGCGGTGCTCGACGAGGCGACGCTCGACCTGCCCGACGGCGAATGGATGCAGGGCGGTCGCGACCGCGGCGGCAAGCAGGGTGTGCACACCGAGCACCTGGGCCACCTGCTGGCGGAAATGCAATTCCTGCAGCGCGCCTATCCGGGCGCGGACTGGTGAAAGGTGAGGCTGGAATGACGACTGCCGAGCGGCGAGCGATCGAGGCAACCGCAATCGCCATGCGGCAGGAAGACGAGTCGGTGGTCGACCTGGTCTGGGATGCGCTGGCGGCGGTTCCCGATCCGGAGGTACCGGTGGTGTCGATCGTCGAGTTGGGCATTGTGCGTGGGGTCGAGCGGGTGCAGGGCCGGATACGCGTGCACCTCACGCCCACCTACTCGGGATGCCCGGCTACCGAACTGATTGCGCGCATGGTCAGGGAAAAGCTGGCCGCGATCGGAGTGCCCGATGCGGAGCTGGTCGTCGATCTCGCGCCGCCCTGGACGACCGACTGGATGGCACCGGAGGCGCGCGTGAAACTGGCCGCGTTCGGCATCGCGCCGCCGCATCTGGCGAGCGCGGCGATCGACGTGACCGGCATCAGCCCGTTGCGCCGCGGCGATGTCGAAGTGGCGTGCCCGCGCTGCCAGTCGGCGGATACGCAGTTGCTGTCGCAGTTCGGCTCGACCGCGTGCAAGGCGCAGTACCGCTGCCGGTCCTGCCTCGAACCTTTCGACTATTTCAAGGCGCATTGACGCGCCGGCCGGCGCTCGCCTGAATGCGGTCATGAGCAAATTCCACACGCTGAAGGTCGCGCGGCTGGAGCCGGAGACTCGCGACGCGGTCGCCATCACCTTCGAGGTGCCGGAGGCGCTGGCAGGTGAATTCGCCTTCAGCGCCGGGCAGCACCTGACACTGCGCGTCGGCATCGAGGGTGCCGATGTCCGCCGCTCCTACTCGATCTGCTCGGCGCCGGAGGACGACACGCTGCGGGTTGCGGTGAAAAGAGCGCCCGGCGGCGTGTTCTCCACCTGGGCCAACGAAGTGCTGAAACCGGGCGACTCGCTCGAGGTGATGCCGCCGCTCGGCCACTTCGGCGTGGCGCTCGACGCCGGCGCGCGGCGCCATTTCCTGGGATTTGCGGCAGGCAGCGGCATCACGCCGCTGCTGCCGATCGCCAAGCACACGCTGGCGCGGGAACCGTACAGCCGCTTCACGCTCATCTACGGCAACCGCGCATCGGGCAGCGTGATGTTTCGCGACGAGCTGGCCGCGTTGAAGGACAGTTACCTCGACCGCTTCAACCTCGTGCACGTGCTCTCGCGCGAGGCGCAGGATATCGAGCTGCTGCATGGTCGCATCGACCGGGCCAAGGTGGACGCGCTGCTCGCGCAGTGGGTGCCGCTGCAGGATATCGACGTGACCTTCGTCTGCGGTCCGGAAGAGATGATGAACGTGGTTTGCGCGGCGTTGAGGGCTCGCGGATTCCCGGAGGAGAAGATCAGGATCGAGCGGTTCGCGGCCAGCATCCCCAAAAATCGGCACGTCGTGCACGCGCTGCCCGAACCGGGCCACACGCAATGCGAAGTCACGGTTCTGCTTGATGGCGCCACGCGGACTTTCATGCTCGAAAAATCGAAGGAGAACATTCTCGAGGCTGGCCTGCGCAGCGGCGTGGAGCTGCCGTACTCGTGCAAGGGCGGCGTTTGTTCGACCTGCCGCTGCCGGATCTCCGAGGGCGAGGTGGACATGGACGTCAACTTCGCGCTCGAGGACTATGAAGTCGAACGAGGCTTCATCCTCGCCTGTCAGAGTTATCCCGTCACCGACCGCGTCACGGTGAGTTTTGACGACACCGGTACCGGCTAGACGCCGGCATCGCCGGATTTCCCGTTAACATGTCCACTGGTCCCGCCCGATATCCAGTTGGCGATCAAGAAGACTAGGAGTGCATCGTGCCGCATCCGTTGTTCGAACAGCATCGTGCCACGCTCGAGCGGGCCGTACAGGCCATCGCCGAGCGCGGCTACTGGAGTGCGTTTCCGGAATCCGCAAGCCCGAGGAATTACGGTGAGGGCGCGGCCGAGGCCGGGCGCGCGGCCTTCGACGCGCAACTCGGCAAGCGCTTTGCGTTGACGCAGGCGGCAACCGTCGGCGATGTCGAGGGTGAAAAATCCCCCTATGGACTCCCGCTGGGCGTCAGCTATCCGAAGCCCGACATGGATGGCCTTTTTGCCGCAGTGGGTCGGGCGCATGACCAGTGGAAAAAGGCGGGCCCCGAGGCCTGGGCCGGCGTTTGCCTGGAGATTCTGACGCGGATCAATCGCGCGAGCTTTGAAATTGCCAACGCCGTGATGCACACCACCGGCCAGGCGTTCCTGATGGCCTTCCAGGCGGGGGGGCCGCACGCGCAGGATCGCGGGCTCGAGGCGGTCGCCTATGCCTGGGACGAACTCTCGCGCATTCCGGCGAAAGCTGTCTGGGAAAAGCCGCAGGGCAAGGGCGATCCGATCCGGATGGAAAAGCATTTCCGGATCGTGCCGCGCGGCATCGGTCTGGTCATCGGCTGCTGCACGTTTCCGACGTGGAATGCCTATCCCGGGATATTCGCGAATCTGGCGACCGGCAACGCCGTCATGGTCAAGCCGCACCCCGCGGCCATCCTGCCGCTGGCCATCACGGTGCGCATCGCGCGCGAGGTGCTGGCCGAGGCGGGCTTCGACCCGAATGTCGTCACGCTCTACGCCCACGCCGCCGCCGACAACCTCGCCCCGACGCTGGCGTTGCGCCCCGAGGTGCGGATCATCGATTTCACCGGCAGTCCGGGCAACGGCCGCTGGCTGGAGGAGAACGCGCGCCAGGCGCAGGTCTACACGGAAAAGGCGGGCGTCAATCAGATCATCATCGACGCGGCCGCCGACTTCAAGGCCGTCGCGCGCAATATAGCGTTCTCGCTGTCGCTCTATACCGGCCAGATGTGCACGGCGCCGCAGAATATCTTCATTCCCCGAGGCGGTATCGACACCGCCGAAGGCCATCTCACGTTCGACCAGGTCGCCGCGGCGATCGCCGAAGGCGTAACAAAACTCCTGGCCGACCCGGCGCGCGCGGTCGAGGTGCTGGGTGCAGTGCAGAATGATGGTGTGCTGAATCGACTCGAGGCGGCCCGCACGCTGGGCGAGGTGGTGCTCGATACGCAGACCATCACGCACCCGGCATTTCCCGAGGCCAGGATTCGCACGCCGTTGCTGATACGGCTTACCGCCGCCGATCGGGCCACCTACCTCAACGAGTGGTTCGGCCCCATCGCCTTTGTGATCGCGACCGAGTCCACGGACGAGAGCCTCGGCATCGCCCGGGACACCGTGAACGGTCACGGTGCGCTCACGCTGTCGGTCTATGCAACCAGCGATGCGGTGATCCAGCGGGCGATCGCGGTCGCGGAGGACGCCGGCGTGGCGCTTTCGATCAATCTCACCGGTGCCGTCTTCGTGAATCAATCCGCGGCATTTTCCGATTTTCATGGCACCGGCGCCAATCCGGCAGCGAATTCGGCGCTCACCGACGCGGCGTTTGTCGCGAACCGCTTCCGCGTGGTTCAGCATCGTGCGCATCTCTGAGGGGCATCTCCGCGCATGAACTACGAGTCGATCCTCTACGAAAATGCGGACGGCATTGCCCGCGTGACGCTCAACCGACCCGATCGGCTGAACAGTTTCACGACGGCGATGCATGCCGAGTTGCGCGATGCGCTCGACCGGGTGAAGGTCGAACCCCGCACGCGCGTGTTGCTGCTGACGGGTGCCGGCCGGGGATTCTGCGCGGGCCAGGACCTGGGCGATCGCGCGGTGGCGCCGGGAGGCAGGCCGGTGGATCTGGGCGAGTCGATCGAGCGCAACTATCGGCCGCTGGTGCTGGCGTTGCGCGCGTTGCCGCTGCCCGTCGTCTGCGCGGTCAATGGCGTGGCGGCCGGCGCCGGCGCCAATATCGCGCTGGCCTGCGATCTGGTGATCGCGGCGGAATCGGCCAGTTTCATTCAGGCGTTCTGCAGGATCGGCCTGATTCCGGATGCGGGGGGCACGTTTTTCCTGCCGCGCCTGGTCGGCACGGCAAGGGCCATGGGACTGGCGTTACTCGGCGACAAGCTGCCGGCACGACAGGCCGAAGCCTGGGGACTGATCTGGAAGTGTGTTCCCGACGCGGAGCTGACTGCGACCGTCGATGCGCTGCTGCAGCAGCTTGCGGTCGCGCCGACGCGCGGCCTTGCCGCCGCCAAGCGCGCGCTGCAGGCGTCGGCGCATACGACGCTCGAGGAGCAGCTGGATTTCGAACGCGATTTGCAGCGCGAGCTCGGCTTCGGCGCCGACTACCAGGAAGGCGTGGCGGCTTTCACCGCCAAGCGCGCGCCGCGTTTCAATGGACAGTGATCCACGCGTGAATCAGTCATTGCCGCTGCCATGCGCGACCGATGTCGGCGTCATTGGCGCCGGAGCGATGGGTGCGGGAATCGCGCAGGTCGCCGCGCTGGCCGGACACCGGGTGCGCCTGTTCGACACGGGGATGGGCCGCGCGGATGCGGCGCGGACAAAAATTGGCGAGACCCTCGTCGCTCTGGCAGCGAAGGGTCGACTGGAGCCGACCGCCGCCGCCGCAGCGACGGAGCGCATCACGGTAGTCCATGCGCTGGGCGACCTGGTCAACACCGGTCTGGTGGTCGAGGCGATCGTCGAGGACCTGGCGATCAAGCGGGCGCTCCTGCGTGAACTCGAAGTCGTCGTCGGAACCGAAGCCATTCTCGCGTCGAACACCTCATCGCTGTCGATCACCTCGCTTGGGGTTGGCCTGAAGCATCCGGGCCGGGTCGTCGGCATGCACTTCTTCAATCCGGCGCCATTGATGCCACTGGTCGAGGTGGTGAGCGGGTTGGCCACCGATCCCGTCGTTGCCGCAACCGTGCACGCGACGGCGACGGCGTGGGGCAAGGCGCCGGTGTACGCGACCTCCACACCCGGTTTCATCGTCAACCGCTGCGCGCGGCCGTTCTACGCCGAAGCGCTGCGGCTCCTGGGCGAGTGTGCGGCAACGCCGGCGACCATCGACGCCGTGATGCGCGAAGCAGGCGGATTCCGCATGGGGCCCTTCGAGCTCATGGACCTGATCGGACTGGACGTGAACCTGGCGGTGACCAGAAGCGTCTGGGAGGCGACGTTCCACGACCCGCGTTACACGCCGTCGATGCTGCAGCAGGAACTGGTGGCGGCAGGATTTTTCGGGCGCAAGAGCGGGCGCGGCTATTACATCCATGGCGATGCGGTCGCGCCGCCGCCGCCCGACACCCAGCCCCCGCAACCGCCGCCGGTGCGAGTGCAGGCGGTGGGCGGCGGCGAATTCGTGCGCGCGCTTTCGGCCCGCCTTGCCGCCGCGGGCATCGCTGTCGCCGCTGCCGGCGACGATGAACCGGCGGGGGGCGAAGGCTTGCGCGTGGGCCAGACACTGCTGCTGCAGGGCGACGGGCGGACCGCGACCGCCATCGGCGCGGCGCTGGATCGGCGCGACGTGGTTGTCTGCGACCTGGCGCTCGATTACGCAACCTGCACACGCCTGGCTGCCGCGCCCGCGGACGGGTGCAGCGATACCGCGTGGTCCGCGGCCGTGGGCACGCTGCAGGCCGCCGGCATCGCCGTGTCGCGCGTCGACGATGTGGCCGGGCTGGTCGTGCTGCGGACCGTGGCCATGCTGGCCAACGAGGCGGCCGACGCGGTCAACCAGGGGATCACCAGCGCGGCGGACGTCGACTTCGCGATGCGCAAGGGCGTCAACTATCCGCGGGGGCCCTTGGCCTGGGCCGATGCGCTCGGCGCGGCGCGCGTCGCCGCGGTTCTCCGCCATCTGGCCGCGCATTATGGCGAGGCGCGCTATCGCCTGTCGCCGCTGCTTGCGCGTTGTGCGGCCAGCGGCACGCGACTGGGAGATTTCCGCCGATGAATGTGCCGGTGCCGGAGCTGACCGCCGCACAGGCGCAGGCGTTGGCCGAGCAGGTCGGCGCCGGAATGTATGCGCGCGACCGCGCCTCGCAGGCGCTGGGCATCGAAGTCGCGAATATCGGGCCCGGCCACGCCGAATTGCGCATGACCGTGCGCCCGGACATGATGAATGGGCACGCGATCGGTCACGGCGGACTGGTGTTCACCCTTGCCGACAGTGCTTTCGCCTACGCGTGCAACAGCCACAATCACAACACGGTGGCCGCGGGATGCTCGATCGAATTCCTGGCGCCGTGTCACGAAGGCGACGTGCTCACCGCGGTGGCCAGCGAGCGCACGCTGGTCGGTCGCAGCGGCGTCTACGATATCGACGTCAAGAACCAGAGAGGCGAATCGATCGCCCTGTTCCGCGGCAAGAGCACGCGGGTCAAGGGCGCCGTGATCTGACCGTCAGGAGGACGCATGACCGCGAGAAACCCGCGCCCGGAAGAGCTGGAGCCCATCGAGCGCGCCAGTCGTGATGAATTGACCGCGCTGCAGCTCACCCGTCTGCGCTGGTCGCTGCAGCATGCCTACGACAACGTCGCGCACTACCGCCGCGCCTTTGACGCAAAGGGCGTGCATCCCAGCGATCTGCTGAGGCTGGAAGATCTCGCCAGATTTCCTTTCACGGTCAAGGCGGATCTGCGGGAGAGTTATCCGTTCGGAATGTTTGCGGTGCCACGCGAAAGTGTCGTGCGCATCCACGCGTCGTCGGGAACCACCGGCAAGCCGACGGTCGTCGGCTACACGCGCAACGATATCGACATGTGGGCAACCGTCATGGCGCGGTCGATCCGCGGCGCCGGCGCGCGGCCGGGCGACCTGCTGCACATTGCCTACGGCTACGGCCTGTTCACCGGCGGCCTGGGGGCGCATTACGGCGCGGAAAGGCTGGGCTGCACGGTCATCCCGATGTCCGGCGGTCAAACCGAGAAACAGGTCCAGCTCATCGCCGATTTCAAACCGAAGGTGATCATGGTCACGCCGTCGTACATGCTGGCGATCGCCGAGGAAATGCAGCGTCAGGGCATCGATCCGGCGACCACGTCGTTGGAAATCGGCATGTTTGGCGCCGAGCCCTGGACGCCGGAGATGCGCACTTCCATTGAAACCACGCTGGCGATGGACGCGATCGACATCTACGGGCTCTCCGAGGTCATCGGCCCGGGAGTGGCGCAGGAGTGCATCGAGACCAAGGACGGGCTCACCGTCTGGGAGGATCACTTCTATCCGGAAATCGTCGATCCGCAGACCGGCGCAGTGCTGCCCGACGGTGAAAAAGGCGAGCTGGTGTTCACGTCGCTGACCAAGGAGGCATTGCCGATCATTCGCTACCGGACACGCGACCTTACGCGGCTGCTGCCGCCAACCGCGCGTTCGATGCGACGGATCGAGAAAATCACCGGGCGCTCCGATGACATGATGATCATCCGCGGGGTCAACGTGTTCCCGACGCAGATCGAGGAGCTGATACTCAAGGATCACGCGCTCGCACCGCATTACCAGATCGAGATCACCCGTCCGGGCGCGCTCGACGAGATGACGATTCTGGTCGAGCGTGCGCCCGCTACCGGGAGTGCCGATGGCGATGCCGCGGGCGCGAGGCTGATGCATCTGGTCAAGAGCCTGATCGGAGTGTCGGCGGCCGTGAAGGTGCAGCCGCCTGGCGGCATCGAACGCTCGCTCGGCAAGGCCAAGCGCATTGTCGACAAGCGGCCGAAGTAGTGGCGTCCTGGCTGGTGTGCCTGCCCGGGTCTCGGCAACGGGAAATGCTGCGAACACACTGTCCGGTACGCTCCGGGCCGCGACTGCCATGACCGGAGAATCCACCTTGCTGCCCGTCGCCGTGCCAACGCTCACCGATGGCGTCGCGGCGATGTTCGTCAGCGCCGGCTGCTCTGCGCCCGAAGCGCAGGTGATCGCGCAGGGACTGGTCGAGGCCAACGTCTACGGCCACGACTCGCACGGCGTCGGTATCGTGCCAACCTATCTCGACCATCTGCGCGACGGCCGGGTCCGCCCGGGCCAGACGGTGCGCGTGGTCGCCGATCATGGCGCCATCCTCGGACTCGATGGCCAACTCGGTTTCGGTCAGTCCATCGGAGCGCAGGCAATGTCGCTGGCGGTGGAACGGGCCAGCGCGACCGGCTTGGCGATGGTCGGCCTGGCCGATTCGCACCATCTCGGACGTATCGGGCGATGGGCCGAACAATGCGCCGAAGCCGGAATGGCGTCGGTGCATTTCGTCAACGTGCTGTCGGCGCCGCTGGTCGCGCCCTGGGGTGGCACCGACGCCCGCCTGGGCACCAATCCGCTGTGCGTCGGCGTGCCGCATTCGCCGCATCCGCTGATTCTCGACTACGCGACCAGCATGGTGGCGCTGGGCAAGACCCGGGTGGCGCTGGACGCCGGCCTGCCAATGGACGATGGTCTGCTGCTCGACGCCGCCGGCCGCCCGACCACCGATCCGGGCGTGATGTTCACCGATCCGCGTGGCGCGCTGCTGCCGTTCGCGCAGCACAAGGGTTTTGCGCTCGCCGTGATGTGCGAGCTGCTGGGCGGGGCGCTGTCCGGCGGGCGCGTGCAGAAGCAGCGCCCCGAATATTCGCCGCTGGTGAACAACATGCTGTCGATCGTCTTTGCGCCCGATCGCCTGGTCAGCGGGGATGCGCTGGCGGCGCAGGTGCACGGGCTCGCCCAATGGTTGCGCTCGTCGCCGCCGCAGGACGGTGGCGGCGGCGTGCACATGCCCGGAGAACCGGAGCGCGCGACGGCGCGCATCCGGACCCGCGACGGCATCGCCCTGGCCCGGGGAACGCGCGACGCGTTGTCCGCGCGGGCGCGCGGCTTCGGTCTGACGGACTTCGCGGATGCGCTGCAGCGGCCCGCCGTGACCGGCGCGGCGGCAGCGAAGGAGGGCTGAGCATGCGCGAACCGATCGACGCTCCGGCCGGCGTGGCGACGCGCTTCGGCCCGGGAGGGCGTGGATTGCTCGCGACGTCCAAATTTCTGGCGATCGTCGGCGGATTGGTATTCGTCGCGCTGGTCGTGATGTCGATCATCTCGATCGGGGGCCGCAAGCTCTTTCTGCTGCCGGTTCCGGGCGACGTGGAAATTCTGCAGATGTGCGCGGCATTCGCCTCGTCTACGTTCTTCGCTTACTGTCACCTGGTCAATGGCGACGTGAAGGTCGATTTCTTCACCCACAACATGGCCAGGTCCAGGGTCGCGACGATGGATGCGATCGGCTCGCTGCTGATCGGGCTCTTCGGCGCGCTGATCGCATGGCGCACGGGCGCCGGTGCGCTGGGTTCGCTGGTGACCGGCGAAACCTCGACCATTCTCGGCTGGCCGCTGTGGATTCCGCAGGCGCTTATGGTGCCGGGGTTCATCCTGCTGGCGCTAGCGGGTTTCTACATGTGCGGGCTGCATCTGCGTGGAATCCTGCGCAAGCCGGAAACAGGCGAAGCGGCGTGAGCGGCACCAGCGTAGGCTTCATCATCTTCGGCGTGATGCTGGCGCTGATGGTCGTGCGGGTGCCGATCGGCATCGCCATGTTCGTCGTCGGCGCCAGCGGCTATGTCTATCTCACCGACGGCAACGTCGCTGCGCTGCTCAATTCGCTGAAGAGCCTGGCCTACGCGCGGCTGTCCAATTACGATCTGGTGGTCATCCCGCTGTTCCTGCTGATGGGGCAGTTCGCCACGCATGGCGGGCTGTCGCGCGCGCTGTTCCGCTGCGTCAGCGCCTTTCTCGGGCATCGGAAGGGCGGAATCGCGATGGCGTCGATCGGTGCCTGTGCCGGTTTCGGTGCGATCTGCGGCTCGTCGCTGGCGACGGCCGCGACCATGGGGCACGTCGCGCTGCCGGAATTGAAGCGCTACGGCTACTCGGGATCGCTCGCCACCGGCGCGCTCGCGGCCGGCGGGACGTTGGGAATCATGATCCCGCCGTCGGTGCCGCTGGTGATCTACGCGATCCTGACGCAGGAATCAATCGGCAAGCTGTTCATGGCGGCGGTGATTCCCGGGCTGATCGCGATGCTGGGTTACATGCTGGTCGTGCGCATCATCGTGACCATCAATCCCGCCGCGGGGCCGGCCGGACCTGAAGTGTCCTGGCGCGAAAAGCTCACCAGGCTGCTGCAGGTGTTTCCGGTGCTGCTGGTGTTCGTCGTGGTCATCGTCGGCATCTACGGCGGCTGGGCGACTCCAACCGAGGCCGCCGCCATCGGCGCCGCTGCCTGCGGAGTCCTTGCGCTGATCAGCGGCGGCATGCGCCTGCGCGGCCTGATCGACAGTGCGCTTGGAACGGCGCAGGCGACGGCCATGATATTCCTGGTGCTGCTCGGCGCCGACATGCTCAACACCACGCTGGCCCTGTCGCAGATGCCCGGCGAACTCGCAGCCTGGGTCAAGAACAGCGGGATGGCACCGCTGTTCGTGATGTTCATGATTCTCGTGATCTACATCTTCCTCGGCTGCGTGATGGACTCGCTGGCAATGATCCTGCTGACGATCCCGATCTTCTATCCGATGATCATGGGGCTGGATTTCTGGGGGATGAGCGACCAGGACAAGTCGATCTGGTTCGGCATTCTGGCGCTGATGGTGGTGGAGATCGGCCTGGTCCATCCACCGGTGGGAATGAACGTCTACATCATCAACCGCCTGGCGGTCGACGTGCCGCTGACCGAGACGTTCAAGGGCGTGGTGCCGTTTCTGTTGTCCGATTTCGCGCGAATCCTGCTGTTGCTGTATTTCCCGATGGTTTCGCTGTATCTGGTGCACGCCTTCAAGGCATGACGCGGCGCCCGCCTGCGCGGCGGACCGGCTGGACTAGGACGGGGCGCACATGATGACCTGCGCGGGCCCATAGCCCTCGGCCAGCCAGCCGGCGTCCACCATCTGCTGGCGAATCGCCGTGCTGCTGGTGTAACGGTGGTTGCTATCGACGTGCTGGTTCCAGACGCGATACACGGGCAGCGTTCCGGCGGCGCAGGCGCCGGTGGTCGCGTCGGGAAGGCCGATGTAGAACACCGTGGACGACTCGAAGCTGAACGACGGATAGGTCGCCAGCACGTCGGCGCACTCGCCCGGCGACGCGGAATAGAAATGCGAATCGCCCAGGGCGGGCGGGATGTAAAAGCGGCAGACCTGGCTGGCCCCCGCGGCGGCCGCCGGCCAGGCCTTGAACTTCTGCCCGGTGCGTGACCAGCCGGCATGGACACCGGAATCGAGGTCGGCGATTTCGGCGGCGGATGCGGAAATGAAATAGTGGTCCAGCGCCGCGTGATGAAACTCCACCACGTCGACGGTTCCGCCGGCCAGGAAACTGCCCAGATAGGCGGCTATGTCGGCACGCTCCGCAGAGGACAACATGGTCCCGATGAAGCCCATCTGCGAGGGATCGACGTCGGCGGCGGCGAGGATGCGCTCCGGATCGTTGGCCGCCGCCATGATGCCGTTGAACGGCGCCACGGCGGTCGCCGGGTCGGGCGTGTGGCAGACCTGGCACCAGATCTTGTAAAGCGACTTGCCGTTCACTGCGTTCTGCGCCAGCGCCGCCGCCGGCAAGACGGCGCCGACCGCCGCGCCGAGCAGCATCGCGCGCACGACGCCAGCGGCGCGACAGCGCGCGATCAAGCTCTCTGGCGGGCGTGGCGCCCGACCGTTCATGCCATGAATCCCAGATCGCTTTGGGCGAAATTCGCGAGACTGGGAAACACTGCAGCAAGGTCTGCCGATGGAACGCCGAACCACCTGGCCAGCGTGGCGCCGTACTGGTCCACGGAGGTCGTCGGAATCCAGCGGCCACGATTCTGCGCGTCGTCAGGACCGCCCAGCGCCAACGTCGGGTAGGTGCCGAACATCTGCCCGCCGTTGACGGCGCCGCCGATGATGAACTGGTGGTTCCCCCAGGCGTGGTCGGTGCCGCCGCCCGATGCGGGCTGGAAGGTGCGGCCGAAATCCGACAGCGTGAACGTCGTCACCTGACCGGCCACGCCCAGCGCCTCGGTGGCGTCGTAGAAGGCGCGCAAGGCCGGCGACAGTTGCGCCAGCAGGTTCGCCTGCGTGGGCGCCTGGTTGGCGTGCGTGTCGAAATTGCCCAGACCGACGAAAAAGATCTGCCGCCTGGCGCCGGTGGTACCGCGCGCCTCGATGGTCTTGGCCACCTGCGACAGTGCCTGCGCGGTATTGTTGCCGGCAAGTCCGGCGAAGATCGGCGTCACCGTGGGGCTGTTGCCCGCCAGGATCGGGTTCATGGTCGCCGACAGCGCGAGCGCCTGGCTGCCGATCGCATCAGCCTCGGCAACCAGGTGGTGACTCGAGCCGGCCGCGAGGAACTGCTTGAGCGCCGCAAGGCGGGCGTTGTTCGCCGTATTGTCACCATATCCGGCCAGCGCAAACGAACCGGACACCGGAATGGTCAGCGACTTGCTTGCCTTGCCGGTGGTGAACAGGACCGTGCCGCCGAGCGAGGTCATCACCGGGAAGCCGCTGGCCGAGTTATACGAGGCGACCTGGTCGGCGATGCGCCCGCCCCAGCCGGTCCCGGACAAGGCGTTCGACACCGAACTCTGCCATTGCGCCTGCTGGTCGGAATGCGAGAACAGCGACAGTGGCACCTTGCCCGCGAGATACTCGGTCTTCGTGGTCGGCTGCAACAGCGTGCCCACGTTGGCGAGGATCGCCATCTTGCGTTCGTTGAACAGCGCCTGCAGTTCGGACAGGCTCGGATGCAGGCCATACGGCACCGGCTGGCCGGTCGGCGCGATCGGCAGCAGTGAATTCTGGGCGATCTGCAGGCCCGACGCGCCGGTGTGCACGGCCGCGTATTGACCGTAACCGGCGGTATCGAGTGGAATGACGGTGCTGTTGCCGTCGTTGCCGCCGAACAGGAATACGCAGACCAGCGCACGGTAGTCGGAACTCTGCGCCCGCGCCGCCGAGACGAGGTCGAGCCTGGAGGCCATGCCCAGCGCGCCGAGCGCGCCCAGGCGGTGCAGGAAGTTGCGGCGGCCGGGAATCGTCGAATCATTCATGTCAGCGCTCCACCTGGTATTCGGATGAGGTCACGACGAGGTAGTAGGCGGTCCTCGCACGGGTAAGCGTATCGGAAGGCGAAACGGCGTTGATTGCGGTGACGAGTCCTGCGCGCATCGCCGCCGGCATTGCCCGATGCAGCAGCAGCGCATCCAGCCGGTCGACCAGCGCGTTGGCGTCGCCAGCGAGCGCCTGCAGCGCCGACCAATCCGGCCTGGTGCCGATCGCCCCCGGATAACTCGCCAGCGGTCCGATCGTGCCGAAGACCAGCGTGTTCGCGACGTTGTCGCGGTTGATGTAGGTGCTGGAATTCTGCAGCGCGAATTCCGGCGCCACCTGCGCCGAGCCCGGGATGGTGTAGTCGGGCGGATAGTAGTTGAATACCGACGCCGCGTAGAAAAGATTCTGCCCGAGCTGGTTGCCGACCGTGCCGAACACCACGCCATCCGAATTGGTGTTTGCGCCGCGGGCGATCCCGGTCAGGTACAGCGCCGGCTCGCGCAGTTTGCCGTAGCCCGGATCGAGTTTGACGTCGCCGCGCGCTTCCGCGTCGAGCAGGATGGCGCGTACCACTGCCTTCAGGTCGCCACGCGTTCCCGCGCCGTTGTCGACGAAGGCACCGGCCACGCGTTCGACGTACTGCGGCGATGGGTCGCCGGTCACCAGTTTCTGGATCAGCGCGCGAGCGACGAAGGGGGCAATGGATGGGGACATGAACACATTGTGGATGGCGCTCCGCAGATCGTCATCCATGGGCAGTCCCGCGGGCTGGATCACGCCCGCCAGCAATTCCTTGGCGCCGGTATCGTGGTTGGCGGCCACCGCGACCATGTCACCAAGGTAGTTGCGCGGATTGTGGTTTCGCTGCGGTAACCCCGGCAGCAGTGGAAAGGTCCAGCCGGTGAACACATGCGCGAAGCCCTCTACCGCGCTCTGGTCGTAGGTGGGAATGGGCTTCCCCGCAGCGTCCAGCAATGGCGTTCCGTCCTGCCTGAGTTCCCACAGGCCGATGGAGAACAACTGCAGCAGTTCGCGCGCGTAATTCTCGTTCGGATTGACGCCCTGTACCGGCTTGTCGTTGTTGACCATGTTGAGGTAATGGCCCATTACCGACGACAGCGTCACCCGCAGCATCAGTTCCTCGTAATTGCCGAAGGCGTGGTCAAGGAGGATCTGCTGGTAGCGCGCCATGCCGTAGGCCTCGTTCACGTCCAGGCCCGAGGTGACGAATATCTGCGACAACGCGAAGGCGACCCGCTGCCGCAACTGGTCGTTGTTGTGGAGCGCGTTGCGGTAAAAATCGGTTTGCAGCTGAAACAGCGAGTAGTAATCGCGCACGCAGGTCGGGTTGGGGTCGCTGGGACAGAAGGTGACCGCGGCCCCGGAAGGAACATACTTGTTGCTGCTGTAGACGGACCCGCCGGCCGCGAATTGCTCGTCGAGGAAGGCCACAGCGCCGACTGCGCTCACCTGCGCCGTCAGGGCTTCGGTCGGTCCGAACGTTGTCTGCTCGAGCAGGCGCACGGCATCGGCCTCCTTCTGTGCGGTCGACAGCGGCGCGCACATGGTCACGCCTTCGAGCGTCGAAGCAGGGACCATCCGCTGATGCATGGTGAGATCGGGCAGAAAGCGGTGATTGGACTCGCTGACCTTGGCCCCGGGGTAGAAGCTACGGTACACCGGCTGTGTTCCGGTGGCGCAATTCGGACCATTCGGTACCTCGACATAAAAGGCGATCGCCTCGTAGGTCCAGTCCGGATTCCCCTTGACCTTGGAACACTCGGCGGCATCCGCGGTATAGAAGTGCGAATTCGGACCGACACCGGGGGTGCCGAAAAAGCGGCATACCGGCACCGCGTTGGCGTGCTCGCCCGCGGCTTTCCAGACGTTCCAGGTGACCCCGGTGCGTTTCCAGCCGGCGACCGGCTTGCCGAGGTCCAGCGCCGCAGCCTCCTCCGGAAAGGCGGTGATGAAGTAGTGGTTCAGCGTGGCGTTGTAGTACTCAACGACCTGTGCCGTGGGCTCGATCGCCGCTGCGGAGGTCCCCTGGACCAGGATCGCCAATCCCGACAGCAACGCGGTGGTGGTGCAACGGTGCAACGCTCGCATGTCTTTCTCCCCTGGACTGTGGCGTGCTCTCGACCGGCGTCCTCGCGATTCGCGGTTGCGGCCGCCGCCGGGTCGATTGAATTGTGAACGTCTGAAGCGCCGGATGGATGACGCGTTTACATTGCCTTACATTTCGCGACACAGCTTGCCCGCCGAAGTTTCCGGTCGGTCCGGAGACGGCACAGGGGTCGAACCGGCACCTCTGCCGCTTTCCGGCCGGCGAACCGATACTGTATAAATGGACCCTGCGCCGGCCTTTCGCGCAGTCGCCCGGATCGGCGCATCGCGAGGCGTCATCGATGGTCCGTCGTGGCGCCGCCGCGCCCGACCTCTGCCGGAGAATGAAATGATTCAGGACAAGAAATTCGCGTCGCACGCCGACCTTGAAGAGAAGCGGATCAGTTTCGACAAGCTGTCCGACCATGCCTATGCGTACACCGCGGAAGGCGACCCCAACACCGGCATCGTCGTGGGCGAGGACGCGGTGATGGTCATCGACACGCAGGCCACGCCGGTGATGGCGCAGGACGTGATCCGCCGCATCCGCGAGGTTACCGACAAGCCGATTCGCTATGTCGTGCTGTCGCACTATCATGCCGTGCGCGTGCTCGGGGCGACCGGGTATCAGCCGGAACACGTCGTTGCCAGCCGCGACACCTACGAGCTCATCATCGAGCGTGGCGAACAGGACATGAAAAGCGAGATCGAGCGCTTTCCGCGTCTGTTCCGTGCCGTCGAATCGGTGCCGGGACTGACCTGGCCCACGCTGGTTTTCGAAAAGCGAATGACGCTGTGGCTGGGTAAGTTGCAGGTCGAGATCATGCAGCTGGGACGTGGCCACACCAAGGGCGACACCGTGGTTTGGCTGCCGCAGGAAAAGATCATGTTTTCGGGTGACCTGGTCGAGTACGACGCCACGCCGTACACGGGCGACGCCTATCTCGCCGACTGGCCGGCGACGCTCGACGCGATCGCCGCGCTCGGACCCGAACAGCTGGTGCCCGGCCGCGGTGCGGCGCTGACGACACCGGCCGCGGTCGCGGCAGGGCTCGATGGCACGCGGGAGTTCGTGACGACGATGTTTGAGAATGTCAGGCGCGGTGCGCAGGCGGGACACGATCTGAAGACCGTCTACCGCGATACCTACAATGCGCTCAAGCCCCGGTTCGGCCACTGGGTGATCTTCGACCACTGCCTGCCCTTCGATGTCACCCGTGCCTACGATGAGGCGACACGGTATCCGCATCCGCGCATCTGGACGGCGCAGCGCGACAAGGAGATGTGGCAGGCGCTGGAGGGCTGAATGTCGCCGGCGGCATCCGCGCTGCAGATGAAGACCTACGCCAACCCGGTCTACGAATATCGGCGGGTGGCAGAGCAGGACGGCGCCACCGCGCGCCGCGGTGTGGTCGTGGTCGGCGCCGGCCCGGTCGGACTGGCGGCGGCGATCGACCTCGGGCAACGTGGCATCCCGGTGCTGATACTCGACGAAGACGACACCGTGAGCGTGGGCTCGCGGGCGATCTGCTATGCCAAGCGCACGCTGGAGATCCTCGATCGCCTGCATTGCGGCGAGTCGGTTGTGGACAAGGGCGTTCGCTGGAACGTCGGGCGCGTGTTCGACGGCGCCGAACTCGCCTACCGTTTCGACCTTCTTCCGGAATCGGGACACCGCCGGCCGGCGTTCGTCAACCTGCAGCAATACCATTTCGAAGAGTGCCTGGTTCGACGCGCGCAGGAACTCGAGGGCGTGGCGTTGCGCTGGCGGCACAAGGTCGTCGCGGTGGCGTCGCACGCCGATGGCGTAACGTTGCGGGTCGTCACGCCGGAGGGCGAATACGCGCTCGACTGTGACTGGCTGATCGCCTGCGACGGTGCCCGCAGCCCGCTGCGCTCGATGCTCGGGCTGGATACGGAAGGCCAGGTATTCCACGATCGCTTTCTGATCGCCGACATCCACATGACTTCGGACTTTCCGACCGAGCGCTGGTTCTGGTTCAATCCGCCGTTCCATCCGGGACAATCGGTGCTGCTGCACCGTCAGGCGGACAACGTCTGGCGGATCGACTTCCAGCTCGGCTGGGACGCCGATCCCGAACTGGAGAAGACACCGGAGCGTATCCTGCCGCGCCTGCGCGCGATGCTGGGGCCGGACGCGACTTTCGAGATCGAGTGGGCGAGCGTCTATTCGTTCCAGTGCCGGCGCATGCAGCGCTTTCGCCACCAGCGGGTTCTGTTCGCCGGCGACTGCGCGCACCTGGTGAGCCCCTTCGGTGCCCGTGGCGCGAACAGCGGTATTCAGGACACCGACAACCTGGTGTGGAAACTCGACCTGGTGCTGCATGGAAAGGCGCCGGAGGGGTTGCTGGACAGTTACGACGCCGAGCGCATCGCGGCGGCAGATGAAAACATCCTGAATTCGACGCGGTCGACCGATTTCATCACCCCGAAAAGCGCGGTGTCGCGCACGTTTCGCGACGCCGTGCTGGCGCTGGCACGGCGATATCCGTTCGCGCGCCGGCTGGTCAACAGTGGGCGGCTGTCGGTGCCCAAGGTACTCGACGCATCGCCGCTCAACACGCCGGACTGCGACCGTTTCGCCGGCGCCATGGTCCCGGGTGCGCCGGCCGCCGACGCGCCGGTTGAAGGACCGCGCGGCGGCTGGCTGTTGGACTACCTGGGTGGCGATTTTTGCGTCCTGACCTTCGGCGAAGCGCCTGGCGCCACCGACATCGCGCGACTCGCCGCGTGGCCGGTCGGTGTTCGCGTCGTCCACGTCGGTGCAGGCGCGCACGCCGCTTGCACCGTGCTGACCGACCGCGAGGGCCTGGCGGCGGCGCGCTACGATAGCGCCTCCGGGGCCTGTTATCTGATGCGGCCCGACCAGCACGTCGTCGCGCGCTGGCGCAAATTCGATATCGACGCCGTCCACGCCGCGCTGGGACGGGCGACGGCACGTGAAGGAACAACACCATGACCGCACTTGTCACCGACTCCAACATGGCTGCGCCCGACGATTTCTACGAGGCGCTGCTCGAAATGCACTGCGGCTTGAGCGAAAATGACAGTGCCGTGGTAAATGCCAAGCTCATTCTGCTGCTGGCGAACCATATCGGCGACGCCGAAATCCTGCGACAGGCGCTGCAGTTCGCGCGGGAGGATGTCGAGGGGTCTGCCGGTGGCTCTTCGGCAGCGGACCCCGCCTGAGACCCAGCTGCTGCGCGTGGCGCCAGCTCCGTCGCCAACTCCATCGAATTCGAGACGAACATGACCACAGTCCAGACATCTCAATCCTTGTCGTCACCCTCGGACGCGGTTGCGCGAGCCGAACCTGCCGCGACCCCCGTCTACCAGTCGGGTTTCGGCAACGAATTCGCCACCGAAGCGCTTCCCGGAGCGCTGCCGATTGGCCAGAATTCGCCGCAACAATGCCCGTACGGTCTCTACGCCGAGCAACTTTCCGGCACGGCATTCACTGCGCCGCGCGGTGCCAACCGCCGCAGCTGGACCTACCGGATTCGCCCGGCCGCGGTGCACGAACCGTTTCGCCTGATCGACGCCGGTCGTCTGGAGAGCCGTTTCGGCAGCGTCGCGCCGCCGCCCGACCGGTTGCGCTGGGATCCGCTGCCGCTCCCGGGCGTGCCCACCGATTTCGTCCAGGGACTGGTCACGATGGCGGGCAACGGCGATCCCGCGGCAATGAGCGGCTGCGCCATTCACGTCTACGCCGCCAACCGGTCGATGACCGATCGTTTTTTTTCCAGCAGCGACGGCGAACTGCTGATTTTGCCGCAGGCCGGAAGGCTGCGACTGTGCACCGAGTTCGGCATCATCGATGTCGAACCGCAGCAGATTGCGGTGATCCCGCGCGGCGTGCGTTTCCGGGCCGAAGTTCTCGATTCGACCGCGCGTGGCTACGTCTGCGAGAACTACGGTGCGCTGTTCCGCTTGCCGGATCTCGGCGTGATCGGCAGCAACGGCCTGGCCAATCCGCGCGATTTCCAGACGCCTTGCGCGTGGTACGAGGATCGCGAGGGTTCATTTGAACTGGTCACCAAGTTCATGGGCAAGCTCTGGTCGGGAAAGATCGGCCACTCACCGCTCGACGTCGTTGCCTGGCACGGCAACTATGCGCCGTATCGCTACGATCTGCGCCGCTTCAACACCATCGGCTCGATCAGTTACGACCATCCCGATCCATCGATTTTTCTGGTACTGCAGTCGCAAAGCGACACGCCGGGTGTGGATGCGATCGATTTCGTGATTTTCCCGCCGCGCATCCTGGCGATGGAGCACACTTTTCGTCCGCCGTGGTTTCACCGCAATGTGGCGAGCGAGTTCATGGGTCTCATCGATGGTGCCTACGATGCCAAGGCTGCGGGCTTCGTGCCCGGCGGAGCAAGCCTGCACGGCTGCATGACCGGGCACGGCCCCGACGCCGACACTTTCGCCAGGGCGAGCACCGCCGATCTGACGCAACCCACGCGGGTCACCGACACCATGGCGTTCATGATCGAGACCCGGCTGCCGATTCTCCCGACACGCTTCGCACTCGATTCCGCGCAGTTGCAGCCCGGGTATCACCGTTGCTGGCAGGATTTGCCCCGCCATTTCGACCCCGATCGCCGTTGACCAGGAGCCGTTTCATGCCGGTGAATTACGAAAACATCATTGTCGAGACGCGCGACCGCGTCGGCATCATTCGTCTGAACCGTCCCGCGCGGTTGAATGCGCTCAGCGACGCGCTGGCCGTTGAATTGGGCGCCGCCTTGCGCGCCTTCGATACTGACCCGGCGATCGGCTGCATCGTCATTACCGGCAATGACCGGGCCTTTGCCGCGGGTGCCGACATTGGCGCGATGGCGGATTGGGACTACGCGAAGGTCTATGCCGACGACTACATCACGCACGACTGGGAGGACATCCGCCGGGTGCGCAAGCCGGTGATTGCGGCGGTCGCCGGCTACGCGCTGGGTGGAGGCTGTGAACTGGCGATGTGCTGCGACACCATCGTCGCTGCCGACAACGCCAAGTTTGGACAGCCGGAGATCAACCTCGGGACCATGCCCGGCTTTGGTGGGACGCAGCGGCTGCCACGGGCGATCGGTAAGGCGAAGGCCATCGACTGGTGCCTCACCGGACGCATGGTCGATGCGGCGGAGGCCGAGCGGGCAGGGCTGGTCGCGCGCGTGGTCCCGGCGGCGCAACTCGAGGACGAGGCGCTGGCGATGGCGTCTAAGATCGCGTCGTTTTCGCTTCCGGTGGTGCAGAAGATCAAGGAGGCGATCAACCGTGCCTACGAGTCCTCGCTGGCCGAGGGCTTGCTGTTCGAGCGGCGCGAATTCCACGCCACCTTCGCGCTCGAGGACCAGAAGGAAGGCATGCGGGCGTTCGTCGACAAGCGCAAGCCGGTGTTCAAGCATCGCTAGCGTTTGCGCCATTGTCGGCCGGGTTAGAATCCCGGCATGAATCCATTGCATGTAAGCGCCGGCGTCGGACGCCGATTTTGGCACGGCCACGGCCACGGCCACGGCCTTCCCGCGGGGCATCTGCTGGCGGTCGGCCTCGCCTGCCTGCTGCTGGTTGCCTGTTCCGGGGGCTATACGCGCACCGTCGTCCAGGAAACCTGGAAGGACCCGACCTACAAGGCCGGCCCGCTCAAGAAGGTTTTTGTGCTCAGCCTGATGAAGATCGATCCCGGCGGTCGCGAGGCGGTGGAGGATGCGCTGGTCGGCCGACTCAATAGCGCGGGCGTGGCTGCCGTCGCGGCGCATGCGGTGATGCCCAGGGACGCACGCACCGCCGGGCCGACGCTCGACCAGGCCGTCGCGGCAGCGGGCGCCGACGCCATTCTGGTCGCGCAGGTCCACTGGTTGAATGCGCTCGAGCCCTTCGTCATCGGCGAGGCCGTGACCTCGGCGGCGCCGAATGTCCTGGGCGAATCGCGCTTCCTGTCCAGGGAGAGCGCGAATCAGCCCCACACCTACAAGGTCGCGCGCATCCACACCGATATATATCGGGCGCAGGGCAAGCAGATCTGGGCGGGCTACTCGGATTCCTACGATGCGTCGAACCTCGCCCGGAATCTTTCCAACTACACGCTGAAGATAGTCATGGCGATGAGCCGCGACGGAATCGTCCCGCGCGGCTTCAAGCCGCCATCCTGAATGCGCATTGGAGAAACCTGATGACTCGAACCATCCGCATCGCCACGTTCGTGGCCGGAGCATTGATTCTGGCGGGCTGCCAGACGACGTCGATCCAGTCGGCGTGGTACGACTCGAGCTATCGTGGCGGTCCGCTAAAAAAGATCGTGGTCGTGGCGAGCGACGGCACCACCAGCGACAGCCGCGTGTTCGAGGATCTTGTTGTGCAGAAGCTGAATGCCGCCGGTGTCGTCGGTGTTCCCGGCTACACGACAGTGCCGCCCGACGCGCGCAAATCCGAAGGGCCGTTCGCGGCTGCGGTCGCGCGCACCGGCGCCGACGGCGTGCTGATCGTGCGCCTGCTGCGCATTGACACCAAGACCCAGGTTTCGACCGTGATGATGCCCGGACCGATGATTGGACCCTATGGCGGCTTCTATGGCGGCGTCTACGGCGGCGGATTTGCCGGTGCCGGTTTTTATCCGAGTGTGAACGTGTCGCAGTACGACGTCGCGTCGGTGCAGGTGAATCTCTACGACGTCGCCAGGCGCAGTCTGCTCTGGGCGGCGACCACGGAGACGGTGAGTCCGTCCACGGTGGCCAAGGAAGCGCCGAAGTATGCCGATCTGCTGATCGGGCAATTGCGCGCCCACGGACTCATTCCGGCGGCGTCGAAGTAGCCGCGAGCCAGATCGGCCGGGTGCGCCGGCGCGGCAAATCGCCGGCCCTGTCCGGGCCGCCGCCCCGAACTGCCAGCTTGCGTGGATCTGCCGGTGGCGACGGGTGCCGAGGCAAGCGGTTGCGTCGAAACGATTCCCGGTATTGCGGAAAGCGCGATTCGGCGCACGATCATCGGGCGCGCCCGCCCAGCGCCGTGGTAAGCGCAAGTGCGGTTTGCCGGACCAGCACTCCGAGTTCGGGAACGCGCGCGCGAGTCAGGCGTGTCGTCGGACCCGCCAGCGACAGCGCGGCCCACGGCTCGCCGTGTTCGTCGAGGACCGCCGCTGCGACGCAGCGCAGGCCCTCGGCGTGTTCCTCGTCGTCGATCGCGTAGCCGCGCTCGCGCGTGGCCGCGAGTTCGGCAAGCAGCGCGTTCCGCTGCGTCAGAGTCTGCGCCGTGTGTCGTGGCAGCGCGCGCCGGCCGAGGACCGCCGCGACGCCATCGTCACCCATCGCGGCGAGCATTGCCTTGCCTGCACCGGATGCGTGCAGTGGTGCGCGGGCGCCGAGCTTGACGCTCATGCGCATCAGCTCGCGGCATTGGACCTGCTCGACGAATACCGCTTCGCCGCTCTCGACGACCGCGAGGTTGGCCGTCTCTCCGGCGCGCTCCATCAGCGTCTTCAGGAACGGATACGCCTGCAGGACAAGACTTCGATGGTGCAGGAAGGCGCTGCCGACACGGAAGGCGCGCACGCCGATCAGCCATGCGCCCTTGTCGTCCGCCTGCACGTAGCCTGCGGCCTCGAGCGTGGCGAGCAGGCGATGTGCGGTCGGCGCAGGCAGTTGCAGTCGCGCGGTGAGCGCGGTCAGCGTCGCGCCACCATCGGTGGCGGCCAGCGCCTCGAGCACCGCGAGGCCCCGCGACAGCGCCTGCGTGTGTCCGCTGGCCTTGCGGTCTGGCCGGCGGCCGACCGCAGCGTCGCGTGCCGCGCCGGTTTTCTTGGCGGAATTCGATTGGCGCATTCGTAGGCAGGTGAGATCGGCAACGGCAATCATGCTTGCGCCAGCGTTGCGGCGCCTGCGACCGGGATCTTAGCATTCGCGCGGCTGGCGCCGGGATTTGTGAAACTCGCTTTCACAAAAATTCGCTGCGTTCCCGGTGTAGAATCGGCGCCTTCCCGAGCCCGCTCAGAGTCTGCGGCTGATTGAAATTCCCATGCGTACGCGCCTGACCCTGCAATCGGCCCGTGTGCCGCGACTGCGCTACCCAACGGGTCCGAAACGGTGAGTTCGGCCTCGCCCGTCGGCGGGAGCGCGATGGCCGATGGCGTTCCCGGATTGTGGCGGCGCGTCTGCCTGCTCGGGGTTGCGCAGATCATTTCCTGGGGCACGCTGTTCTACACCATTGCCGTCCTCGGCGCGGCCATGCGCGCGGCGACCGGAGTAGGCGACCTTTGGCTCTTCGGCAGCTTCACTGCCGGCCTGTTCGCGTCGGGACTGGTGTCGCCCTGGATGGGCCGGCGGATCGACTCGCACGGCGGTCGGCAGGTGCTGGTCGGTGGATCGCTTGTCGCGGCGCTGGCCTGCGCGGTGCTGGCGTCCGCGCAGGGGCCACTGACGGTGCTCGCGGGCTGGTTGCTTGCCGGCGTGGCCATGGCGGCGTGCCTGTATGACCCTGCGTTCGCGGCGCTGCATCAACTGGCCGGCAGTTCGTACCGCCGCGCGGTGACGGCGCTGACGCTGTTCGGCGGCTTTGCCAGCACGGTGTTCTGGCCGTTGTCGTTGTTTCTGCTCGATACCGTCGACTGGCGTGCCAGCTTTGCCATTTACGCGTTGCTCCATGTTCTGGTGTGCGTGCCGCTGCAATTGGCCGGCGTGCCGGCCGGGCGCGGTGAGCATTCGCCGGCAGAGCCGACCGAGACGGCCGACAAGCTGCCACGGACACGGGTAGGCGCGGCCTTCTTCTGGCTTGCCGTGGCGCTGTCGATCATGACCTTCATCAGTTCGGCCGTCGCCGCGCACCTGATCGTCCTGCTGACGACGACCGGCTTGTCGGCGCGCGATGCCGTGCTGATCGGCTCGCTGATCGGACCGATGCAGGTGGCAGGGCGCATCATGGAGTTTGCCTTCAACAGGCACGTGCACGTGCTGGCCGTCGGTACATTCGCGTTCACCATCATGGCCGTGTCGCTGGCGATTTTCACGCAGGTGCACGGTGTGTGGATCGTGGCGCTGGCGTTCGTGATTCCCTACGGCTGGGCGAACGGCGTGATGACCATCGTTCGCGGGACCGTTCCGGCGGAAATGTTCGGCCAGCGCAACTACGGCGCGCTGCTCGGTCGTCTGGCACTGCCGCAGTTCATCACCAAGGCCATCGCCCCATTCGCGCTGACGCTGTTGTTCCTGGTCGATCCGCAGCGGACGCTGTCGTCCTATTTCTTGCTGTTGCTCGGTGTGCTCGCCTTCTTTGCCTACCGGGCGGCGGTGGCAGCTGCGGGACACCGCCGCTAGCAACGCCCTTGCCCGCGAACATCGGCGGTCGGTTGCACGGCGCCCGTCCAACGATTTCCGACCGATCGACAATCGGCCGCGGCGGTGGAATAGTCGGGCTGGCCATGCTGTTGGCAATGGTGATGCCCGATCCACGGGCGCATCGAGGAGGCTGGCATGAACGCTGTCCCGCGCTGGCTCGCGGCCATCGCCCTGATGCTGTTCGGGTCGCTTGCGCACGCCACCTTCCATACGTTCCGCATCCACCAGATCTATTCCAACGCCGATGGCAGCGTGCAGTTCATCGTCCTGCGCGAATCGAGCGGCGGCGACGGCGAGCATTTCTGGAGCGGAAAATCACTGCGGGCCACCGACGTGCAGGGCGGCCAGCAGGTGCTGGTCTTCCCGAACAACCTGCCATCGGGGGAAACGGCCAATCGGCAGGTGCTGGTTGCCACTCCCGGATTCGCCGCGTTGGGCATCGTCACCCCCGACTATACGATCCCGGCGGGATTTCTGGCGGTGGCCGGTGGCACGCTCAATTTCGCCGGCGTGCACCAGATCGCGTTCGGTGCGATGCCGAGCGACGGAATCAGTGCGCTCACCGCAACCGGCGCGGTCGTGCCCAACGTGGCAACCAACTTCGCCGGCGTATCGGGCAGCGTCGCCCCTCGCCCCGCGGTGGCGCTCGCGGTCGAGTTCTACAATGCCGCGCTCGACCACTATTTTCTCACCCACATCGTCGACGAAATGGCGATTCTCGATGCCGGCGTCGCCATCAAGGGCTGGGTCCGCACCGGGCAGTCATTCAATGTTTATGTGACCGCGGGAGCCGGTACCTCGCCGGTATGCCGCTTCTACATTCCGCCGGGGAAGGGCGATTCGCATTTCTACGGCCGCGGCACGATGGAGTGCGATGCCACCGGGCAGAACAATCCGTCGTTCGTCAACGAGGATGCGCAATTCTTCCACGTGGTTCTGCCCGTCGCGGGTAATTGCCCCGCTGGAATGGTCGCGGTCTATCGGGTATTCAGCAACCGCATCGACGCCAACCATCGCTACATGATCGACCGCGCCATTCGCGAACTGATGGTGGTGGTGCAGAATTGGCTGGCCGAGGGCGACGGCCCCGATCTCGTGGTGATGTGCGTACCGCCGAAGCCTTAGCGCGTGGCGATCCCTGCGCGGCGATCGGCGGCCATTGCGGAATCTACACCCGGCAGCTCGCGGCGTCGGGTCAGGAGCAGCAGCACCAGCACCGCGAGGGCAACGATGGCCTGTGTCGCGAAGAGAACGCGGTAGGCATCGGCGCTGGCCGAACCGAGCGCCGTGACGCCGGCGAAGACCAGCTGGAGCAGTTCCAGGCCGAATTCGGTGCCGAGCATGATCACCAACGGTGGCAGTGTCGCGAGAATCGGCATTCGACGACCCGCCGGAAGAACCGCGAGGCAGACCAGCACGGTCACGCCGCTGGAGCCGAATCCGGCGACCATCGGTGTCCACAGGAAATAGTCGTGTGCATGGACCCACGGATACGCGACATAGCTGGCGACCCCGAAAAAGGCGATTGCCGCGAATCCCAGCAACAGGGTGCGCAGCGCGGCGGGCCGGCGATGCATGAGCAGACCCGCTGCAAAGGTGCCGGCGATCTGCGCGGAAGCGGCAAGCGTCGACCGGTCGGCGACCAGCGCCTCGTCGCCGACGTGCACGAACAGGAACGCGGCCTCGAAGAAACCCGTCGTCGGGACTTCGAGGACGAACAGCGCGGCAAGCAGCCAGTACGTAGCCCCCGGGGACGCAGTCGGTGTCGCGAGCCGGCGCAATCGGCGCAGAAAGTCCGATGAAGTGATCAGCAGCGCGAGCAATCCGGCGAGCGCGGCAGGCGCCAGATAGCCGGTCACCGAGCCGAGCGTGGACCAGATCTCGAAGGCAACGATGACCGCGACGAAGGTGAGCAGCAGCGGTGCCGGCAGCCGCGGCCCCGCATTGGTGGCTGTCGGCGCAGCCGGCGCCGCCAAAGTCAGCCACAGCAGCAGCGCCAGCATCAGGAGCGGCAGCGCCGAGAACGCGAGGAAATAGCCGGCGAGGCCGAACGCCGGCAGCAGGTACTTGGCCAGTTGCGGCGCGACCAGAAATCCCGCCGCTGCGGCGCCGGTCCACAGCGTGGTCAGCGTTGCGCGTCCCGACGATCCCGGCCAGAGCAACAGCAGCGCCAGCGCCGTTGGCGCGAGGCAGGCGAGGGCGGCGGAGCCGATCGCGAAACACGCGAAGACGGCGAAATCACGCAGCCAAGGCGCCGGCTGCGCCATGTCCACGAACGCAAAGGTTGCGAATGCCGCCGTCGCAACCACGCAGGCCGCGATCGCCACGGTCTGCGCTTGGAAGCGCTGCAGCAGAAGCGGGCAGAGAGCAAGCGCGATGACCATTCCGGCGATGATCGCCTGCAGCAGGACCGCCACATGCTCGACGGGAATCTGCAGAAATGCGGCGAACTGCGCCTCGCTGACCAGCACCGAACTGCTGACGATCGCCTTGATGCCGTTGCCGAGCAGGGCAATGCCGGCCAGCGCGTACAGCAGAGGCATGCCAGGTGCGGCCGGTGTCATTGCCGGGCCAAACAGGGCGCGTGGTCGCGCGTGAGCGAAGTCAATCCCGACTGGTCGTTGTCGTGGCTCCAGCCTCGTACCAACTCCGCGTCCGATTGACGAAGGCGACGACCGACAACATCACCGGGACCTCGACCAGAACGCCGACGACGGTTGCAAGTGCAGCGCCCGAATGCAATCCGAAAAGGCTGATGGCAGCGGCGACTGCGAGCTCGAAGAAATTGGAGGCACCGATCAGCGCCGACGGACCGGCCACGCAATGGGCAACACCCAGCCGGCGATTCAGCCAATACGCCAGCGACGAATTGAAATAGACCTGGATGACGATTGGTACCGCCAACATGGCGATGATTGCGGGCTGCGCGAGGATCTGCTCGCCCTGGAACGCGAAGAGCAGGATCAACGTGAACAGCAGCGCGACGATGCCCAGCGGCGCCAGCCGGGCGCGCGTCGTCTCGAGCGCGCGCTCGCCGCCATGGCGCAGGAGCAGCGCGCGCGTGGCCTGCGCGATGAGCAGCGGCGCGACGATGTACAGCCCGACAGAGAGGAGCAGTGTGGTCCATGGCACGGTGATGGCGGACAGGCCGAGCAGCAATGCGACGATCGGCGCAAAGGCGACGACCATGATCGCATCATTCAGCGCCACCTGCGACAAAGTGAACATCGGATCGCCGCGCGTGAGTTCGCTCCACACGAACACCATCGCGGTGCAGGGTGCGGCGGCGAGCAGGATGAGCCCGGCGATGTAGCTGTCCTGCTGGTCGGCGGGCAGCAGATCGCCGAAGACGTGCCGGATGAACAACCAGCCGAGCAACGCCATGGTGAACGGCTTCACCGCCCAGTTGACGAACAGCGTGACGCCGATGCCGCGCCAGTGCGCCGCAAGTCCGTGCAGCGCGCCGAAGTCGACGCGCAGCAGCATCGGGATGATCATCACCCAGATCAGCACGCCGACCGGGAGGTTGACCCGCGCGATCTCCATTTCCGCCAGCGCCCGGAACGGCACCGGGAACAGATGCCCGAGTGCGATGCCGGCGGCGATGCACAGCGCGACCCACAGCGAAAGCCAGCGCTCGAACAGGCCCATGGCGCCGCCGGCTGCCGGCATTTCCACTGCGTCGCTGCTCTGCGGCCGGCTCATGCGTCGCCTCCGCCGATGGCGCGAAGCTTCGCCTGCAGCGACAGCCGGTCGAGCGTGGCGAGCGGCAGGCTGGCAAAGCTCCGGATGCGGTCGGCCAGCACGCGGCCGGTCGCGGCGAACGCGGCCCGCTTCGCGTCGTCGCTGCCCTCGACGGCCGCTGGGTCGGGCACGCCCCAGTGCGCGGTCATCGGTTGTCCCGGCCACACCGGACAGGCCTCGGCGGCCGCGTTGTCGCAGACGGTGAACACGAAGTCGAGCATTGGCGCCTCCGGCCGGGCGAACTCATCCCAGGACTTGCTGGCGAGGCCCTCGACCGGCATGTCGTTGGCCCTCAGGTAGGTCAGGGCGTGCGCATTGACTGTCCCGGTCGGCAGGGAGCCGGCCGAGAAGGCGTTGAAGCGCCCATCGCCGATCTGCCGCAGGATCGACTCGGCGATAATGCTGCGCGCCGAGTTGCCGGTGCAAAGGAACAGCACGTTGTATTTGGGTTCGCTCATCGCGGAATTCCGGCGCTCAGGTGCAGCAAGCCTTGCCGCCTGGGGGGACAGTTGCCGCGGGGACGCAGCAGGCTTCGGCAGTCGCGTCCTTCGCGGTGGCGGCTCCGGCGGCGTCCGCGCCGCGCGATTCCAGCGCATCGTCCCCGTAGATCTCGATGGTGCCCAGCGAATGGAATGCCTCCCAGGGAATGCCCTGCGGATCGCGCACCCAGTGCTTGTCCGAACGCGCATAGCAGCAGTTCGCGTTCGGCTCGTCGGTCAGGGCAGCGTCGCCGGCGGCGGCAAAGCGCTCGCGCAACCCGGCGAGTTCGTCGGCGGAGTCGGCCTGCATGCCCAGGTGATTGAGGCCGAGGCGCGCCGCGCGCCGGGAAATCGCGAAGTTGATGCGCGGATCGTCCAGCATCCACTTGGCGTAATCGGGCTTTTCCACCGTCGGCGCCATGCCGAACAGGCCAGAATAGAAGCGGATGCTGGCGGCGAGATCGGGCACGCCGACGTGAACGTGAAAGCGTTTCATGACCTTGTCCTCTTGCGCTTGGTGGAGGGTTTGCATGCGGCGGGAGCGCAGCCCGGTGCGCATGAAATATCGCCGCTGGCGCGGCAACAATTGTCGGTCAGATAGGCCAGGAGACGATTCATCGCCGCGATGTCCGGGCGATACCAGATGAAGCGGCCGTCCCGCTTGTCGATGATGAGTCCCGCCGACGCGAGTTCCTTGAGGTGGAAGGAAAGGGTCGCGGGCGCCAGATCGAGGCGCGTCGCGATTGCACCAGGCGTGAGGCCGTCGCGGGCATGTTCGATCAACTGCCGGAAAATCGCGAGACGCGTTTCCTGGGCGAGTGCAGCCAGCGCCGAAACGGCAGGCGAAGCGTCAAGGGGTCGGGCGGCGGCAAAGGCTGCATTGAATGCCATAATTCCAATAATATGGAATTATAATCAGCAAGTCAATGGATCTTTGGCTGAATCCTGCTTCCGGGCACCGAGCCGGGTCGCGTCGCGGCGGACCAGGAACCTACCGGGTTCCGCCACTCGCTTCCCGTGGACAAACTCTGCGCCCGCCCTGACGCCGGTGGCGACGCCGCGAAGGCCGCGGATGCGCAGACGTCAACCCGGCAAACGGGCCCGACGCCGAAGGCGCCAAAGTCGCCATAGCGCCCATGGAATGCCGACCACCGACAACAGCGCCCACGCGGTGACCGCGTAGTCCGAAGGCCGCAGCGTAGGCGGCAGCAGATCCGGGTCGCGCAACTCTTCCGGAAACGGCCGTGGCGGAACGGGAACGATCTGCGCCAGCGCCGGATCGTCGGGAATGCGATCCTTGTACTCCCAGGTGGTGACGGCAGGCGCGCCGCCGAAGACCCGGCTCGACGGGAACTGCGGAAAGCGCAGGAAGGCGATCGCCTCCAGGTCCTGCGCCAGCGTCCGGGCCAAGGGGCCGTCGCGCCCGGCGCGTTCGCCCCGGCCTAGCGCCACCAGGCTGGCAAAGGCTTCTTCCAGCGCCGCAGCCGGCATCAGCCGCGTCTGGTCGCTGCGCAGGTAATCGAAGGCGAGCTTGGCCTTGCCTATCGACATCTCCTTTGCCGCGATGAACGGGAAACCGAGCCAGGCCAGCGCCCGGCTCGACGCGCCGCGTTCGGGGATCGACCAGCCCAGCGCGCGCAGTGTGTCGATGCTGATGCTCGCGCAATTCTGATTCGGGTGGTAATACTCGAGCTGGTGGCGGTAGAACTGATTGTAGACGCGGCCAAGAGCCGACTGGACCAGCACGGCCGCGCGCTCGTCGCGCAGAACGGCGACGACCATGTAGGAAGGCCGGTACCAGCCCTGGCCGCTGTTCAGGTCGGCGAGGTAGTTGTCCAGCGGCACCGGCGCGGCGATGATGCCCTTTTCGCTCTCCACGTCCAGCGAGTAGAAATTGTTGACCAGCCAGTCGCCGATCGCGCCATCCGCGGCAATACGGCCGGTAACGACTGCAAAGTGCCCCCCCAGGGCTTCGTCGTCGTCGCCCTGAGCGCCGTTTACCATCAGCCCGAGTACGGTCAGGCCCGCCCAGGACCCGACCCCGGCGGAGCGCTGCCACAGCGTCATCGCCGTGTACGGGCTGCGTGCGCCACCGTCCGGCGCCTCGCGCATGAGCAGGTTCAGGCTGCGCGCCGGCGCTGCGGAGTCGGGCAGCGCGCGTGGAGGCGGCGCCGCCTCGCCGAGACGAAAATCCTCGGGCCAGAGCGTGCGTCCGACGAATGCACCGTCGACCGGATGGCCGCGCACCGTGACCGCGCGTTCGGCAAAAAAAGCGATCGACGATGCATCGTAGTACGAGCGGTTGAGCGGAATCCTGGGTGTGACGCTGAACCGGAGCGTGCCGTCCGGCGCCGCGAGTTCCGTGCCATCCGGCGCCAGGCGTGCGTGCCGGATGATGTCGGGCGCGCCGATCCACACCAGTGGCGGCAGGTCCGGCGGCGCGTCCGCAGGTCGGTGCGCGGCCCAGTCCCGCAGGTCGTCGTATGGATGTGTGTGGGTCGCGAACGAGGCGACCGGCAGTCCCGGTCGCGGCACGGCGATGGTTTCGTCGCGGAAATACCACAACGCCTGCCGAATCGTCGGGCAGTCGGTGCAGGTGCCGGTGACCTGCCGGAAATCCGTCGCGTCGAAGAGTCCGAAGCTACCGGGGGCGACGGCGGAGGTGATGGGCATGGGGTCGGTTGGCGCAGTGGCAGGCGCTGTCGTTGCGAAGCACAGGGCAGCAAGCGTAACCGAAGCCTGCGCCAGCGCGCGCCCGAACGCCGCAGGCTCTGACCATGGCTGCCTGCCAGGATTATGTCGCGGCTGCGTCCGGCCCGTCATCTGGTGAGTCCGATGCGCAACCGATTGGACAGGACGTCGACGAGTGCCACCAGCGCGATCATGGCGATGAGCACGGTTGAGGCCTCGTGAGTCTGGAACAGCGACAGGTGGAAATAGAGCATCTGCCCGAGGCCACCGGCGCCGACGACGCCGAGAATGGTCGCGGCGCGGATGTTGTTCTCCCAACGGTAGAGCGAGTAGCTGGCCAGTTGCGGCAGCACCTGCGGAAACGTCGAGTACCAGAATGCGGGCAACGCGGCGACACCGTTGCGGCGCAGCGCCTCGTTGGCCTCGGGCGCGACGTTTTCGAGAGACTCGGCGAACAGTCGCCCCAGCACACCGGTGGTGTGGAATGCCAGCGCGAGGGTGCCGGCGAAAGGTCCCAGGCCCGCGGCGACGACGATCAGCGAAGCCCAGACGAGTTCCGGAATCGCCCGCGTGACGTTGAGCACGGCGCGCGCAGCGTGCCGCGGCAACGCGCCCCAGCGCCCCGCGGCGGGCAGCGCCAGCACCAGGCCGCCGACCATCGCCAGCAGAGTGCCCAGCAGCGAAATGGCCAGCGTCTCCAGCGCCGCGTACGCGGTCCTGCCGAGGAAGACGGTATCGGTAGCCGGAGGAAAGAATCCGCCCAGGAACGTGCCCATCTGGCTTGCCGCTTCGCGCGAGAACAGGCTCGCCCAGTCGCCGGACAGCGTGGCCACACATGCGGCAAAGAAGCCGGTGAAGGCCAGCGGCACCAGCACGCCCCGGCGCGAAATCCCCATCGGCGCACGGATCATGCCAGCCACCGCCGCAGATAGGCGCTCACCGTGTCCGCGAGCGCGACCAGGCCGACGAAGACCGCAAGCATTGTCAGGACCTCGCCACCCGCGAGCATCTTCAACGACAACTCCATCTGCTGGCCGAGACCGCCCGCACCGACAAATCCCATGACCACCGAAGCGCGGATCGCGCATTCCCAGCGGTACACCGTGTACGACATCATCTCCGGCAGGCACACGGGCAGCGTGCCGTAGACAAACGCCTGGGTCCGCGATGCGCCGTTGGCGAGCAGTGCCCGCGTGGCCTGCGCCTCGTTGGACTCGAAGATTTCGATGTAGACCTTGCCCAGCATGCCGCCGTAGGTGAGCGCGATGGCGACCACGCCGGCGGTGTCGCCGAGTCCGACCGCGCGCACGATCAGCAGTGCCCAGACGATTTCCGGAATCGAACGCAGCATGATCAGCAACCCGCGCACGGCGCCGCGAAACGTCATGCACCAGGTGCACATGCGGCCGCCGGCGAACGCGGAAATCGACAACTGCCGGTTGGCGAGAAGGGCGAGCGGCAGCGCGATCAGCACGGCAAGCGTGGTGCCGACCGTGGCGATGGCGATGGTTTGCCAGGTGGCGACGGCGACCATGCCCAGAAACGGCAGGTCGACGCGCGGTGGAAAAAAAGTTCCGAGAAACTGCCCGGTGGCGCGCAGGCTGGCCTCGCCCCACAGCGCCGCAGGATTGAATTCCGCCAGCCATCCCGCCGGAATCAGCACGGCGATGGCGGCCGCCGTCCACAGCACCCGGGCGCGCCACGCAGGATCCTGCGCAATGGTCAGCGTGCTTGCGTCTGCAGGCATTTCCGGTCTACAGGCAACGGGTGAGTTTTGCCTGCGCTTCGGCGGCGGACGCCGGCGTCTGGAATGACGAGCCGAGTTCGGCGCCGTAGAGTTCGGCGAGCAGCGCGTCGGAGACGTCGCCGCGCGGCAGGTCGAACAGCACGCGACCGTCGCGCAGACCCACCAGGCGCGCAAAGCGCGCGAGCGCGAGATCCACCGCATGCAACGAGACGATCAGCGTGGCGCCGCGCGCGTGCGCCTCCCGCTGCAGCGTTTCGAGCGCGGCGTTGGCCAGCGCGGGATCCAGTGCCGAAACCGGCTCGTCGAGGAGGAACAGGCGTGCCTGCGACATCAGCAGGCGTGCCAGGCCGACCCGCTGGCGCTCGCCCCCCGACAGCCGATCGCAGCGCAGGAAAAGCTTGTCGTCGAGATGGAAGCGCGCGAGCGCGGCATGCGCCGCGGCGGCATTGCGCGGATGCACGAGCGAGCGCACCGCTTCCCAGGCGCTCCACCTGGGCAGGCAGCCTGCCAGCACGGCATTGACCACGCGTTGCCGCGGCGGCAGCGGTGGTACCTGCGGGCAGAGGAACAACTCGGCGCGCAACGCATGCAATTCACGCTGGGGAAGCGACCAGGGCTCGCGGCCGAGGACGCTCAGTTGGCCGGCGCTGGGTCGCAGCGCGCAGGCGAGCGTCGCGAGCAGCGTGGACTTGCCGGCGCCCGACGGCCCGATGATCGCCACCTGCTCGCCCGCCGCGAACGCCAGGGCGAGGTCGGCAAGCGCCGCGGTGCCCGCGTATTCGACCCGCAATCCCTTGAGAGCGGTGTCGGCGCGAACGCCTGTCGTGCCGTCGCTGGTGGGGGCCAGCATCATCGGAGGCGGTGTGACGGCGCGACGTTACTTGAGCAGGCCGGCCGACTTCGCCGCATCCTCGATTCCCTTGTAGTTCGCGGCGGAGGTCGGAACGAAACGGGTGGCGCGCTGCAGCTTCAGGATCTCGGCATCCTCAGGTTTCGCCGGGTCGAGCGCGAGAAACGCAGCCTTGATTTTGGCGATCAGCGCGGGATCGAGATCGCCGCGCACGGTCCAGTTGTAATCGAAATAGGGCGGCGTCGTGTAGAAGACGACGACTTCCCTCGGATCGATCTTCTTTTGCTCGACCAGCTTGTTCCACACCGAAATGTTCAGCGCGCCGGCGTCGACCTTGCCGCCGGCGACCTGGAACGCGGTGGCGTCGTGCGCGCCGGAGTAGGCCACGCGCATGTCCTTGTCGGGATTCAGCCCGGCCTTCAGCATGAATGACCGGGGCATCAGGTGCCCGGAGGTCGAGGAGACGGAGCCGAAGGTGAAATTCCTGCCCTTGAGGTCGGCGAGACTCTTGATGCCACTTCCGGCCCTGGTGATGAAGACCGATTTGAACTGTTCGTCCTCGACCCGCTGCACCAGCGCAATGGCGGTGCCATTGGTGCGATGACTGGCCTGGACGAAGGTGAAACCGCCGTACCAGACCATGTCGAGCTTCTTGCCGGCGAGGCCTTCGACAGTGGCGGCATAGTCGGTGACCGGCGTGAACACGATTTTTGTGCCGGTCTTCGCTTCGAGGTAATTGCCCAGTGGGGTGAACTTGCGCTGCAATTCAGTCGGCGCCTCATCGGGTATGGCGGAGACCCGGAGGACCGGCTGTGCCCATGACACTGTGGTCATGCCGAGCAGCGTGCCGAGCAGGAACGACCACAGCGCGCCGCGAATGGTACGGGAGCGATTGTTTGTCTGCATCGTGTTCTCCTGGGGAAAGTTCAGGGACCGAAACGCGCCGCGCCCGCGCAGGCGCGACATGCCTCCTTTGCGGGAGGTTTCAATCTAGCACAGCCACCGGCTGCGTCTTCCAATGACCGTCACCGGACAGCTTCGCCTGATTTGCCATTGAATCAGTCCCGCACTTCGCCTGGCGCCGTGCCGTGAACGTCGCTGTAGCATAATGTCGTGAAAATAACGGCCGGCGATTCAGCCGGCGTTTCAGTTGGCGATTCAGCCGGCGGGCGCCACAGGGCCCGCCGAAATTCTTTGTCCACCTGGCGACCGATCCGGCCCACGAAACGGCCGCAACGCGCCGTTCGATTGCCCTGATGCCCCCCATGCCCTCACTGGAACCGCTGGCGATCGTTGCAGTCGATGACCGCGCCGGACTGGACCGCTTCATCGACGTGCCGAGCCGGATTTTCGAATCCGACCCGGTCTGGATCCAGCCGTTGTCGATCGAGCGCCGACTCCATCTGTCCCCCGGGAGCAATCCCTACTTCCAGCATGCCCGATGGCAGGCGTGGATGGCCCTGCGTGGCGGCATAGCGGTAGGGCGGATCAGCGCACAGATCGACGCGCTGCATCTCGAGCGCCACGATGACGCCACCGGGTTCTTCGGGATGCTGGACGCCGAGGACCGCGAAGAGACCTTCGCCGCACTGCTCGGGACCGCCGAACGCTGGCTTTCCGATCAGGGCATGCGGCGCGTGCGCGGACCGTTCAACCTGTCGATCAACGAGGAGATGGGAATCCTGATCGAGGGCTTCGACACGCCTCCGGTGTTCATGATGGGACACGCCAGGCCGTATTACGCGACGCAGGTCGAACGGCAGGGGTACCGGAAGGCCGTCGACACTCTGGCCTATACGATCACCCCGGACTTCGAAACCTCGCCGGTGATGAAGCGGCTGATCGCCGCGTCCGCGCATCGCGTGCGCGTGCGACCGCTCGACCGCAAGCGCTTTGCCGACGAGATTTCGGTGTTGCGCGACATCTTCAACGATGCCTGGTCGCAAAACTGGGGATTCGTTCCGTTCACCGCTGCCGAGTTCGACGAGCTTGGCCGGAACCTGCGCTTTCTCGTCGACCCGGAGTTCATTCAGATCGCCGAGGTCGAAGGCGAGGCGGCCGCGTTCATGGCCATCATTCCCAACATCAACGAGGCGATCCGCGACCTGCGCGGGCGGCTGTTTCCGACCGGCTGGGCGAAGCTCCTGTGGCGCCTGAAGGTGCGGCACCCGCGCACTACCCGGGTGCCACTGATGGGCGTCCGGCGCAAGTTCCAGCGCACGCGTATCGGCCCCGCGCTCGCATTCCTGGTGATCGATGCCGGCCGCTGGGCGGCCAAGCGTCGCGGCGTCAGGGAGTTCGAACTGTCGTGGATCCTCGAGGACAACGCCGGCATGCGCAGCATCATCGAGTCGATCGGCGGGCGGGCCTACAAGCGCTATCGCGTTTTTGAACGGCAACTCGGTGAGCGCCGGGATGTCCGGTAGTCGGACGCACCGTGTTCGCGGCCTCCCGTGGCGGCGAGGCCACCTGGGGTGGCAGGGCGGACACTGATGCGGTTCAGCGCCATCGTGCTGGCCGGTGATCGCGGCCCGGACGACCCGGTTGCGGTCGCCGCGGGCGTGCCTGCCAAATGCCTGACGCCCATCGCGGGGAGCCCCATGGTCGTTCGCGTCGTGCGGGCGCTGGAGCAAAGCGGCCGCGTGCAATCGATCCTCCTCTGCGGTCCGTCGGCGCAGACGCTGCAGGCATCGCCAGAGCTGCGCCAGCTGGTGTCGGACGGCGTCCGCTGGACGAGTCCCTCGGCCACGCCCGCCACCAGTGCCGCCGCCGCGCTGGCCGCATTGCCCGAGCACGAGCCGGTGCTGCTGACCACCGGCGATCATGCGCTGCTCAGCCCGGACATGGTGCGGCATTTCCTCGATCAGGCGAGTGCCATGGGTGGTGACGTGGCCGTCGCGCTGGCACCGCACGAACTGGTCCGGCGGACCTATCCCCGCACGCGACGGACCGTACTGAAATTCAGCGACGGCGGCTATTGCGGCTGCAATCTTTTCGCGTTTCTGTCGCCGCGCGGGCGCACGATGGCGCAGTTCTGGACACAGGTCGAACAGGACCGCAAGAAACCCATCCGTGTCATCGGGCTCGTGGGCTGGGGCGCGATGGCGCTTTACGCGCTTCACCGGTTGAGCCTGGCGAGCGCCGTACAGCGGATATCCAGCCGGGCGGGTGTCGCCGCCGGGGTCGTGGTGATGCCGTTCGCCGAAGCGGCGATCGACGTCGACAGCATCGCCGACCTGGAACTGGTGCGCGCGATCGCCGCGCGCAACACGTAGGCAATCGCCGTCTACGCGGGTACCGACGATCGCTCGGCTACGGCCAGCCATGGCGCCCCGGGCATCGAGGCTCGCTCCAGATCGGCCAGGTTGTCCACTTCCGCCCAACCTTGCGAGGGGACCAGCTGCGTGTAGACCACTCCCCGGCTGGCCAGCGTGTCGATGAGCGACAGATACCATTGCTTCTGCGCTTCCGGCGTGCGCATCGCGGCCTCGATCGCATCCCGGAATAGTCGCGGCCCGTCGCCGCGGAAGGTCATCATGCCGATCGATTCCGCGTCGACCTGGTCCAGAAGCAGTTTCTTGCCGACATGCACCAGCCGATCGCCGTCGCGAATCACCTTCATGTCGTCGTCGTCGTATCCGTCCTTGCGGCTGACGGCGAGCGTGACCGGGTGTTCCGCCGCCGCCAGCAGCCGATCGAGCACAGTCGCCTCGAACAAGCTGTCGCCGTTGAGCAACAGAAAATTCTGCTGCATCTCGACACGGGCCGCCCAGCAACTCACCAGATTGTCGGTGGAAGCGAAAAACGGGTTGTAGAGGGTCCGGATGCGTCCCGGTCCGTAGAGTTCCCCGAGCGTCGCCTCGACCGAATCGGCGGCAAAGCCTGTGACCACGGTGACGTCGGTAATGCCGCACCTGGAAAGGGTGTCGATCTGCCATCCGATCAGCGGCCGTCCGCGTACCAGGAGGACGCATTTCGGGACTCGTTCGGTCAACGGCAGCAATCGGCGACCCTGACCTGCACTTAGGATAATTGCTTTCACTCTTGGTCCAATTGGTGGTCGTGCCCGTCGAGGCTTCGTCACATGCGCCGTGCCTGGGCGAATGTGCACGTTGGCCCGGCAGGTGGGTGCTGGATTGGTGACGAACCCGCCAGTTTCGCGCATCATAGCGAATAACTCAAATCTCGGCGTCGTCGTGAGGGAGTCGGTGGGCCGCCGCGCGATTCGAATCGGTCGCGCGGCGTTATGCCCGGCGATTCCTCCGCCCGATTCGGATCCTGGCGGTCCATCCGGTAAGCTGCCGACTCCAGAATGAAGGATTGCCTCCTTTTTTTGACGGCAGTTGATCGCAGCGCAAGGAACGCCTGATTCCCGGATGCCATGACGGATACCTCGAGCTCGAACACTTCGCCTGCCGCGCCGCTCCCCGGCACGCCTGCCGCGGATTCAGGACGCCGACCACCAAGGCGCTCGACCGCGCTGATCGTCATCTTCATCGTGGCCGCGATCGGCGGTGCCGTCTGGTACGCCGGTCAGCGCTCGGGCGAGACCGCGAAGGCGGGCGATCCCCGGGGAGCGACCGACCGGGCGACGCGTGCCACCTTGCCGCCACGGGCGATCCCCGTGCAAAGCGCTCCGGTCCGCCAGGGCGACGTCGACATCTTCCTGTATGCGCTTGGCACGGTGACGTCATTGAATTCGGTCGTGGTTCGCAGCCGCGTCGACGGCCAGCTGATGTCGGTTGAATTCGAGGAAGGCCAGATGGTCAAGGCGGGAGACCTGCTGGCGCAGATCGATCCCCGGTCGTTCGAGGTGCAGTTGACGCTCGCCACCGGGCAGCTGGCGCGCGACCAGGCGCTGCTGGAGAACGCCCGGATCGATCTCGAGCGTTATCGCACGCTGCTCGCGCAGGATTCGATTTCCCGTCAGCAGGTCGATACCCAGGAGTCGCTGGTGCGCCAGTACGAGGCCGCAGTGCAGGGCGGGCAGGGCGGGATCGACAGTGCCCAGCTGCAGCTCACGCACGCCCGTGTGGTGGCGCCGATAAGCGGTCGCGTCGGATTGCGCCAGGTGGATCCCGGCAACATCGTGCGCACCGGGGACGCCAACGGCATCGTGGTGATCACGCAGCTGCAACCGATCGGCGTCGTTTTCCCGATTCCCGAGGATGCGCTGCCGCGCGTGATGAAGCGGCTCAGGGCGGGCGTTCACATCCCGGTCGAAGCCTACGATCGCGCCCAGAAGGAGAAGCTCGGCAGCGGCCGGTTGCTGACCGTGGACAACCAGATCGACATAGCGACCGGAACCATCAAGCTCAAGGCCGAGTTCTCCAACGCCGATAACGCGCTTTTCGCCAACCAGTTCGTCAATGTCAGGATGCCGGTCGAGACGCGGGCCAACGCGACGCTGGTACCGACGGCGGCCATCCAGCGTGGCGCCGCGGGGACGTTCGTCTATGTCGTCAGGGACGATCTGACGGTCACGGTGACTCCGGTGAAGGTTGGCGCCACGCAAGGCGAAATCACCACCATCGACAGCGGAATTGCGCTCGGCGCGAAGGTCGTGGTCGACGGCGTGGACAGGCTGCGGGAAGGGGCGAAGGTGGAGCTCGTCACGCGCAAATGAATCCATCGCGTCCGTTCATCCTGCGGCCGGTGGCGACGTCGCTGCTGATGCTCGCCATCCTGCTGGTGGGGATCGTCGCGTATCGCATTTTGCCGGTGTCCGCGCTGCCCAAGTTCGATTATCCGACCATCCAGGTCGTCACGTTGTATGCGGGCGCGAGCCCGGAGGTCGTGACGTCGTCGATCACCGCGCCGCTGGAACGCCAGTTCGGCCAGATGCCCGGCTTGAACCAGATGTCGTCGACGAGTTCCGGAGGGGCCTCGGTCATCACCCTGCAGTTCAGCCTGGAGTTGCCGCTCGACGTGGCGGAGCAGGAGGTGCAGGCCGCGATCAACGCCGCGGCGACCTATCTGCCGGCCGACCTGCCGCAACTGCCGATCTACAACAAGGTCAATCCGGCCGACACTCCGATCCTGACGCTGGCGCTGACCTCGCGCACGCTGCCGCTGCCGGAGATCCAGCACCTCGCCGATACCCGCCTCGCAACCAAGCTGTCGCAGGTATCCGGCGTCGGGCTCGTCAGCATCAGCGGCGGGCAGCGGCCGGCCTTCCGCATCCTGGCCAATCCGAGGGCGCTCGCGGCCTACGGGCTGTCGCTCGACGATCTTCGCGTCGCCATCGGCAACGCCAATTCCAACCTGGCGAAAGGCGGCTTCGACGGACCCACGCGGGCGTCGACCATCGAGGCCAACGACCAACTGCGGTCGGTTGCCGAATTCGAGGCCATGATCATTGCCTATCGCAACGGCGCGGCGGTGCGGCTCTCGGACGTGGCCGAGGTCGTCAATGGTGCCGAGAACTCGCGTCTTGCGGCGTGGGCCAACGAGTCGGCGGCGGTCATCGTCAACATCCAGCGCCAGCCGGGCGCCAACGTCATCGAGGTGGTCGACCGCATCAAGCGGCTGCTGCCGCAGCTCAACGCGTCGCTGCCCGCCGCGGTCGATGTCGTGCTGCTCACCGATCGCACCGTGACGATTCGCGCCTCGGTACGCGACGTGCAGTTCGAGTTGCTGCTCGCGGTGGCGCTCGTGGTGATGGTCATCTTCCTGTTTCTGCGCAACGTCGCGGCCACCATCATTCCGAGCGTGGCGGTGCCGCTGTCGCTGGTCGGCACGTTCGCCGTGATGTACCTCGCCGGATTATCGATCAACAATCTCACGCTGATGGCGCTCACCATCGCCACCGGTTTCGTGGTGGATGACGCCATCGTGATGATCGAGAACATCACCCGCCACATCGAAGCGGGCGAGCCGCCGCTCGCGGCGGCGCTCAAGGGCGCGGAGCAGATCGGCTTCACCATCATTTCGTTGACGCTGTCGCTCATCGCCGTGCTGATCCCGCTGCTGTTCATGGGTGACGTGGTCGGGCGGCTGTTCCACGAATTCGCGATCACGCTTGCTGTCGCCATCCTCATTTCCGCCGTGGTCTCGCTGACGCTGACACCGATGATGTGCGCGCGGCTGCTGCGCCACGTGCCCGAGCAAGAGCAGGGCCGCCTGTTCAGGAAGAGCGGCGAATGGTTCGACCGCGTGATCGCCCGGTACGCGCGCATGCTGACGTGGGTGCTGGATCGCCAGGGTGCGACGCTGCTCGTGGCGATCGCCACACTTGCGCTGACGATCGTGCTGTACATCGCGATTCCAAAGGGCTTCTTCCCGGTCCAGGACACCGGCGCCATCCAGGGTATTTCAGAGGCTTCGCCGACGATATCGTTCGCCGCGATGGCCGAGCGCCAGCAGGCGCTGGCCGCGGTGATCCTGCAGGATCCGGCGGTGGAAAGCCTGTCGTCCTTCATCGGCGTCGACGGCAGCAACCCGACGCAAAACAGCGGCCGCTTCCTGATCAACCTCAAGCCGCTGGCGCAGCGCGACCGCAGCGCCGAGGTCATCCGGCGCCTGCAGGACCGGCTGGCCGCGGTCGAAGCTGTCGTGCTCTACATGCAGCCTGTGCAGGATCTCACCATCGAGGACAAGGTGAGCCGCACCCAGTACCAGTTCTCGGTGGAGGACGCGGATGCGGAAGTGCTGCGCGCCATGGTGCCGAAGTTCCTCGCGCGACTGCGCCAGGACCCGCGGCTCGCGGACGTTGCCACCGATCAGCAGGAGGGCGGTCTGCAGGCCCATGTGGAAATCGATCGCGCCACGGCGAGCCGCTACGGCATCACGCCGGCCATGATCGACAACGCGCTCTACAACGCCTTCGGCCAGCGCATCGTTTCCACGATCTTCACCCAGACCGGCCAGTATCGGGTGATCCTCGAGGTTCTTCCCGAGTTCCGCAAGGGTATTGCCGCGCTCGACAACGTTCAAATCACAGCGCCCGGCGCTGCGACGGCAGCGCGGCCGCCGGGCGCGACCCGGCAGATTCCGCTGTCGGCGCTGGCGCGGGTGACCGAACGTGCGGCACCGCTGGTCGTCACTCGCATCGGCCAGTTTCCGGCGGCGACGATTTCGTTCAACCTGGCGCCGGGCGCGTCCTTGGGCGATGCGCTGAAGGCCGTCGAGGAGGCGCAGCGGGAAATCGGCCTGCCGGCCAGCACGCGGGTGCGGCTGCAGGGCGCGGCGCTCGCCTTTGACGCCTCGCTGACGAACCAGCTTTGGCTGATCCTGGCGGCCATCGTCACGGTCTACATCGTCCTGGGCGTGCTCTACGAGAGCTATATTCACCCCATCACGATCCTGTCGACGCTGCCGTCGGCGGGAGTCGGCGCGCTCCTTGCGCTGCAGATTTCCGGCAACGATCTTGGCGTGATTGCCATCATCGGCATCATCCTGCTCATCGGCATCGTGAAGAAGAATGCGATCCTGATGATCGATTTCGCGATCGACGCCGAGCGCACCCAGCACATGGCGCCTCGCGACGCCATCTTCCAGGCCTGTTTGCTGCGCTTCCGGCCGATCATGATGACTACCATGGCCGCGCTCCTTGGCGCGCTGCCACTGATGCTTGGCTGGGGCATGGGCTCCGAGCTGCGCCACCCCCTCGGCATCACGATGGTGGGCGGCCTGATTGCAAGCCAGGCGCTGACGTTGTTCACTACTCCGGTCGTCTATCTCGCGTTCGGCCGGCTCGAACGTCGGCTGAGCGCGCGCCGCGAGCGTCTGCGCGCCGCGGCGTCGGTCGGCGGAACGCGATGAGGCGAACGGCATGAGCCCGCCGTCCATGGATCCGAAGGGAGGCGGGCCCGCGCCCGGCGCTGCGGCGAGCAGCGGCAAGGGCGCGTTTTTCAGCATCTCGGCGCCCTTCATCGACCGCCCTGTCGCGACCACGCTGCTGACCATCGGCTTGACGCTGGTCGGCGCGGTTGCCTTCCGCTTGCTTCCGGTATCGCCGCTGCCGCGAGTCGATATCCCGACCATTACCGTGTCGGCGAGCCTCTCGGGCGCGAGTCCGGAGACGATGGCGGCGACGGTCGCGGCACCGCTCGAGCGCTCGCTCGGTCGCATCGCCGGCATCACCGAAATGACCTCGGCCAGCGCGCTCGGCTCGACGCGCATCGTGTTGCAGTTCGATCTGGGTCGCGATATCAACGGTGCGGCGCGCGACGTGCAGGCGGCGCTCAACGCGGCTCGCAGCGCATTGCCTTCCGGCCTCAACGGCAATCCCTCCTATCGCAAGGTCAACCCGGCCGACGCGCCGATCATGATTCTGGCGCTCACCTCGGACACGATGACCCAGGGACAGATGTATGACGCGGCGTCGACCGTCATTGCGCAAAAGCTGTCGCAACTCCCGGGCGTCGGTCAGGTCCAGATCGGCGGCAGTTCGCTGCCGGCGGTGCGCGTCGAGGTCAATCCGCAGGCGCTGAACAAGTACGGCATCGGCTTCGAGGATGTTCGTGCGGCGCTCGCCGGGGCCAACGCCAACCGGCCCAAGGGCGCGATGGAAAGCGACCGGCGCTACTGGCAGATCGACGCCAACGATCAGGCCACGACCGCGTCCGACTATCTCCCGCTGATCGTCGCCTACCGCAACGGCGCGCCGGTCGGGCTGGCCGACGTGGCGGAAGTCGTCGACTCCGTGCAGGATCTGCACAATGCGGGGTCGGCCAACGGCAAGCCGTCGGTGCTGGTGATCATCAGTCGCCAGCCCGACGCCAATATCATCGAAACGGTCGACCGCGTCACCGCGCTTCTGCCCGCGCTGCGCGCGTCGATACCCGGCGCAATCGACCTCGGAGTGGTGATGGAGCGCACGACGACCATTCGCGCGTCGCTTCGGGACGCAGGCACGACGTTGGCGTTGTCGGTTGCGCTGGTCGTCCTGGTGGTGTTCCTGTTCCTTCGCAACGGCCGCGCCGCGCTCATCCCGAGCGTCACCATTCCGGTGTCGCTCACTGTCACGTTTGGCGTCATGTACCTGGCCGGCTACAGCCTGGACAACCTGTCGCTGATGGCGCTCACCATCGCCACCGGATTCGTGGTCGACGATGCGATCGTGGTCGTGGAGAATGTCTCGCGCCGTATCGAGGGCGGCATGCCGCCGCGCGAGGCGGCGCGGGTCGGGGCGGGAGAGGTCGGCTTCACGGTGCTGGCGATGACGCTGTCGCTCATCGCCGTCTTCATCCCCATGCTGCTCATGGGCGGCTTCGTGGGGCGTTTCTTCCGCGAGTTCGCGGTCACGCTGTCGGCCGCGATACTGGTCTCCCTGCTCCTGTCACTCACGACCGTGCCGATGATGTGCGCGCGGCTCCTGGTTCCGGCCAGCGAACGCCCGAGGAACCGCTTCCACGAATGGAGCGAGCGCGGCTTCAGGGCGGTTCACCGCGGTTACGAGCGGACGCTGGCGTGGGCGCTTGATCACGGCCCGCTCACGGCCCTCATCCTGCTCGCAACCATCGTTCTCAACGTCTTCCTGTACGTGATGGTTCCAAAAGGCTTCTTTCCGCGGCAGGACACGGGCCAGCTCACCGGCCGCATCCATGCCGACCAGAGCATCTCGTTCCAGGCGATGCAGCAGAAGCTCGCCGCTTTCATCGACATCGTGCGCGCCGACCCGAGTGTCCAGAGCGTGGTCGGCTTCACCGGCGGCAGCCAGCGGAACACCGGGTCGATGTTCGTCACGTTGAAGCCGCTGGCCGAGCGTGGCGAGACTGCCGACCAGATCGTGACGCGGCTGCGCGCGCGGCTCGCGCAGGAGCCCGGCGCCGAGCTCGTCCTCAACCCGGTCCAGGATATCCGCGTCGGCGGCAGACAGAGCCGCTCCACGTACCAATACACGATCCAGGCCGACGACCTCGCTGAACTGTGGACATGGGAGCCGCGCATCCGCGAGGAACTCGCCAGGCTCCCCGAACTGGTCGACGTCAACACCGACCAGCAGAACAAGGGGCTTTCCACCTCGATTCTCATCGACCGGGAGGCCGCGGCGCGCCTCGGGGTGACGCCCAGGCTGATCGACGCGACCTTGAACGACGCCTTCGCGCAGCGCCAGGTCTCGACGATTCACGCGCCGCTCAACCAGTACCACGTCGTGATGGAGGCCGCGCCAGAATTCCGCCAGTCGGCCGACGCGTTGGACCACTTGCACGTCAGCGTTCCGGGAGGCGCGCAGGTGCCATTCTCGATGTTCGCCCGCCATGCGTCGACCGAGACGTCGCTCGCCGTCAATCACCACTCGCAGTTCGTCGCCTCGACGATTTCCTTCAATCTGCCGGAAGGGGTCTCGCTGTCGCAGGCCTCCCGGGCGATCGAGGGGGCGCTCGTCCGGATCGGAGTACCCAACACGGTGCGCGGCAGCTTCCAGGGCTCGGCGCGGGCGTTTCGGGCAGTGCTCGAAACCCAGCCGATCCTCATTCTCGCCGCGCTGCTCACCCTATATATCGTCCTCGGCGTGCTGTACGAGAGCTTCATCCATCCGCTTACCATATTGTCGACGCTGCCGTCGGCAGGCGTTGGGGCGCTGGTCGCGCTGATGCTGTTCAGGACCGAGTTTTCGGTGATCGCGCTGATCGGCATTTTCATGCTGATCGGCATCGTCCAGAAAAATGCGATCATGATGATCGACTTCGCGCTCGAGACCCAACGCCGGACGAAGGCGGGTTCGCGCGATGCCATCTTCCAGGCATGCCTGCTGCGCTTTCGGCCCATACTGATGACGACCATGGCGGCGCTGCTCGCGTCGGTTCCGCTCGCCCTGGGCAGTGGCGACGGCGCGGAATTCCGCCAGCCGCTCGGCATCGCCATAGGCGGGGGCCTGATCCTGAGCCAGCTTCTGACCCTCTACACCACGCCGATCGTCTACCTCTATCTCGATCGCTTCAGCCATTGGGTACGCGCCCTGCGACATGGGTACGATTCCCGCACCACCGGCGCGCCTCGCGCGGCGGAGTCCTGACCGATGAGCGACGCCCTCAGTTCCCGCGCAATGCGCCTCCTTGCCATCGTGGCCGTGGCTGCCGGCAGCGTCTCGTGCACGGTCGGTCCCGACTACGTGCGCCCGCCCGTCACCGTGCCGTCCGCGTACAAGGAGGACCGGGCATCGCCAACGGCCGAGACGAGGCGGGAGCTGCCGCGCGACCGCTGGTGGGAGCTGTTTGACGATGCCGAACTCAATGGGCTGGTGGCGCAGGTCGATGTCGACAACCAGACGCTCCAGGCTGCCGAGGCGCGCGTGCGGCAGGCGCAGGCACTGGTCGACGTCTCCCGCGCGCCCAGCTTCATCTCGCTCAATGCCGGCGGCGCGAATCAGAAAATCGGCCTCGTCGCCGGATGGGAGATCGATCTCTGGGGCCGCATCCGGCGCAGCGTCGAAGCGAGCACCGCCATCGCCGATGCCAGCGTGGACGAGCTCGCGGCGGCGAGACTCTCCCTGCAGGCGCAGGTTGCGCAGAATTATTTCCTGCTACGGGTGCAGGACGCGGAAATTCGCCTGCTGGAGGACAGCGTAGCCAGGTATGAAAGGTCGCTGCAGCTAACGCGCAACCAGTATGCCGTCGGGGTCGTCTCGCGTGGCGACGTCGTGCAGGCGGAAGCGCAGCTCAATTCGACCAAGGCCCAGGCATTCCAGGCGGAGGCGAGCAGGACACAGTTCGAGCACGCCATCGCCGTGCTGGTCGGCAAGCCTCCCGCGGAAGTCCACATAGCGGCGACGAACTTGAACGTGGTGATGCCCGCAGTGTCTCCGGCATTGCCTTCCGAATTGCTCATTCGGCGCCCGGACATCGCCGCCGCCGAACGTCGCATGGCCGCGGCCAACGCGCAGGTCGGCGTTGCCGAAGCGGCGTTCTATCCCTCCGTCCGGTTGTTCGCCGGCGACGGCATCGACATCAGCTTTGCGGGTGGCATCGCGCTTGCGCAGTTTCTGCTGGACGGCGGATTGCGTGACGCGCAAAAGGCGCAATACACGGCCGCCTATGCGGAGACCGTCGCTGAGTATCGACAGACGGTTCTCACCGCGTTCCGCGAAGTGGAGGACAACCTCGCCACGCTGCGCCTCCTGGAAGGCGAAGCCGCCGTCCAGGGAGCGGCTGTGGCTGCGGCCCGCGCATCGGTGGCGATCACCAACAACCAGTACCAGGCGGGCATTGTCACCTACCTTTCCCTGGTCGTCGTGCAGGCCGCTGCGCTCATCAACGAACGCGCCGCGCTCGGTATCCTCGGTCGCCGCCTGGTCGCCAGCGTGAACCTGATCAAGGCCCTGGGGGGCGGCTGGGAGACGAAGCTGCCGCAGGCGGCGACGGAGGCGCCGAAGGCAGTGGCGCAGTAGGCGCCGAAGGCAATGTCGCAGCAGTCGCCAACGGCTCGCCGCGCAGGAAGGCGGCAATGGCGTCGGCGCCGCGCTGCGCCGCGGTAGACCCCGGGTCCTGGTGGAACGTCTCGGCGAAGCCCTTCCGTTGCGCGGACAGGTAGCTCGCGTGGCTCGTGACTGCGTCCGCCAGCGTAGCGCCGAGATCGCGTGCCACATCGGTCACCACCGGCCCGAAGCGCCAGTGCGCATAATGCGGGTCGGCCTTCCAGTCGATGCCGTGCGCATCCAGAAAGATGCACGGCCGGGCCTCGCTCAGGAACTCGTACACTTGGCTGCTGACGTCGCCTAGATAGATGTCGGCGGCGTTGAGGTAGGTCATGTCCGCCAATGCTTCGCTTTCCGTGTCGATCAGGATATTCGACGCGCGACGGTATGCGTCGGGCAAGTTGGCGCGATGCCGCCAACGCCGCTTGAAGAGCACGAGGTGCGGCGCGAAGATGAGGTTGTATTTCGGGTTGCCCATGAAAAAATCCAGCACGGAACGCCCCATGCGGGCCCATGAGGCGATGCGCTGGTCGAAGTGCGGGTTGTAAACGACCACGGGGTTGTCGTTGTCGAACAGGCGGCGCCGGTCCGGAGCGAGGGCCCGTACCGCCTCGAATTTCGGCCAACCGGCGATCACGAACTGACCGGGACGCACATGGCCCAGCTTGCTGAACCGGTCGGCGTACTTGCGGCCCGGAAGCAGCACGAGGTCGAACAACGACATCGAGGCGTCCGACGTACCCTTGCGATCACCGGCGCCGTGGCGCGTGTGGATGAGCTGGAGCTTCGACAGGCGATGCGTCGTGCGCAGCCTACGGCAGTGCCGTTCCGGCGCGACCAGGGCGTCGAGGCCCGCAAAGAAATCGAGGTTGTCGGCCAGGATCCGGTTCTTGCGCGCGAAAGCGAATTTCGAGATGACGGGATCGAACGGGCGATACCACCATGCCGGGCGCAGCCGGTGCAGGATACAGCGCTGACCCGGGTAGAGCCCCCCGATCCTCGCGGCGGCCGCGAGTTCGGCGTCGCTCGACGCCGCGATCGTCACCTCGACATCGGGATGACGGCGCGACAACTCGAACGCGTACGGCGCCGCATGCGGCACCTGGTGCGTCGCGTAATGATTGAAGAGAAATCCCACCCGGGTCACGGCGCGTTCCTTTCGGCAGCAATTCCATTTTAGTCTGAAGTGGTTCCGGGCACCGGTCGGGTTCGCCGTCGCGTGACAGGCAGTTGGCTTGATGTCGAGGCTCTGGTTTCAGTCCATCGGCGCGCGCGGCGAGCTTTCTGTCGATCGTCCCCTGTCATGCGACCAGCCAGATTTTCGTCGTGGAAGCTTCTTCGACGGCTCGCCGAGATTCGTCCAGCCAGTACACTGGAGGCATGTCCCTGGTGATCCATGTGCGGAATTAGCGGCTTTTTGTCGCACGACCCCGGCGCCCCCCCCGATGTGCAGGCGGTCCGGCGCATGAACGAGTCGATTCGCCACCGCGGTCCGGATGCCGAGGGCGTCTGGTGGCATGGACCGTGCGCGCTCGGGCATCGCCGTCTCTCGATCATCGACCTCTCCGCCGAGGCGAACCAGCCGATGGTGAACGAGGACGGCAGCGTCGCGTTGGTGGCGAACGGTGAGATCTACAATTTCCGGGAGCTTCGACAGGAACTGCTGGCCAAGGGGCACGCGTTCCGGTCGAACAGCGACAACGAGGTGATCCTCCATCTGTACGAGGAACACGGGTCCGATTGCGTACGGCGCCTCGCTGGAATGTTTGCCTTCGCCCTCTTCGATTCGCGCGAGAACCGGCTCCTGCTCGCCCGCGATCGTGCCGGGAAAAAGCCGCTGTTCTATCGCCGCCTGAAGCACGGCATCGCCTTTGCTTCTGAGGTACACGCGTTGCTGACCGGATTTCCGGACGCGGCGCCAGAAGTCGATTTCGGCGCCATCGACGAATTTCTCACGCTGCAATACGTGCCTTCGCCGAGTTCCGCCTACGTCGGCATCGCGAAGTTGCCGGCGGCGCACCATGCGCTGCTGGTGCCGGGCGGCACGCCCAGGATCGAGCGCTACTGGCGCAAACCCGCGGCCGGCACGTCCACCGGGCGCACTGGATCCGCGAGCGAGCTCGCGGCCGAACTGTCGTCGCTGCTGACGACCGCCGTCGGGCGCCGCCTGGTGTCCGACGTCCCGCTCGGCGCCTTCCTTTCGGGCGGAATCGACAGCTCGATGATCGTGGCGCTGATGGCCGCGCAATCCACCACGCGCGTGAAAACATTTTCGATCGGCTTCCCCCACGCCGACGACAGCGAACTGAAATATGCGCGCCTGGTCGCGGACCGCTATGGCACCGATCATCACGAAACGATCGTCGACCCGGCGATGACCGATGTGATCGGCCCGATCGTGCGGCACCACGGCGAACCGTTCGCCGACAGTTCCGCCATCGCCATGTACTACCTGGCGCGGATGACCAGGGAGCACGTGACCGTGGCGCTTTCCGGTGACGGTGCCGACGAGGTCTTCGCCGGCTACAAGCGGTACACGACCGCGCGGCTGGGCCATGTCTACGATGCGCTTCCGCCGGTCGCGCGGTCCTTTTACCGCCGCGCACTGGCCGGGGTGCTGCATTTTCCGGCGCCTTCCGCCGCCCGCTACGCGATCGCGTTTCCCGGTGGCGAGGCGGTGCGCTATCCGTCGCTCGTCGGCCATTTCACGCCGGCCGAGAAAACGCAGCTCTACCTGCCGCGAATGCGGGCCGCCCGCTCAGGCGCCACGATCGCTCGCTTCGAGCGCGTTCTTGGCGAGAGCACCGCCGGCTCCGCGATCGGGCGCCTCGCCGATCTTGATTTTCAGACCTACCTGACGGACGACATCAATGTCAAAGTCGATATCGCTTCGATGTCGCACTCGCTCGAAGTGCGCTGCCCCTACCTCGACACCGACGTCATCGAATTCGCTGCACGCCTTCCGGCCAACCTGCTGATGCGCGTCCGCGGCAAATACCTGCTGCGCCACGCGGCCGCGAGCCTCGTTCCCGGGCCCATCCTGCGCCGCCGCAAACGCGGCTTCGCGCTGCCGCTGAAGCGGTGGCTGCGCCACGATCTCAAGCAGATGACGCGCGACGTGCTGCTCGATCGCACCGCGCGGGAGCGCGGGCTGTTCGATCCGGTACATGTCGCGAAGCTCGTCGGCTCGCTGGATCACGGAGCCGTGCAAGCGGACCGGATCTGGACGCTGCTCATGCTCGAACTCTGGTTCCGTGAGTTCATCGACCGGCCGACCTCGCCTCCGCGTGCGCGGCAATCACCCTGAACCTGCAGTGCGCGCCGGCCGACGCTGCGTTCCCGACCCGGTGCACGACCGCGCCGGCGGGTCATCCCGGAGCGGCCGCCAGCGCCAGGCGCAGCCGCCGACCGTCCTCCGCAACGAAACGGCCCCGATCGAGCGAGAAGCCCCGCACCGAGACCCGCAATCGCCAACCCGCACCGGCGCGGGCGATGCGATACACATGATAGGCCGCGTAGCGATCGACCTTGCTGCCGATCGCCGACGCGGAGGGCACGCCGATCGCCAGGATTCGGTGGCGCGCCGCATCGAGGTAGGTCGCGGCGGAAAAATGAGCATGGCCGTGCAGCACCAGTTCCGCGCCGCGCCGTGCGAGCACGTCGCGCAGCGCGGCGCCGTCGAGCAGTGATTTGCGCCAGCGCACCGTCTGCGCTGCCGGGGGATGATGCAGCAGCACGACGCGGAACAGTCCGGAATCCGCGGTTTGCTCCAGTAGGTGGTCCAGCCGCTGGAGCTGGCGCTCGCCCAGGCGCCCGGTGGCCAGGAATGGCGCCGATGGTCGCGCCGTCGACAGGCCGATCAGGGCAACATCGCGCCTGATACGCAGGCTTGGAAACGCCTCGTCGGACCCGATGCTGTCGCCTGCGCCATCGCCCCGAATGTACGGCGACCATTCTGCGAAGTTCTGTTGCCACGAACCGCGGACGTAGGCATCGTGATTGCCGGGTACGACGGTGATCCCTTCCGGCTTGCCCAGTCGCGCGAGCCACGTTGCCGCCTCGCGGAATTCCTGCGGCAGGCCGAGATGGGTGAGATCGCCGGTCACCGCGATGTGGTCGGGATGTGCCGCATGCAGATCGGCCCGGAGCGCATCCAGCACGTCGGTCCGGTGCTCGTGGCGACGCCGCAGCCGCCAGGAAATGTAGCCGAGGATCCGCTTGTCGAACAGCGCCCGTGGCTCCACGCCTTCGAGCGTGGACAGGTGCAGGTCGGACAGATGCGCCAGCGCGAAATCGGCGTCCGACGACGCGATGTCGCGCTCGTCCGAATCGATTTCCAGCGCCGTCGTGCCCATGCGCTTAGTATATGATGGCGCGCTGCGATCAACCATTCCAAGATCCTCCGACGACGACATGCGAGCAGTGGTGCTGGGGGATAGTCCGGTCTGCCTGTGGGGCCTTGCTCCCGCGGAACGTATCGAACGTCAGCTGCGAAGCGAAGGCCACGACATCTGGCGAGGTGACCTCGACGCGCTGCCGGCAGACGAGACCTTCCTGATCCTGCGCGGCGACTGTCTTTACGACAGCCGCGTGATCCGTGGCCTCGTCAAGGCTCGTGACACACTGCTGGAAGTCGACGACGGCGGACGGCTGGTTCCGGTGGCCGCGCATGTGACGGCGGAACAGGCTCCTTCGATCAGCGCATTGTTGCGCGACCTGCCTCCGGGAAATCCCGTGACCGGGGTTAGCACGGTAAACCTGCAGCAGGTGGCGCAGGGATTCGAGGCCGGCCTCCTCAAACTGGACCGTCCTTATGCGTTGCCGATCACCGCGAAAAATCGTGGCGATCTCGAGCAACTAACGTTTTCAGGTGCCTACAAGGGCGTCACCGATCTCGTCACCAAATGGCTGTGGCCGGTTCCCGCGCAGTGGGCCACTCGCGCGTGCGTCCGCACCGGGATCACGCCCAACCAGGTGACCGCGGTGAGCCTGGTGCTGGCGATCGTCGCCGGAGTCCTTTTCGCCCGCGGCGAGTACGGTTGGGGACTGCTGGCTGGCTGGATCATGACCTTTCTCGACACGGTCGACGGCAAGCTTGCGCGCGTCACGGTGACCTCGACACCGTTCGGAAACGTTTTCGACCACGCCATAGATCTCGTTCATCCCCCTCTGTGGTATCTGGCGTGGGGGATCGGACTCGCGCCCATTGCGGCCGTTGCCGGGATCCCGTTGTCGCTGCTCTATGTCGCCATCTTCGCAGGATATATCGGCGGCCGGCTCTGCGAGGGTGCATTCCAGCGCTGGATCGCATCGTTTTCGATGTTCACGTGGCGCCCCTTCGATTCCTGGTTCCGCTTGATCGTGGCGCGGCGAAATCCGAACATGATCATGCTCACGGTGAGTCTGATCGTCGGTCGACCGGACCTGGGACTGCTGGCGGTGGCCGCTTGGACCGTGCTGTCGACGGTGATACTGCTCCTGCGGCTGCTTCTGGCCGCGCGAGCCAGGCGAAATCGCGAGCCGCTCGATTCCTGGCTCACCGAAATCGGCCGGACGGTCGATGCGCGCGCGCTGACGGTGCGGGTGTTCACCCACGCCGCAGTTGCTGCGCGCAAGGCGTGATGGGGTCATTCGTCGCGCCGGCATCGCAAGCCCGGGCGCCTGATCCCGCATCGCGCCTGACGGATCTGCGAATCGGCGTTCTGTACAACCCTCGAAGCGGAACGAATCTAAGAGCCGCCGCACCGATGCGTCGTTTGCTCGACGCCCATCCGGACGTTCCCCGCCGCGACGTGCTCGACCCGGCCTCCGTCACGCGGGCGCTGCAGGAATTGGCCGAACTGGGCGTCAATGCCATAGCGATCAGCGGTGGCGACGGCACCGTCAGCGCGGTGCTCACCACCATCTTCGGGCACAGCCCGTTTCCACGCCTGCCGCTGCTCGCCGTATTGCGCGGTGGCACCGCCAACATGACAGCTCGCGACGTCGGCATGCCGGGCCGCCAGGACCGCGCGCTCCGGTCGTTGCTCGAATGCGCAAATCGGGGCGGCGAAGGCCTCACGGTGATCGAGCGCCCGGTCATGTGCATCGACCCGGGCGCGGGGCGCGCGCCGATCCACGGGATGTTCTTCGGTGCCGCCGCGATATCGCAGGGCATCGAGTACTGCAAGCGCAAAGTGCATACCCTCGGCTTGCGCGGAGAGACAGGACCGGCCGTCACGACGGTGCGCTTTGTCATCGCGATGGCCCGCGGCGAGCGTGCGATCGTTGCGCCGGTGCCGATCGCCGTGGCGATCGATGGCCGATCCCCGGTCTCGTTCGACTGTGAAATCGTGCTCGTCACCACGCTCGAACAGCTGTTGCTGGGGCTGCGACCCTGGTGGGGCAGCGAAGCCGCGCCGCTCCATTACGGCAGTGTTCGGGCCGCGCCGCGCCACTGGGTTCGCGCGCTGCCGGGGCTGCTGCGCGGCAGGCCCAACCGTTTCATCACGCCGGCGAACGGTTATGAGAGCAATAACGCGCGCCGGCTCGAAATCGGTCTCGACAGCCATTACTTCGTCGACGGCGAGCTATTTGCGCCGATCGCCGGAACGCCACTGGCGCTCTCCGACGGTGGTTCGGCAGAATTCATCAGGCTGCGATGATTTCATCGATCGAAGGCGCAATCGAGCGCCAGCTCGCGGCCACGGCTCCCGATTCGGTTGTCGCGCTGAGTGAGATCCTGCGCGCGCGCTTCGGCGCCCACGCGCAGGCCGTGCTCTTCTACGGCTCGTGCCGCCGTTCGAGCGACGACACCGACGGCATTGTCGACCTCTACGTGCTGGTCGATGATTACCGCGCGTCCTACGGTCGCTGGCTGCCGGCGCTAGCCAACCGCGTGCTGGCACCGAACGTCTACTACCTCGAGGCGCCCTTTGCCGGCCGGACCGTGCGCGCGAAATATGCGGTGGTCACTTTGGATCAATTCGAGCATGGCACGGCGCGCTGGTTTCATCCCTACCTGTGGGGGCGGTTTGCGCAGCCCTGCGGACTGCTGTTCGCAGCCAACGAACGGGTTCGCCGGCGGGTGGTCGGTGCCATCGGCTCGGCCGTCGCCGTGTTCGTGGCGCGGACGCTGCCACGATTGCCGGCGCACTTCGATGCCGAGGCGCTGTGGACGCAAGGCCTGCTGCTGAGCTATGCGGCGGAGCTGCGATCCGAACGCCCGGAAAAAATTCGCGCTCTGCACGCCGATGCAGCCGTTGACCTGGAGGCGCTCATGCAGGCTGTGGCGCTGGAGCGGGGCTGGGGCTCCCCGGCCGCGGGGCGCTACCGCAATCCTGCCACCCGCCGCGAACGACGGTCGAATGCCTGCGGCTGGGCGGCGCGTCGCGTGCAGGGGAAGGTGCTCAGCGTGCTCCGCCTGCTGAAGGCTTCGTTCACCTTCGACGGCGGATTGTCGTACATCGTCTGGAAGATCGAACGCCATTCGGGCGTGAAGACCGAGATCACGCCGTTCATGCGCCGCTTTCCGCGATTGGGTGCCATCGGGGCGCTGTGGCGGACATGGCGGCTGGGCGGATTTCGGTAGTTGTCGCGGGCCCTGGACACGAGATGATATCGTTTACGCTGCCGCTTCGGGTGCACGCGCGACGCACCCGCGGAAGTCGCACAGCGCCATAACTTGCAGGAGTTTCGCTCGTGAATGCCACCATCAGGAAATTCGGCTATCCGTCGTCGCTGCTGTGCGAGTACCGGAGTTGGGTGGTCCTGCTTCGCCAGGCGCAGCCGACGCTCGGCAGCCTCGTGCTCGCCTGCAAGGAGGACGCGACATCGCTGGGAAAGGTCTCGAGTGCGGCCTATGTCGAACTCGGAACCGCAATCGCGGATCTCGAACATGCCTTGCGTGCAAGCTTCGACTGTCAGAAAATCAACTACCTGGCGCTGATGATGGTCGACCCGCACGTTCACTTCCACGTAATTCCGAGATATTCGGAAGAACGGAAATTCGAAGGCTCCACCTTTCTGGATGCCGCGTGGCCGAAGCCGCCGGACCTCGGCGGTGCGCTCGCGCTGACCCCGGCACAAAAAAATGTGCTGCACGCACGACTGGCTGTCGCGTGGCCGGCACGTCCAGACGAAGGATGACCCGGACTCCCCGTTTCCCGGACTTCTTCGTGGTGGGCGCGCCGCGCTGCGGCACGACGGCGTTCTGCCGCTACCTCGCGCGCAATCCGCAGATATGCTTCTCGCGGCCGAAGGAGCCCCATTATTTCGCGCGGCTCGGTGCGGACCCCTCCGCGAACGAACTCCGGCGCGATTACCTCGACCGCTGTTTCGGGCACCATGCGGACGGACACCGCGCCGTGGGCGAGGGCTCCGTGTCCTACCTGTACCTTCCCGAGACCATCGCCCGGATCCGTCGTATCAATCCCGAAGCCAGGTTCGTCGCACTGGTCCGCGACCCGCTCGCGATGCTGCCTTCGTACCACCTGCGGATGCGCTTCCTGCTGCAGGAGGACGAGCCGGATTTCGCCAAGGCCTGGGCGCTCGAGCCGGCGCGCTCGCGAGGAGAGAGAGTCCCGGGGCATTGTCTCGATGCCCGGCTGCTCAGGTACAGCCAGGTCGCGATGCTCGGCGAACAGATTGAACGCCTCTACGCCGTCGCGGGACGCGATCGGGCGCATGTCATCGTCTTCGACGACCTTGTCGCCGATCCGCTTGGCGTGTACTGCCGTACCCTCGACTTTCTCCAGGTCGACTACGACGGCCAGGAGGATTTCGAGCGCAGATACGAAAGCCAGATGTACCGGTACCGCTGGCTGCAGCGCTTGCTCTTCGTCCCGGCGACACGCGGCGGCAAGATGATCGACACGCTGCAGCGCCGCGGCCGGAAGTACAACCAGGATGGCTCGAAGCGGCCGAGCATGGTCAAGCGCGTGACCGGCTGGAACAAGATCCCCGCGTCGCCCGCGCCACTCACGCCGCAGATGGCGACTGTCGTGCGTGAAACGCTCTCACCCGATGTCCTCAAGCTGTCCCGGCTGCTCGACCGTGACCTGGGATCCTGGCTCGCCGGATGAGTCGACCGCCGCCTGCCTGGTTCGCCGGTGTCCGCGGCGAGGTATAAAATCCAATTCCCTCGTTGGAGCAGCAGGATGGTGGACGATCCCAAGACGACCCGGGCGGAGCAATCGATCCGGCTGTTCAGGAACGGTTTCCTGGAAGCGCTGACGCACGTGCATCCGGTCGTTCCTCTGCTGTTCTGGGGGCCCGTGGCCGCGTATCTTCTCTGGCGCAGCTTCGTCGTCCACGATCTTCCGGTGGCGCAGGTGCTTGCGATCAGCCTGCCTGGGCTTGTCGTGTGGACGCTGGCCGAATACGGCCTGCACCGATTCGTGTTCCACTTTCCTGCGAAGAGCCGCGTCGGCAAATACCTCATTTTCATGTTCCACGGCGTGCACCATGCCGCGCCGCGCGACAAGACGCGCCTCGTCATGCCGCCCGCCGGCGGCGTCATCGTGATGGTGGTGCTTTATCAGATCTTCCGGCTCGCGGTTCCCGAGCCGTGGATCGAGCCGTTCTGCGCGTTCTTCATCATCGGCTATCTTTTGTACGACTACACGCACTATGCCACGCATCATTTCGCGATGCGGACGCCGCTCCTGCACTTCCTCAAGGTCTACCACCTGAAGCACCATTATGGCGCCGCGGGCTTGCGCTATGGTGTCAGCTCACCGCTGTGGGACCTGGTGTTCGGCACCTACCCGAACGACGCGCGTTCCCGTGGCGGCTGAGTCATCCCGGGCGCCCGAGGCACTGGCCGCGCTCCCGGAATCGCGCTGGAGCCGGACTCGCCGCGCCGATCTCGTTGTTTCCTGCGCGATCGCGTCGCTGCTGGTCACGTTCGCGCTGGCGCCACCTGCACGCGGGGCGACGGAGCGCGCCGCCGGCGACGATATTCGCGGTGTCTGGGTCAACCACAGGGAAGTCGGCAAGCGGAAGCTGGCAGTCTGGATCGAGGATTGCGACGGCCTGCTGTGCGGGCGCATCTACTGGCAGAAGAAACCGATGTCGGCCGATGGCCAGCCGAAGCGCGACCGGCACAATCCCGACGCCGCGCTGCGCGATCGTCCGCTGTGCGGTCTGAAGATCTTCAGCGGCTTTCGACGCGTGAAGGAAGGTGCATGGAGCGCGGGCGAAATCTACAATCCCAACGACGGCCGCACCTACAGCAGCGCGTTCCAATTGGAACCTGACGGGTCGCTCCGGATCAATGGATACGTCGGCATTCCGCTGTTCGGCAAGACCTTGAATTGGGTGCGGCCCAAGGAGCCCCTGGACCGCTGCGGTTGAAGTCGTCGGGCGTTGCCGGATGGCATGCCCAATATCCGACGGGCACTTTTTCCCCGCGACGCGGGATGATGCTTGCGACGCCTGCCCGGTCAGGCGATCAGGCTGGAGCCGGCAGGCGCCTGTCTGCCACCAGCGTCGCCGTGCCGTCGTCCAGGCGATAGACGCAATCGGCGATATCGACCAGCGGCGACTGATGCGATATCGCGATAATGGTGAGGCCCCCCCGCAACCCTTCCAGCGTGCGGCAAATGGCGGTCTCCGTTGCCGGGTCGAGCGCGCTGGTGGCTTCATCGAGAATCAGCAGGCGAGGCCCGTGCACGAGGGCGCGCGCGATTGCAACGCGCTGGCGCTGGCCGCCGGACAGTTTTCCTCCGCGCTCGCCGACGACCGTATCCAGGCCTTCCGGCAAGCCCGAAACCAGGTCCCAGATTCCGGCGGCGCGCAGCGCGGCCTCGACCTGCGCCTGGTTCAGTTCCGGGTCGCCGAGAGTCACATTGTTGCCGACGGTATCGTGCAACAACAGGGTGTCCTGCGGCACATAGCCGATCATTCGGCGCCAGGCACGCCAGTCGGCCTGGTGCAGAGGCAGGTCATCGATCCAGATCTCGCCTTCCTGTGGTCGCAGCAGCGCCGCAATGAGGTCGACCACCGTGGTCTTGCCGGCGCCCGACGCGCCCACCAGTGCCGTGATTCCTCCCGCCGGCACGGTCAGCGCCGCGTTCCGCAGGATCCACCGATCGCGATATTGAAATCCGACGTTCTCGAAGCGGATCGACCGACGCAGTGTGGGTGCGGTGCCGTCCGGTGGATTCTCGCTTTCCTCTCTGGCAGCGTCGATCGCGGACCGCAATGCCCAGTAGGCACTCTCGCTGGTGACCAATTTCTGGTACTCGCGCTGCATGCGGCTCAGGTACAGAAGTGCTCGCACCAGCAGGAACGCGATGAGCATCACCGAGGTCAGCGACATCTGGAACCGGACCAGGGCCAGGTAGAGGCCCGCGGCGATCAGCATGGCGAGCATCGGCTCCTGTAGCGCCCGCAACGCCTCCTTGCTGAAGACCTCCTTTTGCAGCGCGCGGTTCAGTTGCGTGGTGTCGCCCTCCAGCAGCGAATTGGCGAGATTCTCGCGGGCCATCGCCTTCAGCGGCTTGACCGACAGCAGGTTGTCGGAAAGCCGAGCGAGGAGGGACCGCAGCAGGCGGGTCTGCCTGGCGCCCGCGCGGCGGGCCATGTGCACCAGGCGATTCAGCAGAAAGACGAACACGATGCCGGCGGCCAGCGCCACCAGTGTCGCCTCCCACGACACCAGCAACGCGACGATCGAGTAGACCGACGCCTGGATGACCAGCGCAATGACCGTCGCACCGTACAGATACGATTCTGCGGCACGCGTTGCTTCGGTCGCAAGGCTGTTGGCGAGCGCCCCGACCGGTTGGCGCAAATAGTATTCCCAGCGGGCCGACAGCAGCGAACGAATCAGGCCCATGCGCAAATCGGTCGCCACGTGGGCCACCGTGTAGCCGACCTGCCGGTTCGCCACCAGCACCAGGACGGCTTTCAGCGTCATGCCGACGACGATCATCATGAGCAGCACGCCAACCGTCGGCGCGAGGCCGACGGCGTCGAGCATCCGCGTCACGAAACCGCCGACTCCCGATTGCGCGTCGCCGGCCGTGTCGCCGGAGCGGGCGACCAGCGGCAGCAGCGTCGAGAGACCTAGTCCTTCGAACAGGCTCGCGAGCACCAGCGAGGCCAGCACCAGGGCGCTCTGGGCGGGGTAGGCGCGGCTGAATGCGGCGAACAGCTTCATCGTTGACTCCAACCTGAACCATGCGCCGACGTGGGCCCGGTCGCCGGCTTCCTGTGGATCAGACTGCGGCAGGGCACGTGGCTGCGTTGCGGCTCGGTTTTCGGCGCCGCGTCAGGCGGCAACGACTCCGGCCGACGCTCGAAAATCGGCGAATGCCGCGCAAACGGCGTCGATTTGTTCCGGCGTGTGAGCGGCGCTGACACTGCAACGGATCAGCGACACACCGTTCGGCGTCGCCGGCGGGAGCATCAGGTTGACGTAGACGCCGCGCTGCAGCAGACCGTTCCAGAATTGCAACGCTTCGATCTTGTCGCCAAGCACCACCGCAACCACCGGACTGGGCGAGGCGCCCAGCGTGTAGCCCATCGACGTCAAGCCCGCGTGCAGGTGCTCGAAATTCGCGCGCAGCCGCGCCCGGAGGTCGTGGCCGTCCGCGAGGATGCGCAGCGCCTGCCGCGTCGACGCAATCGTTGCAGGTGACGGCGACGCCGTGAAGATGTACGGCCGGCTGGAATAACGCAGATGGTCGAGTGCGGCGTGATTGCTCACGCAGAAGCCGCCGGCGCCGCCCAGGCTCTTGCTGAACGTGCCCACGATGAAGTCGGTGTCCGCCAGGACTCCCTGCTCCTCGGCCAGACCCTGGCCGCGTTCGCCCAGCACGCCCAGCGAATGCGCCTCGTCCACCAGCAGATAGCCGCCCAGTTGCCGCTTCACGTCCACGATTTCCGCGAGCGGTGCCCGGTCGCCCAACATGCTGTAGATGCCTTCAACCACGATCAGTGCATCGGCGGCACGCGCGCCGAGTCGGCGCATGCGCTTGGCGAGGTCGTCCGCATTGTTGTGCCGAAAACGGATGACTTCCGGGCCGGCGAGCCGGCAGCCGTCGTAAATGCTGGCGTGGCAGTCGGCGTCGAGCAGCACCACGTCGTTCTGGCCGGTGAGCCCGGCCAGCACGCCGAGATTTGCCTGGTAGCCCGTGGAAAACACGATGGCGTCGCGCATGCCGTAGTACGTCGCCAGTTCCTTCTCGAGCCTGCGGTGGCCTGAGTAGCTGCCATTGGCCATGCGCGAGCCGGTCGTGCCGGTACCGTCGGCGTCGAGCGCCCGGTGCGCGGCGGCGATGCACTCGGCATTGAAGGTCAGACCAAGGTAGTTATTGGTGCCGGCGAGAATGGTCCGGCGCCCGTGGATGATCCCCTCGGTCGGCGACACCATGCGCTCGATCTCCACGCCGAAGGGATCGATGCCGAGCACCTCGAGTTCGCGCCGGGCCGCCGCCAGAGCCTGAAATTTGTCGAAAAGTCCCATCAACCGTCACGCGTCAGGATTTCGATCTGCAGAGCGAGATCCTTCACGGTCCTTACGTCCGGGAGGATGCTCACCGGAATCGATAGGTCGAACCGATCCTCGACGCGCAACAGCAGGTTCATCACCTGAAGCGAGTCCAGCTGGAGATCGCCCAGCAAATTGGTGTCTTCCCCGATCTGGACGCGACCCTGGGTGAACGAAGTCATCTCTGCGCTGAGCTGGGCGAGAATATGCGGGTACGACAGGATGTCATTCGTGGTCACGGGGTCCCTTCAGTCAATTCATCCGGTCTGCGGTAGGCCCGGGCGAGTCCGGACGCGAGGTCAATGACAGGCCGCCAGCCGGTGGCAAGTGCAAACGGGCGACTATCGCACAACCAATCCGAATGCGTCAGTTCGCGCACCTTGCCCGGCGTAAGCATCGGAGCATAGCCGAACACCCGAGAGGCGCCGAGATTGGCCAAGGCCGCAAGGCGAAGCAATGGCACGGGAATCGGCACCCGGCGTACCGGCCGACCGTCCCGCAGCACGCGACCGGCGACGGTTGCAACGGCGTCCCAGTCGTATCCGCCCACGCATCCGTCATCCAGTTCGAAATTCTCGCCATGGCCGACGTCGCCTGCGAGCCAGCACAACACCGCCGCTGCCAGATCGTCGACCTCGATGAGCGAAAAGCGCCCGGGCGCGCCGGCGGGGCGGGGCGCGAAACCCATGGCGATGCAGCGAAACAGCGGCAGTAGCTCGCGGTCCCCGGGACCGTACACGGCGGGGGGCCTCAATACCGTCCAGCGCAGGCCCGCCGTCGCCCTGACCGCGCATTCGCCGCGCCACTTGCTGCCGGCATAGTCGGACAGCTCGGGCATGCGGGCGGCAAGGGACGAAATGAGCAGGAACCGCGGTGGACGGGGGAGTCGCGCGGCCGCCTGGGCGACCCGACCGGCACCGTCGGCATTGACCCGGTCGAATTCGGCGCGCCGCGCACCGCGAACGGCACCGGCGCAGTGAATCACGGCATCCGTCCCGGTCACCAGCGCATCGAGTGCACCCTCGTCCCCGAGATCGCCCGGCAGCCATTCCACGCCGGGTAACCGTGGCGGAACACGCCCGGCCCGAGGCCGAAACAGGGCGCGCACCTGCCAACCGGCACCCGCAAGGCGGGAAATCAGCGCAGCGCCGATGAAGCCGGTCGCCCCGGTCAGCGCCAGCAGCGATGGAGCGGTCAAGCAGGCAGCGCCGGGATCGGCGCTGGTTTCGTCGGGCGGCCAATGACCACGGGCGGCCGGTGCGGCAATCCGCTATTGGCCCATCGAAGCCGTCACCGGCAGAGTCTCGTGCTCGCTGAACGATGCCTTGTCGAAGTCGACCCTGGCGTCATTGCGTTCCTGCTCTCGCCGCCGCAGATAATCGTCGCGCGCTGCCGTGCGTGACAGCTTGCCCGAGGACGTGCGCGGCAGCGTGTGCCGCGGCAGGAGTTCGATCAGGCAGATGATGCCCAGCTCTTCGTGGATTTCCCGATGCAGCCGCTGGGTGAGCAGACGGCACTGCGCAGCATCGCTGGTATTGCATTGCACGACCACCACGGGGATTTCTTCGTCGTTCGGACCGAGCACGAAGAACGCCGATGCGTCCATCGAACGCAATTCAGGCTGCCTCTCGGCGACGTGTTCGATGTCCTGCGGCCAGATGTTGCGGCCGTTGATGATGATCATGTCCTTGTGCCGGCCGGTAACCACGATGTTGCCGTCGACCAGGTAGCCGATGTCGCCCGTGTCCAGCCAGCCGTCCGGCGAGAGCGCCTGCCGCGTCTGTTCCGGTTTCCCGAAATACCCCGCCATGGTGCTCGGCCCGCGCACCTTGATCCGACCCACATGAAGATCGGGTAGGGCATTCCCCTGGTCGTCACGAATGGCGACCTCATGCCCCGGAAGAGGCGGGCCGCAGCGGACGAAGCCGTTGACGCGGCCCGTACCCTCGCCCGCGGGCTGTGCGCGCAGGTGATCGGCAAGTTGAGCGGCGTCGATCCAGTCGACGACGACGCCTTGGCCCAGCGGAGAGAAACTGATTGCCAGCGAGGCTTCCGCCATGCCGTAGCTCGGAACGAAGGCGCGAGGATCGAATCCCGCCGGCGCCAGCAGCGCGGCAAAGCGATCGGGTAGCTCGGCGCGGATCGGCTCGGCGCCGATGCCGGCGACACGCCACGCAGAAAGGTCGTAACGGGCGACGTCCTCGGAACGGATTCGTCGCGCGCACAAATCGTAACCAAACGGCGGGCTGAACGAGATGGTCGCCCGCGTGCTCGTCATCAACTCCAGCCAGCGTCGCGGGCGCATGGCGAAGTCGTGGGTGTCGAGATAGTCGATCGAGCGCTGCGATGCCAGCGGAGCCAGCATGCAGCCGACGAGTCCCATGTCATGGTAGAACGGCAGCCACGAAACGCAGCGATCGTCCGCCCGGACATCGAGGCCGTGATTGATCACGGCGGCCAGGTTGCTGAGCACCGCGCGCTGCTCGATCACCACGCCCCGGGGAAAACTGGTGCTCCCCGACGTGAACTGCAGATAAGCCGTTTCGGTGGGGCCGCTCGATTGCAACGGGCCATCGTGTTCGGGTAATTCGTCGAACGCGGCCGGCGCTCCGAGAAAGACCGGTTCGAGGCCTTCGGCGGCTTCGCGCAAGAAGCGCAGAAATTGGTTCGACGCCATCGCCACGGAGGCCCCGCAGCCCAGCAACAGGCCACGCAACCGCGCGACATAGGCTTCGTGGCCACCGAGATTGGCGGACGCAGGCAGTGCCACCGGCACCAGCCCGGCGTATTGACAGGCGAAAAAGAAACGCAGGAAATCCGGATGCGTTTCCGCGATCACGGCGACGCGCGCGCCACGCTCAAGTGGCAGGGAAAGGAGGCGGCGCGCCAAGCCCAGAGCCTGCTGACGCAGCACGCGATACGGAAGCACCGTTACAAGCTTGCCGCGGCCGGCATGGAAGTTGGCGCCCGTGACCCCTTGCGCAGCGTAGTCCAGCGCCTCGGCCAGAGTCGCGAAATCGGCGCGCCGCAGGGGCAGGGAATTCACGGTCGGCGTCGCCAGCGCAACGATCGATCCGGATTCCGCAGCTTGATACAGTTTCGTTCCCCTTGAAGGCATCGTACTTATCGAACCTCATCCTAGGCCAGCCGGCCGCTGCGTACGGTCACGCACAGTCCGCAACATCGCTCGCCCGGAGGGTGCCGCGATCAAAGCGCAGCATTCTGTCGACTGCCCGGCGCGACCGATCCCACTGGAAGGTCATTTTATCAGGGTGCGGGTCGAAGTAGAACGCAACCGCCTCCCGTGCGTCAAGGGGAGCCGCTGCCGGTGTTGTATGAGCCACGTCCGGGGCCATCGTGTTGCCCTCTCGGCATGGCACCCGCCCTGAACGAGGCGAAAATCGCCACCCTCGAACGGTTTTGGCGGTTTCGGGACGGTGCGGCCGATTTCTACCTTTTCCGAGTGCGCGACCTTGCGGCCTGCTGCTTCAGGCGCCCCCCCGACCATCGACCTCTGATCCGTACCAGCCTCGCCGGCCCCGGGCACCAGAATCGGTAAATGACCGATAATCAAGGCGAAAACCATGGCCGATGCCCGGGCATGGCTCTTCCGATCCGTTCGCCGTCGATCCAAAGCCGTCGCCTGACGCTTCCGCGCAAGGCCTCAGCTTCAGGCTGATACGGCTACAAAAAAATGCAACAGGGGCGTCGCATGGCCGAAACCCGCATTGTCGTTCGTCTCGTGTCCGACCCCGAAGCAGAGCGTGCCGCGCTCGTCGCCGGACTTCTGGCCACGCCGGCGACGATCTCACCCAAGTATTTTTACGACGCTCTGGGCTGCGCGCTTTACGGTGCAATCTGCGAATTGCCGGAGTACTACCCGACGCGTACCGAGCGCGCGATCTTCCATGAGCATCGTCAGGCGATTGTCGATTGCATCGGAGGCGGTAAGCAATTGGTCGATCTGGGCGCCGGCGACTGCGGCAAGGCGCGTGGCTGGCTGCCGTTTCTGGCGCCGTCACGCTATGTCGCCGTGGATATCGCCCGCGACGAGCTGGCGGCTGCGCTGGCCCGCATGGCGCCGGATTTCCCGGGGATCGAGATGCTCGGCGTGGTGATCGACTTCACGCGCGGCTTCGATCTGGGGCAGGACCTCGCGCCGGGCCCGGTGACTTTTTTTTATCCGGGCTCGTCGATCGGCAACTTCACGCCTGCCGAGGCGCTGTCCTTCCTGCGCGGCATTCGACGGCACTGTGACGAACGAGAAGACAGCGGTTTGTTGATTGGTGTGGACACCAAGAAAGATACGGCGCGGCTGACCGCTGCCTACGCGGATTCGCTCGGGGTCACCGCGGCGTTCAATCGCAACGTGCTGCATCACGTCAACCGCCTGCTCGGCAGTGATTTTCATCCGGCGGCCTTTGCCCATGTAGGTCGCTACGACGCCAGCGCCGGGCGCATCGAGATGCACCTCGAGGCAGTGGCACCGCAAACTGTCCGCCTGCCTGGGGCGACGCGCGCGTTTGTCGCCGGAGAGCGCATCCACACGGAGAGTTCCTACAAATACGTGCCCGCGGACTTCACCGCGTTGCTGCGCGACGCCGGGTTCGGCCACGTCGAATGCTGGCAGGACGGGCAGGGCGACTTCGCGGTGTTCTACGCGAGATGATCAGGTCCGGCGAGGATCCACCGCGCCGGCCTCCGGTTTTTGCCTAGCGCACCACCACGCGCGCGGGTCCGGTGGAAATGTCACCGATCACCGCCGCGCCCGCGAAGCCCTCGGCCCTGAACAATTCGAGCACGTCGGCGGCGGCTTCGGGCGCGCAGGCAACGAGCAGGCCGCCCGAGGTCTGCGGGTCGGTGAGCAGCGCCTGCGCAGCGTCGGCGATTCCCGGACCGAGGTCCACGTCCGTGCCATATCCGGCCCAGTTGCGACCGGAGGCGCCGGTGAAAAATCCGTCGCGCGCAAATTCGAGCGTACCCGGAAGCAAAGGTACCCGGTTGAAGTCGATCGACGCGCTGACGTCCGAGCCGCGGCAGATTTCGAGCAAATGGCCGAGTAGCCCGAAGCCGGTCACGTCGGTCAGCGCGTGCACGGCGGCCATCTTCCCCAGCGGAACGCCCGGGGTATTCAGTTTGGTCGTGCTGGCCAGCATCGCGGCATAGCCTTCGGCCGGGAGCTTTTCCTTCTTGAGCGCGGCACTATAGATGCCGACCCCAAGGGGTTTGCCCAGGATCAGCACGTCGCCGGGTTGCGCGCCCGCGTTGCGCTTCAGATTGCGCGGATTGACCAGCCCGATGGCGACCAGTCCGTAGATCGGTTCGACCGAGTCGATTGTGTGGCCACCGGCGATCGGTATCTTTGCCCTTGCGCAGACATCCTCGCCGCCCTGCAGGATGCGGCGGATGGTGTCCACCGGCAACTTCTCGATCGGCATCGCAACCAGCGCCAGCGCGAACAACGGCGTGCCGCCCATGGCGTAGATATCGGAGATTGCATTGGTTGCGGCGATCGCGCCAAAATCGTAGGGATCGTCGACGATGGGCATGAAGAAATCGGTGGTGGCGACGATCGCCTGATGCTCGTTGATCTGGTAGACCGCGGCGTCGTCGGCAGTTTCGATACCGACGAGAAGCTGCGGCGCCAGCAGATGCGTGCCGGACTTGGCAATGATCTGGCGCAGGACCGCTGGGGCAATCTTGCAGCCACAGCCTCCGCCGTGCGAAAAGGAAGTGAGGCGCAGTGGAATCGGATCGGGCGCATTCATGGGCGTTTCTCCTGACGGCAAGCCGCGCGACTCCGGCAGCTCAATTGTTTATTCTAGCGCGGTGCAAGGCCATGGCCTCGGCGACGACACGATCCAGCGCCGCCGCTTCGGCCTGGGGGGCGAAGAGCGGGGCACGCAACCGACACGATGCTTCGAGAGCCGCGAGAAACGCGGGCTCGCCAGCGGCGCGCACCAGCAACCCGGCCAGTTCCCGTGCGTCGCCGACGGCAAAGTATCCAGCATAGTCGTCGCCGAGCATCCCCACATTACCGGACATCCGGGACCCCAGCACGGCGGTGCCCGCCGTCACCGCCTCGACGACTACGTTGGCGCCGCCCTCCATGCGCGAGGGCACCAGCAGCAGGTGGGCACGCTTGATTGCCTGCCGGGTCCAGGCGTGCGGCCGGGCCCCCGGATAACGCACGCGCGGATCCGCGGCGGCGAGTGCCTGCGCCGCCGCGCCCAGCGCCGGATCGAGCGCGGCGCCGACGACGGTCAACGTCGCCGCGAGCTTCGCCGGCAGCAACCGCCACGCAGCGAATGTGGTCTCCGGGTCCTTTTCGTCGCGAAGGTGCGCGGCGAGCACGCAATCCAGCCGGTCCGGCCGCTTGTGCGGCCACCTCGTCAGCGTCCGTGCCGACTGAAACACCACGCGCGCCTTCGCATCCCAGGGCGCCGGCAAGTGACGCGGCGCATCGTCCTGCAGCACGATCAGCCGGTCAGCGAGGTCGAGCGATGACCGCGTCGCTGGATCGCCGCCGGGGAGGTCCCGATAAAGGTCGGTTCCGGTCAGCGCCACGATCAGCGCCCGCTCCGGATGCCGTTCTCGCCAAGCGTGAATCGCG